>NZ_CP058601.1:1868484-2491312 GCF_013402815.2 Natrinema halophilum
CCGGCTACAGCGGACTCCCGATGGAAACCGCGCTCGAAGGGATCAACGATGCGCTTCACGGCAAGGGTCGGGCGGCGGTCGGACGAGTCGAAGAACTCGCACCGGACGACGTTACGGTCGAAAGTCAGGTGCGCGAAGGCGCGCCGAGTCGCGTCATCGTCGACGAGGCAGACCCCGACGAGTGCGACCTGGTGGTGATGGGAACCCACGGGCGTGGCGGAATCGACAGGCTGTTACTCGGCAGCGTCACGGAACGAGTGGTCCGGGATGCCCCGGTGCCGGTACTCACGGTGCAGGTTGACCCCGAAGCGGTCGACGAAGAGTCGGCGCAATATCGTCTCGCCGCAGAGTGAGCGTCGCGGTACCTCGGCACTGTAACGCGATTCTCCCCATCGAAAGCGGTGGGCCACACCGTTCGAGAGCTGGTTAGACCGGTCGAAGGTGTTCGCAATCCCCCGCCGACACGGTTACCCGTTCGTCGTCGGTCTCGACCACGAGCGCCCCGGATTCAGTGACGTCGATCGCATCCCCGACGACCTCGCCGGCCGGCCGATCGACCCGAACGTGCTGGCCCAGCGTCAGCGCTAGCTCGCGCCAGGTCGGAACAACGGTGTCGAGGTCGGTTCGGTAGCGATCGTACTCCTCGAGCAGTCGCTGGACGAAGCGTCGACGGTCGACGTCCCCTGCCTCGTCTCGGATGCTAGTCGCGCCTTCGGGAAGCTCCTCAGCGTCGAGGTTTGCGTTGACTCCGATGCCCGCAATGAGCCAATCCACCCGATCTGGCTGGCCTTCCATTTCCGTGAGGATACCCGCAAGCTTCCGGTACGCGCCGTCGTCGCCAACCGGGACGACCACGTCGTTGGGCCACTTGATTCGCGCGTCGACGCCAGCCTCTCGAGCGGTCGTCGCCGTCGCGACCGCCGCTGCGAGCGTGTACAGCGGCGCCTGTGCGGGCGTGATCGACGGACGGGTGACGACGCTCACCCAGACGCCACCTGCGGGCGCGGACCACTCTCGCTCGAGACGGCCTTTCCCGCCGGTCTGTTCGTCCGCGAGGACTGCAACATCGGCGCCACCCTCGGCCGCCAGCTCCCGCGCGCGATCGTTCGTGCTTCCCACGGAGTCGTGATAGTCGATCGAAAACGGAGCCTCGAGACCGAATTCGACCGCCGGAGCATTGTACGCCGCGACGTCGGCGAGTTCGTAGCCGTTCGGTCCACTCTCGATCTCGAAATCCGCATCACGAAGCGCCTCGATGTGCTTCCAGACGGCTGCCCGCGAGATGTCGAAGTCGTCGGCTAACGCCGGCCCGGAGACCGGTCCGCCGGCTATCGCCTCGAGGATAGCGCGTCGCGTCTCGTTCATGGCCGAAGGAGGGTGGCGCTCGCACTTCAAACAGCGGGATTCGGCCGGTCACTGGGGCGAATATCCGCCCTCGGCATCAAAGAACCTGATCGGCGATGATGGTCTTCTGTATCTCGCTCGTGCCGTCGTAAATCTTCGTAATCCGTGCGTCACGGTAGAATCGCTCGACCGGATGATCCGAGACGTATCCTGCACCGCCGTGGACTTGCAGCGCTTCGTCGGTGACGTCGACTGCTCGCTCGCTTGCGAACAGTTTTGCCATCGAAGCCAGCCGCGTCGCATGGCCGTCGTCTCCCGATTTCAGGGCCGACCCGGCTCGGTAGGTGAGCGAGCGCGCTGCTTCTACGTTGGTCGCCATCTCCGCGATCTTGTGACGTATCGCCTGAAACTCTGCGATGGGCTGATCGAACTGCTCGCGTTCGGTTGCGTAGGCGACGGATGCCTCGAGAGCCGCCTGTGAGACGCCGGTTGCCTGGGCTGCCACGTCGGCCCGTGCACTCGCGAAAAACTGCATCAGCTGATAGAAGCCGCGATCGACCTCGCCGACGACGTTTTGCTCGGGGACACGAAGGTCGTCGATGACGATTTCTGCGGTGTCCTGTGCTTCAATCCCGAGTTTGTTCGTGATTCTCGTCGCCTCGTAGCCGTCGGCGTCGGTGGGCGTGAGGAAGGCGGTGATACCGTCGTGTCCCTTCTCGGGAGCGGTCTTGGCCATGATAATCGCCACGTCGGCGACGCTGCCGTTCGTGATCCACATCTTTTGGCCATCGAGTATCCACTCGTCGCCGTCTTTCTCGGCACGAGTCTCCATCCCTGCCACGTTCGACCCGTGTGCG
Organism: Natrinema halophilum; assembly: GCF_013402815.2. Classification (NCBI taxonomy): domain Archaea; kingdom Methanobacteriati; phylum Methanobacteriota; class Halobacteria; order Halobacteriales; family Natrialbaceae; genus Natrinema; species Natrinema halophilum. The sequence goes on from NZ_CP058601.1 coordinate 1,870,686, forward strand.
GGCTCTGAGATACAGGTCGCGATCGGCGTTTCACCAGCCGTGATTCTCGGCAGCCACTCCTCGCACTGGCGCTCGTCGCCGTACTCGACGAGCATTCCGGTGCCGAAATCTGCCGCCGAAATCGAGCCGCCGACGCCGGGGTCCGCCCGCCAGAGCTCCTCCGTGACGATCAGGGTCGAAATCGGATCCATCTCCGCACCGCCGTACGCTTCCGGAACGTGTGGCGCCACGAGGTCGAGCTTCGCTGCTTCCGCCAGAAGATCGGCGGGATACCGCTGGTCAGCCTCGTACTCCGCGGCAACCGGTCGTATCTCCTCGTCTGCGAACTCCCGAACGGCGTCGCGGATCGCCTGCTGCTCCGGAGAGAGTTGAAACGACATACCACGACCTTGCTGGCGGGGGTTGTCAAACTATCGGGCACGAGTGACCGAAGAGTGGACGACGTGATCGGGGTCTCCAGTTACTCTCGGAGCTCGCGCAACGTTTCGCGACCCGGTGCGATCAGTTCGTCGAGATAGCTCGCGAGCGTTCCCTTCGCGTCTGCAGGGTGGAGTTCGCCCGACTCGAGATCCGCGGCCAGATCCTCGTACACATCGTATGTCAGATCGCCGCCGTACTTGTCCGGTCGCTCGACGACGATTTCATCGAATCGCGGGAAGATGTGGTACTCGAAGAGTTCGAGGACGGGGTTTTCGAGGTCACCGTCGGGATCGCGCGTCGGCGGGCAAAACGCCGAATTGACCTTCTCCTCCAGGTCGTCCGTGGAGTCTTCCATCGAGATGGTGACGCCCTCGCTCGAAGACATCTTGCCCTCGCCGCTTTCGAGGTCGGCGACGATGGGGGTGTGAATGGCGGGCCGGACCTCGTAGTCGAGTTCGGGGAGTTTCTCGCGGGCGAGCATGTGGACCTTGCGCTGGTCTAAGCCGCCGACCGCCAGATCGAGGTCGAGATACTCGATGTCCAGCGTCTGCATCAGCGGGTACACGAGGTGGCTCACCTTGGCAGCTTCGTCGCCCTGCAGTTCGGCCATCGCGCGCTGGGCGCGGTTCATCGTCGTCTCGACCTCGAGAGCGTGGAGGTCGAGTACGTAGTCGTCCTCGAGTTGGAACTCGGAGCCGTAGACGAACTCGGTGTTCTCTTCGTCGAGCCCGTATGCGAGGAACTGGGCTTTCATTTTCTCGGCGGTATCCCGAATCTCCTCGAAACTCCCCTTCCCGTTGAGGTAGGCGTGGACGTCCGCCAGCAGAACCACGACCTCCATTCCTGCGTCCTGCAGGTCGATGAGTTTATTCGCGGTGAGCAGATGGCCGAGATGGAGCACGCCCGAGGGCTCGTAGCCGACGTAGGCGCGTTTCCCCGCCGGGTCCTCGGCGAGGTCGCGGACCTCCTCGTCGGTGACGACCTCCTCGGCGTTTCGCGTTAGCAACTCGTAGGCGTCCATATGTGGACTGAAACCGGAGGAGGAATTTATACCTCTTGAAAACGCATCCGACTCGAGCCGATCGAACCCCGATGCGCTCAGTACGGGTACAGTCCAAGTTCGGTCGCTCTGACCGGGACGCGAGTCCCGCCGAGGAAGACACCAGTAGCACCATTTCCAGCCTCGAGGAGCCTCGTCGGAGCCCCGTGGAGCAGATCCGCTCACCGACACACCTTGTTCGCCGAGTCGCTGGTGGCGGTCTCCGCTCGAGACGAGGTGACTCGAGTAAGCGGGCGAGTTGCCGCTCGTCTCGATGCCGGATACCGATTCGGCTCTTCTCCCCTCGAACGCGTGTAAAGCGCTGGTCGGACCAGAGAGGAATCAGGCCGATAGTTCGCGCAACGTCGTCGTGCCATCCTGCTGAACCCGGATACGGTACCCCTCGTAGTCGAACGCGATACAGGCGTCAGCCTCGTCGGGTGGCGGCGACGAGAACAGATCGGCGATGAGGGTATCGATACAGCCGTACACTGGGGTGAGGTTCAGTGGCTCGTCGTCGGTAAGATCGGCAACGACTTCGGCGAGTTGGCTCGCCGGATCGTCCCGTTCGGGGTTCAGCTGCCGCCGTATTACGTCGTCACCGGTGCCGTCGCTCAGTTCAGTCATTATCCGATATCGGAACGTCGGCAGCCGTCGGCGTAACGATTTCACCGGCTCTTGCGTGTCTCGCTTATCGGCTCTCGTCGCGTTCCCCGGCGTCCGCATCGTTCCGGTCGTCGCGCTCCGTTTTTCGTCTCGTAGCCGCAACCGGTACGCTCGAGTCGCGGACAGCCGCCCTCCCGACGGCCTGCCGAACACTCATACGTTCCGTCAGCGTAATCCCGCCGATCGATGAGCTACAGAGAAGACGTCGTGAACGCGTTTCGTCGAAGCGTTCTCCCGCAACTGCACTTTCTCCTGCGGGGGACGTTTGGCGGATACGCAGTCAGTCACACGACTGCCGACGAGTACGCACTCACGGCACACTGCTCGGAGGAGATCATCGAAGACATCCTCGAGGAGATGGGCTTTGCGCGCAACCCGATAGCCGCGCTCAAGGTACGGATGGACGGCAATACCTCCGAAGGATCGTGGGTGTGGCGACCGTCGCGATTCGCCGACGAGCAGTTGCACATCGTGTTGCACGATCTCGAGAACCAGTCCGGCGTCGACGTCTACGCTCACTGGGAGTGTTCGTGGGTCCGCCACCCCTACAGACACTACGTTGCCCGCGGCTACGACGCCGAGAAGGGCGTCGCACTCGCTCGCCGCTGGCTCGTCGACAGCGACGAACTAGAGTGCAGACCCGACGTCGATTACGAGATCGATAACTCGCTCGCACGTCGGTTGAGCGAATCCTTCTGGCTTTCGTACTATCGAGTGGAAGAAAAGAAAGCGGCGATCAGGTCGAAACTGCCGTTCGTCGACGGCGGAGACCGGTCCCCGATCGACGAGCGCGACGGTGCGCGCGATTCCGTTTCGCCGACGATCACGGGGAAGCTCTGACCGCAACCGACGGACGTCAGAGTTCGCCTGAACGGATCCGCTCCTCGGCGTCCTCGAGCGCGCGTTCGCGATCGAAGTTTGCGACGATCGTTCGCAGGTCGGCCTCGTCGGCGCCCGCCAACTCCAGTGCGTGGTCGGTCACGTTCGGCACTGCACGAATGATGTTGTCGACGATCGGCACGTCGGCGACCTGCGGCGATCGCGACAGCGGATTGAGATCGATGACGATTTCGGTCTTGCCCATCTCGTCGAGGGCCTCGGCGCGATCGCCGTCCTCGAGCGGGACGAGAACCACGTCGGCCTCGTAGATTCCGTCGGCGTCGACCTTCGACCGCTCGTGATCCAGATTCGGAATGTGCGCGTCGGCCTCGAGCCCTTTTACCTCGTCGGCTCCGTGCTCACGGAGGTGATCGACGATGGCATCGATTCGCTCGGGGGTGCGGTTGAACAGGTTCACCTCGAGGTCGGCGCCCGTTGCCTCGGCGAGTTCGACCATCTCTCCGGGGACGAGCGCAGCGACGTTGCCGTTGATCGAGAGCACGGGGTGGTCCGCGAGCAGGAGGTGAGCCGCGGCCGCCCGTTCGGCGTCGTCCGCGCTGGGGATGGTCTCCTCACCCAGCAGGTAATCGAACGCGCTGCCACGTCCCTCAGCGTGCATCCCCTGGAGGTGGGTAATTCCTTTTTCGACGCCTGCTTCGATCCGATGGCGGGTGAGTAGATCCTGATATCTGGGGTGGTCCTCCGGGATCTCCTCCTCGTGCTCGACGTCGGCGGAGACGGTGTCGTAATCGCTCACGGTCGATCACTGGGTTCGGCCGATAAAAAACGGCCCGATCGGACGCCGAGTGTCCATCGGCCGGCGATCGGTCGCCGCTGCCGGTCGAACTCGATCGCACCCTCGCCCAGAGGGGTATAAACTACCGATATGTTTCCTGGAAATTCACTCACTCGTCTCGGCAATTGAGCGGAGTCTCTCCTTGGCTTCCAACACTCGTCACCGTCACGATTGTGGATTTGAAACTCGCTTTCCAACCCGGAGAACTCACGCCAGAATTTATCCATCCTGCACTAGACGTTGAACTTAGAAACATGAAATCAGTCATCAAAACAGGGGGAGAAGAATAACACCTATGATCTCGCTTAAGTCCCTCAGTGGTGATGACCACTGGGTCTCGTTTCTTATTGGAGTCATCACTGTTGTTATCTCATATGGTATGTTGTCAATGCCGTGGTACTGGGCACTAGTCGCTGGCATGTTAATCTCTGGTATAGTCGACATGGCGATCAAAGAGGTTCCGCCAGATCCAGACGAGTATGATCCAGATCAGTATGAACTGTGGGATATAGCATTTGGAGAATCCCAGAACAGTTATGAAAGTAGTATTGAAGGATCGCCCACAGAGGACGCTACTCCTCTGGAAACACTCCGTGAGCGGTATGCTCGCGGAGAACTAACCGATGAACAATTTGAAAAGAAGGTTGAACGGCTGTTGGAAACTGAGTCGTTGAATACTGCTGAAGAACGAGAACAAGCTAGAGACATACTCACCCAGCACAGTAGTTGATATCTTTCAAACTAATACTCCCATGTGATCAGTACCGAATTCGATAGCATTTGATTTTAGAAGGCGGAAAAAGACAGTATGTTGTGCAGCTACGGTATTGATATGAATTCGGTTGCGCAGCAGGTTGTAGGCGAAGATCACTGGATAAGCCTCGTAGTTGGTGTTGGCGTACTTGCACTCCTAGAACTAGCGACTCCTCTCGAATGGTACTATGTAATCACTGGAGGTGCGTTAGCGTCCGGGATTGCTGAGATAGCGGTAAGAGGACTTCCTGAAAAATAACACGATTTTGAGCGGCTATTCAGCAGAAATCGATAGCGTGGCAGGCACCTGTCGAAAGCCCTCCGGATCCACACGCAATCTTACCCAGTTGCTGTGGAAGGGCATAACAGAGTCCTGCACAGCCTCCGCCGATACCCGGATTGCTAATGTCGTAATCGCTCACGGTCGATCACTGGGTTCGGCCGATAAAAAAACGGCCCGATCGGACGCCGATCGGGTTTCGTCGCCGTCGAGGTGCCTCTAAAACGTCGACTCGCTCGCACCGTCGTCTGTGCCGACGCACAAATGCGGACGCCAAATCGGCGATTTTGGAGCTGTTCTTATAAACGAGCGATAAGTTTCGCGCACAGGTACACGTCCGTCCCGGCCCCACTCGAACGCATGGCCACACAAAAGCGAGATCAGCCCGTGGAGACACCAAACGGCGTCGGTTCGGTGGGCGAGGAACACGAGGACCATCTCGAGCGCAGTCGGGCGGTGTGGGATCGCTGGAGCGACCACTACGGAATGAGCGAGAAAGACTTCGAACCGATTCGCGAGCGGGCGATCGATCAATTGGCCCTCGAGCCGGGCGATCGCGTGCTCGATGTCGGCTGCGGTCCGGGCGTAAACTTCGAGCGCATACGCAACGAAATCGGTGCGGACGGCGAACTAGTCGGCGTCGATTACAGCCCGGGAATGCTCGAAAACGCACGGACGCGGATCGAGAAACACGGCTGGAAGAACGTTCGTGTGCGTCGGGCCGACGCGACGACGGCCGAGTTCGACGCGCCGTTCGATGCGGCACTCGCAACGCTTTCCCTCTCCGTCATGCCCGACGTTCGCCGTGCCACGGAGACTGTCCATCGGTCGCTCGTCCCTGGCGCACGGTTTGCGGTCGTCGACGTCCGGCCGGTCCCGAGCGGACCCGCTCGAGTCCTGAACCCACTCATCTGGCGGTTCTTTCGCTGGTACGCAAACTGGAATCCCGATGGCGACGTCATGGACTCGATCGACGCCGTCTTCGATGACTTCGAGATCGTCGACACTGCCTTCGCTGGCACCGCGTACGCCGCAATCTGTTCGAAACGAAACGGGGACTGACCGGACCGGTTCTACAGTCCGCCATCGAGGACTCGTTCGACGGCGTTCGCTTCGCCGCGACGGACGAGTTCCGAGGCAGTCGAGACGGCACACTCGAGTTCGTCCGCAACGGCCTCGATACCGGCCTGCCGCGGGACTTCGTAGAATCCGACGTCCCAGGCGGCCTGCAGGGCCGCCAGCTGCCGATCGGAAACAGCCGTCTCGGTAACCGTCACCTCGTCGCTCACCCAGCGGATATCGAACGTTACGTCCGCGGAGAGATCATCGACGACGCCGTTGAGGTCCGTCGGATGGTCGACGACCGTCATCCGAATCGTCCGATCGGAGCGGATCTCGATCGGCGGAACGATGACGACGGTGTCCTGCGAGAGCGCGTTCAGGAGCGACAGCCCATCAGATCCGAGTTCCCGCCGAAGGTAGAGGAAGAACCCGTCCTCGGAGCGCGTCATGTCGTACTCGAGTACCGGCTCGTGCTCGAGCAATAGCGGCTCGTAGGCCTCCGGATCGCCGTACACGAACGACGTAATCGTCTCCACGCCGTCTACGGCCTGCCCGCCGACGATGACCTCGCGATCGATATCCGGCGACGAACAGATGCCGTCGTGTATCGGAGGCGTCGTCTCTTTCGTATACTGTAATTCAATGCACATCGATTTCATGGTTCGAGATTGCGCTCGTTCCGTATAAATTCCCGATAGGTATCGCGGGGAATCTGATCGGGATCGCCTGGCTACGAACGGTATGGACGTTCGACTACCAAAGCGATGGGTACGGCGCGTGCTGATTCTGGCCCCATTCCTCATCGTCGTGGCGTATTTCCGGTACCGCAATGAGTCCGATTCGTCACCGAATCCGCGACCGCGAGATCCGATTACCGAACGTGATGCGACTGCGTTTCTCATTCCTCGGCGGATCGAGCCCGGCCACGTCGAGACGATCCGCGATCACGTCTCGAGGACCGTCATCGGGAGCGATCCGGACCGATTGTTGCGAATCGACGGGGCGAGCACCGCATCACTCTGTCTCGATCAGGGTCGCGACCCGCCGGAAATCGTCTGGTACGTCGAAATACCGAGCGCCGTCGTCGGGGAGTGGGACGATCCAGAATCGCGGGTCGGAGACGCGTTTCCCGTCGAACACGAGCGAATCGGTCCCACCGTCGAACCGGTCGATCGGGACCTGCTCGTTCACGCCGCAAATCCGTCGCGGCCGCGATCGATCGTCCCCGACGAACGAGGACCGGTCGATCCGACCGCGCCGGCCGCTGTCCGGCGTGTGGAGGTCGAACTGGTCCGGATGCGTCTCGAATCCGGGCTTCCGGAGCGGCTCGCTGACCGGTTCGCGCGCGTCTCGCGACGAGTGGCCGCCGGCGAGGTGGATCTCGGCCCCGTCGAAACGTGGAGTCTCGACATGCTCGAGGCGGAAGCCATGTTTACGGAATCTGTCTTCCTCGAGCGCCGCCTGAGCGGCTACGAACTCGTCCAGTACATGGAGGCGAGCGAAATGCGGCGAGTGTACGACGTCTACGACGATAGCTGGAATCCGGTCGCTCGGCTGTCGGCGGTCGTTCTCGACCTGGGACTGGACGATCCGAGTTGTATCCTCGACTATCCACTCGAGAGCGATTTCGAGGCGATCGCACACGTCGTCCACCCGAATCGACCCCGTCGGGTCGGAGAGCGTCGGGCGGAGGAAAAAGAAGATCGCTCGGGAGACTGATATAGTAGTCGCGCCGGCCGCGCCGTCACTCCGTGAAGGTGATCCAGCCCTCCGGGGCCTGTGCTTTCACGTCGTTCATCGCCTCCCGGGCGGCGGTCCGGGTCTCGTAAGTCTGGGTGCTTTCGGCCATCGTCGCACCGTACTCGTCGATCAGCTGCCAGACCCAGCCGTCGTCGTCGGTGTGGAGTTCGAACGAAACGCTGTCTATCTCGAGGATGCTCGCCGATTCGATCAGGTCGCGGACGTTCTCGAGGGCTTCGCGGACGTCTTCGGACGTGTCGTGGGCTTCCGATCCGGTGGCAACGGTCCGGCCATCTTCGTCGATGAGCCGCCAGCGCCAGCGGTCGTCCTCGTCGGCGACGAGTTCGAAGGAGGCGACGTCGAAGTCGACGCGGCCGGCCATCGGTGCGAGCTGGCGGACTTCCTCGATCGCATCGAAGAGATCGTCCTTGCTCGAAACGGTCCCGACCGTTTCGGCGAGCACCTCGCGGTCGCGATCGACGAGCTCCCAGGACCAGTCGTCGTCTCCCACGGGTCGAATAACGGCATCTTCGATCGAGAAGATGGGTGCGTCAGCGGCGTGTTCCCCGAGGTCTTCGACCCCGGCCATCGCCGCCTCGCGGTCGTTCCAGGACACGCTCGAATCGGCGATCTCGTTGCGGTCGCGGTCGAGCAGTCGGAAGTGCCACTCGTCGGTGCCGTACAATTGGACGGACACGTCGCCGATCGTGTAGGATCGGGCTGACGCCGCAGCCTCGCGGACGTCGTCGAGACTGTCGACTAGTTCGTCGCGAGTCGAATACGCATCGCCGTCGACGGCGACGGTTTCTCCGGCCGGCATAACGAACCGCCAGTGCCAGTCCTCGTTCGCAAACGGCTGGAAGATCGAACGATCCATCGTCCGCACGTCGGAGTCGAGGTGCTCGAGCAGCCGATCCATCGCCTGACGGGCGGCGCTTCGTGTCGGATGCGTCGACGGGTCCTCGGCGACGAGCTTCCCGCCCTCGTCGATGAGTCGCCAGCCCCATTCGTCGTTTTCGTTGACGAACAGCTCGAACGCCGCGGTCTCGATCTCGAGCAGTTCGGCGTCGGGGGCCTGTTCTTTCAGCGTCATCATCGCTTCGGCGGCCTCGCCGCGAGAGGTGTGTTCCTCGCCGCTATCCGCCAGTACGTTGCCGTCCTCGTCGATGAGCCGCCAGCGCCACTCGCCGGAGTCGGCCTCGTAGACCTGGAACGCTGCGTTCTCGAACTCGATGAGATCGGCTTCGCTGGCCTGTTGGCGAACGCGCTCGATCGCGTCCGCCGCCGCCTCCGCGTCCGCGTGGGGCTCCGTACTCCCGGCGACGATCTCGCGGTCGTCGGTGACGAGTCGCCAGTGCCACGGACTGTCCTCGTCGGCTTCAGACCCGTCGTCAGTGACCGTCCCGCCATCTGCGACTCGTTCGGGGTCTTCGACGGTCGCCGGAAGCGTATCGTCCCCGTCGTACGTGAATTCGTCGGCGTCGGATCCGCTCGCCGATTCGGGGGCCGGATACACTTCGTACTCAGCGTCGTCGATTTCGACGACGTCGGCTTCGCGCGCATTTTCGCTAAATTGGTCGGCCAATCGTTCCGAGCCGCCGAGTTCGGACGTCCTGTCCGGACTCCGCGCGACGACGTGTTCGTTCGCGTCGACGAGGCGGTAGCGCCACTCCTCGCCCGACTCGTAGAGTTCGTACGTCGGTTCGCCGGCCACGGTGATCGAGGCCGATTCCAGACCGGGCAGCAACGCTTCGGCGGCCTTCTCGGCGTCGCGTCTGGCGTCGAACGAGTCCGTACTGGTCGCGAGGACCGTGTCGTCCGCGTCGACGAATCGCCAGGTCCAGCCGTCCGCCCCCTCACAGAGCTCCACGCCGACGTGTTCGACGTCGAGGACGCGTGCGCGATCGAACCGCTCGGCGAACGTACGGGCGGCCTCTTCGGCGCGTTCCTGGGTCGGGTGGCCCGTCTCGCTCGAGGCCAGCGGCGTCCGATCGTCGTCGACCAGTTGCCAGTACCACCGATCCCGGCGTTCCTCGTACGTGAACGCGGCACCTTCGATTTCGATAACGGCGGCTTCGGGGCCGCGGTCTTTCAGAAAGCTTACCGACTCCTCGGCGCCGTCGCGCTGGTCGAATTCGCCTGCACAGGAGCCGACGATCGAGCCGTCGTCGCGCGCGAGGGTCCACTGCCACGTCCCGTCGCGATCCTCGTACAGCCGGAACGCCGAGGTCGTCAGTTCCATCAGTCCCGCGGAGCTGATCTGGGACTTGACGCGCTCGATGCTCTCCGTGGCGTCAGGTCGGGTCACGGCACTCTCGTTGCTCTGGGCCAGCGCCTCGAGGTGGAGGACGTGCCACTTCCAGTCACCGGTCTCGTCACGAAAGACGGCAAACTGAGCGCTTTCCATCGCGTCACCGGTGAGTATCGGCGGATCTTCGGTCTGGCCTTCCTCTGCGACGAACATCCCTTTTTGCCCGGTGAGGACGGGAACGAGTGCGGTAACGCCCGCGATGACCCCGATCCCGAACGTATAGACGGAAATTACTTCGACGCTGTAGTCCGTCCCGAGTGCCCGCCAGTTGTACGGGTAGGCCCACCCGAAAAATCCGACTCCCGCAAACGAGATGAGCAGGCCGACGAAGCTTGCCTGAATTCCTCGCTTTCGCACCGGAAGCATCAGTACGATTCCGAACAGACAAAACGCGAGTCCTGTCGCGGCCGTGATCCCGGAGATCTTGATTAGCGCGTAGGAGTTCGCCTCACCCGCGTATCCGACGACGAAGGTCGCGACGCCGGCTGCCCCGATAATGTAACCGACGATGAACAGCCAATAGCCGTAGACGTCCTTGCTCGAGTCAGGTTCGCCGACGTAGTGTTCGTACAACTGAAACAAACTTTGCTGAATGTCAGTTCGTGAAGCCATTGCCAAACTTGACCGGATAACTTGAACGCACCATAATAAAGTTCTGGCTACCAATCATATTTCTATCATGTGCTCCCGGCCCGCTATTTGCCGGTGGTAATCGACTGCAGGTGGAGGGCTCGTCTGAACGTAACACGGACTCGAAGGAACGAAAACCGTGTTCCGGCGGACTGATGTGACTGCGTCGCTAGAAGAGAAATTGGTGGGGAGCCGCGATCGAGAGTGAGGCGTCGCGTAAACACGTCGAATAAATCATAGTTGTCTCGCCGGTTGGCGACACGGAACCGTTACTCGTATGTCGACTGATAGAAATCGAGGGACCGCCCCTACCGCAACATGGCACCGGCAGGATGGGTTGCACAGACGGATGGATCGTAGCCGGCGTCGGAGAGACCCGTCCCGAGCGCGAAGACCGTTTCGCCGAGCATCGCCATCGACGCCTGTCCGTCGACCGCCGATACGTCCGCGATCGTTTCGGTGACGCGCTCAGTTAGCAACTCGGCTTCGCGTGCGAACAGCCGCGAGGCGTACATGAACGACAGCAGGGTCGGCTCCTCGACGACCCTCGAGAGCGCCTGTTTTCCGGCAGCCGTCAGCTGATCGGTATCGTTCGAGAGAACGTCGGCTGTCGAGAGACCACCGAAGGAGACGTATTCTACGCGCGCCCGCTCCGGAATCGCGTCGAGGTGGTTGTCCTGTGGACCCCCGGGCTCGAGACGAATCGGGACGCCGCCGTGAGCCTGCGCCACTACGTCGCCGAGTCCCGTCCCGGCCTGCACCTCGGCACCGTGGGCGATCGTCACGAGTTCGTTCATCGAGAGTTTGCGTTCGAACACGCGGTTCCCTGCGAGTGCCGTTCCGAGCGCCATCGCCCCCGAAATGCCGAATCCGGCTCCGATTGGTAGTTCGGCGTCTGCTTCGACGCGGGCAGTCGCGTCGAGCGTCTCTAGAACGGTCACCACTGGATCGATGTTGATTTCCGTCCCGTTCAGCACGACGCTCGATTCGTCGCCCGTGGCGGGTTCGACTGTCAATTCGACACCGTCCGTCAGCGTCAGTCCTGCACCCCGTGAGCCAGCTTTGGTCGGATCCTCGTCCGGGTGGGCGCTGAAAAAGCCAGTGATGTGACCGGGTACGAACGCGGTCGCCTCCTCACGCATTACGCGCCCGATTTCGGCCCGAGCGATATAACCTTGCGGTTCTCCGTGCCATATGGCCGAGTCCACATCTCATCGGAAGCAGGTTCGGGACGAAAACGGTGAACCTCGGACGCGATCGAGAACCTGCGGCTCGATTTCGATAGTTCCGAGTTTTATTCCACATTTTTGATATGATCAAATATAGTATACGGGACGTCACTTGAATACACGTCCTTCAGAGAAAGAACGTTCAACAGGATGTTCGTGGAACAGCGTTTGAGTCATGCCAACAAATGATTTTCGAAGTGAACGACAGATGCACGAATCGACGACAGACCGACGAACGTTCCTGAAAGCCACTGGCACGACGATGGTGGCGGGGCGAGTCTAGTCGCCGCGACCGGTTCGGCGTCAGCAGGATGGAGCGGGCCCGACGTGATCGAGGTCGACGAAGGATGGTTCGGCGACTGGAGCGCCGACGAACGCTTTCCCGTCACGGACGAATTGCTCGTCTTCATCCACGGCTGGTTCGGTGACGCGACCGTCAGGTCGCAGGCATCGACACTCGAACGGTCACTGGAATCCGGGGGATATTCGCCGGACGAAACTGCCGCCATCCAGTGGCCGGCAACCACCCTCGATTCCGCCGGTGCGGAGTCCGACACCGAAGACGTCGGCGCGGTCACGGCCACCCTCACCGAGGAGTTCTACGACGCGGGCGGGGGTGCCGTCCGCCTCGTCGGCCACTCGCTTGGCGGCCGGTGCGCCTACTGGACGCTCACCGAACTCAGCAGTGGCTACGAGATCGAGACGGTTGCAGGGCTCGGTACCGCCGGGTACAGCCGAGAAATCTGTGGCGGCCCGTTCGAGGCCGGCCTCGACAACGCCTGTGCGGTCCGGAACTATCACTCCCGGAACGACCCGGTGCCCGAGTATTTTTACGGCGGATACGGCGACACCGCCCTCGGACACGACGGCGCGGACTGCGATCCGTCGTCGAACTACACCGACGTCGACGTCTCTGGCGGCGTTTTCAGTCACCTGTCGTATCTGGACGACGACGCGGTGGGAACCGATCTCGCCGGTGCCATCACTACCGGCTCCTGTACAGATTGATGCGGATCAGTATCAGTGAGTGGCGTACCGCGACGACCGGTCGATGACTGGATTCCGAGCCCGGTCTCTCACATGTTCGCAAAACTCTCACACTGCGAGGGTCGCGCCGACTCTCGGGTCCGTCGCCTACCGCCGCAGACGCTGCGGTCTGGCGAGACCTCTTCGCCTAGGGGCTCAGACGCTGACGATCCCGCGGGAAGAGAACCGCTTCCCGAATGTTCTCGAGGCCGAGAATCGTCATGATGAGCCGCTCGCCGCCGAGACCGAAGCCGGCGTGAGGTGGCATCCCGTACTTGAACATCTTGGTGTAGTACTCGAACTGGTCGGGATCGAGGCCCTGCTGTTCGAAGCCTTCGATTAAGTTTTCGTGGCGGTGTTCGCGCTGACCGCCCGAAACCAGTTCCATCCGCGGGTGCATCAAGTCGAAACCGGTCGACAGGTCCGGATCGTCGTCGTGGTCTTTGATGTAGAACGGCTTGATCTCGCTCGGCCAGTCCGTGATGAAGTAGTGGCCGCCGACGTCCTGTCCGAGAGCCTTCTCAGCCTCGGTCGAGAGGTCGTCGCCCCAGACCAGCTGTTCGTCGAGTTCGTCCGTCGCGTTGATGCGCTCGATGGCCTCCTCGTAGCTGAGACGGGGGAACTCTTCGTCGGGTGCTCCGAACTCGTCTTCGAGATCCAGCGCCTCGAGTTCGTCGCCGCAGTGTTCGTCGACGGCTTCGTACGCCGCTTTCACGACGCCCTCGACGACGTCCATGGCGTCGTTCTGGTCGCAGAACGCGCCTTCGAAGTCGATCGAGGTCGCCTCGTTCAGGTGCCGGGGCGTGTTGTGTTCTTCCGCGCGGAAGATCGGCCCGATTTCGAAGACGCGTTCGACGTTCGAGCCCGCGATGAGTTGCTTGAACAGCTGCGGGGACTGGTTCATGAACGCTTCCTCGCCGAAGTAGGTGATCGGGAAGAGTTCGGTGCCGCCCTCGGTTCCGGTGGCGACGATCTTCGGCGTGGTGATCTCCGTACAGTCGAACTCGCGGAACTGATCGCGGACCGCGCGGAGAATCTCGGAGCGGATCTCGAATATCGCCTGAACGTCTTCCTTGCGCAGATCGAGCGTCCGATTGTCGAGTCGTGTCGAGAGGTCGGCGTCGACCTTGCCGGAGGGATCGAGCGGTAGTTCGGGATCGGCCGGCGCGACGACTTCGAGGGACTCCGGCGTGATCTCGACGCCCGTCGGCGCCCGCGGTTCCGCTTCGACCGCACCGGAGACCGTCACGACGCTTTCGCGGGAGACGTCGAGGCCCGTCTCGACGAGGTCGTCGTCCATCTCGTCTTTCTCGAACTTGATCTGGATCTTCCCGGTGCTGTCCCGGAGGATCAGGAAGGCGATTCCCCCGAGATCGCGGATCTCATGGACCCAGCCGGCAACGGTGACCTCGTCGCCCGGCTCGGCGTCGGCAGTATGGGTTCTGTCCTGCATACCTCCCGGTTCACGTAGCCGGAACTTAAGCACAGTCGTTCGGAGTTGCGATCGCCTCAGCGAACGATCTCGCGGACCGAAAGCGGTTCGACGTCGAGAATGTTCACCGCTTCGACCGGTCGGGTGTCCACCGTCCTCGAATACGGGGTATTTCGTTTCGTTCCCACGAACGGTGTATCCGTCGACCTGGGACCGAAACGGTCTCAGCCCCCGAATTTTTGTCGCTTGCTACGTAGTCATCGGCCATGGACGAACTCGAGCGCCTCGCGACCGAGGTGCGGCGCGCGGAGACTGTCGTCGCGTTCACCGGGGCGGGGATCTCCGCACCCTCCGGCGTACCCACCTTCCGTGGCGACGACGGCGTCTGGAAGAAATTCGACGAAGGGCAGTTCACCTACGGCCGGTTTCAAGCCGATCCGGAGGGATTCTGGGCCGACCGCGTCGAGTTGCAACGGGAGATGTTCGACGAGGAGTACGAACCGAACGCGGCCCACGAGGCGCTGGCCGCGATGGGTCACGACGGCGACCTCGAGGCGATCCTCACGCAAAACACGGACGGGTTACACGACGACGCGGCCGCAGCCACCCGCAAGGACGACGACGCGGCCGCAGCCACCCGCGAGGACGACGACGCGGCCGCAGCCACCCGCAAGGACGACCTGGGTGACGACGGTACCGAGACACCCATTCTCGAGCTTCACGGCAACTCACAGCGAGTGCGCTGTACCGACTGCGGCAAACGGCAGAACGGAGATCCGATCTTCGAACGCGCAGCCGACGGCGAACTGCCGCCGACCTGCGACTGCGGCGGCGTCTTCAAACCCGATACCGTTCTCTTCGGTGAACAGCTTCCTGGCGCGGTCATCCAGCGGGCCCGCTCGCTCGCCTGCAAGAGCGACGTGTTCCTCGCGGTCGGTTCCTCGCTCGTCGTCGAACCCGCCGCGTCGCTTCCGCGGCTGGCTGCATCGACCGGTGCGACGGTCGGAATCGTCAACCTCGAGTCTACCCCGTGCGACGACGTCGCCGACGCGGTCGTTCGCGAAAACGTGACGACCGTCCTCCCGCGGCTTCGGGACCACCTCGAGTAGCCGACTGCACGACGGAGCAACGCGACGAAGCAACGTCCGAAGCGATTCGTCGACCTGCTCGAAAATTCGGTCTTCGATCAACGGCGCCCGTCCGCGACGCAGCCGTTCGCTGACGGCCTGCGTCGAGACGCCCGAGTTGGTCCGCGATCGTGGTGTCCGCGACGAGCGCACGATCGAGTCGTCCACGGTCGCGACAGCTGATCCAGCAGAAGGCGATCGACCGTGCGGGATCGAGGGCGTACTGGCGCTCGAATTCGACCTCCAGGTGGGCAGGGCCTCGAGAGTTGACCCGAGAACGAGCGCCGGTGACGACGCCTCGAACTCGGCGAGGGTGACGACGCCTCGAACTCGGGGAGGGTGACGACGCCTCGAACTCGGGGAGGAGACTCATGCCCGGTCGTGTACCACGAAGGGACAAAACAGTATCAGCCACTGCGACGGCGAGGGACGCGAGACGGCCGATCGCGGCCTACGCGTCGTTGGCCGCGACAACGGTTTCTCGAACCGCCTCTATTCCCTCGTCGTGTGCGAGGTCGCCGACGACGATGACGTCGGCGTACTGAGCCATCAAATGTGCGGAGTCGTAGTCGTGGATACCGCCGCCGTAGAACAACGTCGCTTCGTCGGTCGCGGCTGCGGTTGCCTCGACGACCCCCTCGTCGCCGAGCATACCGGAGTATTCGACGTACACGATCTCCTGGCCGAACATCCGCTCGGCGACCGTCGCGTAGGCGGCGACGTCGTCGGCGTCGAGATCGCAGTTCGCCTCTGTCAGCGTCGCCACGTCGGCTTCGGGATTCATCACGATGTACGCCTCGGTCGTCGTCCGTTCCCAGTCGAGGTCACCCTCGAGACGGACCCACTCCTTATGAGCTTCAGTAATCCAGAACGGTGAGCCGGCGTTGAATACGGTCGGAATGAAATAGCCGTCCAGCACGTCGTCCTCGAGGACGACGTCCGGGCTCGAGGGCTCCAGATAGAGGGCGACGTCGTGTTCGGCACAGGCCTCGATGACGGCACCCATATTCTCCCGGGTGATGCCCATGGTACCGCCGACTTCTATCGCGTCAGTGCCGGTCGCACAGAGATCGCCGTAGGTCACACCCTCGGGTAATTCCTTGTCGGGATCGATCTTGAGGATGTGGTTCCAGTCCTCCCAGGGGGTAGTCATACCGCGTCGTTTCCCGACAACCAGCAAAAACGCTACGGAACGGCCCCGTCTCGGAAACCACACGGTCGCCCGATACTCGAGCGGTGTCACCGAGCGTTCTCCCCGGGGCACACGGATGGGGCGGCTGCAGAGGGAGTCGGTTCGTGCCAAACCGAATCGGCCGACGCTGGGTCCTGACGACGTCCCGGTTCGCTGAGCGCGATCAGAGTTGTTCGGCGCTGATGGCCCTGAGCGAGCTGTCGTTCTCGACTTCCCAGATCCGCAGGACGAGGTGGGCCTTGCAGTAATACTCGGCGGTCTCGAGACCGGTCTGACCGTTCTCGAGGACGAGTTGGCACGTAGCCCCGTTCGAACATTCTGGTGAATGTTCACACATTGGTACTCGTTTCATCTACTCGGTTCGCAGTCAAGGCTCTGTCGGTAGCTGGGGTCGGTCCACGAGGGCCACTGTATTCCGTGCTAGCGATTCGGCCCCGTATACTGGGGGATACCACCGGCTGCAGACTCAGATTCCCTGTCCCATCAGGTGGCTTCGCAGCACGTCCGCCTCCTTGTTACCCGACCCGGTGTTGACGATGACGATCGTTTCGTCGCCGTCGAACGTGCCTCGTTCGGCCAGTTCCCACGCGCCGCTGGCCGACGCTGCGGCGCTCGGACTCATCTCGAGGCCCGTCGCTTGCGCCACCCGTACGGCAGCTTCGAGAACGTCCGGATCGTCAGTCGCAATCGCTCCGCCGTCGGTTTCTCGGATCGCATCGAGAACGCGAGGGCTCGCCGCGGGATCGGGTATCTCGAGTTCGCCACAGATCGTGTCCGGGTGCTCGACGGGCTCGTGTTCGTCGCGGTCGTCGTCGACGGCTTCCACGATCGGCGCACAACCGGATACCTGTGCGGCGTACAGTGCAGGGAGGTCGGCGATCAGGCCCAGTTCCTCGAGTTCGGTCGCGGCCTTCGCGAGGCCAACGAGTCCGGTGCCGGTTCCGGTGGGATAGGCGATTACGTCGGGAACGGCCCACTCGAGTTGCTCTGCGATCTCGTAGAAGAGGGTCTTTGCACCCTCGTGGCGGTATGGAGTCTCGAAGGCCCGGAGCGAGTACCAGTCGTCGTGTTCGGCCAGCCCCTCCTCGAAGGCACCGACGGCCTCGTCGAATCGACCGCCGACGACGTTCATGTCACCGCCGTGGACGTTAACCATGGCCTTGTTCGTAAAACCGGACCGGGAGGGGAGATACGCGTGTGCGTCAAGTCCCGCCCGACCGGCGTACGCCGCGACGGCCTGGCCACCGTTGCCCGTCGAGGGGAGTGCGACGTCGGTCGCACCACAGAGAGCAGCAGCCGTGACAGCGACCGACGCGCCACGGTCCTTGCTCGTTCCCGTCGGGTTCCGGCTCTCATCTTTGACGAATACGCGATCGACGCCGAGTTCGGCGGCCAGTTGGGGGCAGTCGACAAGTGGGGTCGCCCCCTCGTTCGTCGTCACCGCCGCTTCGCGCGGAAACGGAAGCAGTTCCGCGTAGCGCCACTGGGAATCGAACGACCGGTCGGCGAGCGTCTCGCGATCGAGGTCGATCGCGTCGTAGTCGTAGGTCGGCTCGAGCCATCCGGCACAGTCCGGACAACGGTGGGACCCCGCTTCGGCGTCGACGACGGCCCCGCAGTCGTCGCATTCGAGACCGACGAATGCGTCTGTCGTTTCCATATACGACTGTTCGCGGCTTCGAACTAAGGACTGTCCATCGCCGGGTCGTCGGTGAGCGCATCGACGAGCGCAGTCTATCGACGACGGCGACTATTCAGCGGGAAGAACAGCACCGTTTCGCAGCCACACACGAACGAGAGAACGGAGAGATCAGTTGTCGCCCGTCTTCGACTGCCACTCGTAGTCGCGGCGTTTGGCCGACTTGCCGAACCCACACGATGAGCACTGCTTTTTCTTCGAGTGATAGGACTTCTCGCCGCAGCGACGACACTTGACGTGAGTCGTCTTGTTCTTCTTTCCTTGGCTCGGGGTTCCTGCACCAGTCATGGAGTGATCGACACGACGTTATCGCCGCGTATAATGGTTGTGTCTTCGACCGGCGTTTCCTCTTCGACACTGCTCTCGACGGGGATCGTCACGTCGTCGAGCACAAGATTCATGTGCTGATCGTAGCCGGCGAGGTCACCGACGTACTCGTCGCCACTCTTGAGCCGTACCGTGACGCGTTCGCCGAGTGACGCCTCGAGGACATCCAGCGGTCGTCCACTCATACGAAACACCGCAGGTGATGGACACTTAATCGTACCGGTCCGAAGCCCCGGGACCTGAATCTGTCGGCAACGAGGGGTCATCCGCCGGTGCCGACGTTTGATTTGAGCTACCCACCACTAAAGCGGTGGGATTCAGCGTGGACTCCCGTTCTGACCTCAGATGAGGCAGGAGAATAGCCTCCGTTCACGTTCAACGACCCGCTGTTCAAGCGCACGCCCAAGGGTGCGCCTCCGTCGCCCCCAGTTTGGTTGCGACGGAGATACCGCAAGCCGATGTTCTTCGCAGCGTTGTAATCCGCGTGATTCTCGTACCCGCACTTCAGACACTCAACGACCTCACCATCGCGGTTGTCAGGGTGTGTGAACCCACAGTGCGAGCAACGCCGTGACGTATTCTCGGGGTCAACCAGCTCTCCGGAGATACCGTACTCGGCGGCTTTGTACTCGACGTACTCGTACAAGCGGTCAAACGCCCACTTGTGCCCCCACGATGCACCAGTCCGCTCACGTATGTCGGTCAAGTCCTCGAACGCAATCACGGAGCACCCGTTCTCACGAGCTTCAGCGACGAGTTCGTTGCTGATGCGGTGAAGCAGCAACGTGAACCGACCTTCTTCCTTTCGTCCGACGGACTGGATATTCTCGTGTGCCCAGCGCGTCCCGCATTGTTGGAGCGAGCCACGACGCTTTTCGTATTCTCTGCGCCAGTGATCGAACTCGTCGCCCGTCCAGAACGTGGCTGTCGAGGTGACGGCGAGGTTGTTCACGCCGAGGTCAACCCCGAGAACCGTTCCGTTCTTAGGTGTTGCCGGTTCCGACGTGTCGGACTCCACGTCCATCTTGCAGTGGACGTAAAGCGCCCAGTCGCCGTCTTGGGAGTGCAGTTCCGCACCCGTAATTTCGTATTCGTCTGAAAATAGGTACTCCGAGTGCGGTGTGTCACTATCCTCATCGGGCAATACGTAGTCGGCTTCGATTCGACCGTCCGTAGTGGCGAGGCTCACGTAGTCGTCGTGGAACGTCGCAGTGCGTTTGTCGTAGACGACATGTGGGCTGGTGAACTCGGGTTTGGATGCTTTCTTGCCGTTTTTCCAGCGTGCGACGACACTTTTGCAGGCTTCGGCGGCCTTGTTCCTCGCTGCTTGGACGAGACCGCCGTTGAAGCCGTCTGTTTTCTCGCGCACATCGTCGTAGGTTTCGTCGTCGAGCGTGGTTTTGCTGGTGGTAACGTACTCGCCTTGGAAGGCGTGGTCTACGACGTATTGCGCTGACCAGAGGAAGGTGTCTACGGTGTCTTCGAGGAGTACGGCGTCGTCGCTGTCCACATCGAGTGCAACGGGGACGGTACGCCGCACGCCCATATCTTATATGTATTACTGGTATTTCTTAAATAATGGGGAGTAGGCCTGCCACTGTAGCGTGGTTTGATTCAGGAGTGACGGATTCATCCCACGGCTAAAGCCGTGGGTTTTCTCCTGTATCTCGTATAACAGCGAACATCCGATCATTCGGCGGCTGTGCAATCGATTCGAGACCGATTTACGTTTTCGCCGGCACTATGATTCGGGGTGCGTTACTATAGCGAAAATTGAACCAAACGGCTAAGTGAGTACTCGTTGACCGTCGTCTCATGGGCGACACTAAATTTACCCTCATCGAACTACACATAGACGGCGAGACACGGTTCGGACTGGGATCGATCGGCGAAGCCCTGCCGATCGGCGGAACGGAATCGGTGGAAACGGAACGCGAAACCGACTCGGACGTAAGCGCCGTCGCAGACGAGGAGACGGGCGGATCGGGCAAGAGCGCCGTCGGTGCACTCGTCGCGCTCGTCGTTCTCGTCGGCATCGCCATCGCCGCGCGGAAGTTCCGCGGCGACGACGAACAACCGGACCTCGAGGCCGAAGACGAACCGGACGTCATCATCAACTGAGCAACGTCGGACACGATGGCGGTCGATATCGAATCGTCGGCTCGCCGAATCACCTCGTCGTGGAGGTCCCGACTCATCGACTCGCCGATCGGGCTGTAACTGTCAGCCGTCATCGGGACGTAACGCCGAGTCGAATCGAGCCGAACGCTTTTGCGCTTCCTTCTCATACCCATAGTCGTGAACCTCTATCGTAGCGCCCGAGCCGTTGCCGGGGCGTCCGGGACCGACGCGATCGACTGGCAGTCGGCTGCCGACGCTGCCAAAGCGGCTACGGACCCCGGGTCGCTCTCTCTCGAATCCGGTGAACGCGAGGCCTACGGCCGCGACGTCCGGGAGGCTCGAGAAGCAGTTCGGACCGTGTCCGGCGTGGATTTCGACGTTCCTGAGACCGTCGAAATCCAGAATCGCCACCATTGGATCGACGCCAACGTCGCCACCTTCGAGCGCGTCATGAGCACCCTCGAGACGCACACGGGAACGTTCCCCGGAGTCGCCCGGACGGTCAACACCGGCACAATGACCGTTTTGCTCGCCTTTCTCGGACGGAACGTCCTCGGTCAGTACGACCCGCTGTTGCTGGCCGACGGGCCCGCAAACGATCACGCACTGTACTTCGTCCGGCCGAACATCCTCAACGCCGCTCACAAACTCGAGGTCGACCCCGACCGGTTCCGCCGGTGGATCGCCTTCCACGAGGTGACTCACGCAGCCGAGTTCGGTGCCGCCCCGTGGCTCTCAGACCACCTCGAGCGACGCATGGAAGACGGAATCGCGACGCTCTCTGAGGGGTCGATCGACCGAGAGGCGTTTCGGGATCTAGACGCAGCGATGACCGTCGTCGAGGGCTACGCAGAACTCCTCATGGACCTCGCCTTCGACGACGAATACGAGGACCTCCGGCGCAAACTCGACCAGCGACGTCAGGGTCGTGGCCCCCTCCAGCGACTGGTCCGTCGCCTGCTCGGCCTCGGACTCAAAGAACGCCAGTACGAACGCGGCAAGGAGTTCTTCGAACACATCGTCGCCGTTCGCGACCTCGAGACGGCGAGTCTGGTCTGGACACGGCCCGAGAACCTCCCGACTCAGGACGAACTCGACTCGCCAGGACAGTGGATCCGACGCGTCGACCCCTAGCCATCAACCGTCAACTGTCGACCGGTACCCGTTCAGAACCAACGGGGGTCGTTCTCCACTCGGGTGACCAGTCTCGTTCGCTACCTCACTGTTCGCTACCTCACTGTTCTCCACCTCACTCGAGTGAGGTGATGGTCACTCGGTCGCAATCCCAAGGAGGGACCAGAGCAACACGCTACCGACGACGAGGCTGCCGAGTATCGTCGTGCCGATCACCGCAACCGAGGCGTTGCTCTGGAGTGCGATCAGCCCCCCGGACAGTCCGACGAGGAGAACGAACAATATACCGAGCTGATCGGCCGTCTTCATCCGGTTTCGCCACCGAGAGGGGCCGCGACTGCGGCTCATATTTCGGTCGAAGCGCTGACGTGCATCACGGCGAAGCGCCAGTTTGGACCGTCGGGATCTTCCGGCTGTTCGACGAGCGTACCGCTCCAGCGACTGTCGAACCGGTGCCGATCGCCGCGTTCAGTGTCCGTCCAGGCCATCGTCACTTCGTCCGCGAACGTCGAAACTCCGTCCCATTCGGCGACGACGAGATGCCTGCTCTCGAGCGACCAGTTTGCAGTCGCTTCGGTCTGTTCTTCGAGAGCCGTGACGATCTCGCCCTCGCCGAATAGGGACTCGCTGATGCCGAACTTGACGGTCGAATCGTCGCGAAGAAAGTACGGCCCGAGCGGATCGCCGTCGCGGAGTGCATCGTAGTAGTCGCGGACGACCGCTTCCGCGCGTTCGCTCGATACCATGACTGTACCTTCGCAGGCAGTTCCCAAAGAGCCACCGGGCGCAAACGCATGGGCACTCGGCGCAAACCCATGGGCACTCGGCGCAAACCCATGGGCACTCGGCGCAAACCCATGGGCACTCGGCGCAAACCCATGGGCACTCGGCGCAAACCCATGGGCACTCGGCGCAAACCCATGGGCACTCGGCGCAAACCCATGGGTCCCTCAAGGATTCGAGCGACGCGGCTCGCCCTACATGAACCCTCGATCGACTTCGTCCGTTTCGATCAGGTCTTCGAGTTCCGAATTCAGCAATTCGTCGGCTTCCTCGAACCGTTCGGAGAGATCATCGAGTTCGTCCGGTCGGTCGTACTGGTCGTATTCCATCGGCCCGAAGGCGGGGCTCTCGATGGCATCCATTACGTCGTCGAACAGGTCCTGCGGACGGGTCGGCGCGTCAGCATGGGTCTCGAGAACGGTCTCGAGACGCTTCGAGACCGTTTCGACCTGGTCTTCGTCCTCGGGCGGGGATTGGACGGCAAAGCGGCCGCTGGAATCCCGTTCGGGAAGGAACGAACCGAGCTCGTCGTCGAGATTACGAGCGACGTGCGTGCCGACGCCGCGGACCTCGAAGGGGTTCTTTGCGTACGTTTTCAGGAAAAAAACGCCGGCCCGTGGATGCGCGAGATACATGTCTTCGCCGACACCGCTCGCTCGGTCGCCGGCGACAGCACGCCAGTCCTCGGGATCGACGCTCCGTTCGGTGACGTCCTCGAGTATGTCCTGCCACTCGCGAATCCGCATGGCCGAGCGTTGGGACGCCGGCCGAATGAACGTATCGATTGACCCGAACGATGCCACGAGCTGATTGACCGCTCTCCACCGGTCGATTCGAACCAAAAGGAATACGTCAGTTCCCCCATCAGAGACCGTAACCAACGCTTTCCCTATGTCTGGCCGCCACCAACTCTCGCTTGTTGAACTGTTTCGCGCCGCGCCGGCAAAGAGTTCGCTGCTATCGCTTGCACCGCTCGCACTGGCGCTCGGTCAGTTATGCAATAGTTTCGTCAACGGCGTCTCGCCACCCGTCGCGATCGGCTTTGCCGTCAGCATGATGGCGTTTGCCGTCATCGCGATGAGACATCACGCCGCAGAACACCGTATTCGGTTGCTCGAGGCCGACCACGGGATCGAGCAGGCCTGAGCGTTCGCTCGATTGTCCACGCAGTGGGTTTAGAAAGTACTGCGAGTCAGGCCCGACGAGTGCTATGCGCCCGGTCCGGGTTCGGTCGCGACCCGTCTCGCCTCACGAGCTTCGTAAGCGTTGTAACCCGCTATCCCGGCGATCAATAGCCCAGTGGCGAGAGTACTCCAGAACAGGCTGCCAGTCATTCGGAGCAGGGCGGTCGACACGATTAGCCAGATGCCGAGAACGGCGATCAAAGACGCGATGCCGGTGCTGACTGGAATGTCGTTGATCAGTCGATAGTAATTGTAACCCGCGGCTGCCAGGACGACGAGACCGACCAGGACATTGTTCCAATGCGACGCCGCTGTGGTCTCGAAGACGGTAACTGACAGGGTGACCCACGCGCCGAGTGCGGCAACGAGCAGGCTAAGAACCGACGTCTTGCGCCGCCGTTCCTCGTTAGCGACCTGGGTCGATTCGTCGCGCGGATCGCGGCCGGCTGACGGTCGGTCCCCGACACCGGTTCCGGAATCGATGTCGGCGGCTGCCTCTTCTCGCCGATTGGTCGGCCCCTCGTTAGGTTCGATTCCGGCATCGGAATCGGCCTCGGACCCGCTTTTTGACCGACGATCGTCGCCGTTGGGGTCGCTCATTGCATCGAGCGTATGGTTCGCTCTCTCAAAAGCATCCTGTCCGTTTCACTCACCGTAACATTTTGAGAGCGACTGAGACCGTCAGTAAGAGCATATTACTGGTGCTCGACGATGATCCGAGAGGTTCCGGTGGAGCGAAACGGATACAGACTCACCCCGGCACCGGCGACCGATAGCGTTTTTGATCGCTCGCTCGTGACGATACGCTGTGTACGTACGCGGAACCGTCGCGGGCGAGGTCGAGGTACGGTCGGTATCGACGAGCTATGGCGAGAGCGACCTCGCCGACGTCCCCCTTCGGCTGACCGACGAAGCGCAAACCGGTACTGCGCCTCCTGCACGGGACGATGGCGAGACGGCAGCGGTTGCCGGCGGCCGCGAGACGACAACGGTGACGCTGTGGAACAAATGGACAGAGTCGGCCGAACTGCTCGAGCCGGGGATGGAACTGCTCGTTACGAACGCAAAACAGGAGGACTACGAGGGCGAACCGAAGTTCGCGACCACGGGAGATTCCTACGTCGTCGTCGAACCCTCGTTTCTCGTCAGCGTCACGTCGATTCGCAACTGGGTCGAATGTCCACGACTCTACTACCTGAACAAGCTCTCCGGAGTGCCGCTGAACTACCCGGTGGTGAAAGGAACGCTCGTCCACGAAGTCTTCGGCGATTTGCTCCGCGGGCGGAATCTCGAAGAATCGATCGAGGCCCGGGTCGAGGAACGAGGACTCGAACTCGGACTGCTCGGCGAGACTCCCGAAGCCGTCGCCGAGGACGTCCGAGAGAACGCGAAAGCGATCGAGGGGTGGCTCGAGCAAGGCCGGTTGACGGGTGAAGAGAGAGCGGCTGCTGCCGCCGAAGATGGGGCGGCTGCTGCCGCCGAAGATGGGGCGGCTGCTGCCGCCGAAGATGGGGCGGCTGCTGCCGCCGAAGATGGGGCGGCTGCTGCCGCCGAAGATGGGGCGGCTGCTGCCGCCGAAGATGGGGCGGCTGCTGCCGCCGAAGATGGGGCGGCTGCTGCCGCCGAAGATGGGGCGGCTGCTGCCGCCGAAGATGGGGCGGCTGCTGCCGCCGAAGATGGGGCGGCTGCTGCCGCCGATAGCTCAGATCGAGCATTCACGCCTCAGGAGAGCAGTTGGCGGTCGGAGCAGCTCCTCATTAGCGAAACGTTTGGTATCCGCGGGCGAGCCGACGCAGTCCGCCGCGGTGCACCGGTCGAACTCAAGACGGGCAAGAATCTGAAGAAAGAGCCCCGGTTCAAGGACAAAGTTCAGGCGGCCTGTTACGCGCTGTTGCTCGAAGAACACGGTAGTGACGTCGACACCGGGACGCTGCTCTACACGAAGAATTCGGCGCTGGATCGCAACGAGGAGACCGGCGATCTCACTCCAGCGAAGGAGTTCTCGATGGGCAACGGCCTCCTGAAATACGTCGTTCGGCTGCGCAACGAAATCGCGGCGACGGAGACGGCGGGCGATATCCCGACCGGCTACGAGGCCGACGCGAAATGCGAGTACTGCTTCGAACAGGACACCTGCATGGTCGTCTCCGGTCGGCTCGACCAGGAGTCGAAGGCCGGCCAGATCGGGCAGTCGCTGCCCGACGAGGAACTCGAGTACTTCGATCGGTTCTACCGGGCGATCGAGGAGGAGCGCCGAGCGGTCCACCGCGAATACGCCAAACTCTGGGAACAGACGGCCGAGGAGCGAGCCGACGACGACCGCGCACTGATCGACCTCGAGTTCGTCGAGAAACAACCGCTCGAGGGCGGGCGCTGGGAGCTACGGGCCCGTCGAACCGGCGGCGCGACGTCGAAGCTCCGCGAGGGCGATCTGGTGCTCGCGAGCGATGGACATCCGGTTCGCGGCGATTCGGAACTCGCGATGATCGAACGATTAGACGACGACGTCGTGCTCACCGCAGACGAGCCGGTCGAAGTCACCCGGCTCGACGTGTACCCCTCCGAACTGACGACCGACCGACTGCTCGTCGCGATGCACGACGCGCTCCTCAAAGGAGCCGAACGACGGAAGGACATCCTGTTCGGGAGAGCCGATCCCGAGTTCGCCGCGATCGACGAGACCGTTATCCACAACAACGAGCGCCAGAACGAAGCCGTGACGAAGGCCGTCGGCGCGAAGGACTGCGCGCTGATCCACGGCCCGCCGGGAACCGGGAAGACCTACACCATCGCCCGCGCCATCCGCGAAATGATCGATCGTGGCGAACGCGTCCTGCTGTCAGCCTTTACGAATCGGGCGGTCGACAACGCGCTCGAGGCCGTTCTCGACCAACTGGACGACACCGTCGACGACGATCGAATCGTCCGCGTCGGCTCGGAAAGCGGCGTTCGTAACGACATGGAGCCGTACCGGCTCGAGCGAGCGGGCGATCCCGAGGATCGCGTCGCGAAGATACAGAACGCGCAGGTGGTGGCTGCGACGACGGCGACGTGCGGCTCGCGGGTGATGAAAGAACAGGCCTTCGACGTCGCGCTGGTCGACGAAGCCGCCCAGCTCACGGAACCCGGAACCTGCGCGGCGATCAATCTGGCCGAACGGTTCGTCCTCGTCGGCGACCACGAGCAACTGCCGCCGGTCGTTCGGGCCGAGGGCGGGACGAAAACGGTCACCGGTGACGCGGGTGACGACGTGTCGCGAGCGCACGATCTCACCGAGTCGCTGTTCGAACGGCTCGTCGATCTCTACCCCGAAGCCGGGGTCATGCTCGACCGCCAGTATCGGATGAACCAGCGCATCCAGGCGTTCCCGTCGACCGAGTTTTACGACGGCCAGCTTCGCCCCGCGACCCCAGCAGTCGCAGGACGGACGCTCGACGACCTCGAGGGCGTTTCGAGCGACGCGTTACCCGCGACGCTGGAGGACCCCGTCTCGTTCGTCGACGTGAAAGGAGACCGGAGTCAGTATACGGATAGCGAGGAGGCAAGCCGAATCGCCGAGCTGATCGACTCGTACGAAACCGCAGGCCTCGACCGCTCCCAGATCGGTGTTATCGCTCCCTTCAGGGCGCAGGTGTCCGAGATTTCGAAACACGTCCCCGACGACGTTACGGTCGACACAGTTGACCGATTCCAGGGCTCGAGCCAGGAGGTTATCATCGTCTCCTTTACCGCGACCGGTTCGCTCGAGGGGCCGATATTCGAGGATTACCGACGGATCAACGTCGCCCTGACTCGGCCCAAACGTGCGCTCGTGCTGGTTGGCGATTCGCGGGCGCTTGCGTCCGATCCCGTCTACGAACGGATGCTCGAGTGGGCCCGTCGGTGATTCGGACCGTCGTTCGATAACCGACCTTCGACGCGACTTATCGCTCGGGCGACCCTCGTGCGAGGAGACACTTCACGTTGCCACGCCAGACCGAACCGAACGACCGAGAGGACACGGTAGCCGATCGGCTGATATCGATGTTCGTGAATGCCGGGCCCGATCGAGGGCAAGCGATCGAGGGCAAATCGCCCCACCTGAGTTCGCCCACTCTGCGTGAGCCGAACTACAGTTCGCCGCGCAGGACGACTTCGTCGTCGACTCGTTCGAGCATATCCTCGGTGACGTGGTAGTCCTCGTCGTCTTGGCCTTCCCACCCGACGGACGCGAGCAACTGTTCTGCCAGGCTCGGATCGGGATCGACGTACGCCCTGCCGTCTTCGACTGAGGCGACGATACCGAGTTCTTTGCCTTCGACGTCGACGACCGTCTTCCCAACGTCGTCATCAGACAGTGATGCGGACATGTCTGCGGGTTTGGTGGCTGACCCGGTAAGTGACCGGCCGTCCCGTGCTGGTTCGGATCTATCGGGGCTGGAGATCGATCGCGGCAAGCTGTTTGCGGGTGACGGACGAATTGCAGACGCACCCCGAGGAGCTTTGACGCCCAAAGCTTGCATACGCTCCGCGGAGGTATTTGACAGTTGCGAGCGAGAATATGACGCACCCACAGCCACTACCCCATCATGACATACACTCTCGAGATCAGCGACGATTTGAAAGAGCGACTTGACAGCCATCTCGAAGAAGGAGAGACCCACGAGGAACTCATCGAAGAACTGGTTTCGATGTACGAAACCGAGGGGACCTTTCTGCAAGAGGGATACTCCGAATGAGGGAGTTCCGTATTCGGGCGCTTCCCGGCCGTACCGTCGACGGACCGTGTTTCGGTCAGTAGTTGGGGTTGCCGCCGCCAGCAGATAACTCAAGTTCACCACAAATTGTGAGAGAGGATGACACTCAAGTAGCTGGTCCGGGTAGAGGGAAGTATGCACCTGCTAGTCGCCCTCGAGGATTCGGAGCCGGGATGGGCGGCACTCGAGTTCGCGTGTGCGGAACACGTCGACGACGAGATTACGGTTCTTCACGCCGCAGACCCGACGAACAGCGGTTACGGCGAAGTTGCACACCTCGGAGCGGACGTGTTGATCGAGCGCCTGCGGGAAGAGGCGGCGGAGTTACTCGCAGACGCCGAAGATCGGGCGGCCGAATACGGCTGTTCGCTCGAAACGGTGGTGTCTGTCGGTCAGCCGTCGGACGAAATCGTCGATTACGCGGTGGAAAACGATGTCGACCTGATCGTCGTCGGAAGCCATGGCCGGACCGGCTTCTCGAGAGTGCTTCTGGGGAGCGTTGCAGAGCGTGTCGCCCGACAGTCACCCGTTCCGGTGACGATCGTCCGGTAGGGGTCACTTCGATCCAGAGCGAGTCCGGTTCGCCGGACGACGTACGCACCACACAGTCAGCAGTCCACTCGAGGCGGCCGATCACGTCCGGCGATTCGTCGCTACCAGCACTGAAATCGCGTGCCATGGGCATTAGAATCGGGTTTTGCGGCCCACTCGCTCCGAAGCGATTCGTACGGGGAACCCGACAATCAAGGGGAACTGCGACGTATTCTCGATCGTAACAGGACAGACTAATTAAGGTCCGCTACAGTCACGCTTGCATGAACGACCGTTACGACGTAGTCATCGCCGGTGCCGGTCCCGCCGGTGCGCAGTGTGCCCGCGATCTCGCCGCCAGAGGGTACGACGTCGTCGTCCTCGAGACCGAGGCCGAGGACGAGTTTCCCCGACAGAGTAACAAGTCTACTGCGGGGACATTCCCCTCCATGATGGCGTCCTTCGGTATCCCCGACGACGTGGTGATGCAATATACCGACAGCGTCGTCCTCGAGTCGCCGACGGAACATTACGTTCGCGAACAGCCCGGTGCAGTGCTCGAATTCGCCGACTTCAAGCGCTACCTCGTTGCGGACGGCCGCGACGACGGCGCAGAGTACCGGTTCGAGGCCCGCGTTACCGCCCCGATCATGGAAGGCGGTGAGATCGTCGGCGTCACCTACAACGGCGACGAAGCGGTCTACGGCGACATCGTCGTCGACGCGACGGGCCCGGCCGCCCCGCTCGCGAAGAAACTCGACGTCGTGGATCTCAAACGCGAGAACCACGCGATCGGCATCGAGTACGAGTTCGAAGGGATCGACATCGATCGCCCCGGGTTCGCTGACCTGCGCGACGCGATGATGCTCCGCCTCGATCACGATATCGCGCCCGGCGGCTACTCCTGGATCTTCCACACGGGCGAGGACACCGCCAAGGTCGGCCTCTGTTACATTCAAAACGACAGCCACGCCCAGTACAGCCGTGAGGATTTCAGCATCGATGATTACCTGAGCCACTGGCTCGACACCGACCCCCGATTCCGGGACGCCGAACGAATCGAAGGGAAACAACACCGCGGTTCGGCACACATACAGGCGCCCGGAAAGCTCCACACCGACCGATTCATGGCAATCGGCGATACCGTTCCGACGGTCGACCCGCTCTGGGGCGAAGGCATCAACAAGTGCATGCAGTCCGGCCGCGCCGCCGCCGCCGCCGCCGACAGTTGTCTCAAACACGGCGACATCGAACCGTCCACGGAGAACCTCGCAGTCTACGATACGCTCTGGCACCGCGACGTCGCGCCCAACGCGAACACCCGACTGCTGATGACGCAACTGCTCTATCTCGCGCCCAACGAACGCTACGACAAACTCATGCAGGATCTGGGACGCCTCGGCGACGAGACGCTCGCCAATGCGAACAACGGGAGCCCCCTGGCCATCGCACGTCTCCTCGACCTCGAGGATATTCCGCTGCTCGCGCAGTTCGCGAAACAACAGTTCGGATTCGATTTCGACGGTCTGTTGTCGTAATTGCCGGCCAGTCGTCTATACACGTACTATCGTCCTCGGACTACCGGGGCGATTCGACCGCTTTTCAGGCGAGAAACGTCGATTCGAAGGATCGGACGCTCTCGTCGGTCCCAGCGATAACGAGTTCGTCGTCCGTCTCGAGAACGAACGTATCGGGATCGAACTCAGTGATAGTATCGCCGTCTCTGACGATGGCGAGAATCGTACAGCCCGTTCTCGATCGGACTTCGGCGTCGACGATCGTGTCGCCGGCCAAGCGACCGGCCGGGAGTCTCACGACATCGACCTGCCGGTCGACGGCCAGGACCTCCTCGTCTTCGAAGACGGTCGAGGCGATCATCCGGCCACTGACCGTCGCCAGCGACTGGACGTAGTCCGCCCCGGCGCGGTACAGCTTCTGGACGTTTTCCGCGTCGTTCGCACGGACGACGATGTCGATCGACGGATTCAGATCCCGAACGACGAGCGTTGTGAAGACCGCGGTCGTATCGTCGTCAAGGGTAACGATCACCGCGGATGCGTCGTCGACACCCGCCTCGCGGATCGCCGCCGGATCGCGAGCGTCCCCGACGACGTCGACGCCGTCTTTCTCCGCAGTATCGAGAATGGTCACCCGGGAGTTCGTCGCTTCCAGGGCGTCACAAGCCGCTGCACCGGCTTCCCCGTAGCCGGCTATCACGACGTGCTGTGCGGCAAAGGGGTGGACCGTCGACGCGGCTTCCGCCCGTAACGTATCGATCTGACTCGGTTCGCCGGCAACGAGCAGTCGCGTTCCAGCGTCGATTTCGCGATCTCGCGGGATCGGACTCTCGAACGTTCCGTTGAACCACGCTCCGATGCAATCGACGCCGAAGCGTTCGCGAAGCTGGAGCGTGTCGGCGGTCTGCCTGGCGAGATCGCTCTCCTCGGCGATCGAGAGCTCGACCAGTTCCAGGTCGTCGCCGATCTCGATGCCCTCCTCGACGGTGGTCGTTACCGCCGTCGGCACTCGGTGAGCGAGACTTTCGCCGAGCAACTGCCGCGGCGACAGCACCTCGTCCGCGCCAGCGATTCGGTGGTACTCTCCGAGGCGCTGATCCTCGACCAGCGTCACGACCCGCACGTCCGGATTCGCTTCCCGGGCAGAGAGAACGATACTCGCGTTCGTATCGTCGGCCGAATCGGCCACGACCGCCGTCGCCTGCCCGATCCTGGCCTTTCGGAGGACCGCCATCGACTCTGGATCGCCGTGAACGACCCGGTATTCGTCCTCGTGGAGCGCCGTCGCTGTCTCCTCGTCCGGTTCGACGACGACGTACTTTCGCCCACGGGACTCGAGTTCCTCGATGAATGCTTCGCCACGGGGTGTGTACTTACAGATGACGACGTGATCCTCGAGGTCGGTGACAGCGGTGGGCGGCGTAACCGCCAGCGTATTCCGGAGCCACGGAACGGCGAAGACGTCCGCCGCTGTCAGGATCAGTCCGATTCCTGCGAGTTGCAATCCGATCGTCAGCACGTACATCTGCGGCGTAGCCCACCCCGCATCTTCACCGTAGCCAGTCGTCGTGAACGACTGAATGACGATCCCGAGCGATCGAAAGAGCGGCTGCGGGTCGTTCTCCCACGTTGCCATCCCATAATTGTACAGCAACGTAGAGCCGACGGTCGTCACAGCCACCAGGACGAGATAGTGGCGGGTGCGGCGAGATCTCCACAGTGACATACGCTACATATCTGAGGGGTGACTGTTGATGGTGTCGGTCGATTCGCCGGAACCGCTCGGCCGATCGGATGTGCGTACTCCGAGCCGTGACCGCTCGGCCGATCGGATGTGCGTACTCCGAGCCGTGACCGCTCGGCCGATCGGATGTGCGTACTCCGAGCCGTGACCGCTCGGCCGATCGGATGTGCGTACTCCGAGCCGTGACCGCTCGGCCGATCGGATGTGCGTACTCCGAGCCGTGACCGCTCGGCCGATCGGATGTGCGTACTCCGAGCCGTGACCGCTCGGCCGATGATCGAGGCTCGACGAAGCAGGGGACCACTCCGCTTTTGCCGTCGATATATATATGGCCAGTCCAATACGGCAGTAGATGGCACTCCTCGAAAACCTCACGCTCGTGTTCGTCGCCGGGTTGATTACGGCCCTGGCGACCGGGATCGGTGCGATTCCATTTTTCTTCTTCGAGAACGTTAGCGACAGGCGAAACGTCGTTCTATGGGGCCTCGCGTCGGGTATCATGCTTTCGGCGTCGACGTTCGGTCTCGTCGAGGAGGGGTTAGCCGAGGGAACGCCACTCGAGATCGCAATCGGAATCGCCGCCGGAGTCGCGCTCGTCGTCGTCGCCCACAACGTGTTGATGGACTCCGAAATCGACCCACAGGAGTACGAGGAAGCCGATTTCAAGAAGCTCATCCTTATTCTCGGTATTCTGACCGTCCACAGCTTCCCCGAGGGAGTTGCCATCGGCGTCTCGTTCGCCGATCTCGGTCTCGAAGGCGGCGCCGAACTCTTTGGCTTCACGATTCCCCTACTGGCAGTCTTTATGACGATCGCCATCTCGATCCACAATATCCCCGAAGGGACTGCGATATCGATTCCGCTGAAGTCGATGGGCATCTCCGAGTGGAAGATGATCTGGTGGGCCGTCTTCTCGAGTCTTCCCCAGCCGATCGGGGCCGTCCTCGCGTTCGGGTTCGTCCGGTACGCACGCGAGTTCCTCCCCTACGGCTTCGGTTTCGCCGCTGGCGCGATGATATATCTCGTGCTTACCGAGTTCATTCCCGAAGCGCTCGATATCGGTGAGCGACTGCCTCGAGGAGGCAAGCCCGAACTCGCCGGTGGCATCGTCGTCGGGATCCTCGTTATGGTGCCGCTGGCAGTCGTTTGAGTTCCCCCGTGCGAGAGCCGCCGTCGTCTCCGTCGGCAAGCAGAGAACGGTGATCTCGTCGGTCAGCGAAATCGATGACCTCTTCGGCAGGCGGAGAACGGGATCAGCCATTCACCAGGATCTTTACGGGTCTCGCCGTACGTTTCGGACGATGTTCGATACCATCCTGATCCCGACCGACGGCAGTGATCACGCCGAGGCGGCCGCGGAGACCGGCCTCGAGCTCGCAACCGCCCATGATGCGGCAGTTCACGTCGCCTGCGTCGCCGACACCGGTCCGCTGGGGGACCTCCGGCTCCCCGGTGACGCCGCGAGCGCCGAAGACGCGATGCGCGGTCGCGCACAGGAGTACGTCGACACGATCGTCGACCGGGCGGAATCAGCCGATCTTGACGTTACCGGCGCTGTGCTCGAGGGACCGCCGGAGAGTGAATTGCTCGAGTACGCGCGAGACGTCGATGCCGATGTCGTCGTCATGGGAACACGCGGCCGTGGCGGCGTACACCGGATGGCGATGGGGAGCGTCACCGATCACATCATTCGATTCGGCGATATTCCGGTATTCGTCGCGAACTCGGGCGTGGAGTCGGAGTGAGAGACTCCCTCACGGATGGGCCTCGCGTGGGTCCGATGTCTGGAGCTACCGGGCGATCTCGTTGATCGCCTCGGTTCGGCGGCCGATCGACCAGCCGATGAGCGCGAGTCCCGCGTAGATCCCGATCGCAGGCAGCGCGTAGACCCCGACGATCCCCTCGAGGGGAATCCCGAACGCGTCGAAAGCCAGCATGAACAGCAACGAAACCAGAAGGAGCGCGATACCGACGTCCGCAAATCGCATGGTAGGAAACTCCTGGCTCTCGGGATCAGCTCTCACCCGACCGAGGGCGTAGAACACGAGCGCGTACGTCACCCAACCAGCACCGACCGTCAGTACGGTCAGTAGTACGTCGTCAGGGAGGTATCGGGGAACGAACAACAGGTGAAGCACGAGCGTCATTAGTAGCGCACTGCCGAGCAGAACGAACAACAGCGGTCGTCGGTCACCGTTCATCACATACACTGACTGTCTCGCCGTCCATTACTATTGCGTCGCCGACGGCTTTCATGGCAACCGATTCCGAGCTATCACTACGAGCGATTTCGGGCTATCACTACGAGCGATTTCGGGCTATCACTACGAGCGATTCCGAGCTATCACTACGAGCGATTTCGGGCTATCACAACTATCACAACCGAGAATACGTCCGCGTTGCACCGAAACCGCGACTGTTTCCACGCGGGCTGCTACTCGAGAACCCGCCCGTGTTCGTCGATTTCGCCCTCGATGATTCGGGTCGAAGAAATACGCTCGCCGTCGTCGGCGCGAACGTAGGGCGCGACGATTCCCGATAGCGGTTCCAACCCGCGCTCGCGCCGCTCGTCGTTGATCGCCTCGAGTTCCGGGGCCGTCTCCGGGGAAACGACCAGCGCGTCGATCGATGGATCGTCGGTCGCGATCCCGTGTTCGGTCTCGAGTTCCCGGATTTCGACCTCCCGGTCCCACTCGTCGACGTCGACGATGGCGTCGGCGGCGCCGTCGACGCGATCGTCGAACGAGGGAATCGGACGGGGTTCGTGGCGCGTATCGACCGCCAGCTCGTCGCTGGTCAATGCGACGACGACGCCGTCGTCGCCGAATCGGAGCGCGTGCTCGAACAGCGCCCGGTGCCCGTCGTGAAGCGGTCCGAACGTGCCAGCGACTGCGACTCGCATGGGGATACTCGAGCACGAGGAATCCCTTAACGATGGCTGTACATTGCCTCGAGGGCAAGCCTCGAATTTGCACACGAAATCGCGGTCACTGCAGCACGGATCGTTCGAGGCTGTGACCAGCGCGGGCTAAGGGAGTCGGTGAAACGATGGACTCACCGCTTGCACTGCTGCGACCAGCGAGGATTCGCTGCCGCGAATTCGCGAGCGGGGCGTGCAGTGACGTTCAGCGACTACTATCGTTTCAGGTCCTGACTTCGAGAAGGTCGGCCGTGGTCGCCACCGTCGCGAACTCGTCTTCGAGGTGGGCCAGCGCGGTGCGGTGGACCGTCTCCGCGTCGAAGGTCTCGCCGTCGTACGTCCGCTCGAACGTCGCGGTCGCGTCGGCCACCACGATCGGCTCGAAGCCGAGGTTTTCCGCCATCCGCGCACTCGTCGACACGCAGTGATCCGTCGTGAGGCCAGCGAAAACGAGCACCTCGAGACCCCGATTGCGAAGCCAGCCCTCGAGATCGGTTCCGATGAACGCGCTGTTGACCGACTTGGTCATCGTCGGCTCGCACTCGAGGGGGCTCGTCTCCGGTTTGAACGCGAAACCGGGTCCGTCACCTCGGAGCGGCGAGTCCGGTTCGGTCGAGTCGTGCCGAACGTGGACGATTGGCCGTCCCCGTTCGCGCCAGCGCTCGAGCAGTTGCACCGCGTTCGCTTCGGCGTCCGGGTTGTTTCGCTCGCCCCACGACGAATCGTCGAACCCCTGCTGGAAATCGATCGCAACGAGGGCAGCGTCCTCGACTCGATCGAGGATCGAGACCGCGGCGTCGGCAGCGCGATCGGTGGCAGTCATGGAAGGTGGGCAGCGGGTTTCGGATGCGTCCGGGTGATCGTGATCGGACACGTCGACGGTGCTTGCGATTCGTCCTCCGAAAACATGTACTGGGGCCACTCACGGTCGCCCTCGACGCCCCAGTCGCCGAGATCGGCGTGCGGGCAGACCCCGTCGTATTCCTCGAGTCGATTCTGTATTACGTCACGGGCGCGCTGGCCGGCCG
The DNA here is from genome assembly GCF_013402815.2 of Natrinema halophilum. Lineage (NCBI taxonomy): Archaea > Methanobacteriati > Methanobacteriota > Halobacteria > Halobacteriales > Natrialbaceae > Natrinema > Natrinema halophilum. The sequence continues at coordinate 1,906,992 of NZ_CP058601.1, forward strand.
CGGTATCGGCCGTAACCTCGAGGTCTTCGAACAACGCGCGAGGCTGGAACGTGATCTCGAGACCAACTGGGCAGTACCGGCTCTTTCGCGTCTCGTAAAACGGCGCCCGACAGGTCGGGAACATCGGTTCGCCACCGAGACAGAACTCCCAGTGTGGATCGTCTGGATCGGTGGGGATGTCTTCGGGCCACGGCTCGGTATCGTGGAGGTGCAGCGTCTGTAAAATGTGCCAGAGCGCGTCGTGATAGGACGCCTCCGAGAGCGGGCGCTCGGGCGGCTTGAAGAAGGTTACGAGCGAGGCCCGCTCCGAGTGCTCCCGATAGCTCTCGAGGTACTCGATGATCCGATCCCGCAGCGTCAGTAACGCATCCGCGTCGCTCATCGATGGCACTGCGGTGTACAGCGGCTCGCCCTGCTGGACCGATTCGACGCCGAAGAAACACGGGAACGGCGACCCGTTTCGCTCGCCGAGCAGGCCTGCCCGGAACGACTCCCAGTGGTCGACGACCCACGTCGGCGCGTCACCGCTGTGAACCCGCCGATCCAGCGTTTCCTGATCCATTAGTGACTGGAGACCCGGCTCGTTCATGCCTCTGGTTGCTTCTTTGCGCTCGCGAAAATGTAGTTTGCGTTCCGCGCGAGACACATTCAACGCGAGAATCCGCACTCGTGTCCGCCAACCGGCTTCGGCGTCACGGTCGCGACCGGCTGCCATCGGTCTGTACTCAGCCGATTTGGATTGGTTCGATGTCGTCGCCCCGAGTTACGGTCCCACCCTCGAGGATGCGGGCTCGAAGCCCGCCGCGATGGACGAGCGCTTCGCGGAGACCCTGTTTCTCGAGGTGTCTCTCGAGGTACGAACACGGCTCGCACAGTTCCGTTCCCTCACAGACGACCTCGCCGATCCGAAACTGACGGTCGATCAGGTGGTTGAGCGCGATTCCCTCCGTCGTCAGGTTCCGCCGATGAACGCCGGATTCGAGGTCGATATTGTAATCGCGCTCGACCGCGGTCAGCGTTTCGGTCTCGATGAGCGTGAGATCGCTTCCGTCCCGCTCGGCGAATGTCCCGTCGGCGCTGAAGTATCGATCGCCCTCGAGCCCCTGGTCTGCCACCGCAGTCACGCTGTCGACCTGCCGTACCGACTCCCCTTGTTCGGGCGCGAGATGGATCGATCGGACTCGGCCAGTCATAGCTCTGTCAGGGGCCTCCTCCGTGATAGGTCTCTCGATGCAAGAGTCGGTCGGAGAGGCGGCTGCCGTCGATTTCGATACTCACTCTTTCTTTCGTCGAACTCGCTGGCTACACTCGAAAATCACGCTGTGGGTCGATTGAGACGAAACTCGCTCTGGGACGCATCGGGGCGTCGCTTGGTCGTGCCCGTTACACCCGCTCGGGTAACCAGCCGCCGTCGACTTCGATATTTTCGCCGCTAACGTACTCGCTGGCCGGGTCGAGAAAGAAATACAGCGGCTGAATCAGATCGTCGAAGTTTGCCGGTCGGCCGCGGGGCAGTTCGTCGGGGAATTCGTCGGAGTTTTCCACGACGTACGGCGAGATGGCGTTGACCGTGATATCGTCGTCTTGCGTGTCCGCGGCGAGCATGCGCGTAAACATCAACACGCCCTTCTTCGCGACGAAGTAGGGGAAGTTCTTCGGACTCACGAGTCCCGTCTCGCTCGAGGCGTAGCCGACGTTGACGATACGACCGTACTCGCTCTCTCGCATCGAGGGAAGCGCTCGCTTCGAACAGAGGTAGGTCCCGTTGAGGTTCGTCTCGAGAACCCGGTTCCAGGTTTCGAACTCGAGGGCAGACCAATGCGACGGCGCGAAATCGCCGACGTTGTTCACCAACACGTCGACCTCGCCGAGTTCAGATTCGACGGCCGCAAAGAGTCCGTGAACGCTATCTGGATCAGTCACGTCGGCCTGTACCGTCATCGCTTCGGATGCTCCGCGTTTGCGGGCCGCCGCGGCGACATCGCGGGCGGCATCGGCGCTCGTGTGATAGTGAACAGCCGTCCGCGCGCCACAGTCGGCCGTCGCCAGCAGGAGTTCGCGGCCGACGCCTCTCGCGCTGCCCGTGACGAGCACGGTCCGATCCGAGAGATTCGGTCCATCCATGCGTCTCACCAGGTCGACTGTGTGGAAAAAATATCCGAAACTCGAACGCTGTTGTCTGTTTCGAGAAGAGGGATTTACATCAGTTCGAGTCAGTAGTTGGTACTATGACGTTAGAAACCGTCCTCCTCGCCGTCGGACCCACTGACGCAGATCGAATCGGTCAACTGGCCGACGCAGTTCTCGAGGTCGCGATGCCCGCCGACGCCACCGTTGTCCTGGCACACGTCTTCACCAGCGACGAGTACGACGAAGTGCTCGATCGCCTCGAGTTCGACCGAACCGTCGACGAAATCGAGCCTGATGCGGTCGCCGCCCGCCACTCGACGATTCACGATCTCGAGGACGTCTTCGACGAACACGGCGTCGACTACAGTGTTCGGGGAGCCGTTGGAGATCACGGATCGACGATCGTCGACCTGGCGACGAGTACCGACGCCGACCGGGTCGTCGTCGGCGGACGGCGGCGCTCGCCGACGGGGAAGGCCGTCTTCGGCTCGACGGCGCAAGAAGTGTTGCTGTCAGCGCCCTGTCCCGTTACGTTCGTTCGAAGCGACGATCACGCTGGGTGATCGTGCCTCGATCTGTACCGATAGGTCGTGGCTTCAGGTGAATATCGTCGCTACCCGTCGGTGCGTTTGTCCGACGTAGAACAATCTCGGACCGGCCGCATCACCCCCGGCGGATAGCGGGTCACCGTCTATCTTACTTCGGCGAGAGAATCCGGCCGTTTCCGGCGAGGAGGATGTCACCCGTGTACCGCCGCTCACTGCTTTGTGTTCACTTGCAACTGAGTTCGGTCACTACCGCGGATAGCTCGAAACGGTAGCTGGGGAACAATTGCAACGACGAGAATCCTTAAGCGGATAGTCCGTCCACTGTTTCCGTATGGCAATCAATACGGTTTTACTTGCGGTCGGGCCGATGGACGCGGTACGTGCGCCGGAACTCGCCGACACGGTGCTCGAGATTGCAGACCCCCTCGGTGCGAAAGTCGTGATCGGCCACGCTTTCACGGAAGACGAATACGAGGACGTTCACGACGACCTCGGCTTCGATGCTCGGGCTAAAGACGTCGATCCGGACGAAGTCGCCGCTCAACGCGCACCGGTCCCCGAACTCGCCGATCGGTTCGAAGAAGCGGGCGTCGAGTACGAGATCAAAGGGGCGCTCGGCGAAGTCGGAGCCAAAGTCGTAGATATGGCAATCGAGGTGGATGCGGATCGAATGGTCGTCGGCGGCCGTCGGCGCTCCCCAGCAGAAAAAGCCGTCCTCGGCTCGGTCTCGCAGGAAATCATCCTGCAGGCCCCGTGTCCGGTGACATACTTCCGAGATCTCGACGTGATGGAGTAACAACTCGGATCGACGTCAGTTCCGATTTCCATAGTCGCGTCGAACGTCATCGCATACCCCGCTCGCGAATTCACGGCCAGCGAGTACTCGCTGGCCGCAGCAATGCGAGCGGTGGGTGAGTCGCTTCGACGACTATAGCTTCCGGGATGTGATTTCGAAACGGTTCATCAGCAAAGCGGGTCCGGTTTCGCAACTGTCGGCGTTCGTCGGCACTGCTTCTACCGGAACCGTAACGGATAGAAATCGCTACTCATTGTCGAGTATAATCTGGGTAGTTAAGTACGCCCGCGGTCGTCACCTAGGATAACATGGTCTACTATGCGGGCGTCGATCTCGGCGCGACCAACGTCCGGGCCATCGTCGCCGAGGCCGACGGGACGACGATCGGATCGAGTCGCCGATCCACGCCGCGCGGGCCGACTGGTATCGACGTGACAGAAGGAGTACTCCGAACGCTTCGTGAGGCATGCGGTGAAGCCAGAGTCAATCCCGAGCGGATCGCCGCCGCGGGGATCGGTTCGATCGGCCCGTTCGACCTCGCAGAAGGTGCGGTGATCGATCCCGCGAACCTTCCCGATTCGATCGATCGTATCCCCCTGACGGGCCCGGTCGCGAAGTTGATCGACAGCGACGAGGTTCACCTCCACAACGACACCACAGCAGGCGTCATCGGCGAGCGGTTTCACGCCGCGAGCAACCCCGACGACATGGTCTACATTACCGTCTCCTCCGGAATCGGCGCCGGCATCTGTTGCGACGGCGAGATCATGGGGGGCTGGGACGGCAACGCGGGCGAGATCGGCCACTCCGTCGTCGATCCGTGCGGTCGGCTAACCTGTGGCTGCGGCCGCGACGGCCACTGGGAGGCGTACTGTTCCGGCAACGCCATTCCCGATTACGCTCGATTGCTCGCCGAAGACGATCCGTCGATCGAGACGGCCCTCCCGCTCGAGGGGCCGGATTTCACGGCGAAAGACGTTTTCGACCTCGCGGGCGAGGACGAACTGGCCGACTACGTCATCGACCAGCTCGCCCACTGGAACGCGATCGGCGTTACCAACGTGGTCCACTCGTTCGCGCCGATCGTCGTCTCGTTCGGCGGCGCGGTCGCGTTGTACAACGAGGAACTCGTCGTCGATCCGATCCGCGATCGCGTCGCGGAGATGGTGATGACCAACGTTCCGGAGATTCGCGTCACCGATCTCGGCGACGACGTCGTCGTCGAAGGGGCACTCGCCAGCGCCATGACCGGTGGGACGGGCGACCGGCGGCGACTGCGCGGGTGAGTCAGGGCATTTGGGATCCAGTTGCCATCCATATTTCTCCCATCGATGATTGAAGCGAAATGGACGCTCGTGACCGGTCCATGATGTCGATTCCCGTCCCGGCTACAGGGACTGGATAGTCTCTCCGTTCCCTGTATCTATACGAAGGTCACTCGAACAGGAGGACACATGGAAGCGTATCAGGAGCCGCGGCTCGTAACATCGTGTCGGATACACCTGATTCTCCCTGTATGAATGTTGGATTCGTTATGTGAGCACGTTCGGTCGAGGTTCGAAATTGCCCTGTATTGCGCTCTCAATCGATGACCTTTCCGAGCAATCTATGTGCGTTGCTGGCGGTCCCATCCTTTTCGGTCTCGGTTTCGAGGAGGAATTCGATTCGTCCACAGTTTCCGTTCGCTACGCTGTCTACTGGGAAGAGTTCGTGACTTGCTTCGGTGTCGCGTGAACGAACGAGATCCCGTTCGATCAATTCGTTGGAAACGTACCGTGACATCCCCAGACGTGAGAGGCCGATTCCCGTCCGACCGTGACTCCATCCATCGGCAAACTCCGAGTTGGTCCACGGGCGGAGGTCTGGCCAGTTCGACGCTGTTTCGGAGAACACGTGCGCTTCGTATTCGAGTGCCTCCGTCGCCGCATCCAGATATCTATCGTCACCAGTCGTGTTGTACAACCGGACGAGCGAATACGCGATTCCACTGATACCATGGAGGAAGCCAGCCAACGGAGGACAGTCTTTGAGAGTGGTCCACACGCGGTATCCAGATTCTGATTCTGTTCGATTCTTGAGCAAGTAATCGCCCCGCTCGCTCGCGAAGGCAACGAGATCTTCCGATCCGTATCGTTCATTGAGTGCGAGGAGTCCGAGAATAGTCCCGGCTGACCCGCCCTCCACGTCGTACGTACGATCAGTGACGAACTCCTCGTCTCGGAGCAAGTCGGCAGCGTGGAGGCTCGATCGAAGTAGTTGTTCGTCATCGAGTAAGCACGTCTATATGTCTGTATCTCGCTGCTGTAACTATGGAGCGGAGAGCGTTCCTTCGGGCGAGTCGTGCTGTCGGTCTCGTGCCCCTTTCGGGTTCGGTCGTAGCCTCTCGTTCGGCTACCGCGATCACGGGACAGGGAACCTACGAACCACTGGGCTATCTCCCTATCACCGGTGCTGCCGAGGCCGTCGCCGGCGACGACGGCGAGACGGCGTACGTCGCCGCGACCACCGGCTTCGTCACCGTCGACGTCAGCGATCCGGCCGACCCAACGCTTCTCGCCGAGGAACGCGACCTCGAGATTGGTGAATCGTCGCTGACGCAGATCCTCGACGTGACAGTCGACGGTAATCGGCTGGTCGCTGCGGGGCCGGCCAATCCGGGCTTTGGAGTCATGGGATTTCGTCTGTACGACGTAAGCGATCCCTCGGAGCCGATCCCGGTTGCCGACTTCGAGACGGACTACCACATACACAACTGCTATCTCGAGGGTGACCGGCTGTACGTCGTCGCGAACACACAGGAGGCCAACCCGCTCGTGATTTTCGACGTCGGCGGGGACGAAATCGCACAGCTCGGCTACTGGTCGCTGCTCGAACACGAACCTGGCTGGGGCGATATCGGTATGCTCGCGCGCTACCTCCACGACGTCTACGTCCAGGACGGAATCGCGTATCTCCCCCACTGGAACGCCGGCACGTACCTGATCGACGTCACCGACCCGACCGACCCCGCGTACCTCACCCACGTCGCCGAGACCACGCTCGAGGAGCAACGAGCGCTCGCTGACTCGGAGGCGACGGTCTACGGATTACCGGGGAACGATCACTACGCCGCGGTGGACGAGACTGGCGATCTCATGGCGGTCGGTCGGGAAGCCTGGGCGACCGGCGGAGACGATCCCGACCGGCCGGGCGGGATCGACCTCTACGATGTAAGTGATCCAGCCGACCCCGTTCGCCGGGGCCGAATCGAAGCACCGCGGACGACTGATGAATCCTATCGCGGTGGACTGTGGACGACGGCGCACAATTTCGAGTTTCGCGACGGCAGACTCTACTCCTCGTGGTACCGTGCCGGCGTAAAAATCCACGACGTTGCCGACCCGGCTGCCCCCGACCGTCTCGCCTGGTGGCGCGACCCTGCCGAGACGGGTTTCTGGACGGCCACCGTTCTCGAGCCAGGAGAGACCTTCATCGCGTCCAGTACGGAAGCGATTCCCAACACGTCACTCGACGGGGCGCTTTACACCTTTCCGATCGAAGCCGGTCAACAGGCCGATCCGCCGTCGTTGCGGGAGCCCACGGGTTGGCGAGACGGTGACAACGAGACGACCGAACCGAACGAGACCAGTGAGGAGTCCGCGAACGAAACCAGCGGCCGAAACGGCGAGGGAAACGACTCGATTTCAGGATTCACCGGCGTTGCGGGGATCACAAGCGGTGCAGTCGCACTCGAGTGGCTTCGCCGGCGACGCGAAAACGTTCAGGATTAATTCGTCGGTTTTCGGGCGCGCAACCGAACTTATTCACCGTTCGAGTGCCTAGCATGGCACATGACTGATTCCGATGACGATCCGTCGCTGCAGAAGCGCGTCGAGGGATGGCTGTCGCGCGAGATGCCGATCATCCAGATGCACGGCGGAACCAGCGCGGTGCGAGCGGCAGATTCCGAGACCGGAGAGGTCGTCATCGAACTCGGCGGCGGTTGCAAGGGCTGTTCGGTCAGCGACATCACGACGGACAACATCGAGGCCGAACTCATCACCTGGCCGGAAATCGAGGAGGTAACGGTTCGAGTACCCGACGCGCGCGACAGCCTCGGCGGCCCCGACCAGCCTGAATCGATCATGGGCGTCGACCGAACCGAAGGCGGCCGCGGTGACTGGGGATCGTCGAACCCGGGAAAGGACCACCTTTAAACAGCGAGGGAACCCCGGCCTTTCGGTCGGGTGGGGAATCGTGTCACTCGACGGCACTATCTACCGCTCAATCGGCACTCTCGGAACCCAACTCCCGTTGAGCGTGGAGTAGCATCCCTTTCCACGTCAGACCGTGGTGCTCTTTCGTCTCCTTCAGGCTTTCGTACTGCGATTCGTCGTCGAACCCTATCTTGTCGTATTCCATATATAGTATTATACTTACGCTCCATTAAAAGGAGATAGTATCGTAGTAATTGGTGTGTCCGAGACGGTGACGAAAACGCTGCAAGCCACACTTGCGACGCCCACCACGGGCAAAGAACAACGCCTGCAGAACCTCTTGGACACCTACCGCGACGCACTCCACGACGCTTTCGACGCCGGGCGAACACGATGTCCGCCGTCAACGATATCGTCACGCCCTACGGCGCAAGACGCAAAGCGTCTTGCGAACGCCACAGTCCACCGCGAGACGAGCGAGAATCCCTCGCAAATGACGCTCGCGGCGTGCTCGGACTGAAACCTGCCAACCTGGATTCTCCGTGGAGGGGAAGCCTCGCCGTCGTCGGCTGACGCCCGACTGCCTGAGGGACCGACGGTCCCTCTCCGTTTACAGCGGGGAGGATGTCACGTGCACATCGTTGACAGGGTCGGATAGTTTTGGCAAGTCCTATATCCTTTTACGCACCCACTACGGACTCGTACATCATGACGAGTAGATGCGCGCAGGCAGGAGGTGTCGGCGATGGGTGACGGGCCAGATTCAGGCGATGAGGACGATCCCGACGCCGAGACCGACGGGGGCGTCCGTGCCTATACCGTCAGACTCGAACTCGTCGACGAGCCCGGCGAGTTGCTTCGCGCTCTCGCCCCCATCGCCGAAAGCGGCGGCAATCTGCTGAGCATCCACCACGAACGCGGCAATATCACCCCTCGCGGGCACATCCCCGTCGAAGTCGACCTCGAGTGTCCCCCCGATCGATTCGACGACATCGTTCAGGCACTGCGCGACGCCGGCGTCAACGTCATCCAGGCCGGTGAAGAACACTACGGCGAAGAAGTCAACGTGGTTCTGGTCGGTCGCCTCGTCGAGACCGACCTCTCGAACACGCTCTCGCGAATCGAAGACGAAGCCGACGCCGTCGTCCTCGATCTTTCGCTGGCAGCACCCGATGGAACCGAAGGCATCGCGAGCGCTCGCGCCCGACTCGCGATCGATTCCGGCCGAACCGAAGATGCGCTCGCGGCCATTCGATCGATCGGGACGGACAAGGAACTGACCATCGTCGAACCCCTGCTCGGAGGTGAGGCCTGATGCGACTCGCGATTCTCGGCGCCGGAGACGTCGGACAGTCGGTCGCCGATCTCGCCGGGGAGTACGGCCACGAAGTCGTCGCACTCGCTGACTCCACCAGCGCGACAGTCGACTCGGACGGCATCGCCGTCCGAGACGTTCTCGAGCGCAAGGTCGGCGACGACGCGCTCGGAAGCGACGATCCCGAGGACGTCTTCGGTATCGAATACGACGTGCTGGTCGAAGCGACACCGACCACGCTCGGCGACGCCGAACCCGGTTTCACCCACGTCCAGCGCGCGCTCGAGGCCGACCGCAACGTCGTCCTCGCGAACAAGGGACCAGTCGCCGAACGCTATGCGGAACTCCGCGCGCTCGAAGCCGAAAGCGCCGGCTCGATCCGATTCGAGGCGACGGTCGGCGGCGCAATTCCAGTTCTCTCTACGATCGAAGACTGTACGCCGCAGGCAGTCACCGCAGTCCGTGGCGTCCTCAACGGCACTGCAAACTTCATTCTCACCCGGATGGCCGCCGAAGGACTCGACTACGAACACGTCCTCGCGGAAGCCCAGGACCTGGGGGTTGCCGAGGCCGACCCGACCTTCGACGTCGACGGCACCGATGCCGCACTGAAGTTCGTCATCCTGGCGAACGTACTGGCCGACGGCGGCTTCGCACTCGACGATGCGACGGTCGAGGGCATTCAAAATATTCCCGGCAGTGCACTCGATCTCGCGGCCGAAGACGGTCGGACGATACGTCTCATCGGCGAAGCAACTCGCGACGGCGTTCGGGTCGGGCCACGCCTCGTTCCCGAAAACGGCGCCCTCGCGGTTACTGGAACCAGAAACATCGTCCAAATAGAAACTCGTAACGCCGGGTCCCTCCACTCGAGCGGTCGCGGCGCTGGTGGCCCGGAGACGGCGACCGCCGTGCTCTCCGACGTCGGCCGGCTTCCGCCGCTGTGATTCGGAGTCCGTTTCGAGATACCGTTGTCCCCCGGTCAGGTCGCCCTCCGATATCAGTCGTCTGCGCGTGTTCTCACCGAAACCGACCATCGGTACTCGAGGGAACTGGCGGTTACATCGAAAACAGCGCGAACGCCCACGACTTCAATCGTGAGAGCAGTCAGGTCGGGTTCCGTTCTCGTCCCTCACGTTCGATAGCCGACGGCCGAACCTTCCCTGCCGTGTGAATACTAGGCAAACCGCAAGACAGCGCCGGGTTGTGCTGAATACGCTTTCGAAATGGTTTTAACCGCAACGAGCCAAAGAGACCGATATAAGCGCCTCTGCGCGTGAGCTACAACAATGAGCGAACGACACCAGAACCTGGCCATCATCGGTCACGTTGACCACGGGAAGAGTACGCTCGTGGGACGACTCCTCTACGAGACGGGGAGCGTACCCGAGCACGTCATCGAACAGCACCGCGAGGAAGCCGAGGAGAAAGGCAAAGGCGGCTTCGAGTTCGCCTACGTCATGGACAACCTCGCCGAAGAGCGCGAACGCGGTGTCACCATCGACATCGCCCACCAGGAGTTCTCGACCGACGAGTACGACTTTACCATCGTCGACTGTCCTGGTCACCGCGACTTCGTAAAGAACATGATCACGGGCGCATCTCAGGCCGACAACGCCGTCCTCGTCGTCGCCGCCGACGACGGTGTCGCGCCCCAGACCCAGGAACACGTCTTCCTGGCTCGTACCCTCGGTATCGACGAACTCATCATCGGCATCAACAAGATGGACGTCGTCGACTACGAAGAGTCGACCTACGACGAGGTCGTCACCGAAGTCGAACAACTGCTCAAGCAGGTCCAGTTCAACACCGACGACGCCTCGTTCATCCCGATCTCGGCGTTCGAGGGCGACAACATCGCCGAACGCTCGGACAACACGTCCTGGTACGACGGCGAAATTCTGCTCGAATCCCTGAACGATCTGCCGGAGCCGGAACCGCCGACGGACGCGCCGCTTCGACTCCCGATCCAGGACGTCTACACCATCTCCGGTATCGGTACCGTCCCTGTCGGACGTATCGAGACCGGCGTCATGAACACCGGCGACAACGTCTCCTTCCAGCCCAGCGACGTGGGCGGCGAGGTCAAGACGATCGAGATGCACCACGAAGAGGTGCCAAAAGCCGAACCCGGTGACAACGTCGGATTCAACGTCCGCGGCATCGGTAAAGACGACATCCGCCGCGGTGACGTCTGTGGCCCCGCCGACGACCCGCCAAGCGTCGCCGAGACGTTCCAGGCACAGATCGTCGTCATGCAGCACCCGTCCGTGATCACCGCCGGCTACACGCCGGTTTTCCACGCCCACACGGCCCAGGTCGCCTGTACAATCGAGTCCATCGACAAGAAGATGGACCCCTCGAGCGGCGAGGTCGCCGAGGAGAACCCCGACTTCATCCAGTCGGGTGACGCTGCTGTGGTCACCATCCGACCGCAAAAGCCCCTCAGTATTGAGCCATCCAGCGAGATCCCCGAACTCGGGAGCTTCGCCATCCGCGACATGGGCCAGACCATCGCGGCCGGTAAGGTCCTCGACGTCAACGAGAAATAAATGCAGCAAGCACGCGTTCGACTCGCGGGCACCAGTCCAGACGACCTGGACGACATCTGCGACGACGTCCGCGAGATCGCGAACAACACCGGCGTCAACCTGAGCGGTCCGATCCCGCTGCCGACGAAGACCCTCGAGGTTCCGACCCGGAAATCGCCCGACGGCGAGGGCACTGCGACGTGGGAGCACTGGGAAATGCGCGTCCACAAGCGCCTGATCGACCTGGATGCCGACGAACGCGCACTTCGACAGCTCATGCGCATACAGGTGCCGAACGACGTCTCGATCGAGATCGTCCTCGAAGACTGAGGATTGCTCGACCGAACTCGAGGAGGAGTTTCACCGTTTTTGTCGCCGCGGGCGTCGATTCGGTAGTGACCACCCCCGAGTGGTCGGTACTCGATCCGAGCGGACATCGTTTCGACGGCTCCTATCGTCCGTGGAAGCGACCTCCACGAACGAGTGACAGAGTTCTCTCGCGAGAACGGCCTGCGTATGGACTTCGTCTACGCCGAACTCGTGGAAGACGGGCGCGACGCTGCTGCAGTCACAGCAGTCGCGCGAGCAGATCGATCGGGTCCCCTCAACCGGTCGCTGACGCGCTGGGACTTTTGTCACTCCACGTTGCAACGATCCACATGGCGAAGGGCTCTCGGTCTCGATCGCAATCAGACAGCTACCTGCGGCCAGGTTCGGATGGGGACGACGAACCGACGTCGGGAGCGGGCAGCCCGATCCTCGAGTTGCTCGTCGTCTTTGCCCTCGTGTTCGTTCTCCAGGGAGTCGCCTATTTTGCGGGCCTGATGGGCGGACTGTTCGTTCTCGCACCGCCCCTCGTGACCAATCCGTGGACCATCGTCACGAGCGTCTATGCCCATAGCAGCTTCGGCCACCTCCTTTCGAACAGTATCGCACTGGTCGTTTTCGGCTGGCCGGTCGCTCGAGCGACGACGCGGATGCGCTTTCATGCCTTTTTCGTCGCGACCGGTGCGATCGCGGGCGTCTCCCAGATCGTCGTTACGGCGGCCGTTGCGTCCGTAATCGCCGCATTGCCGAGTATGCTGACGGAACAGCTTCCGTGGGTGTCTGTTCTCTCCATCCAGCCGACGGCCGGTGTGTTGGGTGCAAGCGGCGCCGTCTTCGCGTTGCTCGGCTATCTCGTCGCTTCGAACCGACTGTCGACCGGACTCGCCTCGTTCGTCACCGTCCCCCGCTGGGTCTCGGTCCTCGCGTTCGTCGGTCTCGCACTCGGGCTTACCTTCGCGACCGCCTCGCCAGGCGTCGCGTTGATCGCTCACTTCACCGGCTTTCTCGTCGGCCTCCTCGCCGGCCGCACTCGCCTGCTTGCCGTCTCCGCTCGCGATAACAACGGTCGGTCTCCCATCTGAATCGACGACCGGAAGTCGAGGCGGGGTCGGCTCGAGGTGACCGCGTTCTGTGCCCAGCGGTTGTCGTGGTGTCGCAATCCGCTCCCGAAACACAAGCCTCAAATAGAAACCGAGGGTATGAACGTCCGAGGGCTCGTAGATCAGTGGTAGATCGCTTCCTTCGCAAGGAAGAGGCCCCGGGTTCAAATCCCGGCGAGTCCATACGCGCTCCGCGCGTTCGGTAATCGCACTAAGACGGAGCTTCTTTAAATAACCACATGACCGTTAGAGCGTTGTATTCGCTCTGTCGTGGGGCACGCTTTGCCGGTTGTGTATTCGTGATTTATTCGAGCGCTCCTTCCGTCTCCCGGCGGTTTGTCGAAATTATTTCTCCAGTGTGATTTGTGACGTAGGTAGTATTACTTCCTATACTCCCGGGTTCAAGCGCCCAAGACCACCCTCCATCTTTTAATTTCTTTCCCGATTACCTCGATGCCGCCCCTGGATTTCGGTATCTATTTCCCTCTGGACGCCCTCTACAGAGTGAAGGCAAATTCTCGCGGAACTCTCGGCTCTCCAGTCGTAACCATCGCGTTACCGTCGGCAGATTCATCGCATTGAGGGTGAGCTATCGAACCAACCGCTGAGTGCCTTCTCTGTCATTATGACTGCCTCTACATCCAAGCGTAGCTCTGCGTATAGCGCGACAACTGTTCCATCTGAGTGGGACGCGGTTCCCTGTGTCCAGTACGGCTTCCCCGAAGACAAGGGGCCGATTCGCGCCCCAAAGCTCAAGACGATATTCGAGCCGGTTCCTGAGGGAGCGCACACCGCCAGTCCGGTATACCTCTTGACACCCGAAGAGTACGATCGGCAAGACGAGTTCGAGAGTGGGTACGAAATCAGTGGAAAAAGATCCATCGGCAAGGAACTACAAGACACCTGTGAGGGCGACGGTCGCGTATTCTACCCCGTCCACATCGAGTCTGACGTGTACCACGAGAAGGACGCGCAGACTCTCATCGATTGGTTCCGTGAGTTCACCGACGATCGGCTCGGTGTCCCCTTCCACAACTGCTCGTGCTACTTCTCGGGAAATCGCTCTATCCACGTTCACGTCCCGCACTTCGTGCACGGTGAGGAACAACGAGAACGCCTCAAGAAGCAAGCAGAGGCGTTCTGCGAGGAAACGGGTGCAAAGTTGGACGTTAGCCTCTACTACCGGAAGGGGCTATTCAGGCTCCCCGGCGTGACACACGAGAGTTCCACGCTCCAGAAGGTACAGATTGAACCCGAGTGGGAACACGACCGTATCATCTCGGAGGCCACGAGTGTGTGTACTGAGCCGCCAGCATCCTACGCAGAGGTTCTTCGCGACGTATTCGTGCATCGAGGTGGCGTGACAAGCCCAACGGCTCAGTCTCCGAAGGAGGAACCACACGCAGAGATCCACCCCCACCTCGACCTCGACGCCGCTGTGCTGGAGTTGGTGCCTGATGAGCGCGAGGTCGAGACACCACTCATTGAGCAGAGGGAGTACCCGATGAACACCTTCGACGCTCCTGGGTGGCTGATGTACAACGCGAAAGAGTTCTCCCCTTACGCATACGCCAGCGGAAATCCCCGAAGTGTCGCGGTCATTCAGGTCAAGGGTGGAGCGTTCGCTCGAAAAGGAAGACGAAACGGTGCACCGATGGTTCCGGTTTGGTTCATCGGAGCGATTGGTTGCGATGGAAGTTTCACAAAGGAGACAGAACACGCGCCACTTCAACTTTCGGAGGGTAACCGCAAGGATTTCGAGAAGTGGAGCAGGCAGGGCTACCAGAACGGCGACTACGTGGTGATTGTTGGAGGGCAGAGCCGGAGTTCCATCATCTTCTCCGTAACACGAACCGAGGCCCTTCAGGCAGGGTATCACCTCGTTCGCACGGAGGGTAGCCGTAAAGCCGCACTCAACTACCTCTCCAATCGGGGGTACGATGTAGGGGCTTCTGGTTCCACGAGTACAACTGCATCGAGGTCGGGAACAGCGACTGGGAAGACGAAGACGATATGGCCAGCACGAGAGAATCAAGGAGGTGCCGAAGCACTTCAGCGGAAAGCCGAACACGAAGGGATTGACACTCTTTCACACAACGAACGTATCCGTGTTGCTTGTCGCCTTCTCCGGTACGGGTGGGAACCCACTTGGGAGTGGTTCAAGGAGCGGTTCGGTTCATCGTTCAAGCCCGAGGTAACACACTGTTTCCTCAGAGGGATAGTTGAGGAGAGTAGCTTTGAGGAGTACAACCACATCGACGTTCCTGCCCTCCCCGCTTGACTTCATGGCTCCTTCCTCTCTCTACCTACTGCCTCTCCATCCCTACTCCCCCACACCCCCCACCTAAGTTATGGTGCAAAATCGCTGTACGGCGAAGGGGCTTCCCCCGAATAGGGATTATCCGCTTATAAATGGGTTAGAGTAGAGGAATCCACTCCCTATTGAGTGATCGATTGGATTGTGTTACTCGCACCCTCGATGCGGGGAATCGCTTGGAAGAAAAAGTGAGAGAAGCTTCGCTGTCGGAGTCCCCATACGCCCAGTTTCGGGATAATCAACACACGGGAATTTTGGCGGCTCAGACAAGTGGTGATCGCCGCTTGATGTTGTGGAACCGGCGGTAGATACAGGTCAAGCAGTTACCGCAAAGGCAGTCAATACCTATGATAACTGCCAAGAACAGCGTGCTGAATACAGAGCATACGTTCAGCACGAAACGGAAGACGAGCAACGGTCGAGTCACGTCGACTCAGTCATCAGACCATTGATATTCGCGCCCTTGTCACTCGATCGGCTCGGCTTCGGGGAACTGATAGCTCCCGTCGAGAATCTCCTCGCGCGGACCGTAGAGCCGGACCACGTAGAACCACTCCGCTGGCGTGTAGAGGAAGTTCGGTTGATCGGGGTCACCGCCGAAATGGATCGTGACACTACCGTCATCGTTCGGCTCTGCAGTCACGTTGTTGAACGAGTACGCGTCGTACTCGTTCTCCTCGAGAAACCCGTCGTTGTTGTAGACGGTGACCGACCAGAATCCGTCGACGGGGACGTCCTGGACGGTGAACGTGTGTGGCGTGTCACCGTCGTTCTGGTCGGGGACCCTTTGCAGATAGATCGTTTCTGGCTCCGGAACGCCGCCCGGTGTCACAGTGGCGAGATAGTACTTCACAGGGTTGACCTCGTCGACGTCGCCATAAGCACCGCTGTAGTCGTCAATCGTTTTCATGACTGTGACGAGCGCGTCGAAGAGTTCTTGGTGTGCCTGGCGGTCCCAATTGGGAATCTCGAACGCGCCGGCTGAGTCCTGGCTCACCGCGAGTTCGTCCTGTAATTCCTGGACAGTTGCTACGTCATCCGGATCGTTCGGGTCGACGAACGTGCGGACGATGACCCACACGTACCGCGTCCCGACCCCGTCCTGGGTCAACGTGTACTCGCCGGAATCCTGATACGCCTCTTTCACATACGCGTCCTCATCCATGACGACCATCGACTGGTGACGATCACCGGAGTCCGGCTTGGTAATGGTGACCGGCTCGGTCAGGTCGAAGACACCGATCGAATAGATCGTGTCGCGATTGGGCAAGGCCGCGATCCGCACGTCAGGGCCGACTATCGTCGGGAAATGATAAAACTCGCCGAACCCGCCTTGTTCGACGATGTTCTCCATCATTAGATGTATCTGTGACCGTGGGAAGTTTTCCCACGTGACTGGAACTGACCCGTCATCTGCTGACGTCTCGGTTTCAGCCTCGTGGGTGTTCGCCTCCGAGGGGTTTCGGCTGGCAGTGGCACTGCCACCACCCAGCGCGAGCATGCCGGCAAGGCCCGCCCCGCGAAGTGCGCTTCGGCGCGTTGCCCGCAGCAGTTCGGAACTCGATTCTGGCGTCGTGTGATGTGTCTCGTTACTCATGGCTCATGCCTCTCTGAGTGGCCCACAGCAGCAGTTGTTACCGACTCACACGCCCGTACTCCAGCATTCCATATAATACAGTGACGATACTTGAGAAGAATTTCATGACATGACGATCGTAATAGATAGCTGACCATATCTGAATTCTTGTCAGTTCTCTGTACCTGTAGTGAGCGATCAGAAAGATCAGTTCGTGCTGCATTCGCGCTCTGTATTCAACACGACCCAGCGAACATCATCGGCACCTAATGGAAATTTCGGCGTTCAGTTTGCAGTAGATACCTATCGGCGGTTTCACGACTCCATAGCCGAAACGAAAAATCCTGACACTCAGCCGGAAAATTCGCACGCGGGGTTACCAAATACGCGCTCTCAGGCGCCGGTCAATGTTCTAACCGGACGGGGTTACTGCATTGAGTCGGTTGTTCTTCCCGACGCTCGATGCAGTAGATCACTCTGGTAGTTCCTCGTAGAGATCGAGCTGGATCTCGCACAGGATCGCCACGCCGATCGTGAGTTCGCCCCCGATCCTTCGACAGACTGATGATATGGTTTGAGGTAGTGGCGGCTCCCATCGACGTTATCCACCACCTCAATGCGGCAAAGCCTTCAGACAAACCTCACGGATTCATTGTGAATTGAGGCAGCTTTTCTCAGGTGTAGAGCTTGACCGTTTATTTTCTGTATCTTAGATAAGCTATCATCTCCGTATTTCACCTAAGAACTATTTCATAGCAAAGTATAGATAGACGCATGGAAGGTCCAACAGAAGGTGATACGCTATATGTGGTCGTAGATAAAGTAGCGAACGGCAGCGGAGATGGTCTGGCTCGGCCTACTGATGACCCATCTTATGCTGGGAAGAATATTCATATTCCTGATTCAGACCGTGGCGACATTTATGAAATTGAGATCGTCCATACATCTCCAATGCATGTTGTTGGTAAGCCAATTCAGGAATTTTCGCTTGATGATGATGTGGTGAATGCCAAGGAGGTAAAGGAGACAAACAACCTTGAGGAACAAAAGCTGGTCATCAGGAAGGAGAATGATTACGGGGTAGAATACAAGAAACAAGTGAAATCAACTCGAGAGAAGATGCCTGACCGAATATGAGTTATCAATCTATTGTGAATTAGCTCAGTTGACTTCTAATCATCCCAAATGCTATCACCAACCCAATACTATATTGTCTCATGGAAATCTCGGATAGAAAAGACAAGACAGGGCGTTTGAAAATAAACATCAGTAACCTGTCAAAAGAATATACGAGGCTAACAATTGGGGAGCAAAAGTTCCAACTTCAAGAGACTGAATTACGTTTGTTAGAAGATCAAGCCAGTAAGGCAGTTGATCGCCAGACCCCTTCTAAACGCCCAATTGACCACCCTACACGCATAAATGATGTCGAGGTGGGAATGGACTTTGACGAACGGGTGCTATTTGATAGTTTAATTGAGATAAACCGTGTTGGAGAGGTAACTGCATTGAATATCCTTGAAAAGATAGTGGTTAGTACATTGGATGAAATAACAAAAGAAGATCTGAAAGATATAGATGGGGTAAAGGAAGATTCAGTAGACAAAATTTGGTTGTATCTAAGGGGGTTCTACGATGGGGCTACAGAGTAAATTAGATATCCATTAGGTGTTCCTCCCGTCGTTCCATCTTCTCACTCTTTGTTGCGTGATCATAGTGCTTATCCAGTACTTCGATAGTCATATCCACTCTGTCTGCTGTCACATCTCGAGGCTGACCAGCATTGAGCGATTCCGTCACATATCCCCGACGGAGTGCGTGCGGACCGACTGAACCTGGACACTTACTCGCCGTATTGTAGGAGGTCGCTTCACACCCCTCAATGCTTCTATCCATTGGACATTCTGCAGTGTAATGACACGGACGAGTTGCTGTGTAGATATTCCGCTGGATGGTTGATGGCTCACATCGTTTTCCGTGAGAGGTCATGAGAAGCGGCATCCGTCCCTGTTCATCCACTCCACCTGAATGGTTCCACTCGAGATAATCCTCGATCACCTCGACTGTCTCACGGTCGATACGCACGTCACGTTCGCCCTTGCGCTTGTTCTTTAGCGGAGTTCCGGTGTTCGGACGGTGACGGACCTTCAGGTGGGGCTTGGGTCCAGCATCGAGATCGTCAATATCGAGCGCGTACAGCGAACTTCGTCGCATACCCGTCTTCCAAAGAACAGCGAAGATAACGTGGCGCAGCGAAGCATACTCGTGTTTCTGTAGGTGGCCGAGTATCTGTGTGGCTTCTTCACGTGTGAGCATATCACTGGACACTTCCTCCTCGCGGCTCGGCTTGGGGATACGAACCATCATGTGCAGACCGTCGGGAACGGCGTTGACGTGTTCGCAGAAGCGGATGAAGTCCTTAATGCAGGTCATGTCCGTCTTCAGCGTGATCGGCTTCACGCAGTCGAGACGCCACTCCTTGAACCGCTGAATCTCGTCGCTGGTTAGCGTGTTCAGGTCATTGATACCACGCTCGATGAGCTGATCACAGAAGATATTCAGCGTCGTCTTGTAGTTCGCAAGCGTCGAATCGGTAACGTCGGTGGACTTGTCTTTCAGGTAGCGGTTCTTCGCTTCGTGCGGTGGGGTAGCATTCATTGTCGTATCTTCCACCGAACACGCGAGAGCGCGGGCAATGAGATCAACACCCCGAGCGCTTCCACTCTCACGCTGAGGACGGCCCCATACGTTGCGTGTGGGGCCATTGTCCGAAGCGTAAGAGACCTCGGGTTCAAATCCCGGCGAGTCCATAATTTTCGCCGCGAGCAAATTCGCGAGCGGTGCGAATTGTCGGCGATGCCCGGATTTGAAGCCCTACCAGTCGCAGCGCCGAGCGTCGCGAGGTAACCGTCTGGTTCCGGGTTCAAATCTCGGCGAGTCCATACGCGCTCCGCGCGTTCGGTAATCGCACTAAGACGCACGTACGATACTGTCCCGAAACTCGTCGAGGCCGGCCGTAAGGTCCTTGACCAGGACGCTCTGTCGCTCGAGCTCTAAACAGCAGTGGTGATACGGCGCGCTTGGCCACAGGGCGTGCGCCAGTCGAGCCGTCCGCACTCGCCGCTTCGAGATGCCGGTCGACCACACCCGCCCCGAGAGCGAGCCGGCGTCGTTGCAGGACCCGATCGAATCCTCGACGATGAGCGATTCGTCGTCCAGACGAATCTCGTCGCCACTCTGCATGGCGATCGGGTTTACGTCTCTCCTGGCTCGGGCGCGTACCACGCCAGGACTGCTCCGAGCGCCCCGAGGGTGCCAGCGACGAGGAAGGCCGTCTCGTAGTTCGAGGCGTCGATGAGCCGCCCGGCGGCGATGGGTGCGATGAACGCCCCCGCCAGGCCGACGCTCGTGAGGAAGGCGACGGCTGTTGCGGCGACGGCTGGCTCGACCAGCTCACGGACGTACGCGAAGACGAGGCCGAGGCACAGTTGGATGGCGAACCCGGCGATAAGCAGCGCCGCGACGACGACGGGGATGGTGCGAATCGCAGTAAAGCCAGTGATGACGGGCGTCGCCACGAGGAAGGAAAGCAGGACGACCGGGCGGCGGCGGCCGCCGAAGAGGGTATCCGAAAGGACGCCGCCGGCCACTCGCGAGAGCACGCCAACGGCCGGAAACAGGGCGACGAGTGCACCGCTGAGCCCCAGCGACAGCTGCAGGTCTTCGGTGAGGTACGATGGTGCCCAACTGTTG
Source organism: Natrinema halophilum (assembly GCF_013402815.2). Lineage (NCBI taxonomy): Archaea > Methanobacteriati > Methanobacteriota > Halobacteria > Halobacteriales > Natrialbaceae > Natrinema > Natrinema halophilum. Next base: position 1,927,581 of record NZ_CP058601.1, read on the forward strand.
ATGAACAGATACAGCGTGTAGCTGAGGAACCCGACGAGGCCGACCGTCCAGACGCGGCGGTTCGTGACGACGCGACCGAGGTCCGACAGCGTCGGCGCCGACGTCCCGGTAGCGTGTCCGCTGCCGCGACTCATCGGCCAGAAGATGAGCACTCCTACGAACGCGATGCCCGTGAAGATGGGAAAGATAGCCGGCCATCCGAACTGCTCGGCGACGATGGGGCCGGTGCCCTGCCCGATGGCGAAGCCGACCGGCCCGCCCGCGGAGAGCGTCGCCACGGCCGTCCCCTGCCTGGCAGGGCCGAACGAGCGCGCGACGATGTCGATGCTTGCGTTCCAGACGACGATGTAGGCGACGCCGCCGAGGACGCGTGAGGCGACGAGCGACCAGTAGGCGCCAGCAGTCGCGGCCTGCCAGCCCCACACTCCGGCGACGAGAAGGAGACCGACCGCCACGGCGACGGCGTACCGTGAGTTCGTTCGGTCGAGCACAATCCCGACCGGAATGCTCGCGAGAACCGCCGTCCCGAACATGACACTAACGAGGAGGCCAGCCGCCGAGGCGCTGACTCCCAGCGACTCCCGAATGAGCGGCGTCACGCTCGCCGGCACGAGTTCGTAGGCGCCGAGCGCCATGGACATAAGAATCGCGCCCGCGAGCAGTCCCCAGCGGGCGCGCCTGCTCGTCACGGCCGTCGTGTCATCCAACGTGGCGTCCGCGCTCGACACACAGACACGGTCTATTCCGGCGCCGTATTAACCTAGCGCGATGCGTTCGAATTGCCCGCTCGCTGTGCCGAATTAACTCACCACCGAGCGAGTGAAATATAGCTCCGTTATCTGCTGCATCAACTCCCCGTATTCAGCAGGCCACTTCTGACAGCGACTCAGGAGATTGGTTCCGGCCGTGATGAATACAGCGCGTCTCTCCCGGATCGGGGCCACGAACTCCCCCGATTATTTATAGACCGTATGTATGTCCTCTATATGGGTAGTGCTACCCTTTCACGCTGGGAGACGGTCGAACAGTGGAGTCCCACGCTGTTTCTCCTCGGCGGATGTTTGATGGCTGGACACGCGGCACTGTCGGGAATTCGAGCATTCACGGAGCTGGCCACGCCACCAGACGTGTTTGTGACCGTAGGGCATTTCGTCGCGCTCGTTGGATTACTCGGTCTGTATCCCGTACTCGTCGACCGGACGCCAGTAGTCGCACGGATCGCTCGCGCCGTGCTCGTCGTCGCAGCCGCGAGTTGGTGCGTGATGACCGGCACGCAACTGCTCGCGCTCGCCGGAATCGTGGCCTCGTTAGAGGCCGTCCTTCCAGACAGCTTCTTTATGATCGTGCTCACGACCACGATTCTCACGTACGGGCTGTTCGGCATCTCGGCGCTTCGAGCGGACAGACAGTCGCGGAGAGTCGGGCTCTTTGTCCTCGCACCGGGTGGACTTACTGTTGTCCTGATTGTGAATTCTGCCATCGGCGGGGCGAACGCAGTTGCCGGTGTCGGTATCGGCGGAGGACTGACGCTGTCCATGCTGGCGCTGGGATACATCCTCCGATCGTGGGGCGGTCAGTCTGAACGCACACCACCGGTCGGCGATGCGAGCGCTGGGTGATGCGGTGTGAGTAATACAGATACCACTGAGTCGCAACGGAAGGGGTCCCATGGGTCCCATGGACCAATTGGGCGACACGCGATCGAGGCGTTCGCGTTGCTCGGGCACAAGACGCGATTGGAAATCCTCTTGGCAATCTGGAAGGCCCATGATTTGCGGGCGGACGACAACGCTGTTGCGTTCTCCCAAATCCGTAAGCGGGTGGAACATGACGATCCGGGAAACCTGCGCTATCATCTCGAGCAACTCGACGGACAGTTCGTGCGCCAGCAGGCCGACCGCGGCGGGTACGAACTCCGCGTCCCCGCCCAACAGCTCATTCAGACAGTGATTGCGGGTGCTGGAGTTCACGATGAGTACCTCGAGCCGACCGACATCGACCAGCAGTGTCCATTCTGTGGTGCCCAGACAGTGATGAGCTACCGCGAGGGGATTCTCTTCTGGGCCTGCCACGAGTGTGGCGGCATGACGCCAGGACAAGACTTTGCCTCGTTTGACCCGCCCGGACCGCTGACCGCACACCCCTTCGATCCGGCCGGCCTCGACGAATGGACGCCCGATGAACTCCGGGCAGCGAGTACGGTCGTCGGTCGGCGACGACTCCGGTCGGCGTTCGACGGCGTCTGTCCAAACTGTTCCAGTCCAGTAGACAGCTGGTTCGACTGGTGCCCAGACCACAACTCGGATGGGTGTGACGACTGCGGGCTTCGGTTCGGGACGACAGCTCATTTCCGGTGTCGCACCTGCGACCATCACGACGGGTCCACGCCGAAGCACCTCGCGCTCTTTCATCCGGCCGTTGTCTCGTTCTACGACAATCACGGCATCTCGACACGAGTTCGCGCCGATGACTTCGAACACGCGAGACGCATCTATAGCCTCATGCTCAGCCACCAGGTAACGGTGGTCGAGGACGACCCGATTCGCGTGACGGTCACGGCGTCGCAAGATGATGAGATGATTCGACTCACCTTCGACGAGACTGTCAGAGTCGTTGACGTGTGTCGGTGAGTGAGGGAGCTGTGCTGACTCTTCGGGGCCCGCCACTACCTCGACAGCTCGGAAAAGCCAGTGACGATATGTCAATTAATCAATAGCGATGGCGTGCTAATGATGTTTATCGTTCTCGGTTCCCACGACCAGCATGTCCCGCCGCAGGTGCGAGGTACCTGGGCGGACGACGACCAACCATGTCACCGACGACGACATCTCATTCAGTCGAACCACCAATCGAACAGCAGACAGACACCGACACCCAGGAGGGACCGGACGATGGCTGAACGTGACGGGGTACTCTCCACCCTCGAGCGGAGGAGTCCGACGCTCTACCTCATCGCCGCTGTGGTAATGATCGTCTTTCTGGTGAACTCGGCACTCCGGACGTATCAGGGTACGTCCTATCCGGCGATTCAACAGTTCATCGCCCCAGCGGGCTTTCTGATCGGTCTTGTTGGACTCATGGGACTGTATCGACCACTCTCGGATCGCGCTCGCCGACTCGCACAGGTTTCTCTCGCGGTCGCTGTATTGTCTGCTCTCAACTGGACGGCGATCGTCGCCGCAGGTCTTCTGGAGACCGCGGGCAGTATCCCGGAGAACGCTACCTTCCAGGCGATCACTGGTGTTCTAGCGTTGTTCTCGATGGTGTTTGCATACGGCCTCTTCGGCGTCACGAGCATGCAAACTGGCGCATATCGGCGGGTCATCAGTGGTTTCCTGCTGCTTGAGGCAGTAACCTTCGTCGCGATGGTTGCAAACTCCGCTGCATCCCTCGGGGCTCCGGTACTCATCTTCGAGGCCAGTCACTTCGTTGCTTACCTCGGCCTTGGGATCGCCCATCGGGGTGTCGATACCCAGGCTGATCGGGCGGACCCGACGGCAGACCCGACCGTGTAACGAAATTCCATCGCATATTCTACATCGCACGGCCAGACCACCCATGTGGCCGATAAACGATGAAACAGTACCAGCCGTCATACTGCCATCGTTCCTCGTGATACTTCCAGTCGACCTTCCAAGTACCTGGCTTCCCATCAGCGTGCTCGAGCAGCGTCGACTTACTCTCGACCGGCGTTCCGTCCCGAACTTCGCATTGTGCCAGCTCGAGCACCGTGTTCGAACCGGCGTTTCTCTGCCATCCGATTCTCGAGGGCCGTCCCGAAGGGGTCGGCCGCTTCGAACAATTCTCGCGGATCACACGCGTCGGTACCTCTTCACCCCTGCCCTCGAGCCGAACACTCATCGATTCCGTCGCTCACGATCGGCACCGAGACCGACCGATTCTATCAGCGAATCCGCTTCTCCACGGTAGCGCTGGTGGAATCGACCCGCTCGAGCAACTCGATCGTGGTCTCGAAACTTTCGATCGACGCCCGCAATGATATCGGTTCCGGAAGCTGCTTGTCGAGCGTCTCGATCTCGCTTCAGACCTCCTCGAGACGAATGCGCGTCAACTGGTGTCTATCGGTCATGCTCGACCACCCTCCTCGTGGCCGTCGCGGACAGGGTCTGTTTTCCCATCAGCGACGGAGACGCACACCTCGAGCGTCGGCGTTTGATCGGACTCGAGTGACGGACCCTCGCCACACTCGAGTACTACTGTGAAACCGCAAAGCAGACGCTCTCTGCACGTTTTAACGGGCGTTTCTTCCGAATTCTTTCGTAGGTTGGTGTCTGAGTATACATCGTCCTCAATTGTGTCGAGGACACAGGTCGGGTGCCTCTAACATCCGGCCGATTTCATTCATATCGGCCAACCTGTGCCGCTAATTTAGGTGATTCTCATCGGTTGCTTATAGCTTACTGAACAGTAAGATGGCGTCCCGATCGGGCAACCTTGCGGTCTTCTATACCCTCGTACGAGCGGAGCACCAGTCTGACTGACGGGCATCCGCGGCCTCGAGCACTTCCGGAAAATCGCTGTGACACATCGGCTCGAGTCGTGACCCTCGAAGGAGGCGGTTGGGAAGTCCAGTTCGATCGGAACGGGGCCGATCCGGCCCGTTGACAGCGTCGCGCTGTGCTACCTCACGGCTACGACGCGCAGTCGTCGATACTCCGCGGTCCACGTGCCGTCCTCGAAATGATCCTCGCGGAGGCGGTCCTCGACTCCCGAGATCACTGCCGGCTGTTCGTCGTCGGGGATCGGAGCGAGGAGACTGTCGCCGAACATGCCCAGCCAGTCTGCGAGTCCGTCCGTCCCGTTCTCGAGTTCGGTCGGTCGATCGAAGAGCCTCGCGTATTGCGTTTCGAGCCCGTGGGATTCCAGCTTCGAGGCGTAGTCGCCGATGCTCGGGAAGTACCACGGGTCCTCGACGTCGTAGCCGCGTTCCGCTGCGTCCTCACGAACGGCGTCGACGATCGCCGCAACGTTTCCCGCCCCACCGAGTTCAGCGACGAACCGGCCGCCGGGAGCGAGCGCGTCAGCGACCGACTCGAGGACGGCGTCTTGTTCCGGAATCCAGTGGAGTGCTGCGTTGGAGAACACCGCGTCGAACGGCTCCTCGAACGAGAAATCGCGGGCATCCTCGCGGACGAATTCGCAGTCGGGATAGGTATCCCTCGCTTTCGAAATCATCTCTTCCGAGGCGTCGAGACCGACCGGCGTCGCTCCCGAATCGGAAATCCGGGCCGTAAGGTGGCCCGTTCCACACCCGAGATCGAGTATCCGTTCGCCCCGTTCCGGCTCCAGGAGGGCTACGACACCCTCGCCGTACTCGAAGACGAAGGAGTGTCCCTTGTCGTACCTGTCCGTATCCCATTCGTTAGTCGACTCCTCGTCCGGTTCGGCCATATAGAGCCCGTACTCAGCGAATTTACTTCTACCTGGGCATCTGAAACAGGGCTCTCCGAGAACGAATTAGCATGTGCGTTCCCAGCGCCGATTCTCGAAGGCCGATCACTGTCGGTGAATACGGATCGAATCAGCACCAGGTCACCACACGGAGTGGATACGGCCGGTTACGTCTCGAACGAGAGATCGCAGCGGAAATCGTCGTCTGATAATCGAGATGATGGCCCTGTTTAGATGCCTAAACTCCCCCGGTAGAGACGTCGAGTGCTAGTTCGACGGTTCTGACGGCGCACTTGAGATCGAGTTCGCGGAATTGTCCGAACCACGTTCTCGCTCGAACGATCTCGCCGTATTTTCGCCGAAGTGCGAAAAACGTCGCTTCGATATTTGATCGTTGATGGTACGCCGTATCAACGAGCAATATATTATTCCCGACGCCGTACCAGCCGAATCCGCGGTACCTGATCACCGGATTCATGACCACAGACCGAAGCTTTTGACGAAGAAGCTCCCCTGTCGGGGCCTTTGTCGGCGGTCAGCATGGTCAGTTTACCGAGGTTGCATGTGAGAAGCTGCCATGCGATCTTTGTATCGTACAATTGCTTCATCAATGGGTAATGGGTATATAGATTCGCGCTAGTACTTCGGTCGATCAACATGGTCGCTTTCAGCGCTCTGAACGTGTAATTCGCTCGTTTCGCGTAGTGTTGGTTCGCTTCGATGTGATCCATGCCGGTTGCATCGATCGCCTGGACCTCGCCAGTGTCGTGCAGTTCCGTCGATCTCGAGTGGAGACCCGTGCGTTGGGAAAGCTACTCCGACGGACGGTCGGTGGGAAGACCCGACCGGTCTTCGCTTTCGTTGACGGTGCGATGGCCCTGATCGACCTGCGGTACGTAACTCACTGATCCGTCGAACGTTCTTCTCCGGAGTTCTCCTCAACCGGGGGTAGTGTCGCTTCTTCCGCCCAAAAATAAACGAGCCGTTCCATTCGGTCCATAAAGTCGTTCGGGTCGGCTGGTTTCCTGAGGTACGCGTTTGCACCTGCACTGTACATTCTGGTGACGTCTCCGTCGGATCTGGAGCCCGTCAATACGATTACTGGTATCGGCGGGAATTCCGGATCCGATCTGATCTTCGTGAGGACTTCGGGGCCGGAGGTCACGGGGAGATTCAGATCGAGGACGATGAGGTCCGGGCGCGGTGCCTCGGCGAACGGGCCACGTTGGGAGAGAAAATCAATCGCTTCTTCACCGGTTTGGACGGAATGTATCTCGCCGGGCAGATCGCGCTCCGCAAACGCCTGTTCGACCAGGTGGATGTCACCGCGATTGTCCTCTGCTACCAGGATATCAATCTGCTTCATCTGTCTGTGTCCAACTGTCACGAGGGCCGTCGTTTCGGGAGCGTAAAGGTGAACGTCGACCCCTCACCAGGTTCTGAATCGACCCATATGTCACCGTCGTGATTCCCGACGATTTCCTGACACAGCGAGAGTCCGATCCCAGTCCCTGGATAGTCGTCGTTGTGGTGGAGTCGCTTGAACACCTCGAAGATGCGGTCCGTTTTGGTTGGATCGATGCCGATCCCGTTGTCCGAGATAACGAACTCCCAGTAATCAGGGCGCTCTTCGGCGGAAATTTCGATACGAGGCGTCTCGGATTCGTTGTATTTGAGGGCGTTCGAAATGAGGTTGGAGAACAGTTGTTTCAGTTGCTCGAGGCTTGCAATCACCGTCGGAAGTGATCCCACTACTATCTCGGGATCGGATTCTTCGATCTGGACCGCGAGATCGCTCGTGACCTGTTCGATGACGGTCTCACAGTTCACCGGTTCGAATTCCTCCTCGGACTGTTCTACCCGGGAGAAGGCGAGGAGATCATCCACCATTTCCCGCATCCGGTCTGCGCCGTCGATAGCGAAGTCAACGTACTGCTGGGCGTTCTCGTCGAAATCGTCCCCGTATCGCTCCTCGAGGAGTTGGAGATAACTCGAGACCATGCGGAGGGGTTCTTGCAGGTCGTGGGAGGCGGCGTAGGCGAATTGTTTGAGCCGATCGTTCGATTGCCGGAGTTCGCCGATCGTTTCCTCGAGTTCCGCCTCGTACTGCTGTCGTTCGAGTTCGTACTTTACCCACTGGCCCATCAATTCGATGTACGTGCGGTCTTCCGTGGAAAACGGCTCCTCCCGCGGACTGGCGGCAATAAAGGCGAACGTGCGGTCCGCGCCGCCCTGGATAGGGAGGTACGTTCCCAAATACGACTCGACACCGAACTCCTGATAGACCGCAAGATCGTCGAATCCCTCCTCGGTGGGGTCTGATACGCTTGCAGCTTGCTTAATATCGGACGCAGCGATACAGTACGTCTGACTCAACGGGAAGTCGGCGCCGGGCTGATAGTAGTCGTGGTGGCCGTTTATGTACTCTACCTCCAATCGGTTTGCGTTCGGATCGACGCGGTTTAGCGCGCCGAGTTCGAGATCGAACCAGTTGCATCCGAGGTCGAGAAGGTCGTGGAGTTTCTCCTCGAACGAACGGTCCGGTCTCGAGGTAATCTCGTTGAGTTCCTGCAGGAAGCGTTTGTGGTCCGCGAGTTCGGATTCGGCCCGTGCCCGACCGTTGAGAGTTTCGAGCATCCGTTCAACTTCGGCGTCGTGATCCTGGGTCTCGAAGAGTTCGTTCGCGGGCGTATAGTAAAAATTTTGACTGATAGTGCTATCGTAAATCAGGTGCGGGTGAGTCCGGATCACATCGGCGATCACTTCCGAGGAATGCTCGTCACGATCGTAGAGACAGAGAGCCCTCGAGTCTGTTTCGTTAAAGAGTGTGTTACCTCGCCCCTCGTACTCCATGAAGGTCTCCAGAGAAACTTCCTGAATCCAGTTCGTCCCCGCGATTACTCGGAGTCCCTCGTACTCCTCGTTCGCCTCGGTCACGACGGACCGGTAAAAGGAGATCATTTCGTCGGGGTCGAACGGCCGGTTTTGGAGGTACGTCTCGTCGACGGTGGAAAACGAGAATGCACCCGACTCGAGGGCAGCATCCACGTCGATGCCGCACTCACGAAGTATTTCGAGTACCTCTTCTTCGTGGTAGTCGGAGAGAACATACAGGCACCGCTCGCCCGCCGCTAAACCTTCGCGAATGAAAGGGACCGTAGCCGCGAATCGTTCCTCCTCCGTTTCATAAATGGCAGCGAAGTGAGAATGGGGAAAATCGCTCGGTTCACGATCCTCTGGACGATTGCGTATCGCGCCAAATCCACCCTCAAAATCCCCGAAATCGGTGGGGTGTGGATCACTTGCCTGTTCGCTCATAGGTACGAACAAACTCCGGAACCTAAAAACAGTATGGGAGCAAGTGGACGTTCTTCTGGGCACCGAAATACGGTTCGTTCGAACGGTCCCTGGCTCAGTTTCTAGATGTCCGATCTGATGACGGTTTCCGAACCGTCACCGGTAACCGCGATGACGCTCTCGCCGTCCGGACAATCGAAGGTGTCGCCGACGCTACTCGCCTGACCGCCACCGGCCGAACACGTGACGGTATCCGTATTATCGCCGAGCGACGTAAGTGTCACCTCATGCGGACTTGCCGATTCGTTGATCGTGACTCCGGCCCGGCCGGGGGCGCGTTGATTTTCGCCGACATCCATCAGGAACGCCGCAATTACGGCGGCGAGAATTACTGTAATGGCGACCATCAATATGACCCCGACGACGGGAGACACCGCACGTTCGTCAGCCGTTCCAACCAACTTCCGTTGAATCGCTTTTCCGTCAGTCATCATTTTCACGCACCGGCTGTGGACGGTGAGAACCCACATCCGTCGTTGCGCTCTCTGCGAGCGCACACGCTAGTGGATAGTCTCTCCCGCCCGGATTGACCATAGTTTAATTACCGATGCCAATATTCAGTACTAACCAGGCATCTATAAAATTAATTTAAATAATAATTATAATTTTGATATTTTCTTTCAGTAGATACTCAATGACCGCAACCTGACCTCCGGCGAGTCGGTGGCTGCAGACCCCGTCCTCCGTTTGCCCTCGCCATGCTATTTAAACGATGGCGACCGGTACAGCGGCCGACGTCGTCGGGTAGCGGGGACCTTGGGGACGTAGTTCTTGCACGCGAAACTGCTCCGCGTGTACAGAGTCAGTTGAGAGGATCGGCGGGCTACGAAACGCCTCTGCGGTCGAATGCATCGGTCGTACGGATTTCTATGTTGCCGTCGGTGGTGACGGTCGTCGTCCGTTGCACAGAACAGATTGCGGCGTCTCGAGCGCAGGCGAAATACCGGGACCGCTCGAGAGGCGGTCAATTCTGTGCGATCGAGTAACTCCCGGATCGGGGAAGTGCCGACCTGTTGCTCGGAGTACTCTCCCCGATTGCAGAACAACGGCCACTCGACGAAATGGGCCGCGGATCGTGCCGTACTCGGTCGACTCCGTCTCGCCGACGAAGTCAAACGAATCGCTTCTTACGAAAAGAGAGTTATCACTATGCTACCGTTCATTAACGTCACTAAAAACAGGTTTAGTTACGATATCGTCACAGCCCAGAGAACTAATGGAGTGACTACCAAATAGGATGTGCCTCGTGAGGGGCGAATAATGGCACAGAGGACTGGCGATACTATTCATCCAGGTCTCAATCGAATCGAATCGCTGTTTTCGAATCAGTACGAGCGATTCACGCAAACTGAGGAATCGGGCCTCGATGTCACCGTCGTCGACACAGTGAAAGATATCGGAAAAACGGAGTGGAACGGTATCGTCGAGCGATCGAGTCGCGGTAGCGTGTTCCATCGATACGAGTGGCTCGAGGCGATCGAGGAGGGACTGGGGTATACCCCTCGGCATCTCGTGATTACCAAGGACGGAAACAAGATCGGCGGAATGCCGAACTTCGTCGTAGAGATCGAAAAGACGCCCTTCAAGCGGCTATCGACGCTTTATCCGGGGTTCGGAGGGCCGCTGGTGCCGACGGATACGTCCGAATCGCTCACCCAGCTGACCGAGGCCGTCCCGAACCTCTGTGGCGGGACGACGATCGTCCATCAGATCAGAGGACTCGACACGAGCTATCTTCGATACAACGATTTGCTTCAGTCCCAGGGGTACCGTCCGTTCAGACGGGAGTGTCGTTTCCTCGTCGATCTAACGAAAGGTCACGACGAGATCCTGGCGGATATGAGTCGAACCCGCAGACGGGGAATCGAACGGGGTCGAGACGGTGACTACGACATCGTCGAAACGGAGATCACTCCGGCAAATTTGCGCCGGTTCTATCGCACGTACGAACGCGTAATGAATCGCGTCGGCGGAGACGCGTATCCGTTCTCGTTTTTCGACCAACTACGGGCGATGGATTCGCATCTTCTCTTTCTAACGATTCAGATCGACGGCGAATACGCCGGGGGGATGCTCGAGGTACTCGACGACCAGCGCGACTCGATTCACGGTTTTTTCGCCGCTGTTCCTCGAGCGTACTTCGACGATCACGCGTCGGAACTCCTGTACGATTACGTTTTCAGGTGGGGTATCGAGAACGGGTACGAGACGTACGATTTCGGAAGTACGAACGCGGATTTCGAAGACGGCGTCTACCGATTCAAAGAGGGTTTCGGAGGACGAGCCGAACCGGTTCTCATATGGGAACGGGGCTGTAGTCCGCTCTGGAAACTGATCAAGGCTGGCAGATCGTTGTATTGGCCCCACTATACAGGGTCCTGAACGACTCGACGGGACAGCCGCTCCGCTCGAAACGGCGACCTGACCTGTTGCCGGTATCGGGCGAGCGCGCGCCGGGACTTGTATCAGGTCCGGATGCGTTGATTCGGCTATGATGACCGTGATCGTCGTGCTCCGTGACCGACTACTCGTTTGTACGGGCGAGTCCGAACCCGGCGAGTGGACGACGACGACCCGACTCGAGGGATTCGATCTCGAGTGCGCCGCAATTCAGCCTGACGCACCGGAACAGGTTTTCGCCGGGACCGTCGAGGATGGACTCTTTCGTAGCCGCGGCGACCGGTTCGAGCGACTCGAAGCGGAGTTCGGACCAGCGGATCTGGCAGCCTCTCGCCCAGACGGGAAAAGCGCGAACGAAGCGGGTCCAGAGAGCGGAACCGTGATGGCCGTAACGATCAGCCCGCACGACCCGCAGGTCGTCTACGTCGGCACGGAACCGAGTCGGATCTACCGGTCGCGAGACGGCGGTGACTCCTGGTCGCACCTCGAAGGGCTGGTCGACCTCCCGTCGGCCGACGAGTGGTATTTCCCGCCCCGGCCGGATACCCACCACGTCCGCTGGCTCGAGGTCGATCCGTTCGATCCCGAGCGGCTTTACGTCGGTATCGAGGCGGGCGCCTTCGTGTACACGCGAGACGGCGGCGAAACCTGGCACGAGCGGCCCGATGGTGCTCGCCGTGACGTTCACAGCATGGCGATGCACGCGGATCAGGAGGGGCGAGTCTACACCGCGGCGGGCGACGGCTACGCCGAGAGCGACGACAGCGCCCGGTCGTGGCGACGACCGCAGGACGGCCTCGAACACCGATACTGCTGGTCGGTCGTCCCCGACCCCGGCGACCCGGACCGCGTTCTCATCTCGAGTGCCCGCGGTGCTCGGACGGCCCACACCGCAAGCAGGGCAGACTCGCACGTCTATCGCAAGAACGGCGACTCGTGGGTGCGGCTCGACGATCGGGGCTTGCCAACCGGAGAGGGTGTCGTCCGGACGGTATTCGCAACGACAGGAGAACCGGGAGTCGTCTTCGCCGTGAACAACCGCGGGCTGTTCGCGACGCGAGATTTCGGCGACTCGTGGAGCCGACAGGATATCGACTGGGGCGGAGAGTTCGAGGGCCGGACGCCGCGCGGGCTGGTGGCCGGATGAGCCAAGTCACCTCTCGCTGCTCGGGACCGGCCTTCGTCACCGCATTTCCGCTTCGCTTCCGACGGTTTCAGGTTTGCAAACCGGGCGTCGAACGATCGCAGACGCCGCTACGGGAGGGGACGCTCTGGTGTGATCGATTCGATCCGCTCGAGAATTGTCCCTATCAACCGGCAGAAGTCGCTCACGATGTCGGTTTCATCACCCGCCTAGAGTGATCGGGGTTTGGTTGGAATACTCGTTTCGGAAGCGTTCGCTCGAGTCGCCGGATTCGAATAGCGTACCGGCGTAGCCAAGATTCAGAAGTGACACAGACCACTCAAGGCGGGTTTATTCACCTCAGAGTCTCTATAACACAAAGTACAGCATCCGTGAGCGAGCTGATTTCCGGCCGGTCGTCCTCGAGCGGCGCCTTCGAACGGGTGGGCGCTTCGAAATCCTTTTAGGCGCTACACGGGGATAGTAGGGTAACTGAGTGATATCATGGACGTCGACATCATCTCCGAAGAGGAAAACCCCATGTTGCATCGAACCGACGTGACCTTCGAACTCATCCACGAGGACGCCACGCCCTCCCGTCTCCAGGTCCGTGACAGCCTCGCCGCGAAGCTAAACAAGGACGCAGACGAGGTCGTCATCCGCAAACTCGACACCAAGTTCGGGATGCGAAAGACCGTCGGACAGGCGAAAGTCTACGACACGGCCGATTACGCCCGAGAAGTCGAACAAAATCACATGCTCGAGCGGAACAAGATCGGTGCCGAAGACGACGCGGAGGCCGAAGCCGAGCCGGAGGAAGCATAGATGACGCGCTACGAGCTCTACGCCGACGACGGCAGCACCGACGGCGAACTGTGTCCGCGCTGTGGCGACGTCTTCCTCGCCGATCACGGCGACCGCAAACACTGCGGGAAGTGCAGCTACACCGAGTGGGAATAACGGCGATGCGCCGAGCGCGAGCGGGGGCGGTCGGCCCGCAAGCGCGATATTCCGCGAGCGATTCGGGGTGTCAGCCCGGAACTACATTCGTTCTAATACGTGACTGCTAGCGTTCGTATCCTCGGGATCGAAGGGACTGCCTGGGCCGCCAGCGCAGCCGTTTTCGACGCCGAGAGCGACGACGTGTTCATCGAGAGCGACGCGTACCAGCCCGAAAGCGGCGGCATTCACCCCCGCGAGGCGGCCGAACACATGCACGACGCCGTTCCGGCGGTCGTCGAACGAGCCCTCGAATACGCTCGCGAGACCGACGACGGCCCGGAAACGGAGCCGCCGGTCGACGCGGTCGCGTTTTCCCGCGGCCCCGGATTGGGGCCGTGCTTACGCATCGTCGGCACCGCCGCTCGAGCGCTGAGCCAGGCGCTTTCGGTGCCGCTGGTCGGCGTCAATCACATGGTCGCCCACCTCGAGATCGGGCGTCACACCTCGGGCTTCGAGGCGCCGGTCTGTCTCAACGCGAGCGGAGCGAACGCACACCTGCTGGCCTACCGTAACGGACGCTACCGCGTCCTCGGGGAGACGATGGACACGGGAGTCGGCAACGCGATCGACAAGTTTACGCGCCACGTCGGCTGGTCGCATCCCGGTGGGCCGAAGGTCGAAAGGGCTGCAGAAGACGGCAAGTACGTCGATCTCCCGTACGTCGTCAAGGGAATGGACTTCTCGTTTTCCGGGATCATGAGCGCCGCCAAGCAGGCGGCCGACGACGGAGTGCCGGTAGCGGACGTCTGCTATTCGCTTCAGGAGAACATTTTCGGGATGCTGACCGAGGTTTCCGAGCGAGCGCTGTCACTGACCGGGAGCGACGAACTCGTCCTCGGCGGCGGCGTCGGGCAAAACGCTCGCCTCCGGGAGATGCTCGCGACGATGTGTGAACAACGCGGCGCGCAGTTCCACGCACCCCAACCGCGGTTCTTGCGAGATAACGCGGGAATGATCGCCGTGCTCGGCGCAAAGATGTACGACGCAGGCGATACGATCGCGATCGAGGAGTCCCGCGTCGACTCCGATTTTCGACCCGACCAGGTCCCCGTCACGTGGCGGACGAACGAGCCAGCGCTTACGGCCGGGCGTGGCGTCGACGAAACGCGGGTTCGCGGTGCCGAAGCACTCGTCGACATCGATCGCGACGGTGGTCGCGTAACGAAGCGCCGCGAGTCGAAGCGCTACCGCCACCCAACGCTCGACGACCGGCTTCAGAGGGAACGGACCACGCTCGAGGCGCGCCTCACCAGCCAGGCTCGTCGCGAGGGAGTCCCGACGCCGGTCCTGACCGACGTCGATCCCCGGGAGGCGCGACTCGAGTTCGAATACGTCGGTGACTGCGACCTTCGGGACGGACTGACGGTCGAGCGGGTTCGAGACGTTGGCCGCCACCTCGCACGGCTCCACGCCGCGGGCATCGTCCACGGCGATCCGACGACGCGAAACGTCCGCGTCAGTCACCCGGAACGCAATAGGGCCGAATGCGAGCGGGAGGACGAGCGGACGTACCTCATCGACTTCGGGCTCGGCTACCACACCGACCACGTCGAGGACTACGCGATGGATCTGCACGTCTTCGATCAGAGCCTCGTCGGCACCGCAGACGATCCCGAGCCGCTTCGCGAAGCGGTTCGTTCGGGGTACGCCGAGGTCGGCAACGACCGAGTTCTCGAGCGACTGCAGGACGTCGAGGGACGGGGTCGGTACCAGTCGTAAGGGATCGCCGGCCGCTCTCACCTGCCCGCAGGTCGATCGATTGCATCGAACGTCACTGCACACAATACTCTTATCAGGGGAGGACGTATCACCGGCCATGGCAGAGAAGCCGACTTCCGGTGAGATTCTCGGGGTACCGTATAATTTCGAACGACCGAGCATCGGCCGTATGCTCTCGTCGTACTGGCAACCGGGCGAAGGGATGCTCGTCGAAAAACCGTTCGGCGTCGGCTACTCCCTGAACCTCGCCAACTGGCGGTCGTGGGTCATCATCCTCGTCGCAGGCGGCCTGCTTTGGCAGGAGGAAAAGGGGACATCGGATGGCGAAACAGAGCGGACCGACGAACCGGTCGAGGTCATCGTCGACGACAACGAATCCGACGATTGAACGCTGGATGCGCCTGGCTGCGTCTCGCGCGACCTGAAACCGCGGTGTAGTTCACACACGACGGCCGAGTGACGGTCGATCAGCGGTCGACCTCGCCCATGATACAGTCGAGACTCCCGATGGCGGCGACCAGGTCGGCGACGTACTCGCCTTCCGTAATGTCGGGTAACACGGAGAGATTCGAGAAACAGGGACTGCGAATCTTGAACCGCGCCGGCGTTTCGGTGCCGTCCGAGCGAATGTAGATCCCGAGTTCTCCTTTCGCCCCTTCGACGGCGCGGTAGGTTTCGGTGTCGGAATCGGGCTTGAGCGTCCGGGGAACGTTGCTCTGGATCTCGCGATCGTCTTCCGGCCAGTCCGCGAGGAGGTCGAGACACTGCTCGATGATCTTCGCGGACTCCTCGACTTCCTGCATGCGGACGAGCACTCGAGCGAAGTTGTCGCCGTCGGGTTCGGTGACGACGTCCCACTCGAGGTGTTCGTAGTAGCCGTACGGATCGTCGCGCCGGAGGTCGTAGTCGATGCCGGACCCCCGTGCGACGGGGCCGGTACAGCCGTACAGTTTGGCGACCTCGGGCTCGAGAATCCCGGTATCGATACACCGACGCTGGAAGATCTCGTTCGTGACCAGCAGGTCGTGGTACTCGTCGATTTTGGCCGGGAGGCCGTCGAGGAAGTCCCGAGTCTTTTCGATGAACTCCTCGCGAGGTTCGGGCAGGTCCCAGGCGACCCCACCGAGCCGGAAGTAGTTGTACATCATCCGCTGGCCGGTCAGGTCCTCGAGGCGGTCGAGGACGATTTCCCGGTCGCGGATCGCGTACTGAAAGGTGGCGGTGAACTCGCCGAAGACGTCGAGCGCGTAGGTGCCAAGCGAGATGAAGTGGGAGGCCAGCCGCGAGAGTTCGGCGCCCATCGTGCGGACGACCTGAGCGTAGTCGGGGACCTCGATGTCGGCCAGATCCTCGGCAGCGCGAGCGTAGGCCCACTCGTTGCACAGCCCCGACATCCAATCCCAGCGATCCGGATAGGGCATGATCTGGTGTCGGTAGGTTCCCTGCTGGCACATCTGTTCCTCGCAGCGATGGATGTAGCCGATGTCTGGATCGACGTTGACGACCGTCTCACCGTCCAGTACGGCTTTGACGTGCATGACGCCGTGGGTCGACGGATGGTGCGGTCCGATGTTGAGAAACATCGTATTCGAGACGTCGTCGCGTTCGTCGCCCGCGATGGGATTTGCGTGTTCGGAAAGCGTCACGATCTGGGGTTGCTCCTGATCGTACTCCGGCGAGAGGGGATGACCTTGCCAGGTGTCCGGTAACAGAATCCGCCGAAGGTCGGGGTGGTCCTCGTACTCGATGCCGACGAGGTCGTAGGCTTCGCGCTCGTGCCAGTCCGCGGTTCGGAAGACCGGTTCGGCCGACTCGCTGACCGGCTCGTCGACCGTCGTCGGGACGACGACGCTCACCTCGCGAGTCGGGTCATCGTAGGACTTCAGGTGATATATCGTCTCGAACCGATCCGGGTACCGCTGGGCGGTCACACAGGAACAGTGATCGAAGCCGGCCTCGTCACGGAGCGTCGCGAGGACCGCCTGTACCTCGTCCGGTCGGATCACGACGCCCGGCGCGTTCAGATGATTGTCGCGAGCGAGAACGGCACCACCGAGGAGGCCCTCGAGGTCGAGATCCGCAGCGAACTCGGTCGTCTCGGACTCGAGCGTCGAGCGTTGGGACATGTGCGGTCGTTCGTATGGAGCGGACGAGTCAGTGCTGCGACAGCCACTAGGCTATTTATATACTGAAGCCAGAATGACGCGTCGTGAAGACGGTCCGGCTCATCCTCCAGTACGACGACGAGACGATCCATCCGATGCACCGGTTCGTCGCCAACAGTGACGCCTTCGACGCCTATCGGATGGTTCACGGAAACTTCACCAACAGTGACGACGACGATAACGCCTTCATTTTCCACGTCGTCGGAGACCCGGACGTCTACGAAACCGCCCTCGAGGAGACCAGTCGGGTGAGCGACTACGAACTCACGCGAACCGGCGACCGGTCGTTTACCGTGTACGTGCGCGACGTTCCGGCAGACGTCGACGATCGATTGCTCGATAGTTTCACCCGCAGAAGCCTCGTCGCCTTGCCCCCCCTCGAGTACCGATCCGACTGGACGGTTCGGTTCTCGGTCGTCGGCGAACCGACGGATATCCGGCGTGCGCTCGAGGACGTGCCGGCGGGAATCGAGACGACTATCGGTCGCGTCGGCGAGTACGACGGCAGCGACGCCGCGGTCGCCGCGTTGACCACGCGCCAACGCGAGGCGCTCCGAGTCGCGCGAGACCTCGGCTACTTCGACGTGCCCCGATCCGCGAGCGTCGAAGACGTCGCCGGGGTACTCGACTGTGCGCCCGGAACGGCCGCCGAACACCTCCGAAAAGCGGAATCAGCGGTGATGGAGGCCCTCGAACTGTAAGAGAGACGGTTGGAAGGGATACGGCCGTCACCGAGCCGAAGACGCTCGTCGAGAACGCAGACAACCGACGCCTATTTTCCGTCCGGGGACGCCGCCTCGTACATGGCCATTCGATTCGTCACCGGCAACGAGGGCAAGGTCCGCGAGGCGCGGACGTACCTCGAGGGAGTCGAACCCGTCGAGCAACTCGAGTACGACTACACGGAGATTCAGAGCGACTCGCTCGCGGATATCGCGGCCTACGGCGCTCGCGAGGCCTTCGAGGAACGGAGCAACGAGGAGCCGATACTCGTCGACGATACGGGGCTGTTCGTCGACGCGCTCGGCGGTTTCCCGGGACCGTATTCGGCGTACGTCGAGGATACAGTCGGCGTCGAGCGTCTCTGGCGTCTCGCAGCGGACGAAGAGAACCGCCGCGCACACTTTCGCACCGTCCTCGCGTACGCGGACGAAAAGGGAACCGAAACCTTCGACGGAGCCGTCGCCGGCACGCTCGTCGCGCCCCGCGGAGACGGCGGGTTCGGCTACGATCCGATCTTCGAGCACAACGGGCAGACGATGGCGGAAATGAGCACCGAGGAGAAAAACGCGATTTCGCATCGGGGGCGAGCGTTGGCGAAGTTCACGGAGTGGTACGCAGAGCGAGAGACGTGATCGATCGGACGACCGCAACGCTCACCCGGAGATGTCCCGACGCTCGAAGTATTCACTGCTGACGACGACGAGGACGACGACGGCGACGAGAAGGACTGAGAGGTCGGTCAACGAAACCTCGCCGTCGACGAGTATCGCACCGGGGTCGAAGTACCGGGAGACGGCGACGTCGCCGAGCCACTCGTAATCGGTATCGAACGTAAACGTATCGAGCAAAAATAGCCCGAACACCGACCCGGCCCCTACAGTCTGCGCTCGCCGAATCGAATCGAACGTGACGGAAGCCAGCAGGCCGACGCCGGCGCACGCGAGCAGATAGGGGATCGACGAGAGATGGACGGCAAACAGGGACGGGACGTCGATCGTCTCGTCGACGAGTCTAACGCCGAGGTACACCGCGAGGAACGTAATCGCGTTGACCAGGACGAGTCCCGGAACGAGCGACAGGAACTTGCCGACGACGAATCGCGTTCGAGTCACCGGCAACGAAAGCATCATGCCCACAGTTCCCCGCTCGACCTCGCCGGCGACCGTCGAAGCTGCGGCGTACGCGTAGTAAATCGCGAGCAGCAACACCCAGCCGAACTGGTAGAGTTGGGAGACGAGGTATCCCTCGATCGTCGTCAGCGTCGTCACGTTGCCGACGAACGCCCGTCTGGCCTCGGGCGGCAACGATTCGAGATAGGCGTCGAAATCGGCACCAGTCTCCTGAATCGATGGAAAGAGGCCGACGGTGAGCGCGATCAACGCGATCAGCGCACCCGAGAGTAACAGGGCACCGCGGAACCGACGACCCGCCTCGAACGACGTGATCTCGAGCATTCGTTCCGTCGGCCCCGTCGACGAGAGCCGGTCCCTTATAGGTCGATTCCGACTCGACGGGACAGTTCCAGGTAACTACCTGTTGTCAACACGGCAATCCGGTGCCAGGTCGGTAAGTGAGCGGTTTGAGATCGGAACGGGGACGTGCCTTTATTTTGTTGATCTCCGTTCCGGAACGGACATGACGGGTCAGGCGGACGGGTCGAAGCGTTACGTTCGTCGTCGCACCGGAGTCGCCGGTTGTTTGCTCGTCGCGCTGGTGATTTCCAGCGTCCCGGCCGCTTTCATAGCCGGACCCACCGCGGCCGTCGCACTGCAAGATGGCCCGGCGCGCAACGACACGAATACGAACGATTCGACTGCGACCCAAACCAGCGGTCAGCGAACCCCGCCTGGCGGGACGTCTCCCGAAATCGAGTCCGATACCGCACCTCGAGGGGTGACCGACCAGGAAGCGGCCGCCGCGCTCGGAGACGAGACGTCGGCGGCGGAAATACCGAGAGCGCGTCCGCCCGACGAGAACGTCACCGTTGCCGTCGCGGAAAACCAGTCCGTTCGGGCTGGCGACGCCGCGACGATCGCCCTCGAGGTGACCAACGACGGCGATGAGGAGGTGACGGACGTCGTCGTGACGGTGCGAGCACTGGACAGCGCGTTGACCCTCGGTTCGGCCGACGCGCGGCAGGCGACGCAGTCGGTCTATCTCGAGGATATCTGGTCGGGCGATACCGAAACCGTCGACCTCGATATCGCGGCGGCCGACGTCGAACCCGGGACGTATCCACTGTTCGCGAGCGTCCGGTACACGATCGACGAGGACGATGACGAGGACGACGAGTTTGGCGACGTGATCGACGACGATACTGACACCGATAGCGACGACGAAGACGATGCCAACGAAACGGTGGTGGCCGACGGCCTCTCACCGATGGGGCTCTCAGTCGTCGAATCCCGCTCGTTGGACGTCACGCCCCGAAATGGCGGGATTCCCGTCGACGGGACGGGGACGTACGAGGTAGAGATCACCAACGACGGCACAGAACCCGTGATGAGTCTCGTCGCCGCGATTAACGTCAGTCCGCCGCTATCGACGGACTCTCCCACGGCGTACATCGGAATGCTCGATCCGGGCGAGTCCGAAACGGTTCGGTTCCCGCTCGAGTCATCGACGGACGCGGTCGAGACGACCGCCAGCGCGACGGTTGTGCTCACCTACGATACAGGCACCGGCCAGCGAACGAGTACTGACCCGGTTCCGATCCCGGTCTCCATCGTCGACGACGAGGAGGCGGACATCGACTCCGTCGCTCCGTTCGCCGCCGTGGCCGTAATCTTCGTTCTCGCCGCGATCTGGTGGCTTCGCAGGCGCTGACAGTTCGGGACCGATACCGCTACTCACCGCGATATTTCCCGGACAGACAGGGCTGCGAGCGCCGATCACCCTCCGGTCTGACCTGCCGGCGCGTCGGACCCATCGGTCAGGACCCGTCGTCGGGCGCTGCGGGCCCGTCACCCTCGGCGTCGTCGGGCGCTGCGGGCCTGTCACCCTCGGCGTCGTCGGCCTCCCCGTAGAAGTGCATGAACACGTCCTCGATGGACGCCTCGCGGACCTCGAGGTCGAGAACCGTATACTCGTGCAGCCGATCGATCAGCGAATCGAATTCCTGTGAGATCACGAGTCGGTAGCTTCCGTCCTGCCGTTCGACGTGTGCAGTTCCAGGAAACTCGAGCGCGGCGGCCGACGGCTCCTCGGCCAGACGAACGGTGACGACCGTGCCGCCCTCCGCGAGGATGTTCTCGACGGTATCGAGTTCTATCAGCCGCCCGTTCCTGATGATCCCGACGCGGTCGCAGACGCGACGAACCTCGCTCAGGATGTGCGACGAGAAGAAACTCGTCCGTCCCTGCGCCGTTCGCTCCCCAAGCAGGTCGTAGAACTCGTTCTGGACGAGCGGATCTAGCCCCGAGGTCGGCTCGTCCATAATCGCCAGTTCGGGATCGTGCATGAACGTCGCGACGATGGCGAGTTTCTGTTTGTTCCCGCTCGAGTAGGCTTTCACGGGTCGGTCGAGGGGGACGGGAAACCGCTCCAGAAGCTCCGTGCGGCGCTCGTGGCCGCGCAACCGCCCGAAGAACTCGAGGATTTCTGCGCCTGTCACGCGATCGTAGAAGGTCACGTCGCTCGGCAAGTATCCGATGTGACGTTTCAGATCGCGTAGCTCCGCTCGGTCGGTGACGTCACGCCCGAGCAGGGTAGCGTCGCCGTCGGTGGGTTTCAACAGGCCGAGCAGCACGCGAATCGCCGTCGACTTTCCCGCTCCGTTCGGGCCGAGAAAGCCGAATGTTTCCCCTCGGTCGACGGTGAACGTGAGATCCTCGACGCCGCGGACGTCCCCGTAATACTTCGTCAGTCCATCGACACTCACCGGCTGTGGCTCAGCGGCGGTCACGATCGAGACGACGACGGCTCGCGAGATATATCTATCAGGGGGCGACTTTGGCCGGGTCCGAGACGGTTAGACGGGCTTTGGATCGTGGGGACTCTCGGTTCGGCGGCTGTCTACGGGCGTGAGATGGCCCGGTCGACGAGCGTTCGTTCGGCTGATTGCCATGTGCCACACGCTGTTCGTTGGGGCGGACACTCTACTCCTGTTAGATGTCCCCCGCACGGCTTTGTCCGTAGATGGGCTACGACACGTATGCGATCGATACGCCGCCTACTGATCGGAATTGCCGGCCTGGTAGCGGTGTGGATCGGCTGGGGTGTGTACGTCTCTCGGACGACCGAGCGCGTGCCGTCGGAAACGGTGGACCGATTCGACGGGGGCGAAATCCGGCGGTATCCGCAACTGGTCCTCGTCGAAACGACAGCCGAAAACGAGAGGGTCGCATTCCGTCGTCTGTTTCGGTACATATCGGGCGAAAACGTACGGAGCGAGGACGTCGCGATGACGACACCGGTGGCGACCCGAGGCGAGTCGATTTCGATGACCGCGCCCGTTCGAACGGAATCTGCTGAGAACGGCGTGACGATGGCGTTTACCCTTCCCGCGACGGACACGCCCGAGCGAGCGCCGACGCCGACCGATCCCGCAGTTCATCTCGTCGTCGAATCGCCAAAAACGGTTGCGGTGCGACGATTTTCGTGGTACGCGACGAGCGAACGCGTCGACCGCCAACGGAAGCGCCTGCTCGAGCGACTCTCTGAACGGGGGATAGAGAGACGCGGCCAACCGGTGGTACTCCAGTACAACGATCCGTGGACGCCACCGTTCCTGCGAACGAACGAAGTCGAAGTCGCCATCGAGGTCCCCGAAAGTCAGCTTCCGGAAGACGGACGGCGGATCACGCCCGAGTAGGGAACCGTCTCGCAATCTTACTGGTCGTCTACCGGATTCTTCTCTCGGATGATCGTCACCGATCCGGGCGAGCGTCTGGCGACTCGTTCAGCAACGCTACCGAGCAGGAACCGCGATATCCCCCGCCGACCGTGACTGCCGAGGACGATGTGATCGATGTCGTGCTCCTCGGCGTAGTCGACGATCGTTTCGGCTACCATTCCGACCTGGGAAGCCGTCGTCACCGTCGTGTCGTACTCCTGTGCGATGTCTTCTGCCTCCTCGAGCAACGATTCGGCCGACTCCTTCGATTGTTCGAACGCCGCCTCGGAATAGAAGAAGCCGTCGAGTCCGTCCCCGGTCGACCACTCTCGCGGATCGTTTACGTGGAGAACGTGGATTTCGGCGTCGTCGTAGGTCGAAAGTGCGTGACGCAACGCGGCGGTTGCCTGCGGCGATTCGTCGAACGCGACGAGGATCGTTGGTTCCATATCCGTTTCGTCGGGTCCCAACGGTAAAATCGTTCCAGGTAACTCCCACGGACCGGAATTTGCTCGAGTCATCGTACTCGCGTTCGTCGCATTCGCTGCAGCGTAGGTAGATCGGGTCGCCAGGAGGTGCCGAACGGATGCCGACGCACAACCGTGGTCGGGTTCGGTCGGAAACGGTAGATGACGTTTCCGCAGCAACCGGGGATTCAACAGGGAGCGGAGCGTCGGATCACTGTGCCGACCGATAGACGATCCGATTCACCCGCTGACGACCGAATTCCCGCAGAAACCGTCGTCGAATCGATACGCGCTGCGCCGATGCCGGTCGTGAACACCCGGTATCTGGCGGAGGAGCACGACGTCCCGACCGACGAAATGGTCGAGCGACTCGAGGCGATGGTCGACGCCGGGATGCTCGAGAGCCACGAAATCGAGGGGCTGGCTCGCCTCTGGTGGCTCTCGCTCGAATCCGACCTCGCGGAGTGAGCCGGTCGGTAGTCGAGGGAAGACTAGTCGTCGCTTTCGGCGGCATCGTTTGCGGGATCGGTGACAGAAATTTCAGACTCGCTGCCCTCCGAGACTTCGCTATCCACGCTGACGCCCTCCCAGTCCTGGTCGGCGTGGTACCCCTCTCGTTCCTTTGCGCTAGGCGCGACGCGGATGAATTCGGCATTTTCGCGCGCCGCTGGGATCGTATGGCCGCCGCAGTAGGAGAGCCCCGACTGAATGCCGGCGCGGAACTCGTCGACGACGTCGGTAACGGGCCCCTTGTACGGCGTCAGCGCCTCGACACCCTCGTCGGCGCGAACGTCGGCCTCTTTGTCGTCTCGTTTTTCCGCGGCCGTCGTGGTCGCCATTCCGCGCGAGCGCTTGTATTGCGTTCCCTCGACCTCGACGACCGCGCCGGGGGCTTCCTCGGTGCCGGCGAAGAGGCTTCCGAGCATTACGGAGTCCGCCCCGGCCATCAGTGCCTTTACCGCATCGCCGGATGTTCGGATACCGCCGTCTGCACAGATCGTCACGTCGAGATTCTCGGCCGCCGTCGCGCAGTCGTCGATGGCGGTCAACTGCGGGACGCCCGCGCCAGCGACCTTCCGGGTCGTGCAGTGAGAGCCGGGACCGATGCCGACTTTGACGCAGTCGGCTCCAGCGGCTGCGAGGTCTTCGACGCCGGCCGGTGTCGCGACGTTGCCGGCGACGAGATCGGTCTCTGGAAACTCCGTTCGGAGTCGCTCGACGGCCTCGAGCGCGCTCTCGAGGTGACCGTGGGCAACGTCGACGACGAGCGCGTCGACGCCGGCCGCAACGAGCGCGTCGCTACGGGCGACATAGTCCTCGTTGATTCCGACGGCGGCGGCTACCTGTTCGCCGGCTTCGGCCACTCGTTCCACCTGGTCCGCCTGTTCATCCGGCGTCAGAAATCTGTGCAGAACGCCGATCCCCCCGGCGCGAGAGAGTTCGATCGCCAGCTCGGCCTCCGTCACGGTATCCATCGCGGCGGAAACGAGCGGAGTCTGCAATTCGACTGACGATGTAAACGACGACGTGAGATCTACGTCGCTGCGGCTATCGACTGGTGAGCGGTTCGGGACGAGGAGGACGTCACCGTAGCTCAACCCGGTTCGGAGATCGTTCATGACCCCTTACTATTTCGTGCTCTCGGCATATAAGAGTCTCGACTACGGACACGGTCGCCGTTCAGATG
This sequence comes from Natrinema halophilum, assembly GCF_013402815.2. Taxonomy (NCBI): domain Archaea; kingdom Methanobacteriati; phylum Methanobacteriota; class Halobacteria; order Halobacteriales; family Natrialbaceae; genus Natrinema; species Natrinema halophilum. The sequence goes on from NZ_CP058601.1 coordinate 1,952,470, forward strand.
TGAGAGCATCGACGATCAATCGGCGGATCACCGCCCAACTCGTCACCGATCGCACTCGACGGACACCTGGAAATCGTGGGTCGACTACGTCCGTGGATTCCGGTCCGGTCCCGCGTACTCGCCCCCCTCGGTAGCCTCGTAGAGGCTCGCAGCGTCGAACAGGGTTACGAACGCGTCCGGCGGCCGGATGCTAACTGCAACGCGAGGTTGCAGCGTCAGGCCCGCTTCTGCCGATCGGAGCCGTTCGTCGTACGACAGCAGGTGCGCCGCACCCCCCTGATACGCTGAGGCCAGGGCGGGATGGTCCCCTTCCGGCTGATCGACTCGGATGCGTTCGGCCTCGAGTCGTGCCCGATGGTCGGCGGCGAGGTCGGGATCGGCGAGGGTCGCCACGAGCCGTTCGGTTTCTTCGAGGAGCGGATCGCTCGCGACGAGGTCGATCCATGAGTGTCGACGGACGTGGTCCAGTGACTCGCGGGCGTCACCACCGAGGAGGAGATCCGCCGCGAGCACGTCCGCATCGGCAACCACGCGGGCAGGATCCGATTCCTCAGGCATCCTCGCCCTCCCGACCCCGAATCGCCTCGAGTTCCGTTCGGATGCGCTCGAGGTCGCCGTCGTACGCCGCTCCACGGTCGAACAGGTCGTCCCAGCTTGCGGTCATCGATCGTGGTTCGTCCGCCGGCGCAAAAGGTCGCCCGACTCGAGGCGAGTCGATCATCGATCGGATGAGATCGATCGCTCGTCCGTGGTGTGGCGATCACTCGTTGGAGACGAGATAGGGTTCGGCGCTCCAGCCCCAGAGATCGTACGCGGGAACGTAAAGGCCCCACCAGCGGATGCCGTCGTTAGTTTCGGGGCCGTTGACGATCGTTTCGGTGGTCCCCTGCGGGAGTACTCGCTTGACGGTGTATCCCAGACCGGGAGCCTGTCGGGCTCTGAGGGCCGTCGTCGTGGTCACCGTCTCGTCGACGTGGAATGCGACCCTGGAGAGGTAGTTCTCCGAACACCAAACCCAGACGTCGTGCGTCGAGAAGTGTAGCCCCCACCAGCGGATGCCGTCGTTGGTTTCGGGGCCGTTCATGATTCGGCCGACCGAGCCTGCCGGCAGCGTTTCGACGACTCCGTAGTCGAGTCCCGGTCCCTCACGTCCGTTCAGGTCGGCCGTGGTCACCGCTCCATCTTCCATCTCGAACGGACGATTCCCGTCACTACCGTCACCGCCATCGCCACCATCGTCGCTACTATCGCCACCATTGTTGCTGCTATCGCCACCATCGTCGCTACTACCGCCACCATTGTTGCTGCTATCGCCACCATTGTTGCTGCTATCGCTACCATCGTCGCTGCTATCGCCACCATCGTCGCTGCTATCGCTGCTATCGCTACCATCGCTGTCGTTACCGCTCCCACCGTTTCGAACGTACTTCATGAAGATGCCCGGGTCCCAGTCGGGACCCGGACAGGACTTCGACGGAAGGTGGTTGCAGGCGGAGTCCTGGGGCGCGTGGCGGTGGCCGATAATCCCGCCCGACTCGTTGCAGTGAGCGCTACCGTACTCGTAGTACTCGAGGGGAACGTCGTATCGTTCGGCCAGTTCGCGGACGACTGCGGCCGACGCCCGGTAACATTCGTCGGTGAAGTACCGGCCGTAGTTCCGGTGCCACTCGTGCTCGATGCCGATCGAGGAGGTGTTCGAGCCGCGTGCGTGCCAGGCGACGTCTTCATGGGGTACCATCTGGGTCACGTGTCCCGGCGCGTAGTCGGTGTGCTCGTAGTTGCTGATTACGTAGTGGGCGCTGACGTTAGCGCTCGGGGTCTGAAAGTGGCTGATCGCTCCGGCGTACCTACCCACGGTACAGTGGATCACGATCCAGTCGATGTCGGCCGCGTCACGGGACGAACCCGAGTAGTTAGTCGAATCGGCCGCGACGAAACGGTCGGCAGCCTCCGCCTGCGTCCGCGAATGGGCGCGCGCAGTCGACGAGCCGACCGCGTACAGCTCGCCGATACCGGCGGAGAGGACCGTCGCGGTGAGGAACGGTCGTCGTTCCATGCACCACTGAAACCGATCCACCGCGTAATATATACACAAAATACGTTCGTTGCACGTTCCGTTGTACGTGCCCGAACTGAGCGTTTATCCCGTCTCGCTCGCCGACGGACGGTGCTGAAGTGCCACGTACGCGACGGCCCCGACGCCGAACGCGATGCCGACGTTTACGGCCACTCCGACGAGACCGACACTGACGACCAGCGCGAGCGACCAGGGGTTCGAGACGGGCTCGAACGCCGCTCGAGAGAGTTCGAGTGCAACGACGGCGAGCAGGACGCCGAGGATCGCCATCGGGAAGGCCGCGAGGACGACACCCGAAGCAACCAACGCGAGCGCGAGGTATCCCACCCCGAGCAGAACGTTCGCGCCGCCGGTTTGCGCGCCGAAGGCGTACTTTCCGGCGAGGCCGCCGCTGCCGTGACACATCGGGATGCCACCGACCGGAATCGCGGCGAGGCAGGTCAGGCCCATACTCCTCGAGAGCGCGTCCGCCGAAATCTCCCGATCGTAGAGATCGCCACAGAGCAGGGCCGTCGCGATGGCCGCGTTCCCGATCGTCATCCCGAGCTGGGCCACGGTCCCCTCGATCGCGGCCGTACTGATGGACGGGGGTCCCGCAGGAAACAATGCGAGTTCCGGAATCGCTGGCGTCGGGATTCCGGCCGTCGCGGCGGTCGCGATTCCACCGAGTCCGAGCACGACGAGGACGCTGGCTGCACCGTACCCGGCGAGAGCCAGCACACCGACGACAACCAGCCCGGCAACAGCGATCGGCGGATTTCCGACCGAGAGGTCGACGGCCGCCTCGAGTAAGAGTAACGCGACTGCAAACTGGACGCCGCGGATAACCGGTTCGCCGACGATGCGCTGAAGTTTGCCGACGAGACCGAGGTAGCCGACCAGAAGCAAAACGCTACCCGCGAGTAGTCCGGCCGCGGCGAGTTCGGCGTAGGAGAGTCCGCCGACGATCGCCAGGCCGATCAGGGCTTTCATCGGTTCGACGGAAAGCGGCAGCCCGTAGTAGAGACCCCAGACGATCTGAAAGACGCCGAATCCCACGAGTACGTGTGGAAGCGAGACGGTCGTCGTCGCAGCCAGCGCGACGACTAGCGGGAGGACCGTAACCGAATCGCCTAGCGCACCCGTCAGTTCGTTGGCGGAGAACTCGAGATCCGCGTCCGACTGCGACCGGAACGAGTGCGCCATCTATGCCCGCTAGGCCGGGGATTTACTTGACTGTTGTCTGTAACCGCTGGCGGTTGTCCGCTGTCGGCGACGAAATTATATTCGGTTACTGCCGGGTGCAACCCGTTGCTCGAATCGTCCGATACCAGTTCTCGGCATCGCCTCGAGAATCGAGAGATTCGACGATTCGCCCGTCTCCGCGGGATGATACTCGTCGAACCCGCACGGACCGAGGGGTCCGAAAGCCTGCGTTGCTGCCAGTGGATCGCCACGGATAAGGTATCTCGACGAAACCGACCACGCGTGACCGATCTCGGAAAAATCGATCGGACGTTCTTCGACCGTCACATCGCGCCGAATCTCGGTGCCGATCGCGACGACGTCGCGGTCGGGCCGACCCACGGCGTGGATTTCGGTGTACTGGACATCGGCGGTCAGGCGCTGGTCACGGCCACCGACCCGCTCTCGATCCTGCCCGATCTCGGTCTCGAGTGGGCATCACGGTTCGCCCTCGACGTCGTTCTCGCGGACGTCGCGGTAAGCGGCGTCGATCCATCCCACCTTTCGATCTGTTTTACCCTCCCCGAGGAGGTGACGGACGACGACTTTGCGACGATCTGGCAGACGATTCACGCGGAGTGTGAAGACCTCGGAGTCGCGGTCGTCACGGGCCACACCGCACGCTACGCCGACCTGTCGTATCCGTGGCTCGGTGCCGCGACCGCGATGGGCGTCGGCACCCACGAGGATATCGTTCGCCCCGACGGTGCCAACAAAGGCGACCGCCTGCTCCTGACGAACGGCCCCGCCGTCGAGTCGGTCGGATTGCTCAGCACCCTCTTCGGCGAGCAGTTGCCGCTTTCCGACGACGTGATCACGGCCGCACGAGGCCGTCTCGAGGAAGTGTTTTCCGTCCGAGACGCGCTCACCGCGGCCGCTGCGGGGACCGTCACGGCGATGCACGACGTAACCGAGGGCGGTCTCGCCGGGGCGCTCACCGAAATGGCCGACGGTGCGGGCGTTCGGTTTGCGATAAACCGCGCGGCCGTCCCGATGCGCCCCGGCGTCCGGGAGGTGTGTGATTCCCTCGAGATCGATCCCTGGGCGGCGACCAGTTGCGGGTCGCTCGTAATTGCGGTCGAACCCGACAGCGTGGACGACGTTCGAAAGGCGCTCGCGGACCGTGGCACGCCGGTCGCCGAGATCGGCCGCGTCGAAGCCGCCGGAACGACCGGCGGGACGGTAACCGTCGACGACGAGCGACTCGAGCACCCGCGTGTCGACCCGTCTTGGGAAGCGTACGCGAAACTGGCAAACGAGACGAACACCTGATCCGGATTTCGATACGGCCGACGACTGTCAGCGACTACCGGTACCCGCCCACGTCACTCGCCGGACCGCTTGCAGTACCGCGTCGACGGTGAGTTGAACGATGCCGGACACGCGTCTCTCACTCCTCGAGCGCGTCGACCCACTCCGGGCGATCGACCGAGACATTTCCCAGTTCAGTGACTCAAAAGGACTGATTGCGCGTAATCGCCGTTCCGTTAACATCCCCGCCGAGCGAGAGGCTGACCTCGATGACGATTCCGTCGAAAGAGGCGAGGACCGTTGCATCCGATTCCAGACTCTCGACGGACGGTTCCCCGACTGTGACCGCCTCGAGATCGTACTTTCGGAGTTCACGGCTGCACCGGGTGACCGTTCCTGCGGGTGCGTCGGTCCCGGCGTCGAAAATGCCGCCGAGGCTCTCCCGTCCGGAAATGTGGTCTGGCTCGTGAGTCTCCGCGAACGGTCTGTGCAGTTCCGTCAGTGACGACGCCGTGTTGGCTTCGCTCGTCGTCTGCGTATATCGGGTGTCCCGTCTACGTATACCTGAGTCGTTTCGGAAAGCGAATCCGAGACGAACAACTGACATCCGTCGGTGCGGCTACTCCGCGTCCGCTGGAAGATGTCTGTCGAGGCGGTGCCAGTGGTCGCAATCTTTTCGGTGAGCGCGTATCCCCGTTCGGCCAACGATCGACGAATGGCCGTGATGAGGGCCCAGTCTTCGATACCGTTCGCGTCGTTTCCGGTCGGACTTACGCTCGCCGACGACGTTTCGTTCGATTCGTCGTCCGGTGCAGTCGTCGACATAACCGCGATAGATCCCCCGTGGCATCGGATATCCGATTTCTGACCATCACCGCTTAGTATAACCAGGGAATACAATATCACATGCGAACACCAGCACCCGATGGCAGACCGGTCGGGTTGACGATCGCGGGAAGCGACTCCGGTGGCGGCGCGGGGATTCAGGCTGACCTCGCAACGATGGCCGCCCACGGCGTCTTCGGTACGTCGGCGATTACCGCCGTTACCGCCCAGCATACGCGTGGCGTCGAATCCACGCACGTAATGCCACCCGAGGAAGTCGACGCGCAACTCGGGGCCGTCACCGACGACTTCGCGATCGGTGGTGCAAAGACGGGCATGTTGGCGACTGCCGAGGTCATCGAAACCGTCACCGACCGCGCCGGTGACTTCGACTTTCCACTAGTCGTCGATCCCGTGATGGTGGCGACCTCCGGCGATCGGCTGCTCGAGCGCGCGGCTGAACGCGCCTACGAGGATCTGCTCGCCCAGGCGACGCTGGCGACGCCCAACGCCGACGAAGCCGCGGTACTGACCGACGTCGACATCACCGACGAAGAGAGCGCCCGCGAGGCCGGTAAAGCGATCCTCGAGACCGGCGTCGACGCCGTTCTTGTAAAGGGCGGTCACGTCCCCGGCGAGCACGTCAGGGACGTGCTGGTCACCGCCGACACCGTCCGAACCTTCGAACATCCTCGCGTCGAAACGGATGCGACCCACGGCTCAGGCTGTGCACTCGCTGCGGCGATCGCGGCTCGCCTCGCAAAGGACGAACCGCTCGAAACCGCCGTCGCTGGCGCAACCGACTTCCTCGCACGCGCGGTGCGGTATCACTACGACGTCGGTCGGGGTCACGGCGCGGTCAACCACATGGTTCCGCTGCGAAACGAAGCCACGCGCGAGACGAGCGCCGAGGAAGTGCAGGCGGCCGTCGATCGATTCGTCGACGCCGACGTCTCGGCGCTCGTTCCCGAGGTCGGTATGAACGTCGTCGGCGCGACGCCTTACGCCGAATCCGTCGCCGAAACCGCCGCCGTTGAGGGTCGTATTACGCGTACGCTCTCCGGTGTCCAGCCGAACCGCGGCGTCAGATTCGGCGCTTCGAGTCACGTCGCCCGCTTCCTGCTCTCGGGGCGAGAGTTTTTCCCTGCGTTGCGGTTTGCGGTCAACTGCCGGTTCGACGCGGATGTGGAGAGGGCCCTCGAGACGATCGACTGGCCGATCGCGGAGTTCGATCGCGCCGCCGAACCCGACAAGGTCAAGGAGACGGAGGGGAGCACGATGGGCTGGGGCGCCCGCCAGGCGTTCGCGGATCGTGACGAGCCACCCGTCGCCGTCGTCGACCGAGGCGAGATCGGCAAGGAGGCAATCGTGAAACTGGTCGCCGAGGACGCGACGACGCTCGCCGATCGGACGCTGGCACTGGACGAGGAGGTGGCCAAGTGACCGAAAGCGACCTCGACGTCGGGATCATCCTCCCGCAGTACGGCACCGACGTGGGGACGGTTCGGGACACCGCACTCGAGGCCGAACGGCTGGGCTACGACGCGGTCTGGCTCGAGGATCACTTCCAGTCGTGGATCGGCGAGCCGCGGCGGACGACACAGGAGTGCTGGACGACGTTGAGTGCCGTCGCAGAGGCGACCGACCGGGTGCGTCTCGGGACGCTCGTAACCAGCCAGTCGTACCGGCATCCGGCCCTGCTCGCGAAGATGGCCGCGACGGTCGATCACGTAAGCGACGGCCGGCTCGAACTGGGGCTGGGCGCGGGCTGGTATGCAGACGAGTACGATCGGTTCGGCTACGAGTTTCGGGAACCGCCGGCGGAACGGCTCCGCCGGCTCGCCGAGACCGTCGAGATCCTGCAGGGGCTGTGGACGTCCGAGACGTACAGCCACGAAGGCGAACACCTCGAGATCGATCTCGCGGGCGCCTTCTGCGAGCCGAAACCTGTACAGGACCCGCACCCGCCGATCTGGATCGGTGGCGGCGGCGAAGACTTCACGCTTCGATACACCGCCGAGCTGGCGGACGGCTGGAACTACGGGACCCTCGAACCCGAGGGCTTCGCAGAGAAACTCGACGTCCTCCGAGCGCACTGTGGTGACGAAGACCGGTACGACGAAATCCGGAAGTCTGCCGAGCTGTTCGTCTTCGTCGGCGAGACGAGCGAGGCGGCCGAAACGAAGCGCGAGGCGTTCCGGGACGCGTTCCTGCCGGACGAGCCGAGCGAACCGCGCGAGTTCTTCCTCGCGGGCTACGTGGAGACGGCCCCGACCGGGACGCCCGCCGCGGTTCGCGAGCGGCTCTCGGAGTACGCGGCCGTCGGCATCGAGGAGGTCATGCTCGCGATTCCGGACGCTGCCGACGGCGAAGACGACAGCTTGGCGCTGCTGGCAGACGAACTCGCCGGCTAACACGCTGGACACGAACGCTCCCGAGGTCCGATCGCACGGTGTCGGCGGCGGTCCCATGTACCCCAGTCAGCAGCAGAGATATACGGAAGGCGTGAATCACTATCACCATCGCTATGGGAGATACGTCGCCGGCCGGCGGAACCAACATCGAGGGAGAGTCACCGCAGGGCGAGCCGACGGTCGACACCGACGAGGCGACGATCACAGACGACGCCGAACTCGAGCGAACGCTCGGCCTCTCCGGCGGACTCGCGATCGGGATCGGGACGATGATCGGCGCCGGAATCTTCGTTTTTCCGGGGCTCGCGGCCGGACGGGCCGGTCCCGCTGCAGCCGCGTCGTTCTTGATCGGCGCGATCGTCGCCTTGCTGGTCGCGCTGCCGGCATCCGAACTCGCGACAGCGATGCCAAAAAGCGGCGGCGGCTACTACTACATTTCGCGTGGATTGGGGACGCTTCCCGGTGCAGTCGTCGGGCTGTCGCTGTGGTTCGGACTGGTGTTCGCGTCGGCGTTTTACCTCGTCGGCTTCGGCTACTACGCCGTCGACACGCTCGCCGAACTCGGCGTCGCGGTCGGCGACGGGCTCGTCATCCCGCTGGCGCTGCTGTTCGGTGCGGCCTTTACCGTATTGAACGTGACGGGGACGGAAAACGCGGCGAAACTGCAAAACGGTATCGTCGCCCTGTTGCTGTCGATTCTGGCGGCGTTTCTCGGGTACGGCGGGCTCGATGCGATCGGACTCGTCGGCGATCCGTCCACCCCCGAACAGTTCGCGCCGTTCGGGCCGCTTCCCGTGCTGTCGACCGCGGCGCTCGTGTTCACCTCGTATCTCGGCTTCGCACAGGTGGCGACCGTCGCCGGTGAGATGAAAGATCCCGGTCGGAACCTGCCGCTTTCGATGGTCGGCTCCGTCCTCGTCGTCGGCGTTCTCTACGTGGTGACGATCCTGGTCGCAACCAGCGCGTTCAGCAGCGAGGACCTCTCGACATTCGGGGAGACGGCGATGGTCGAGGTCGGTCGCCACTACCTCGGCTCGATCGGCGCGTTCGCGATCGTTTTCGGTGGGCTGCTCGCGACGGTATCCAGCGCCAACGCATCGGTGCTCAGCACGTCTCGAGCCATCTACGCCGTCTCGAAGGATGCCCTGTTACCGCGTCGAGCGAGCCGCATCAACCTCCGGTACGGAACGCCACACGTCGCCCTTGGGATGGCCGGCGGGCCGATCCTCGTGCTGGTCGCGACCGGTCGCGTGGAGCTGCTCGCGGAGGTCGCTTCGTTCCTCCATCTCATCATGTACGGGCTGATCTGCGTGGCGCTGCTCGCACTACGCCGAAACGAGCCAGCGTGGTACGATCCCGACTTCCGTGTCCCCGGCTACCCCGTCGTCCCCGTTCTCGGGACGGTCGCCAGTTTCGCTCTGATCGGGTTCATGCAACCCGTCTCACAACTCACTGGCATCGCGATCATGATCGCGACCGCCGGATGGTACGCCTACTACGCTCGAGACGTGAACCTGAAGGGGGCGTTCCAATGACGCGCGTCCTCGTACCGGTGGCGATACTCGAGGGTGAATCGGTCTCGACCGGGCTCCCGACGCTGCTCGAGCCGGTGGACGTGACCGTCCTCGGCTATCACGTCCTGCCCGAGCAGACGCCGCCCGACCAGGCGCGCCTCCAGTACGAGGACCGAGCGATCGCCGCGCTCGACGACCTCGTCGCACAGTTCGAGGCTGCCGGCGGGACCGCCGATCACCGTCTCGTGTTCACCCACGACCGAGAGCAAACGATCGATCGCATCGCCGAGGAGACGGCGGCGGACGCCTCCGCGATCACGGGGGTGACCGGGGCCGTCGATCGCCTTCTCGTGTCGCTGACGGGCGACGTCGCCATCGACCGGATCACCTCGTTCGTCGCCGAACTGGTCGGCGACCGCGAAATCGACGTCACGCTCTTTCTCGCGACTGACGACGAACCCGGCGGCCAGGAATCGCTCGAGGCGGCTGCCGCGGCCCTCTCCGAGCACGATATTGACGCGGGGACCGAACTCGTGGCCGACGAGTCCCCGTTCGAGGCGCTCGTCGACGCCGCGGCCGACCACGATGCCATCGTCGTCGGCGAGCGGGCCCCATCGCTGCAATCGTTTCTCTTCGGCGATGCGGCCGAACGCGTCGCTGCCGAGTCGGTCGGCCCGGTGCTCGTCGTCCGGAGTCTGGACGAGCGTGACGGTGGGGCCGCGCTGTGACCGAGGCGTCAGATAACGCTGGTCGGACGCTCGAGACGCGATCTCCCGTCGGCTACGGACGAGCAACCACGTTCGGCTCCCCCGTGGCAGTGTCCTCGCGTTTTTGTAGCTCGATCACTTAAAACAGGACTGTGACCGCTCGAGAAAACGGTCGGACCATGAGCAGTGAGATGGCTTCGACGCCGGTCGGTGAAGAGACGGTTGTAGACCCCGCCGATAGCGTAGCGGTCTCGGATATCGACAGCGACGAGCGGGCTGCAGCCGCTGATACTCGTACTCGCCCGGACAGCGCCGAGTCGTCGGCGGCGACCAACCGTGATATCGCCGTTTCGGTGACCGGTCTGTCCAAGCGGTTCGGTGAGGGAAACGCGACGGTTACTGCCGTGGACGACGTCAGCTTCGACGTCGAGACCGGATCGATCGTGGGACTACTGGGGCCCAACGGAGCCGGGAAGACGACGCTCATCAAGTCGATTCTGGGCATGGTGGTCCCGGATGCGGGAACCGTCCGGATCCAGGGCGTCGACCTCTACGAGCGGCCGCGGGAGGCGTACGCCTCCGTCGACGCGATGTTAGAAGGTGCGCGCAACGATTACTGGCGGCTGACCGTCCGAGAGAACCTCCGGTATTTCGCCACGATCGGCGGGATCGATCCGGAGTCAGTCCGCGACCGCCACGAACGGCTGCTGGCGCAGTTGGATCTCGCGGAAAAAGCGGACGTTCCCGTCCGAGAACTCTCCCGCGGGATGAAACAGAAAGTATCGCTGGCGAGCGTCCTCGCCGGAGGCGCATCGGTCGTCTTTCTCGACGAGCCCACACTTGGGTTGGACATCGAGAGTTCGCGAGCGCTCCAACGGGAACTGCGGCGTCTCGCCGAGGAGGAAGACCTCACCGTCGTCCTCAGCAGTCACGACTATGGACGTCGTCGAGGCGGTCTGCGACCGCGTCCTCATCATGTCCGACGGAGAGATCATCGCGGACGACACCGTCGAGGCGCTCCTCTCCGGTACGGACCGACACTGCGTTCGGATCACGAGCGGCGATCTCGATACCCCAGTCGTGTCGGCCCTGCGACGACGATTCGACGCGATAGACGTCGAACCACTCGACTCCGGCCGCCGAATCGAGGTCGTGACCGACAGTGACGGGCTGTACGAGCTGATGGATCTCCTCCGGCGAAACGACGTGGCGCTCGAGCGCGTCCGGACGGTCGATCCGGACCTCGAGGACGTCTTCGTCGACCTGACGACGACCGAACGGGGGTACCGATGACCGCGGGCCAGCCCGACGCGGGAGAGACGCCGCGGACGGCCGGGTATCGACACCTCGCGCGGGCCGTTCTTTACCGCGAGTACCTGATCTTCGTCCGCTATCCCGCAAACGCCGTCGGTGGGCTCGTCATCTCGGTGTTCTTTTTCGGGCTCCTCTTCTACGGCGGGCGAATGGTCGCGGGGCGGGCACTCACCGACTCGATCGAGGGAATCATCGTCGGCTACTTCCTGTGGTCGCTGTCCGTGGGCGCGTACTCCTCGATATCGAACGACATCGGGAGCGAAGTGCAGTGGGGGACCCTCGAGCGACACGTGATGTCGCCGTTCGGGTTCGCCCCCGTCGCGCTGTTGAAAGGCGTCGCGAAGATCGTCCGATCGTTCGTCACCTCGACGATACTGCTTTCGGTGATGATCGTCATCACCGGCACGACCCTCGAGTTGAACCTGCTGACGATCGTCGTCGTCGCGACGCTCAGTATCGTTTCGGTGCTCGGTCTCGGGCTCGCGGCCGGCGGCGTCACCGTTCTCTACAAGCAGATCGGCAACTGGCTCAACCTGCTCCAGTTCGGGTTCATCGTCCTCGTCTCGGCGCCCGCGTTCGACCTCGGCTGGCTGCGATATCTCCCGCTCGCCCAGGGCAGCGCGCTCCTCCAGCGGACGATGATCGACGACGTCCGACTCTGGGAATTCCCGCCGGCCGACCTCGGGATTCTGCTCGGAGTCGCCGTCGGTTACTTCGTCCTCGGCTATGCGGTCTTCCAGTATGCGACCCGCCGGGCGAGACGCCTCGGCGTCCTCGGGGACTACTGACGGGGTCCCCGACCGCACCGAATCGGACGCTCTTTCGCTGACCCGCCACACTCACCGTCGAGGCGCTCCTTCGACTCCGTATGGCCCACGACAGGATCCACGCACGAAAACCGACCCACGACCGCGAGCGGTGGTCCGTCGGGACCATCGAAGCCGTCCGCGAGCGCGACGGCCACTGCGTCTTCGAGGTGGCGACCAACGAGGGGGACGTAATCGAACTCGTCGTGACGGTCGCTATCCGGGAGTTAGTCCTTGAAAGACTGGATCTCGCTGAGGACGAGTCACCGATCGGTGCTCGCGTCTGGTATCGAAAGCACGGCGGGTGACGCCCGTTCGGCGACGTATCCGGCTCTGTTGAAACCCACCACCACTGACACAAGTCTCGTTTCTGAATGCAGAGGATATCTCTCCCACCGACTATCGGGGTCTTTTGACCTCCCTCAGCGCATCGGGGGGAATTGGCTGGCGAACGTCTCACTCCTCTTCACCGGTCGAAACGTCCTGCCACGACGACTCGCCGAAGAACGTCTGAAGCGCCCCGAGAACTCCCAGGTACGTCCCGAAGACAACGACCACGAGCGGGACCACTAACGCCAGCACGAAACTACCTAGTGGATTGATTCCGAACATTTGGAGGGCCGTCATACCATACCGTAGACTCTACTTTTGCATAGTATTGTCGATATCGACCACAACTATCCCGTATCTGTGACTTCTGGACGTGCCTCAGATGGGTTCGCTATTCAGAAAAAGCCTAGAAACCGATCATCGATTGAGGACGTGATTCGACCGCGGGCCGGTGCTCGACTCGTCAGCCGTCGGGTTCGCTGTTTCCAGACTCACCGTCACTCGCTGACTCGAGGTATTCGCCGCGGATCACGAGGACCGGATCGACCGTTCGTCGGGCCAGCCGTTCGGCCCGATCGCGAAAGACGAACCGGCGGATCGACGGCCTGCTCTCGCCGGCGACGAGGAGGTCGTGATCGGCCGCTGCCTCGAGGATAGCCGCCGTGGGCGCCCCGTCGACGACGACCCTGCTGTCGATCCGATCACGATCGACTCCCGCAGCCACCAGTTCCGACCGCGCCGCTTCGAGCAGTTCCGTTCCCGCGTCTCGCTTCGATTCGTCCGACGCAACGTGAAAGAGCGTTAGCTCGAGTTCCGTTCCTGCGAGAACCGTCGCGAGTAGTCGAGCGATGTATTCGACGTTCACGTCGCTCCGGATCGCGACGAGCACCGTCTCGAGGACGGGTGCCGGATTGAGCAACAGGATGGCGTCGCACGAGTCGCTGACGGCGACGGATTCGAACGTCTCCAGCCGGTCGTGGGTGAACGCGAGTCGCGACGTGACGTCACAGCCCGCGTCCTCGAACACCGTCCGGAGTTCCTCGAGATCGGCTCGTGCGCGGTCGCCGAACTGTTCGCGCGCCTGATCCGGCACGGTCTGGTCGGGTATTTCGCGATACCCGAGCAAGACGATCGGAATCGATGCGAATGCGTCGACGATCGTCCGTGGAACGCTCTGGCCCTCGAGGACGTCGACCGGAATCAGCACGCGATGGTCGCGGGGTACTGACATCTGTTCGGTCTCGTCTCTCCTACCATGGTGAGCGTAATATAGCCCCTGCCGGAGGTCGGTGACATCTCCACGGCGAATTCGCGAACCCCGTCACCTCGGCCGACAAAGCCGACGGGTTCGAAGTTGCTACTGGTCGACGGCCCTATCACCAGGATGGGACGAACCGACAGCTAGTTTCCGGCGGCACGGATACCGGACGACATGGTCGAGAGTCCGTTCGACGTGGAGATCGAAGTTGGAGAGGTGATCGACGCGGAACCGTTTCCCGAGGCCGAAAAGCCGAAGATGACCAAACTCTGGATCGACCTGGGCGACGAGGAGAGACAGTCTGCCGGCCAGCTGGACCACCACTACGACGCAGACGACCTCGCCGGCCGACAGGTCCTGTGTGCGACGAACCTCGGTTCAGTTCGAGTCGCCGGATTCGAATCCGAGGCACTTACCGTCGGTGTTCCCGGCGAAGACGGCTATCCCGTGCTGGTGTCGCCGGACGAGTCGGTGCCGCTGGGTGGATCGCTGTATTGATTCGGATGGCCGACGAATAACGCCTTGTATTATTCCGGGTGCCAGACGGGTCGCGCCTCGCTCGAGGTGACGGATCGCGGACCAGCCCCGTCTCCGACTGGTATTCCGAGACGACCGTCCCGGAGGACGTCTCAGACTGGTATTCCAGTTCGGCGAGTCGCTCCCGAGTCCGGTCGGACTCTCGTGACTATCGTGGGCACATCCACGAAAGACCGGCGGGAACAGCACGGATGATCCGGCCCGTCGTCGCTTAGTTTTACGATTGTGGCCGTTAACACAGTTTTAACTGCCGAATAAGTTTCCATAGGTGTCTCAAAGAAATGATCGGCGAGGGAGCGACTTCGGTCGTTGCCAGACTGACCGTTCGGCTATCCGAGACATCATCGCGACCCTCGCCGTGATCGGATATCGTTCCAACATCAGGCCATGCGGTGACGATTCCGATCCTCCCCTACCCATCACTGACACATCATTCGGAGTTCCGCTCCGGCGTCGGCATCCGCCGGCGTTTCCGGGATACTGGAGGGGTCCCCGCTGAACGCCGGCGAAACCGACCGTCGGACGATAACGCTGCTATCGAAGTGGTGTGACCTTTTCGAGAGTCGGCGAAATCGAACGTGTAGATTCGACGACTGAAATTCTCAGTAGCGGTCGTGCCGGTATTGCCGTTCAGAGCTGTTTCTGCCAGGCGTCGACGTTCAGAGCGTTTCTGGCACTCGCTGACCCTGAAGGTCCCTGCAACTGGATCCGGCGGCGGGAACGGACAGACACCTCTATCCGCCCCAGATCGGGGAATCGATCGGAGTCAGAAGACCTCTGAAGACGCTGCTCGCTCCAACGAGCTACGCTCACGCAGTTCGGGTGGCTGAAACTCGATGGTGACGAAGAGCGGTCAGTGATCCGATTCCATCGCCAGCGGATTTTCGTCGAACAGGTCGATTCGTCGGAGTTGGTCCTGTTTCGACGGCCGTATCCTCTCCTCGAGAGGGGCAACATGATTCCGACGACCTGGCAGGTCGAAATCGAGCGAGGTCGACGGCCACGAGCGAAGAGTCGGCACGCAATACCGAAATCCCATGGCAGTTCGTCGAGTGAGCAGCGTCGATGAGCCGCCCAGTATCCCGGCCATGATACACCCAATTATAGGAAATAAATACATTATAGGTTTCAATAATCTTCGCAAGATATTCAACAGCATTATATGTGCGATTGTGGGACACCGGCTTACGTGAAATGGCATACACATCACTTCCGATTCTAAGACCCGATGTATCGAGGAATCGCGTGCATTTGGAGTTAGCAACGTTATCGAAGGAGTCCACCTCTCGTCTCGACAACGCTCTGAGGATTGTAAAACCGACTCGAAATAGCGTTCGGCAGCCGACTAGATTCTAGAACGAGAATATTATCCAACATAATTCAAAAACGATTATATGATAGTCACATTGCTAATTGTAACCGGAGCAACCGTAATGGCCGGGTCGGTTCTCTATACGAGGAGGCTGCTGGGGCGACTCGACGAGAACGCCTATCGACGACGGTGGGCCGGACTGTTCGTATTGATGGCGTTTTTTCTGGTCGGGTACCTCGCCGCCCTCTGGGTGACAATTAACGGGTTCGAAGGGACGTTCCGGCTGCTGACGGGGTTCGTATTCCTGTTTGGCGCCGTGTTCGTCTCGCTAGTAGTTAATACCGGGATCCGAACGGTCGACGATTTACAGCGCAAAAGCGATGCCATCCGACGGAAAAAGGACGAAGCAGAGGAGGCGCGTCGTGAGGCCATCGCGCTCCAGGAGGAAGCCGAACGGGCGAATCGGCGTTTGGGAAAGAAAGCCGACGACTATGCTGCCGTGATGCAGGCGTGTGCGGCGGGCGACCTGACCCGGCGTATGGATCCCGAAAGCGAGAACGAAGCGATGCGTGAGGTCGCGACTGAGTTCAACGAGATGATCGCCGAACTCGAGTCGACGACGGAATTCCTCAAGCAATTTGCCGAGAACGTCGCTATCGCCTCTGAAGAAGCGACGGCGAGCTCGGAGGAGGTGCAAGCAGCCTCCGAAAAGGTCGCCGGATCGGTCCAGGACATCTCCGAGGGTGCACAGCGACAGCACGAGAGTCTCCGATCGGTCGACGCCGAGATGAGCGGTCTCTCGAGTACCATCGAGGAAATCGCCTCAGCGTCGAACCGGGTTGCGGACATCGCAGCGCAAACCGAACGGACCGGCGAAGAGGGACGCGAAGCCGCCCGAGAGGCACTCGTGGGTATAAACGAGATTGAATCCGAGTCCGAACGGGCCGTCGAGGAAATAGAGGCCCTCCAGTCCGAGATCGATCAGATCGACGACCTCGTCGAATTCATCTCGACGGTCGCGGATCAGACGAATATGCTGGCGCTCAACGCCAGCATCGAGGCGTCCCGCTCGGCAGGGGCCGGGGACAGCGGGTTCAGCGCGGTCGCAGGTGAAGTCAAAAATCTCGCCTCAGAGACCAAAGACGCCGCAGAAAACATTGACGCGCGTATCGAGGGTATCAAAGATCAGACCGATCGGACAGCCGACACCGTCCGAGCGACCAGCGAGGAGGTCGCCAGTCACCGCGAGGCGATCGAGAACACCGCGGACGCCCTCGAGAAGATAGCAACCTATACCGGAGAAACGAACGACGGCGTGCAAGAAATCTCCGCCGCGACGGAACAACAGGCCGCTTCAACCCAGCAAGTCGTCGCTATGGTCGAGGAAGCAACCGTGATCTCGGAGCAGACCGTTTCCGAAGCCGAAACCGTCGCCGCAGCGGCCGAAGAGCAGACGAGTTCGCTCGCCGAGGTCTCGCATGCTATCACGGATCTCTCCCAACAGGCGGCACAACTCGCCGAGAAACTCGATACTTTTCGGACAGAGGGGAACAACAACTCCGTGCCATCGCCGCTCGACGAAGGGGACGGCGAAGACGCGTTTCAACCCGAGGAGATCACGACGGAAACGGTGGGTCAGCCCCCCACCGACGAGGAGTCCAACCGAACACTCGATGATGCAAGCGCGAACTTCGACGAGGGAGAGACGGTCACTGAATTCAAATCCGTCGGCGAGTCCTCCCCGGCGAACGGAGAGCGGTTAGCCGATCAGGATTGAACGAGCGCTGTGATTGGACGAGCATCAAGGATTGAACAAGCGCTGTGATTGGACGAGCAGACGTCACGGGCTCACCTCGAGACCAGATGCACTACGCCCGATCGCAACCGAGGTCACAGTCGACCGTATACGAGGTCCCAACCGAGCGCGCTCGAGGTGACGGTCGGCCGTACTCGATGTCCCGCAACGGTCCCACATGGCGATCATAGGTTGGGACCGGTGTTGCGGTCGGGACGGATTGCCTCCGTGGCACGAGCGGACGGGACGAATCGGCCGCAGACGGTACATCCGACACCCCGACAACGTACATCCGATACTCGGCGTAGGGGACGTTCCTTCGGATGGTCGAGTATAAACCGCGACAGGTCCGTCGGTCGAAGGGAGGTCGTGGGACGAATCGCCGCTCCCTGATCACCGGACGGGACCAGATCAAGTCACGCCGGACTACTTCCACCGTGAATCCCGCAGAGTTTTTGCGGTGGGAAGATACTCACTGCACATGACCGAGGCGACGGGTATCGTCGGCGAGTTCTTTTCGCTCAAAGAGGAGACCGATGCGGAACTCCTTGCGATGCAGTGTGGCGATTTCTACGAGTTCTTCGGCAAAGACGCAGAAACTGTCAGCGCGGAACTCGACCTCAAAATTTCCCAGAAATCCTCCCACGGTTCGTCCTACCCCATGGCCGGCGTACCGGTCGATGACCTCACGCCCTACCTCAAAGCGCTGGTCGAACGGGGCTACCGCGTCGCCGTCGCGGATCAGTACGAGACCGATTCCGGCCACGCTCGCGAACTCGTCCGTACTGTTACCCCGGGAACGCTGCTCGAGACCAGCGACGCTGACGCCCAGTACCTCGCGGCGATAGTCGACGGGAACGGCAGCGCTGGCGGCTCGAGCGCCCACACCTCGACCGATGCGAACTACGGGCTCGCCTTCGCGGACGTAACGACCGGCCGCTTTCTCGTCGCAGCGGCCGCTGACGCCGACGACGCGTTGACCGAACTCTACCGGTTCGATCCGGTCGAAATCCTGCCCGGACCCGACGTTCGATCCGATGACGACTTGCTGAACCGAGTCCGAGAACGCAGCGATGCGACGCTGACACTTCACGATACGGAGTCGTTCGCACCGAAACGGGCGGACAACCGGGTTTGCGAGCAGTTCGGAACGGAAACCGTCGAGCGGTTGTCGGTCGCGAGACCGGCGATCGCGGCCGCCGGAGCGATTCTTTCGTACGTCGAGGAAACGGGTGCCGGCGTGTTGGCTTCGATGACCCGCATTCAGGCCCACCACGGCGCCGATCACGTGACGCTAGACGCGACCACCCAGCGCAACCTCGAGTTGACCGAAACCATGCAAGGCGAACGCGTCGGGTCACTGTTCGCGACGATCGATCACACCGAGACCAGCGCCGGCGGTCGCCTGTTGAAGGAATGGCTCCAGCGTCCACGACGGTCGCTCGAGATGCTCGAAAACCGCCAGGAGAGTGTCGCCGCACTCTCGTCTGCGGCGCTTTCTCGGGACGAAATCAGGGACGCGCTCGACGACGCGTACGACCTCGCTCGGCTCGCGTCGAAGGCGACACACGGCAGTGCGGACGCTCGAGACCTCCTTGCGGTCCAGAACACGCTTTCGGTCTTGCCCGCCCTGGCGGAGACGATCGCGTCGAATCCGGATCTGGCCGAGTCACCGCTGTCTGAGATAATCGACTCGCCCGACAGAGACGCTGCGCGGGAGTTACGCGAGACGCTCGAAGAGGCCATCGCAGCAGAACCCCCGTCGACGGTGACCCAGGGTGAACTCCTCCAGCGAGGGTACGACGACGAACTCGACGACGTGATCGAGCGCCACGAGGCGATCACGGAGTGGCTCGAGACGCTCGCCGAACGGGAAAAGCGCCAGTACGGCCTGTCACACGTGACGGTCGACCGGAACAAGACCGACGGCTACTACATTCAGGTCGGCAAGTCCGCCGCCGACGGCGTGCCGGATCACTACGAGGAGATCAAGACGCTGAAGAATTCGAAACGGTTTACGACCGACGAACTCGAGGAGAAAGAACGCGAAATTCTCCGACTCGAGGAGCGCCGCGGCGACCTCGAATACGAGCTCTTCGAGGCGCTTCGCGAGGACGTCGCCGCGAAAGCCGAACTGCTGCAAGACGTCGGACGCGCGCTGGCGACGGTCGACGCGCTCGCCAGTCTGGCTTCCCACGCGGCCGAGAACCGGTGGGTCAAGCCCGACTTGCACCGGGGTGATCGACTCGAGATCGAGCAGGGCCGTCATCCGGTCGTCGAACAGACGACGGAGTTCGTCCCGAACGACGTCCGCATGGACGACGAACGCGGGTTCCTCGTCGTGACCGGGCCAAACATGTCCGGGAAATCGACGTACATGCGTCAGGTCGCCTGTATCGTCCTGTTGGCCCAGATCGGCAGTTTCGTCCCCGCAAAAGAGGTTGAGATCGGGCTGGTCGACGGTATCTTCACCCGCGTCGGCGCATTGGACGAACTCGCACAGGGCCGGTCGACGTTCATGGTGGAGATGAGCGAACTCTCGAACATCCTCCACGCCGCGACCGAAGAGTCGCTCGTCATTTTAGACGAGGTAGGACGGGGCACCGCAACCTACGACGGCATCTCGATCGCCTGGGCCGCGACGGAATATCTGCACAACGAGGTGAAGGCGAAGACGCTCTTTGCGACCCACTACCACGAACTGACCGGGCTCGCGGAGACCCTCCCTCGCGTCGCCAACGTTCACGTCGCCGCAGATGAGCGCGACGGCGACGTCACGTTCCTTCGAACGGTCCGCGACGGGCCGACCGACCGTTCGTACGGGATTCACGTTGCCGACCTCGCGGGGGTTCCCGACCCCGTCGTCGAGCGCTCGAGAGGCGTTCTCGAACGCCTGCGCGAGGAGAAGGCCATCGAGGCCAAAGGTGGTTCGAGCGAGCCCGTCCAGGCCGTCTTCGACCTGGGAAGCGGAACGATGCAGACGCACGGGCAATCCGAAGCGCGGTCGCAGGCCGCAACGACCGACGGCGGCTCAGCGACCGCGGACGAACCCGGCCCCGAATCCGACGGCCAGCCCCTCGATCCCGAAACCGAAGCCGTTCTCGCTGAACTCGAGTCGATCGACGTGAACGCGACGCCGCCGATCGAACTCGTCTCGAAGGTACAGGAGTTACAAAAACGCCTCGAGGAGTGAGCGTCGGACGGTATCACGCGACCCGTCGCTCGAGTCGGCCGCCTCGTGTCGTGGTTCCATCGTCGGTCCGTCCAGTTCCGAACGAATCCGCGTCAGCACATTTCGCCGAGATCCCGCCACTCGTGGAGGTCGTGGAGGGTGATCTCGAGCTCGAAGCCGCAGCCGTCGCAATGAAACGCGACCGATCGATACCCCGGCTGGAACTCTTCCGACTCGCCGTGTTCGTCGCACTCGATTCGAATGCCGCGTTCTTGCCCATCGGGCACTTCGACCGTGTAATTGCTCATAGTTGTCGAACACCCGTCTCCGCGTCCGCCGATGGTACCGAGGGTCGGACGAAACTTAGCCCTTTCACCGAAGCCCCACTCGTTCGCTTTCGGAGACGCGCGAGTCTAGCATCGCGTACGAATGACGGTGTGCGTCGCCGCCGTCACCTTACGGACGAACGAAACCGGTTGGATCTCGGTCGCCGCTGCCGAACGATCCTGCGTCTGACGCCCGACCACCGAGAACGACGGTGACCGCTGCGCCGACGAGCAAAACGAATGCGGACTCGGAGAGCCAGATCATCAGGAGGATGAACGCGCCGAAGGTGTCGAAAACCTCCCAGTGGTGGTGACACGATCCGCGTACACGCCGAAGAGCGCCTCCAGGGCGACCCAGCCTGCGACGGCGATGACAGTCACCGGCAGGGCTTCGCGCGCCGAGACGTCCGGAGCGGGAAACACGTAGTAACTGGGGAAAAAGGCGAGGATCAGGCCCCAGAACAACACGAGCGGGGTCAGCGCCAGGACGACGGGGTGGTCGGTCGGTGCCAGCGTCGCTGTCGTGAACCCGATGCCGATGGTCGCGACCAGAAGAACGACGAAGACGACGAGACGGGCGACGGCCTTCTGGCCGATCGCATCGTTCGGCTGGCTCGCGATGTGACAGCCGGTGAGATTGGATGGCGACAGTCCGAAACGGATCAGTCGCCCGGTGAGGGAACCTCCGACGCGACGCGTGTTGCGTGAGCGCGATGAGCGGTAATGACGAAGGCCGACGTCGCGACGAGGATGAAACCGGCAGCGAGGAAAAACCCCGCCTCGGTCGAGATGAAATCCATCGTCGTGCCGACGAGGATCGGTCCAGTCACCTGCCCAACCTTCCAGGAGATCGACCGCAACGACATGGCGCTCGCGACAGAGTTGTACCGTTCGCCCTCGTCGACGAACAGCGACATGCTGGCCGGCAGTCGGACGGAGTCGGCGATTCCGAGCAGGGAGTAAGCACAGAAGAGCGCGACGAAGGCACCACCGAGGGTCTGCGTACTTCCGTGTACCGTGACCGCGACGGAACCGATCCGGCCCTCTACGTATCCGGCCAGCGGGATCGCGGCCGTCCCGATTCCGTACAGAATAGCGCCGGTCGCGACGAAGTAGTGTTTGTGCCCGTGACGGTCGGTGAGGTTGCCGACGAACCCCTGCGTGAGCGCCTTGGTGAGCTTTCCGCCGGCCATGATCCAGCCGATGGCGAACGCGGAGATACCGAAACTCGTCCGCGCGTAGATGGGGAGAAAGAGAATGACTGCCATCTTGCCGAAGCTAAACACGAACCGGAAGCCCACGAGCGCTCGGAGCATCGGAAGCGCAAGCAGCGATCGGAACGTCTCCGCGCCCCCTGCTTCCTCGGGATCTTTCCGCCCGCCGGGATTGTCACGGAGAAACGCAAAGACGAGCACGAAGGTCCCGAGCGTGATCGCGGAGAGAACGACGTAGGTCGCGGTGAAGCCGTAGGCGTACAGCAGGTACCCGCCGACCAGGTCGCCGGCAAGCGACGAAATGGATGCAAACTGATTGTAGGAGCCGAGCCACCGCCCCTGTTGCTCGTCGGGGCTGATCTCGCCGACGATGGCCGCGCCGGTGATCCAGAGAATGCTCGCCCCGAGTCCCTGAAGCATGCGGACGAGGACGACGTGGGCCGCAGTGCTGGCGAGAGTAAATCCGACGAAAACGCAGACGTTGATGAGGAAGCCGGCGAGCAGATAGCGCTTTGCATTCCCCGTGTCGACTCGCCGGCCGAGCGGCAGAACGATGAGCAACTGGACGAACGCGAACGTCGCGCCGAACAATCCCTCGACGAATCCCGACGTCCCGAAGAGATCGGCGTACAGCGCCAGGGCGATCAGGATCGTCGAATACGCTTGACTCCTCGCGAAGGCAGTCCCGGCCAGTGCCGCAAACTCCCGATTTCGTAGGAGCGCGACGGAAGTAAACCGCGTCACCCGCTTCGATAGTAGGCACTACCAGACGAACGCGAGTAAAAAACCTCTCGAACGTGGAAATCCGTGACGGGTATCCGCAGTTCCAGGTCGATCGGACCGACGTTCACCGGTAGAATTTTGAGACGAAAGTCCACCTGTTAGCACGATGCACGAACCAGACTACGACGTTGCGGGAAAGGTCGCCATCGTCACCGGTGCGAGCCAGGGCATCGGACAGTCAATCGCAGAGACGCTTGCAGCCAGCGGAGCGAACGTTGCGATCTGTTCGCGGTCGATGGACCGCGTGGGTCCGGTCGCGGAGGGCATAAACGATGCCGACGTCCCTGGAGAGGCGATCGCCCTCGAGTGTAACGTCAGAGAGCGCGAGCAGGTCCAGAACCTGGTCGACGAAACCGTCGACGCGTTCGGCGACATCGATATCTTGGTCAACAACGCGGGTGGCGAGTTCGTCGCGCCGTTCGAAGACATCTCCGAAAACGGCTGGAAAACCATCATCGACCTCAACTTACATAGCACGGTCCACTGCACCCAGCTCGCAGGCGAAGTAATGCGCGAGGGCGACGGTGGTGCCATCATCAATCTCTCGAGTGTCAATGGCCAGCACTCGGCCCCCGGCGAGAGCCATTACGGCGCTTCCAAGGCGGCGATCATCCGACTCACTGAAACCCTCGCGACCGAATGGGCCGAGGACGGCATTCGAGTCAACTGCATCGCCCCCGGTCTCGTCCAGACGCCCGGCGTCGCCGAAACGCTCGGAATCGACAGCGAGGACATGCCACCTCGCGAGGAGGCCAACCGACGCATCGGCCACCCCGAAGAGATCGCCGACGTCGCACAGTTCCTCTCGAGTCCGGCTGCCTCGTTCATGAACGGCGAGACGGTCACCGTCAAAGGGGTCCCGCGGGCAGGAAATTCGATGTCCCAGGATCTCGGTCTCGAAGACTAACCGCGCCCGTAGAACGACCAGAACGACCGTCGTTTCGAGGCGGTCGATGCAGGCGAGTGGGACGTAAGACCTAACCAGCCGCCGTCTGTAGGGATATCCAGTACATCTTGAGCATCGCAACTGACCGCTGCGTCGACGCCAGATATTCATGAGTGACGAGAGTACGCCATCCGAAGACGAGACCGACATCCACGAGCTAGACGAGGACACCGTCGCCCGAATCGCCGCCGGCGAGGTCGTCGAGCGACCCGCCAGCGCGGTAAAAGAACTCGTCGAGAACAGTCTCGACGCCGACGCCAAAAGCGTCGACGTCACCGTCGAAGCGGGCGGTACGGAACGAATACGGGTCGCCGATGACGGGCGCGGCATGTCCGAGGCTGGCGTCCGCGCGGCCGTCCGGGAGCACACGACCAGCAAGATCGACGGACTCGAGGATCTCGAGTCAGGCGTCGCGACGCTCGGGTTTCGGGGCGAGGCGCTGCACACGATCGGGTCGGTATCGCGGCTGACGATCCGCTCGCGTCCTCGGGATGCGGCCGGTGCTGGGACGGAACTCACCTACGAAGGCGGCGACGTCGTTTCGGTCGAGCCGACGGGCTGTCCCGACGGAACGATCGTCGAGGTCGAGGACCTGTTCTACAACACGCCCGCCCGACGAAAGTTCCTCAAGACGACGGCGACAGAGTTCGCCCACGTCAACCGGGTCGTCACACGATACGCACTCGCGAATCCGGAGGTTGCCGTCTCCCTGACTCACGACGGCCGCGAGGTGTTTTCGACGACCGGACAGGACGACCTGCAGGCCGCCGTCCTGGCCGTCTACGGCCGTGAGGTCGCGTCGTCGATGATCCCGGTCGAGACAGACGGCGACGAACTCCCTCCGGGGCCGCTCGATGCCGTCTCGGGGCTCGTCTCCCACCCCGAGGTCAACCGCTCGAGTCGGGACTATCTCGCGACCTACGTGAACGGGCGGGCCGTGACCGCCGACGCCGTTCGCGAGGGGATCATGGGGGCCTACGGCACCCAACTTGGCGGCGATCGATACCCCTTCGTCACGCTCTTCCTCGAGGTTCCCGGCGAAGCGGTCGACGTCAACGTCCATCCTCGGAAACGAGAGGTGCGGTTCGACGACGACGATGCGGTCCGCAGGCAAGTCGACGCCGCCGTGGAGTCTGCCCTGCTCGAGCACGGGCTGCTCCGATCTCGTGCACCCCGCGGCCGGTCGGCGCCGGGCGAGGCGCGGGTCGAACCAGGTACTGATCGCGAGAGCGGTGCCGGCGCGCCCGGCCGCGAGTCGACGACGCTCGAGCAACGCGCTGATGCTGGATCGTCCGCCACCGACGAACCCGCCGCCACCGACGAACCCGCCGCCACCGACGAACCGGAAGGGGACACTCTCGCTTCGACGGCCGAGCAATCAGACGTTCCGGAAGGAAAACCACTGACGAACGACGAACAGGCGAGCGTGAATACGTCGTCTGCCTCGAGTCAGTCGGCCGCCGACGCTGCCGAACCGTCCTCGCGTCCGCCAGCGGAGTCAGACGACCCGATCCCGGCCGCGCCGTCGACCGACGCTCCGTCCACGGAATCAGCGGAGATGGATAGCAAACCGGCAAGCGACGCAGGCAGTAGTCCCGTTACGCCGGGACGGAACGACGATCGGAAAGACGATCGCGACCCGTCCCTCGACCCCGATCGAAAGTTCGCAAGCGCGACCGAACAGCGGACGCTGACCGGCGAGGCCGCGTCGGGCGACGGGGCCGAACTCGACTCGCTCCCGTCGCTACGCGTCCTCGGTCAACTCCACGACACGTACCTGGTCTGCGAGACGGCAGACAGCCTCGTCTTGGTCGACCAACACGCCGCCGACGAGCGGGTCAATTACGAACGCCTACAGGAAGCGTTCGACGACGATCCGAGCGCACAGGCGCTTGCATCCCCGGTCGAACTCGAGTTAACGGCGGCGGAGGCAGAAGCCTTCGATCACTATCGCGAGGCGCTCTCGCGGCTCGGATTCTACGCCGACCGGATCGACGACCGGACCGTAGCAGTGACGACTGTGCCCGCAGTGTTCGCGGAGACCCTCGAGCCAAACCGGTTGCGGGACGTCCTCGCGTCGTTCGTCGCCGGCGATCGCGAGGCGGGTGCCGAGACGGTCGATGCACTGGCCGACGAGTTCCTCGGGGATCTTGCCTGTTATCCATCGATCACGGGGAATACGTCGCTGACGGAGGGATCGGTCGTCGACCTGCTGACGGCGTTAGACGACTGTGAAAACCCCTACTCCTGTCCGCACGGACGGCCCGTAATCGTACAGATCGACGAGTCGGAGATCGAAGAGCGGTTCGAGCGGGATTATCCCGGACACGGCGGCTAACGGCGACCAGAACCGGCCCAGGTGCAGTACAGGACCAGGTGTGGTGTCGATCACTCTTGCTCGAGTCGGACACCGCCCCAGTTTCGGGCCGTGTTCGCGGCCGTTCGCTCACTCGGAGTCCGCGGCAAACGATTCTCGAGAATTAATCATCGTCGTTCTCACAGAGGCCATCGGTGTTCGAATTACCGGCATCGGCCGACCGAGGCGTCGTGCGTTCGTGATGGTAGAGCCAGAGCGCACAGCCGAACGCGGTCGCGCCGGCAACGGTGGCGATGCCGAACGCGACCCGGTAGCCAAACGGCGTGTAGACGCGAACGCCGCCGACGATTTCGCCGGTCCAGTAGGTGTCGAGCGCCCAGCCCATCACCGTCGGCAGGGTTGCGGCACCGACGAACGCTCCGGCGTTGACCGTCCCGGTCGAGATTCCGCTCGCGCCGGCAGGGTGGCGATTCTTGACGACGGTGAAACCGAGGAGGAACGCGCCGAGGAGAAACCCGGTCGAGAAGAAGATGACGCCGAGGACGGGCAGCGGCGGCCGCCCGACGACCGTGACCAGGGCGAGACAAGCGACGAAGCAGCCACCGCCGGCCACGAGTAGCTCCAATCGCCGATCGAGGCGGTCCGACACCCAGCCGATCGCCGGTGGCCCGGTCATGATGCCGACGCTCCCGAGCAGGGTGATCGTAGACGCCGTCGTGACCGTCACATCGTACGATTGAACCACGTACGGGACGCCCCAGAGCCCGAACAGGGTGAGGTTCACGCCGGTCGCACAGAACAGCATGAGCGCAACGACCCAGACTTGCGGGTCTCGAATCACGTTCTCGAGGGATGTTCGAAGCTCTGCGTTCGTGAGGGGGGCCTGTTCCGGGACGCCTTCGATCGACTCGAATCCCGCCTGCGTCGGCGTATCTCGGATGAGCGCAAATACGGCCACGGCCGTGACGAATCCGACGATTCCCAGCGACCCGATCGCGGTCCGCCAGCCAACGGCACCGACGGCAATCGCGAGCGGGGTCGTCGCGATAACGCCGCCGAGACCGGAGATCGTGAAGGTGAGCCCGCTCATCGTCGCGAACTCGTCGGCGCGAAACCAGGTCGCACAGAACCGGAGGATGCAGACGAAGATCACGCTACCGCCAAGTCCGATCAACCCTCGAGCGAGCACCGCCACGAGATACGTCTCCGCGGCAGCGAAACCGATCGTGCCGACGCTCATTACCGCCGCGCCGGCCGCCGCGGTCGCCCGCGGGCCGACTCGGTCGGCCAGGATGCCCGACGGGATCTGCATCGCGGCGTACACCCAGAAGAAGAACGCGTGAAGCGTCCCCAGTTGCGCACCCGTCGTTCCAAACGCAGCCATGAGGTCCTCCGCGAGGACTGCCGTCGAGAGCCGGTTTGCGTTGACCAGTAGGAAGCCGACGCCCATCATTGCCCAGAGAATCCACCGCCAGCGGAGCGGATCGCGCCAGAGTCGCATTGACTCTCCTCTCTGGACCGGAGCACCGAAAAGATTCACCAATCGGAAGCGGACTCGCTTCGCGGACGAGGAAGACTGTCGGCACCCCATGCTGTGGTCACTCTGTCAGAGAGACTGTTCGACGTATCTGACGAGTTGTATAGTCGCTACCAGATCCATTCAGGAGAGGAAAACTCTCTAGACAGCGAGACAAGTGGGGTGTAAAAGCGGACTTACGTGTCGAATACCGGATTATAAGGCGATTAGAAATTCTACCATCTGCTAAGATTTCAACGGCCGGCAACGGAAAGCCATCCGCTATTGTCCCTTTAGAAGGAATAATCAGTCATGCGACGCAGACTGACGACGGAGGAAACTGAGGACGATTCAGGCGGCCTGTTCGACCGAGTAAGAGGCGGGTCAACGGACTCGTCGACAGACGATTCGAGCAGCTTCTTGAACCGGGCGAGAGGTAGCTCGGAGGACACGGCGACGACGAACGATTCGAGCAGCTTCTTGAACCGGGCGAGAGGTAGCTCGGAGGATACGGCGACGACGAACAACTCGGGGAGCTGGTTCGACCGGGCGAGAGCGAAGTACGGGCTCGGAACCCTGCTGGTCGCCGCAGGGGCCGTCCTCTTTCTTTTCCCCGAACCGATCACCTCGACTGCAGGTCTCGTATTGATCGGAATCGGGGTCCTGGTCTGGTTCGTCGGTTGACGTCGGGAGGTAGGCCCGACGATCGAATCGGGGCGACCAACCTCGAGTACCCCGCTCGCAGTTGGTTCCAGCCTTCGTGCGGAGCGGGCTATAGAGAGAGCTGACGACGGTTCTTACTTCTCCACCACGAACGCGAGTCGCCATCTGGCCGGTAGCGCGGTCGTTGGCCGCGGCGGCCGTGGCCCGTCGCCCGCGAGAAAACCCGGTCGAGAGATCGGATCGCGCCGCATCCCGAACTGAACGCCGTCGCCATCGGTAGGTGCCTCGAGCCCGAACCACCGATCATGACCAGAACGCTCGACGGCTCGAGCGCCGGCGGCCAGTACCTCCGGACCGCGCTCGCGCTGTCGGTCCTCGAAAACGAACCGGTCCGTATCGAGAACGTCCGCGGCGATCGGCCGTCGCCCGGCCTGGGCCACCAGCACCTGGCGGTTCTCGAAGCAATGGTCGACATCTGCGATGCCGACGCGACGGGTGCCGAACTCGGCGCAGAAACCGTCGAGTTCGACCCGGATTTCGAGGCTGTCGACGGGCAAGCGAAACGCGAACGCCTCCCGGGCGGACGCTTCGCCGTCGACATCGGCACGGCCGGCAGCGCGACGTTGCTGGTCGATGCCCTGATGCCGCTTTCGACGATCCTCGAGTCGACCCTGACGGTAACGGTCACTGGGGGGACGGACGTCGCGTGGTCGCCGCCGCTGGATTACGTTCGGCACGTGAAGCTGCCGTTGCTCCGCCGGTTCGGCCTCGCAGCCGCTCTCGAGGTCGACCGACGGGGGTTCTATCCCGCCGGCGGCGGCCGGACGACGCTGTCTCTCGCACCCTCGACCCTCGAGCGAATCGACCTCGTCGATCGCGGATCTCCCGAGAGCATCCGTCTTTACTCGACGGAGTCGGCATCGCTCGCCGACCGCGACGTCGCGTTCCGCCAGGCGGAAGGGGCGCTCGAACGGTTGACGTACGACCACCCGCTCGAACTCGAAGAGCGCTGTGAGACGACCGCAGCGAGCGCCTGTCCCGGCTCGTCGCTTGTGGTCCGCGTCGATCACGGGACGGGCGTCGGCGGCTTTACTTCGCTTGGCGAACGAGGAAAGCCGGCCGAACGCGTCGGCGAAGACGCTGCGGATGCTGCGAATCGCTTTCTTGCGGGGACGGCGCCGGTCGATCGGCACATGGCCGACCAGTTGCTGGTGTTCCTCGCACTCGCCGGCGGTCGAGTTCGCGTTCCCGCCGTGACAGACCACGTCGAAACGGGGTGTGCACTGCTCGAGGAGTTCGGGGTTCGAGTCGACCTCCAGCGAAAGAACGAGACGGCGATCGTCTCGGTTTCCGCCCCGCTCAGTGGTGACGAGTAGTTCGCCGAGACGACATCAGCAAACGGACATCGTCAATCGGGTAGTTCATCGAAAAGCAGACGAACGCTTCTCCGACGCGACGAGACGGAGAGAAGCAGGATCGCTCAGGCGGTGAACACGGGAATCTCGAGGGAACCGACGACCCGGTTGGTGATCGAACCGACGAGTGGTTTGTCAGGGTCAGACCGGCCTCGTTTGCCCATGACCACGAGGTCGATGTCGTGTTCGTCGACGTACTCGAGGATGGCCTCGACCGGCGTATTCGCCCTGACGCTCGTAACGCAGGAGACGTCCGCATCCGCAGCGATCTCTTCTATCTCGGCGACGTACGTCTCCCCTTTCGTCTCCAGGCGCTTTCGCGTCTGAGCGATGTCGCTTGGGACTGCGACGTAGTCGGCGTCGCCCATGTCCATCGCGTACAGCACGTGGAGGGTCGCGTCGTTTCGCTGTGCGAACTTGACGGCCTGCTCGGCACCGTTGCGAGCGGATTTGCTTCCGTCGGTCGGAATGAGGATATCGTCGAACTCGGGTGGATCGTCCATAGTTATCATACGACCCGGAAGGAGGTGATTGTTGCCTGTTCGTATCGTCGTCGTGAACGTATCGGTAGGTGACAGGCAGTCGATGATCGGGTTCTCCGGACGGCTCGGTGAAACAGGTGGGACGCACGATTCAGGCCACTGGTGCGATACCGCCGACGAAATGACGACGATCCCTCGAGAGACGGACACTCGAATTGCAATCGCCAATCGAGCGCTTCAGTGGGACGTACTGTCGCTACTCTGCCCTCGACCGCGACCGGGACGATCGATGGCACGCTCGATCCCCATTCGTCTGTCGACCGAATCATCGCTCGTGCCCATATCGGATCGACCATAATTGTGTGTCGAGGACCGCCATAACTTATAGCGGAGCCGTTCGTTGGGTCGAGTATGGCCGACGGAGACATCGCCGTTCACTGTGGACCGATCCGGGGTGCCGAGCCGTGAGCGAGAGCGACATCGTCACGTTCGGTGAGACGATGCTCCGGCTGTCGCCGCCGGGAAACGAACGCCTCGAGAACGCAGCCGAGTTCGAAGTTCGCGCCGCGGGTGCCGAAAGTAACGTCGCCATCGCGGCGAGTCGACTGGGTGCCTCCGCAACCTGGCTCTCGAAAGTTCCAGAAACGGCGCTCGGACGGCGTGTCGTCGGGGAACTGCGCGGTCACGGCATCGAAACGGATGTCGTCTGGAACCACCGCGGCCGTCAGGGGACGTACTACCTCGAGCACGCCGGGAAACCTCGCGGAACGAACGTGATCTACGACCGAGAGAACACTGCCATCTCGACGGCGGAGGCCCGCGAATTCAACATCGATCGGATTCAGAACGCACAGGTCTTCTTTACGACCGGTATCACACCTGCACTCTCCTCGACACTCAGAGAGACGACCGCAAATCTGCTCAAAGCGGCTCGGAAAGGCGGCACGTCGACGGCCTTCGATTTCAACTATCGTCGCAAGCTCTGGCCACCCGACGATGCCAGGGAGACGCTGACCCGGCTGTTCCCGGGCATCGACATCCTCATCATCGCCGCCCGTGACGCACGAACCGTCCTCGGGTTCGAGGGCGATCCGCGACAGCTCGCGCACAAACTCGGCACGCAGTACGACTTCACGACGGTCGTCGTCACGCGCGGGTCCCAGGGCGCTGTGGGATGGCACGACAGCGTCGTTCACGATCACGACGCGTACGCGACCGACACCGTCGACCCGATCGGTACCGGCGATGCCTTCACCGGCGCGTTCATCGCCCGCCGACTCGACGGCGACGACGTGGCAACGGCCCTCGAGTACGCCGCGGCGACGGCGTCGCTCAAGCGGACGATTCCGGGCGACGTGGCACTGGTTACTGCCGACGAGGTCGAACAAGTCGTCTCGGAAGATGCTGAAGAAATTTCGCGGTAGCTCAACGCCGTTCTCACTGCCCGTCCGTGATTGGGTAGAGTAGTACAGATCGGTCAAATCAGCAGCGTGTAATTTGAAGCCACCGGACGCTGTCCTGTCTCACGGGTACGTGACCAACCCGACGAGTGCGCACCGGCGGAAGCAATGAATACGTGAGAGGAGCCTCCGCAATCGAAACGACGGTCTGATCTCACACGACCGAACTAATCGATCCCACGGAGCCGGGTGAGAATAGCTACCACAATTGGACGGATCTGTCAGAAGGGCCTTTACAAGACACGGTCATCGGCCGAGTGCAATGAATCGAAACACGACTATCGTACTTGCCCTTCTCGTCGCGACGACGGCCCTGCCGGTCGCGGTCGTCGGCGCAGGTGCAAACGCAGCATCGCCCTCCCAACAGTCTGACGGCAGTTCCGACGCAAGCGCCTACGCAGGGACGCACGTCGAATTCGACACCACGAGCGACGCCATCGTCGATTACCGCGTCAACGGCGAGCAGGTGTTCGAGAACGTGACGGTTGCCTCCCAGAGCGACCACCACAGCAAAACCGGCCTTGGAGCCAACACCGGTATCGACGCAGTGGTGAACCTCTCGGGACTCGGCCTCGAGCTCGGCGCAACGACCGAGACTCGCGCCGAGGTCCAAACCGAGGGATCCGCATCGCTGACGGCCCACGACAGCGAGCGCGGAATCCTGACCGTCGACGCCGGCGACGAGGCCCAGTACGTCGAAGTGGACCTCGTCGGAAGCGGGTCAGCCGAAGCGAAAAGCGAGGACCGCGTCGTCGTGAACAGCGGTAATCGGACCGGCGCGTTCGTCGTGGCCGGCGACGGTGCAGTGACCGTCAACAGCGCTGGCGACGTGACGGCAGACCTCGAGAAAAACGCGACGCTGGTCTTCCGTTCGTACACGGAAGGTGAGCGAGGCGAGAGCGCGAAATCCCAGGAGCAGTTGATCGCGAACGGGACCGCGACCGCTGAAGTCTACGCCGAGCAACGCAACGACGAAACGGTCACCGATGTCGCGACCTACGGCCAGGACATCACCGTCGAGACCGCAAGCGAGAGCCAGCAGCGCCTCGAGATGACCGTCGAACGAGCGAAAAGCGACGGAACCGTCGTCATCGCGAGCATCTCCGAAGCCGCAGTGTCCGGAGCGGAACGCGCCGACGACATCACGGTGACCGTCGACGGCGAGGCCGCCGCGCAGGCGTCTTCGTACGGCGAACTTGAGGGCGGAATCGGCGAGGAACCCCGGTACATGGTGACCCAGTCGAGCGACGCGTCGGCGGACGCCGACGTGTTAGTCGCAATCGATCACTTCTCGAAACGAGAAGTGTCCATCGGGAGTGCTGACAGCGACGGTTCGGACGACGGATCGGACGGCGGAGCCGACGGAAGCAGCGGTGACAGCGTGCCCGGCTTCGGAGCCGGCGCTGCACTGGTTGCCTTGCTGACCGGTACCGCGGCGCGGATTCGATTGTAACGCGACCACTCGGCGACATTTCTCGTTCCTATCGCTTCCTCGTGGCTTTTTCGTCCGCCGCTGCTGTCTCCGTGGTGTCGAGGACGACCGACGGCGAGGATTGCGGATGACTCGAGTAGCTCCACACCCCGTCGGACGAAAGCCGACCCGCCGAAGACGGCAAACCGATTGGATGACAGCACTGGCCAGATACATGCGAGTAGAACCATCATCGAATCGCCCCTCGAGAACGAGCGGATCCGAACCTCGTTGCCACGTTTCGTGACGGAAGAGAAGGTTATGGCAGCCTTGTGACAGTAGCCTACAGAAAAGGCAGGCCGAGGCGGTTCACTATCAGTTGCGATACGCGAATCGTATCGATATCTTCCAGCCGATTCATGGCTCCCTGACCGTATCGATGCGGTGCCTGTCGGGTATCGCTTTTTGGCGGCCGACGTGCAACACTCTGTCGTGACTCGAGCCGTGCGTCAGGCGACGGTCGACGACGTTTGGACCATCCACGATGTCGCCCGGGAGAGTTGGCACGCCGCGTACGACGATATCCTCGGAGCCGACAGGGTGGATGAGGTCGTCGCTGACTGGTACGCGATCGGCGACCTCGAGTCAGCGATCATGGGAACGAACGGACGCGAAAATGCCGTTTTTCTCGTCTCTGAAGCCCCACCGGCAGAGGAGGCCGCCGAACCCTGGACAGCAGACGACGGCTCAGCAGACGACGCCGCAAACGAGCCGCGGTTCGAGGCCGACCTCAACGCGTACGCACACGCCGTCCCCTGGCCGGAAGACACGTCGGTAGCATTTCTCGCTCGCCTCTACGTTCGACCCGACGACTGGAACGAGGGAATCGGGACCGCACTGCTCGAGGAACTCGAAGCGCGGCTTATGGCGGAATTCGATCGCCTCCGATTGGCCGTCCTGGCGGAAAACGAAATCGGGATCTCGTTCTACGAGTCGCGCGGCTTCCACCGGGTCGAGACGCGATCGTCCGACCTCGGGCCAGGGCTTACAGAGCACGTCTACGAGAAACGGCTGTCGACCGGTGGCGAGTGACCACTCGATTGCGGCTCGCAGACTGAAGACGGTGGCGACCGTCGACAAACGAAGACGGCTCGCTCTTTCGAGGCCTCGCTTACAGCGTCTTCTCGGCCTCGCCCTCCTCGCGGTTCGCTTCGCTCTCCGCTCGCTCCTCCGAGGCCTCGCCTACAGCGTCTTCTCGGCCTCGCCCTCCTCGCGGTTCGCTTCGCTCTCCGCTCGCTCTTCCGAGGCCTCGCCTACAGCGTCTTCTCGGCCTCGCCCTCCTCGACAACTTCGATCCCGCGATTGTTGACGGCCATCGGATCGAGACCGACCTCCTGGAGGAATGTCTTGTACTCGCGCTCGCACTGTTCGGCATCCTTTTGTTTGTCGCTGGCGCGGTCACAGAGTTCGATCAGGTTCTCCGGCACGTCGTTTTTGTAGACGATCCAGTGGTTGATCAGGTCCGAGAGCCGCCGGATGGGACTGGTAAAGTGGCCGTAAATCTCGAAGTTTAGCGCGTGGTGGCCGCCGAACGGATCGTTCATGTACCTCGCTCTGGGCATTACCTTCATCACCGCCCACTGGATCTTATCGAGTTGCCGGCCAGGGGCCTCCTCGAGCGTCGCGTTGACGGCTTTCCGCGGATCGTCCCAGGTGCTGCCGGGAATCGAAACCCCGTCGAGATCCTGAATTTCCTGGAGCGCCTTGGACCATTCGTCGGGGCTCGGCTGGGGGTGGACCCGGTACATGGCTTCGACGCCGCGATTCCACATGAGTTCGTGCGTGACGGCCTTGTTGGCCTTCAGCATGCACTCTTCGATGATGGTGTGAGCGCGGTCGCGACTCGGGTTGAGAACGAGCGAGCCGTCTTCCTTTCGCTGTTCGTGCATCTGATCCGCGAGTTCGTAGACCAACTTGTTTTCCTCGTGGAGCGGCGCGTCGGGGTCCTCGAGACGGTTTTCGGCCTGCGAATAGGTGAGCCGCTCGTCTGACTCGATGACGGACTTGTAGATATCGATCGTTTCGTAACTCAGATTGTCCTTGTCGAGGTGCATCTCGACCGTATGGGCCAGTCGCTCTTCGTTGGGAACCAGCGAACAGACAGTCTCGGCGAGGACCGGCGGCAGCATATGGATCGTGTAGCCGGGCAGGTAGACCGTGTTCCCCCGCTCGACGGCTTCGTCCCACATCGCCGTCTCGGGGTTGACGTAATGGGTGACGTCGGCGATGTGGACCCAGAGGACGTACTCGTCTTCGCGCTCCTCGATCGAGAGCGCGTCGTCGAAGTCCTGCGCGTCAATTGGATCCGTCGTCCACGTCGTCAGGTCACGGAGGTCCGTGCGTTCGTCGATTTCGTCCGAGATTTCCGACTGGACACCGTCCGTGCGCGCCTCTGCCTCCTCAAGGACGGTAGATGGGAATCCGTCGCGGATTTCGAGTTTTTCGAACAGTTCCTCGCGCTTGTTCTCGAGGTGGCGCGCGAGGTCCTCACTGATCTCCACTGGACCCTGCCCTTCGGCCGTGCCGGCGTCGGCCTGTGCGTCGTCGCTCATACAGTGACGTACGAACGTAAGGGTGAAAGTCGTGTCGGGATAGCTGCCTACGGGGCGAGTGCGACTGACGCAGTATCCCGTATCGCTCGCGGTGTATCGCTTCCATCACGGTCGATGCTCGATTCCTACTATCTTTAACCAGGTGCAAACCCCGGCCATTCAGGCCAGAGGTTCGCGTCATAAGCTTAAATTATCGGGTAGTCGTAACTATGGGCGTACACGGAAACTGGCAGTTGACTTAGTGGTTGCCTCAACGAAACGTAAGCCGACCGCGGCGACTGTCGGAAACCAATCAGGTAACTCGAAGCCCAGTGCAGGTTCGAGTCTCGGCTTCGTGACAAAGCCACTGGCTGACAGTCCACAAGCCGTAGATTTCCGATCACTCGAACCGTCGGGAGTAACGTAGGACCCTCAGGAAGTTCCGCCGTCGTCGGGCTCTGCCCGACTGCCTGAGGAATCTTCGATCCCGCTTCGTTTACGGCGGGGTGGATGTCACCCTTCTTCGAGCGGTCCATATCGCTCTTCGACCGCGTCGAGATAGTTCGCGAGAAACGCGTCCTGCCCTCGCTCACCGGCCTCGAGATCGATTAGCAGCGCCTCGAGACCGTTACGTGGGTGGTGACACAGGTCACGATGGCAGGTTTTACAGAGATGTTCGAACGTCTTGTCCTCGCGATCCCAGCGGTCGCCGTGTTTGTCGTATTCGCGGGCCTCATCGCGCGGACGCTCGGTGCCACAGGCGAGACATGTTACCGTCTCCGTGCGGTTCCGAGAGGGCCACATACTCCATCCGACGGCGTGGTGCTACTTAGCAATTGTCACATATCTCTTCACCCCGATGGGGGAACTCGGATCGGTGGATCGGCCGCTCGCAGGAACGGGCCTTTTAACACCAGACCAGCCGTTGACCCGGATATGCAGGTCAAATCCCGTCACCACCTCCGCAGCGACGCCGTCTCCGACCTCGAAGCTGAACTCGAGGACAAACTAGGCGTCTCACCCGATGGTGACGCTTACGAGCGCGTCGAGTTCGAAGAGGCAGAGCGCGAAGTCATCCTCATCGACGGTGAGCCACAAATTGCCTTCTTCGACGAGGAGCCGTTCGTAACGGTTCGCGGCGCGAACGCCTACGAGCCCGAAAAGCGGGTAGTGACAGTCGACGCAGGTGCCGTCTCGTTCGTCAGCGACGGCGCGGACATCATGCGCCCGGGGATTACCGAGGCGACACCAGACATTTCGCCGGACGATTTCGTCGTGATCGCAGAGGAGTCCCACGGGAAGGTACTGGCTGTCGGTCGCGCTCGAGTCGAAGGCGCGGATATGGTCGGCGACGAGGGGAAGGTCGTCGACTCGGTACACCACGTCGGCGACGAACTGTTCGAGTTTACCGGGTAGTCCTTCTGCGATGAGTAACTCAGTCGATCCGTCGCGACGGCCCACGACCTTCATTGCCTCCGTCCGTACGATTTGATGCAAATATCGATGACGAACGAACGGTAGCCAGGCCATTACCCTCGAATTGTGCTAGCAATATTAGGAATAATGTACCATATGTCCATGGCTCCTATATCCCGGTATCTGGTATCACGGAACGCCCATGATCGAAACGACAGTCGAATCCGTCGGACTCTGTCCGTCGGTGACGATCGCGCCCGATACGTCAGTGACTGAGGCAGCTCGACAGCTTCGTCGCACTGACGTACCTGCGCTCGTGGTCATAGAGAGCGATGCCGTCGTCGGGGTCGTGTCCGAATCGGATCTCGTCGCGATGGTCGCGGAGACGGACGAACGGCCAACCGTGCGAGCACTCATGTCGACACCGGTCACGACAACGACGCCGTCCGCGACGTTGTCTGAGGCGGCGGAAACGATGCGGGCCAGCGGGGTCAAACATCTCCCGGTCGTTAGCGACGGCCGTTTCCGCGGCCTGCTTTCGGCCCGGGCGCTGGCTCCGTACCTCCCGCGTCACCGCCTCGAGATCGAGTGGCGAGACGAGCCGATGCGACTCGAGTCTGCCGACGACCTGGGAGTCACGTCGGGCGACTGAAAGAGATACTACTACTCCAGGGATTTCAGTACCGCTCTCCAGTTTCGCCGAGCGAGTCAGCTTCGAACGCACCTCCATCCGACGGGCTCAGTCCCCTGTCTCTTTCAACTGCGACAGTGTCAGACTCGCGCGGCCCGTGATCGGTAACTCGGTACCATCGTTCTGTCGAACAGCGATCGGCGGTTCGTGGAGCGGCTTACTTCTGGATTTCCTGCCAAGCCCTATCAACGGTAACCGTTGCACTCGAGAGGGACGGGAGCCGTCGAATTCCCGGATCGTTTCGCTGACTTGACTGTGTCTGACGTAAGAACTATACTGGCGGCGGCGGTGAATACCGCCAATGGGACTCATGAGCAAAATTCTCGGCGGGAATCAGTCGCGGACCGTCGAGGATTACGCCGAACTGAACCTCGAGGATATCTCGGCGGAATCGGCAGAGGCGACGATGCAGGTGCACATCGCGGAGGTCGGTAGTCAGGCGGACGCGATCGACATCAAAGACGCCGTCTACGACGGCGACATCGTCATCGCAGACATTACGCGCCTACGGACTAACGACAGCACCGTCGAGCACATCATCGACGAACTGCGACAGGTCGCCCAGGAGGTCGACGGCGACATCGTTCGCAAGGGCGACGACCAGATGATCATCGCACCGACTGGAATCAGGATCAGCCGCGAGAAGTTAGGCCAGCAACTCTGAGGCAGCCGCCTAATTTTTCACTCCGCGGGAATTCCGGAGTCGGTTATCTCCCAGGCAGACGAATCGACGAAGTATGACGGGGTTTCGCGCAACGGTCGTTATCGACGATCCGACGGACTGTCCGGTCGCGGACGTCTCGGAACACACCGACGAACCGGTCGATTCTGTCTCTCGGTCATCCCAGAGAACGGATGACGGGACGGTAATAGAGGAATTCGGCGTGGCTGCGGACGCCTCGGTCGACGGCGGTGCCGACGTCGAGATGACGCCTGTTCAGTCGAACGACAACGAGTCGATTTATCGGTTCGAACGGGACGGAGCGACCGACTGTGCCTGCGAGATCGTCGAAGGAACGGGAACGCCCGTCGCATCAGTGCGTGCACAGGACGGTGCGTTGCTCGTCTCGTTCCGGACGTTCGAACTGACGGAAGTCGCTGAAATCGTCGACGAACTACGGGCGTACTTCGACGGGGTGATCGTCGAAGAGCTTTCACAGAACCACGAGGACGCAATCGCCGACCCGGTCATCGTCGATCGTGACCAGCTTACGGCCAGACAACGAGAAATTATCGACGTGGCCCACGAGATGGGCTACTTCGACTATCCCAAGGGTGCGAACGCGACCGACGTAGCCGAGGAACTCGGCGTCGCTCGTTCGACCTTTACCGAGCATCTGGCAGCAGCCCAGACGAAGCTCCTGGACGAAATTCTCGAGCGGTGAAGGTGTCGCTACGGCGGCCGATTCGATAGATCACGTCCTATTCGGTCGATAGATCATCGCACGTCGGAACCGAGACCGAACCGAGCAGTCCGTCGTAGAACTGAATCTGTACAAACTGATCGCACAGTTGACGTGCGATTAGTTGTCCGCTGACGTTCAGTGGCTATTGTATTCTAGATCGTCGGAGGAGGATCAGTAGTGATTTGAGGGACAACGGTTTCTATGAGCGTATGGACGTCATTCACACAGCCCTGTGGGTTTCGGACATCGAACAGACTCGAGACTTCTATGTCGACGCCCTCGGCCTTCGCGAGAAATGGTCGTTCACAGGGGATGACGGCGTCGAAAACGTCTACATTGGCGGTGACAACGCCGAGTTTCAGTTCAAATACGATCCGGAAGGTAGCCCGGAGATCGATTCGGGATCGGTGGCACACGTTGCGGTTGGAGTCGACAGTACCGACGAAACGTTCGACCGACTCGTCGAGCGAGCGGACCCACCGATTCGTACGGAACCGACCACGATGGTCGACATCGGTTGTCGCGTCGCGTTCGTCGAGGGTCCCGACGGTTACGTCGTCGAACTGGTCGAGGAACTCGAGTAACTACGCGTCGGAATTCGCAGGATCAGTGTCGGTCGGTGACGTCCGGACGACCGACACGTAACGGACCGACGCAACGACGACGAACGGGTAGGACGACCTGAAACTGCTCTCTCCGCAGTCACAGAGGCCCGTTTCGTCACCCGACCAGGAGAACACGAACGACGGACCCCGTTCACCATCGATGGCAATGGATCGCGGCCGACGGCGGCGTCGTTCGATCGGGTATCGACTGACTGTGTGTTCGATTACGGAACGACCCTGTCACACGGAAGTCAAAACAGCAAAATACAGACTTCTGATGTCCTGATTACCGACAATGGGCAAACGATAATACTTTTCCATTGGGGTCCGAAATCCCTGAGTATGTCTGACGACCTCAAGAAAGGGCTCGAGGGTGTGTTAGTTGCCGAATCGGAACTCAGTTCGATCGACGGCGACGCCGGCCGTCTGATTTACCGCGGCTACACGATCGAAGATCTCGCTCGCGGCGCAAGCTACGAAGAGGTCCTCTACCTGCTCTGGAACGGTCACCTCCCATCCGAAGACGAACTCGAGTCGTTTACTGCGGCGCTCATGGACGAACGCGAGGTCGACGACGACGTCCTCGAGACGATGAAGAAACTCGCTGACGCCGGGGAGCAGCCGATGGCTGCCCTGCGGACAGCTGTGTCGATGTTTTCCGCCTCGGAACCCGAAACCGACGCGGCGCCCGAAGACCTCGAGGCGACGCTTCGGAAAGGGCGTCGGATCACGGCCAAGATCCCGACTGCACTCGCGGCTTTCGAGCGCTATCGCCTCGGCGAGGAGCCGGTTGATCCCCACTCAGATCTCGGTCTCGCAGCGAATTTCCTCTACATGCTGTCCGGCGAGGAACCCGACGAAATCGCGGCAGAAACGTTCGATCAGGCGCTGATCCTGCACGCCGACCACGGTCTGAACGCCTCTACGTTCACCGCGATGGTCATCGGTTCGACGATGGCCGACATTTACAGCGCCGTCACCGGCGGTATCAGCGCCCTTTCGGGGCCGCTCCACGGCGGCGCGAACCAGGACGTGATGGAAGTCCTCATCGAAATCGACGAAAGCGATCTCGACCACCGCGAGTGGGTCGAGCAAGCCACCGAGGAGGGGAGACGCATTCCGGGCTTCGGTCATCGCGTCTACAACGTCAAGGACCCACGCGCGAAAATCCTTCAGGAACGAAGCGAGGAACTCGCCGAAACGGGTGAGAGCAAGTGGTACGACTACACCACGACCATCGAACAATACCTCTCGGAAGAGAAGGGACTCACCGAGAAGGGGATCGCGCCGAACGTCGACTTCTACTCCGGATCCGTCTACTACCAGCTCGGCATTCCGATCGACATGTACACCCCGATCTTCGCGATGAGCCGCGTCGGCGGCTGGATCGCTCACGTCCTCGAGTACCAGGAAGACAATCGCCTCATTCGCCCGCGCGCCCGATACACCGGTCCGCAGGACCAGAAGCTCGTCCCGCTCGAAGAGCGGTAGTCCGATACACCTCACCGACGGATATCGGGACCGTTCGTATCATACGAAGG
The DNA here is from genome assembly GCF_013402815.2 of Natrinema halophilum. Lineage (NCBI taxonomy): Archaea > Methanobacteriati > Methanobacteriota > Halobacteria > Halobacteriales > Natrialbaceae > Natrinema > Natrinema halophilum. Next base: position 1,993,789 of record NZ_CP058601.1, read on the forward strand.
TCTGTTCAGCACTATTCTGCCTCCTGTCGATCCATACCCCGCTATCGAGCTACCAACGGACTGAGACTCGCTTGCTGATCGCTACGCAGACGAGTTCGATATCGGCACCGACCAGAATCGATGCGAAATCGATGTGATCTTCTCGGAGATCTGTCTGTTCTGTTTTCCCATCGGACGATTGTTTCAATAGTTCAGTCTTTTGCAAACATATGCGGATGACATTCGTCATTCCTGCGTCTGACGTAGCAATATTCGGGCTGCAGTCTTGCGATTTCACTTTCGCCACGGGTGCATGAGATTTATATGCTATCGGCTCCCTTTTCCATTTGCACGTCACACGCCGTGCATTCCCTGTATTCCCTGTCGTGTTGCCCGGATTGGCAGCACACCCTGTTGGGGACGACGGTGTGGGCCAACCGATTGGCTCTCCCCGCCTCGACAGTAATTCTTACACTGCACGCCGAGTAGACGGGCGTATGCTAGAACTCGCAGATGTTCTCGAGGCGCGCGAGAGAGTGCGGGAAACCTCCCGACGAACGCCGCTCGAGCGGTCGCATACGTACTCGGCGATGACCGGGGCCGATATTCGCCTGAAGTTGGAAAATTTCCAGCGGACGGGAGCGTTCAAGATTCGCGGTGCGACCAACCGGATTGCCACGCTCTCCGAGGATCAGAAAGAGGCCGGCGTCGTCACCGCAAGCGCGGGCAATCACGCCCAAGGCGTCGCCCTCGCAGCGACGCGATCGGGCGTCGATTCGAAGATCGTCATGCCCGAACACGCGCCGATCTCGAAGGTCAAAGCCACCAAAAGTTACGGTGCAGAGGTCGTCCTCGCAGGTCGCGATTACGATGCGGCCGCCGAGCGCGCCCACGAGATCGAACGCGAGGAAGGCCGAACGTACGTCCACGCGTTCGACGACGAATACGTGATGGCCGGCCAGGGAACGATCGGGCTCGAGATCGTAGACGATTGCCCCGACGTCGAGACGGTCGTTGTCCCCATCGGCGGAGGCGGACTCATCAGCGGAATCGCGACCGCTATCAAGGAGCAAAAACCGGAGACGCGCGTAATCGGCGTTCAAGCCGCGGGCGCCTCGAGCGCTGCGGACTCTCTCGCCGCGGGCGAACGCGTTTCGATCGACGAAGTCGATACGATCGCGGACGGCATCGCGACCCGTAGTGTCGGCGAGCAGACTTTTCCGCACATTCAGAAGTACGTCGACGAGGTGGTTACCGTCTCGGATCCCGAAATCGCCGTCGCGTTGGTCTACCTGCTCGAGCGCTCCAAGACGCTCGTCGAGGGTGCGGGCGCGGTCCCCCTCGCCGCAGTCCTCTTCGAGAAATTCGATTACGACGAGGACGAAGTTATCGTCACCGCGCTTTGCGGAGGGAATATAGACCTCAACACCCTCACCAACGTCATCATCCGCGGACTGGTCGAGACCGGCCGCTACCTGAAGATCAGGACCGTACTAAAGGATCGGCCGGGCGCACTCGAGGATTTGCTCGAAATTTTCACCGCCCACCGGGCGAACATCTACGCGATCCACCACGACCGCACCTCGCGCGACGTCGAAATGAGCGACACCGAAGTCGAGATCGAACTCGAGATGCGGGGTCCCGACCACGTCGACGCCTTCCTCGCCGACCTCCGAGAGGCAGGATACACGGTTGACATCCTCGCCTGACGATGGCAACGGCGTTCTCGCTGTGCGGTACCCTCGGTATCACAGTCGGCGACCGTTCTTTCCCGTTGGACGCGCTCCGTAGTTAACGCTCCAAGTGGTTCCCAGCGCTCGAGAATCGACGAGGCCCCATCAAACGTCGGGCGAATATATTCGACCGGGTACACGCCCGGAGAGTTCCATGGTGGATCCAGTCCTCGCCAGTCGGCTCCAGTTTGCGCTGACGACCATCGTTCACATCGTCTTCCCCGTGATGAGCATGGGGCTCGCCCCCTTCCTCGTCTATTTTACGTGGAAGTCGATCCGATCGTCCGACCCGCTCTGGGAACGTCAGCGTCGGTTCTGGACCCGGATCTTCGCCGTCAGTTTCGTTGTCGGAACCGTGACCGGGCTCGTCCTCGAGTTCGAATTCGGGACGAACTTCGCAGCCTTCGCGACGTTCGCCGGTGAACTGTTCGGCGGACCACTGGCAATCGAGGGAATGATGGCGTTTTTCCTCGAGGCCACGTTCCTTGGGGTCTTCGTCTTCGGGCGCGAGAAGGTCGGCGACGCCCTCTACATGATATCGGCCGTCGCCGTCGGCCTGGGAACATGGCTCTCGGCGGTCTGGATCCTGATCGCTAACTCGTGGATGCAGACCCCGCGCGGGTACGAACTCGCCCGACAGAACGGCCAGTCGGTGGTAACGCTGGTCGATCCCGTCGCGGCCTATCTCAACCCGCGGTTTCCGTGGATGTTCGTCCACATGCAATCGGCGGCCGTCCTCTCGGTCGCGCTGTTCATGGCCGGAGTCGCGGCGTACTTCGTGTATCGCTCGAACGATGGTCGACGGGAGCATGCCGACGAGACGGACCCGGAAAGTGACTCGAGTGCTGCGAAAGGCGGTCCGTCCGGTCCCGAAACGACCGCCGGGACCGACGACGAGCGATTCTGGCGCACGACGTTGAAGATCGCCCTAATCGTACTGCTCGTGACCGCACCGTTCCAGGTCGTCCACGGCGACTCCTACGCCCGTCACGTAGCAGACACGCAACCGCAGAAGTTCGCCGCGATGGAGGCACAGTACGAGACCGAAGCGCCGGCCGCGCTCCACCTCGTCGCGATTCCGACCGATCCGAGTGCCCTTACCGATCCCCGCGCGGAAAACCTCTGGACGATCGACATCCCCGCGCTCGCATCGGTCCTGGCCAGCGGCGGCGATCCGTCGTACGCGGTACAGGGCCTCGACGAGTTCGAGGGATCGCCGCCGGTCGCGATCGTGTTCTGGTCCTTTCGTGTCATGGTATTGCTCGGCTTCTGGTTCGCCGGCCTGGCGGTATGGGGTGCCTACCGATGGGGGAGCGGCGATCTGTTCTCGGATCGGAAACTTCACCTCGCGCTAATGGCCTCCGCCCCCCTCGGTTTCCTCGCCGTCGAGACCGGTTGGATCGTCACCGAAGTCGGGCGCCAGCCGTGGGTCGTCCAGGGCCTCCTCAAGACCGAATCCGGCGTCTCGCCCGGTCTCACCGGAACGGAAGCGACGGTGACGCTGGCCGGTTTCGCCCTCGTCTACACCGGATTGCTCCTTGGATACGGCTACGTCGTAACGCGGATCATCCGAGCGGGACCGCCCGCGATCGAATCCACCGACGGCGCTGCGTCGGACGGACAGCAGAATCGGGCCTCGAGACCGGAGGACGACGCAGCGACTGCGGAGGTGTCGGGTGATGACTGATCTCGGTGTCTTCTCACCTGTCGCGTTCGCGCTCGCGTCGGCCATCGACCTGCCGACGATATGGGTCGTCATCGTCTTCGCATTCCTCGGCACGTTCCTCTTCCTCGACGGGTTCGATTTCGGGGCCGGCGCGCTGTTCGCGACGCGGACGGACGAGGCCGAGCGCGAGCGCATTCTCGCGGCGATCGGTCCGTTCTGGGACGGGAACGAGGTGTGGCTGGTCGTCTTTGGCGGGGGGCTGTTCGCCGCGTTCCCACCGATCTACGCGGCCCTGTTCAGCCGGCACTACCTGCTGTTATTCGGGGTTCTCGGGGCGCTTATCTGCCGCGGCCTCGCGCCGGAGTTCTACGAACAGCGCGACGACGAGCGATGGCAGCGCTGGTGGGGCCGAGCTTTCGTCGTCGGCAGCGTTGCTTCCCCCTTCCTGCTCGGCACATTCGTCGGCAACTGGCTGCTCGGAACGACCGTCACCGAGGCGCCGGCGACGCTCCTCGTCGGCCTCGCCATCGTCTCACTCACCGTCGTCACCGGCGGTGCGTTCCTCGCACTAAAGACCGACGGGGACCTCGCGGCAGATGCCCGAACGTGGGGACGGCGCGCCCTCGTGGCCTACCTCTCGGTGATCGCCGTGGTCCTCTTCGCGCTGGCCACCCGCTTTTCGGTTCGAGAAACACTGCTCGAGCCGGTCCCGCTGTCGCTCGTCGTCGTTTCGGCCGCGGTAGGCGGTGGTTACGTCCTCGCACTCCGTCGCAAACGCGATCTCGTCGCATTTATCGCCGCCGGCGGCCTGACCTACGTGCTAGTCGCGCTCGTCGCAACGCTCCTGTATCCGACGCTCGACCCTGCGACCGGGCTGACCGCCACGGAGGCCGCGATCTCGCCGCTCTCACTTCGTCTGTTGTCGCTATCTGCGGCCCTTCTCGTGCCGCTCGTCTGCGTCTACTTCGCGGTTCTCTACTCGACGTTCTCCGGCCCGGTCGAGACGGAGGGGTACTGACAGTCCCCGATCGAGAGCCCACAGATCTCCGCTCTCAGTCCGTCGTTCGGCGCTGTGCTGGTCGGTACCTCACCGGCGTTTGCGGATCTCGGGGCTTTAAGCACGGTCGGACATTCGCTCCGCGTGTGAAACGAATCATCGAAACCGACGATGCGCCCGCTGCGGTCGGTGCGTACAGCCAGGCGACGGAGAACGGTTCGTTGCTGTTCACCGCCGGTCAGATTCCGATGACGGCCGACGGCGAACTGCTCGACGACGAACCCATCGAGGCACAGACAGAACAGGCCCTCTACAATCTCGACGCCGTTCTCGACGAAGCGGACGCGACGTCAGCGGACATCCTCAAGGTGACCGTCTTTCTCGAGGACATCGGCGATTTCGACGCGATGAACGAAACCTACGCCGAGTATTTCGACGCCGAACCGCCGGCTCGCAGCGCCGTCGAGGTCGCCGCACTTCCGAAAGGCGTCGCCGTCGAGATCGAAGCCATCGCGAGCCTCGAGTGATCGCGGTGATCGCGGTGATCGCGGTGATCGTCGCGTGAGCGGCCATCCGGCCGAAAAGAGGGGGATCGATTCGCGCACCAGATCGGCGGTCCTGTGGGGAATCGTCGGCTTCCTCTCGTTTCTCGTCCTCCTCCAGGGGTATGCGCTCGTCGACGAGCCGATCGTCTCGATCGGATGGGGGCTGGTAATCGCATCGCTGGTCGGCTTCGGATCGCTGGTCGGGTCGTACCTGCTCGAACCGCGAATCGCCGCGTGGTCGAACTGTCGGAACGGAAAGTGACCGAATCTCGTAACAGTTAAACGACGGACGGAGTAAGGATCACGTGGGCCAGGATGGCCGAACGGTAAGGCGCACGCCTGGAAAGCGTGTTCCCTTTCGGGATTCAGGGTTCAAATCCCTGTCCTGGCGTCCAATTTTAGGTTTAGATCCAACACCGATAAAGGAGTTGGGCCCGACGCGGTCTTGCGGTTTTTCTCTTTGGGGTGGTCTGCGTGACGATTCCGCCGGCACAGCAGTGCACGCTGCCAAGCTGTGAAGAGGAAGCCGTCGACCCAACTAACCCCGGCGCCCTCTGCCAGAATCATCTTGGCGGACTCGAGTCGGAGGAACCTGTCACGAAACCCGACGAGTCGGACGGATCGGACCCCCTTTGCGACACCTCTCCAGTTGTAGATACATCACATGTACAACGAATAGAGACCATCCCGTCGCCACTCGACGAACTCGGTGAGGCGTTCATCCCGTTTGACCCCGGCGAGAAGGGTGCACGCCGATCGCGGACCTCAGAGCACCTGCTTGCGCCTGACGACCCAGTTCTTGAGGCATACCTCGAGGCAGGCCACAACTACGGTGTCGTCACGCGCGGCGATCTGGCCGTCGTCGACGCGGACGAACCCGAGCGCCTTCGGGGGTTGCTCGACGCACTTCCGGCGACCGCGTGGCAGGTGTCCGGTTCGCGAACGAGCGAGCACTACTTCCTTCGCGTGCCCGGTCTCGATGCTGACCTCCCACTCGTTGATCCCGATTCCGGCGCCGAACTCGGTCACATCAAGGGTGCCGAACAGTCCTATGTCGTTGGTCCAGGGTCCCGCCACCCGTCGGGCAACCGATACGGCCCTCTCGAGGGTGACGCGATCGCGACCGTCGACGAAGACGAACTCCGCGAGTTGATCGACCCCTTCCGTCCGGGCGACGTCGACCGCGACCGGGTACCAACGGACCTGGAGAGAGCTCGGAACGCCAACGCTGGAGATTCTACCGGCCTCTCTGTTCATGACGTACTCTCTCGACGGCGCTACCCCGAAAGTGAGCGTCGCGACCACCCGTTCCACGGTTCCGACACGGGGGCGAACTTCATGGTGGACGATGGTGGTGACACCTGGCGCTGCTGGCGACACGGGTGTACCGGCAACGCGCTCCACCTCGTTGGCATTGAGCAGGGCGTTATCAGCTGTGGCGACTGGAAGCACACCGGGCTCAACACCGACACTTGGCGCGACGTCTTCACCGCCGCCCGTGACGCGGGATATGATCTACCGGAGCACGAGGGCGCCGGGGACGACGGTGTCGAACAGGTCGCCGCACTTCCCGATACTGAACTCCTGAAGGGTGCCGCATCGGGTTGGGACTGGCGTCATGCCGGCGCTCGGGAGGCCACTGAGGAGGACCTCCTCGAGCAGGCTCGGGGTCGAACGACGGAGAAGATCGCCGGCGCTATCGGAAGCGGTGACCGCGTCCTTGTCGAAGCACTCCCAACGCTCGGCAAGTCCTACGGCGCCGTGAAGGCCGCCGCCGAGACGGGAAACCCGGTGACGATACTCACCACTCGTGGGAACAAAGAGCAGTACGGACAGATCGAGGAGTGGTGTGAGAAGTTCGGTCTAACGCACAAACGGCTGCCGGCGTTCACACGCCACTGCGAGACCGCACGAGGAGACCACGGAGAGGATTGGAAGCAAACCGTTCTCGACTGGTACAATCGCGGTGCGACGCCGAAGCAGATCCACGCCCTCGCCGAGCAGGCTCACGGAAGCGAACTACCGTGCCAGCACGACGGTCAGTGTGAGCTCGCAAGCGCGTGGGACTTCGATCCCGACGAGCACCCGGACACCGTCGGTGATGACGTCGAGAGCCGTCCGTGGGACGTCCTCATCGGGCACTACACACACGCCTACAAGTCGAAGGTGGTGCATGGGCGGACGGTACTGTTCGACGAGTTCGCTGAAGAGGCCTTTGAGCAGCGGCTCGACCACGGCATCGAGGGCGCGGTCTCGTACTTCCTCCAGCAGCACGAGCCGCTCCCCTTCGACGACTACGCCGATCTCCTCGAGGGGCGCCACGACGATCAGCGCCGAGCGGACGCTCTCGCCTTCCTGGATGAGTACGGTATCGACTCCGATCCCACTGCTGTCCTCGGTGACCAAGCCGGTCACGCCGGGGCTCCGGCGGCGGTGTTCACCATCCTCGTCAGTGCGAAGGAGAACCTCGGTAACGGGTGGGAACGAGCAGAACTCCCCGATGACCGTGTCGGGCTGTTCGATCGCGAAACCGGTGCCGTGTCAATTCTCTCGCCACCCGAGCTCACCTACACCAGTGCAGTCGTCGGTCTCGACGGCACCCCCACGCGGGAGCTGTGGGAACTCGTCCTCGGGGAACGCCTGAACCACACGCAGGTACTCACTGACGCCGAGCGACGGGAGTACCTTGCCGATGGCCTCAACCTGAACCTCGTGCGGACGACCGAGGCGATCAAGCCCTACAACAACCCGGATCACGTCGCGGTCGACCGCGACCTCGCGCTCCTGGACGCGATCGCCGAGCAGCACGATACCAAGCCCGGCGTCATCACCTCAAGGAGGGCTCTCGATGTCTATTCAGATGCCGGTGCAATCGAGTACGACCCGGAGAGCGGCGACGTCGACGATGGTCCAGCCGACCGCGTCGCGTGGTTCGGTAACGTCATCGGGAGCAACCGGTTCAAGGAAACCCGCGTCGGCGCCGTCATCGGATCGAATCATTACGGTGACCGGTACATCCAGAAGTGGGGTGCCTACGCCGGCGAAGCTGTCGAAAGAGGTGATGGAAGAGGCGCTGATCTATCGTATGGTCGACTCGGTGACAAAGTCCTCGCTCACATGCGGGAGCACGATACACTCCAGGCGGCGATGCGCTTCGGTCGCGACGGCAACGGCGCCGTCGTCTACGTTCACACCGATACGCTGCCAGAGTGGGTGCCGATCGCCGGCGAGGGGCGCGTCCTCTCCACCTGGAGCGACGGCATGCGGCAGGTGATCGACGTCGCGAACGAGCTGGGGGAGTGGACGACCGCCGAGATCGCCACCCACCCGGACGTCGAGATCGGCGAGCGGCAGGTGCGTGACCACCTGACCACGCTTGCAGAAAAGCACGGCGTCCTCGAGCGGCGAACTGAAGGCTGCGGGTTCGTCTGGCGTGACAGCGGACTCCATCGGATCGGTGAGCACGGTGACGTCGAACTCGAGCCGGTCGAACTCGAGACGTTGACTGGCGAGGAAAGTGCGGAACTGGCACGTAGTAGTATCTATACGTGGGAGTTCCGGACTTCGCGACCGTCTCGGTCAGTGACTGCCCGAGCCACTGGCACAGCAGTCGATCGGTCGGCTAAAGCATCAACAAACGGAGGAGACCCGCCGCCAGATGATGGTGAATGAGTCGAATGACCGGGACAGACCGCCGCCTCCGGAAGCAACCGGTAATCGACAGGAATGGCCAGCAAACCGTAACGAAGCAGCATACAACCAACACAAAAACGATGAAAGGAAACCGAAAACCGACGCGAAACGCCCTAATAACGGGTCAAACCCCAGGGGTTAGCTTTCGATGAGCTCCGACGCGAGCACGGGCGCGAGCGAGCCAGATGCGAGCTCCGCGGAGTACGATCAGATGCTCGAAACGATCGACGTCGCGATCGCCGAGGCACGTCGGAAAGTCGAGTCGGGGCGTGTGTACGACGCCGAAAACGAGAAGGTCCGCATCAAGTGGATTCGAGCGCTGGCTTACGCGGTGAACGTCCGGCGCCAGGTGACCACCGATCGCGACCTCGAGGAGCTGGCCGAAGAGGTCGAACGGATGAAAGAACTCCGAGGTATAGACCGATGACGGCCGTCGCGAGTAGGAGTCTACTGGTTGACGGTCCTGTGATGACCTCCGGAGTCGCGCCCGGAGCGAGCATAGCGAGCATGCTACCTATGGAAACAGAACCAACGACGCTGTCCGAGTTCGCTGACAGTACCGCCGATGGGGATGACGTCGACGTGACGCCTGAGCAGAACGCGACGGACATCCAGAATCTCATCGGACTTGTCGGCACGCTGACTGACAAAGTCGGTCAGCTCGCGGAGGATCTCGAACAGCAGAAAACGGACCAACCACAGCCGGCTGAAGATTCCGAACAGGCTACCGCTGGTGACATGATGAACAGAGAAGCAAATACGACGACGGAGCGGATGTTCCAATGAACATGAGTGACAAAAATAACGCAATTGAAGAGGCCCCTGAGTGGGCGCTCGGACTTATCGAAATGATTGAACAGAACGCAAAACGAATTGACGAAATCGAAGCAAGCAGTGGGAAAAGTGCAGTCTCTGATTCGGGCTACACCCTTCGCCCGGACGAATCCCGACACCGTGGGAAGCAGCTACTGGATAATCGCCAGGCTCGAAAGAAGGTGCCAAGCAGCGGCGAGTCTGAGGGTGCCTTCACTCTCGATCCGCGAAAGACGAAATTGGCGGCAGAGGATACCGACGAACCGGAAGACGAGAATGAGAAGGAGGGTGGCTTCACCCTCGACCCACGGAGGGCCGAGTGATGGATAACCTGTTCAAACTCACGGGACGGAAGCGGTACCACTGGCCTGCGATAGACGTCACTGTCTCTCGAGACGAGGACCCGTTTCTGTTCATCGCCGACGAGGAGCGAAAGGAGCTTCTCCTCGAGCGCGACGCGTTCGAACATGTGCCTGGTGACACGCTTGAGGCCGCCCTCGAAGACGACGTCGACGACGTCACAGCGGCAATCGAGAGCGGAGAGTGGGACGAGATTCTCGACTTCCTACTCTACGCAGAGCAAGAAGCTGAGCCCCGTCCGCCAGTCTGTGAGGCGATCGTCCACCGCAGCGAGACGCTGAAACTCCAGCGGGAGAATGACGACACCTCAATCGACCCGACTGGACTGACGGTCGGGAGGTGACGGACCGTGGCAAACGCACACCAGGTGCCGTCTTCGCGAAAGGTCTGTCGTCAGTGCGGGGCGTACATGCGGTACGTCGGTAGCTCACCCCCAGCGGGGGGCGGCCACCACCGGACGGTGTTCCACTGCCCAGAGTGTAATGAACGGAGGCAGCGAGGATGACGCGACGTTCAAAGCGGGAGATCGAGCGAGCGCTCGAGGAACTATCGAGCGGCAGGGCCGCCGCTGCCGAGTCGGCCGACTTCGAGATCTCTGAGGCAGTGCGACATGACGCTCTCGCGTTCATCCGCTACTGCCACCATGTCGCGGCAGAAACCCAGGTCCATATTCAGCCAGCTGACCTTCCTGGGAACCTGATCAAAACGGCGCTGGGAACGGTTGAGCAGGGAGGGTTGACCGTCGATCGTATCGAAGCCGCAGCTGAACACGTCGGGTTCGAGCCAAGGAATCGCTCCACCTACGGGCGGGGGGAACAGGCATGACGCTCGTCGATGGAATTGCGAATAGCGAGGAGTTCCGTGAGACGCTCGGAGCTATCGGGACCGTATTCAAGGGGGACGGTGGCGGCCTCTTTGCGGTCGTTCCAAGTGGGTTGTTCGACGACGGACAGCTCCCAGATGTCAATTTCGACGATGTAACTGTGGAGGGTTCCAATGGCTCAAAGGTCGCAGTCCCTCACTACCGCCCGAGATGCCTCCGTGGCGGTGTTCACATTCTCGCTCGAGAACACATCGCGGCAGCATGGTACGACATGAGTCCGGAGGCGCTCGAGTGGGAGTACACCCACCGAATCCAGACTAATCAGCCGATTCCGCCGTTGCTCGCCGATTCAGTTGACGATGGCAAAGAGGGTGAGAAAGCGTGAGTGAGTTCTCTACTACAGCCACCGTTGAACTCGAACTGGACGATCGCTCCGTTCGGAACGTTGAGCAGCAGATTAAGTCGGCGGTAGGCACGACAGAGGTAGGTTTCACTGACGGTGGGTCGATGTCCGCCCAGGTCGCAACCGACGGGGGAGGTGGCGGGCGTGGGCGCCGCCGGCGACGTCGCGAGTATCGTTGGGCCCGCGAGCGCACCGATTACCTCGAGGAGACGGTCACGTATCTCGAGTCGATCGAGGATGGAATTGGTGGAGGCGAAGGTGGAGGGATTCTCGGCGATCTGCTCGGCGGTGGTATGGTCGGCGGTCTGCTCGGTGGGACCGCTGGAGGAGGTGGCCTTGGAACCGGGCTGGCAGCGCTTGGGATCGGTGCCGGTGCCGGGATCGGAGCTGTCGGCATCGGGAAAGGTCTTGGAGAAGCGCTCGGGGGAACAGGAGACTTCGCAGAGGGCGTCGGCGAAGGGCTTGGCGGGACTCTTGAAGGGACGGGGGACTTTGCACAGGGCGTCGGAGAAGGACTGGGTGACGTCCTCAGCGGGCTTGGCGATCTCGGCCCCGACTCAGTCGAAGTAAACCCCGAAGTCGACTTCTCCCCGACTCTAAAACCGGAGTTCAACCCTCGGTTCGATGTGTCTCCGGAAATATCTCCTGAAATAAATATCGGGGCAGAACACGAGGTTAGTGGAACGGTCCCGGTTGAAGAGCCAACAGAACCCTATCCAGTCGAAGATGTCGAGCCCCTCGAGGTGGAGGATATCGACCCGATCGAGATTACTGTGTCAGTAAATGGTCCGGCACCGGCCGGTGTTACTGAGGGTTCGTCGGTATCTACAACCGGCAATTCCTTCTCAGAAACTGCTGATGATGAGTTTGGGGATCCGTTCGGTCGTGCAAGTCAACTCGGGTCCGCTGTCCCTGCAGCTGGACACGGAGCAGGCTTCGCTATCGGTGCAATTGAGTCAACCACCAGTTACGATTCAGCCGCTGAAATGGAAGCCGATAGGCTGGATCCGAACCACTACAAAACAACACCGACTGATACTGGTTCTATCCCTCTCTCAGAAACTGGAATCGACCCGTCTACGTTTGACACGGATACTGCTTCTGGAACGTCCGCGTCGACTGTGTCCGTCACTACCGACCCCCAAATAACATTGGAGAATAGTTTCGAGACCGAAATTGTTGTTGACGAACTACGACAATTCCGTCAGAAGACATTGACTGAAATTGAGAAGATGGTGAACGACGCATTCGATGAACTAGAAGACGAACTCGAGAATGTGAAGGACGACGTCGATAGCCTTGAGCGAGCCTTCAACGGCCGGTGATATTTATACCAATGGTAATCAATCTGCTCTTATGAAAAAGGGTGCTGGCGATAGGCGAAATGTGTCAGAAAACACGGTCGGGTACTTTCTATTAATCACGGTAGTTGGGGTTATGCTATTTGGGGTGGCAAGTTTCGTAATGGAATCCTTGGGAGATCTCTGGATTCTGCTCTTTGGAGCAGGGGTTCTCGTAGTGATGTTTCATGGTGCAACAAAGATGAGGGCAACCAATAACAAACAGGACGGCCCAGACAATCCAATTGACGAGCCGAAGAGTCTCGAGGACAGTGAATAGGTACCGACCGAACGCTTAACCACCTACCACCCATACACACGCCCAATGAGCACAGACACCGGTTCGAACGACTCTCCGCACGGGGTAACGCGGATCACGCTCACCAAAGAGGACGAATGGTGGGTGGCGAAAGACGAAGAGACCGGCGTCGCGAGCCAGGGCAAGACGCGGACCGAGGCGCTCGACATGCTCGACGAGGCGGTCGCGCTCTATAACGGCGAAATCGGCGAGCCGATAGAGACGTGGGAAGAGGAGAAAGAGGTGCTGGAGGAGATCGGACTCGACCCCGAAGAAGTGAAGGCGAATCGAGAAGCCGCTGACGGGCTTCCAGAGTTCATGCAGTAACCGCGACAGATGCCGACAACCGATTTTTCCGGACTCGATGTCGTGAAAGCCCTCACCAAAAACCGGTTCCGTGTCGTCGATCGCGAAGGGAGTCACGTAAAACTCCGGTACGTACACCCGACCAACTCCGACGATGTCCGAGTGGTCTCGGTGCCGATGCACGACCGGATCAAACAGGGCACGTTGCGGAATATCGCCGAACAATCCGGTGCGAATGACTTTCACGCCTGGTGTGAGTGGGTCGATCGAAATCGGTAACACGCCGACCGGAGTCGAAAACTTCCGTCGGCAGTGAAAAAGGGCGAAGGGGAGTCGGCCGATGGCTGTACTATTCCTCGGTCTCGTCCTGTTCGTCGACGGCGATCGGCTCCAGGACGTTTTCAACGTACCAGTCGAACTCACTGAGAGTGATTGACAGGCGTTCAACGTCTCCTGTTCGAAGGGCCTTCCCCTCCCTGAGGCGGTCTGCGATTTCGTAGCAGTCCTCGCAGACCGCGTCGCTTAGCTCGAGCGTTTCTCGGGGGACAGATCGGCGTGCAGCCGCTTCCCAGTCCGGGCTTTCTTCAGTCATCTTTCCCCCTGGCATCAGGTCTGCGTTTCGCGATCGAGACAGCAGCACTTCGGTCGCGGTCGACAACGTCGACGGGACACGACTCGGTCGTGCACTCGAGCCCGGCGCTATCCACATCCCCCAGTTGATCGCACACGTGGCACTGCTGTGTGGTGTACTTCGGGTTGATGTATTCCACATCGTAGTCTTCGGCGACCGCTGCATCCGCGAATGCATGCTGTAACACCGGAAGTAGCCACGACCCCAGGTCAGTTTCACCCCGCCGGCACTCTGACAGCGGTCGGAGGGGGTAGGTGATTTCCTCGAGGACGACGGTCCCGGCGTCGGTGGCCTCGAGGTAAGCGAGCAGCTGCTCCGTAGCATCGGCAACACGGACGGCGAGGCGATCTCGATACGCCACGAACGCGTGAACTTCGGCGGCTGTTGTATCGCCGGGAAGTGCCTGCAGCCGGCGGGTCGTCGCACCAAGCTCATCGTAGAGGGCACGTACTATCCCCCCGTCGGCGATGTAGGCGTTCCTAACAGTCGGGTCGGCGGTGATCGGCGATGCAGCGAACAGCTGACGAACGCCGAGGTCAACCCCGACGCGTCGATCGGCGCCGGTCGCGGTTCCCACCGGTCGGACAGAGACCGGCGTAGAGGAGTCGGTACTCATCGGCTCACCCACTCCTCTCGGTCGGCTGGACCGTAGGCCACGAGCTCGTTGAGGAAGCTCTCGAGTTCGCTCAGTGTCCGGAAGGTCTCAAGGTTCAGCGTCTCGACAAAGGCACCCTCGGGGCTGTAGATCGACCACACTCGGGGGCCGCTCTCGTGATGGTGGCTTTCGAGATGGAAGCCGTGGTGGTCGAGAATTACTCCAGGTGGGAATGCTCCCTCGAGCATCTCCCGGTAGAAATCGAGCCCGCCACGGTACAGGTCGGGACGTGGGGCGATCACGATGTCCGGGTCTTCGGTCATCGCGAACGCCCACCTCCAGTAGTATCCGCGGTGTCCACAGCTGGGCGACCCGTGGCCCCGTCGTCGCCGGCGGTGGTGTCAGCGTTTCGCTCGGTGGCGTGTTGCTCGTGGCGGTACCGGAGCGTCATCTCCTCGATCGTCTTCTTACAGCTGAGGAATTCGCGGACGTCGTCGTCGAACAGTGCGTTCAGGTCGACGTCTCCCATCGCAAGCGTGACGTCGCACAGCCTGTCAGCGGCTCGCTCGAGGGTCTCGGAATCACTCATCAGATTCCCCCCGTTCCCACCGGCGGAAGTTCGTGGTGGCCTATCCTCGTCCGTCTCGTGAGTCTCGTCGGCCGCAACCCGGCCCTCAGTTTCCGGGGCCGTGACGGCCTTGGCACGTTCGATCTCCTCGAACTCGGCCTGAATCCGCTCCTCAGGCCACTCCTCAACGCGGTCAGTACGCCGGCCGCGATCGCGAGGTCGGACTCGAGGACCACCGAGTGGGCTTCGCCACGCCGTCATTGGTCCCCTCCCTCTTCGCTTTCGTCACCATCGGCCTCTCCGGGCTGCAACTCTCGAGCTCGGTCGACTACTTCCGCCTCGAGGTATTTCATCGCCCGCTTGTGCTTCGAGACCGCGTCGACGAGGGTGTGGCCCTTCGCCTTGATGGTGTGGACGTCCTGGTCTCGCGTGCCGGTTCCACGCGTCAGTTTCGACGTGATCGAGACACCGGTATCGGTCCGCTCAACGAGCTGGTCCGCGTCGACGTCGTCGGTCATCGGTCGCTCACCTCGGCAAACCGGCATCCGTCACGGTGGGTGACGAGGTCGCGGTCGATGTCCTCGTGAACCTCGCGGCTGCAGTCTCGGCACTGGTAGTATCGCGCACCGGTCGGTTCGCCGTACTTGTCGTATTCGACGTGAGGGCCGTCCCACGGATCGACGTCGTCGCTCTCGAGGATCTCGGCATCGTCGCCGGCGATCGCCCCGGTCACGCCACCGTCGGACGTCGCGACGCGCGGGCCGTTGGCGTGTTCGCCCAGGCGGGGGTCGACGTCCAACTCGGCGAGGGTCCTCGCGTCGACCGTCTCGTGTCCCATCGCGATCCGCGCACGGCGGACGTGTTTGCACCCACCGTCGGGGTGGCGGTACTCCGAGTCGGGGCACTCACACACGCCCTCGCGGACGTCCACGAGGTACTCCTTGCCGCTCTGTGAGGTGACAAGGGTCAGGTCATCGGCGCCGCGAGCCCGGCCGATCTCGGGCGTGACAGTCAGATACTCCTCGAGAGCGCGGACGTCGCGCTCGTCGAGCGTGTCGATACATTCTTCCGCTGCTTTGTCGTAGTTCGTCATGGCTTTCTGGTCTAACGAAAGCCGACGTCGGGTGCTGATGACACCCGGCGCAATCCTTCAGAAGATCACGCCCGAGGACGTCTGCTTTCTATCCTATGCAACTACCTGCAAAGGCTTAAAGGTTGTCCTTTGCAAGGTTCTGCAAAGGACTTATTACAGATAGCCACCAAATCACTAATGCAGATGGATGCAAAGGTCCAAATAATGGCCGATCGCGACGATGACTCGGGGCGGTACACGGAAACCTTCCCGCTCGAAGAATTCACAGAAGCGCTCAAGAACCTTGGAGGTTCAGCCGGGACTCAAGAGGTTGCCGACGAAGTTGGATGTAAGTATCGTACAGCGAACGCAAAGCTCCACGAGCTCAAGGAACGTGGAGAGGTGACCGCTCGTAAGGTCGGAAACGCCTATCTCTGGATGATTGATGGTGGGGGATGATCGCCGTGGCTCTTTCAACTAACCGCAAGCATAATGTCCTCCGTTGCCCGGAGTGCGACGAGGATCTCGAGGGCAACCTCGGTCGGGTGCCGGCGGCCGTCGACGGCGACGCCGTCCGAGTGGCGATCGACTGCCCGGGGTGTGCGACGTCGCTCGAGTTCTCCGGCGTCCAGGTGGGGATATCAATCGAAGCTGTCGGTGGAGGGTGACATCATGCCTGAATGCGCGGGCTGTGGTGCCCACGTCACGTCTGACTACCATCGCGTCTTCTCGGCCCGCGACGGTGAACTGAAGGCGTGCATCAACTGCTCGAGCAATCGCGTGGCCCGCGACGCCGGTCGAAGCGAAGCGGGTTCAATGTGAAAATGGGCCGTCAAGTCTCATGCAAACCGAAGGACGGGAGCGAGGTGGATGAAACTTCACGCGCGCGAGGCTATTCTCAGCTTTCGGACTCGAGTTTCAACTGCATGATCTTTGCATACTCCTCGTTATTCAGGTCACCCCGTCGAAAAAGTAGATCGAGCATACGACGGGGGAGGGTCGCGAGTTCCTCGTCGGTCATATCGCCTGTGGAGTCGCCGAGAGACACCACCAGCTCGTTTGTCACTTCTTCCGGGACGCGGTCATCGCCCCGAAATTCAATCGCGGTACTCACTCCCTTTTCTACCTGGTTATTGAACGATTTGGTCACTCGAGCCAAGTGTTCTTCAGACGAATACTCCTTGTCTGGCGAGGACAGGAATTCTCTGACGTCGGTCTCATTGGTGAACATCGGCCGTTTCTGTGCCCACAGATACAACATCGCTGCAAGTGGCCAGGCCGGGGGCGCCTCTTCACCATCCGAATCCTCGTCCCTTTTAAATATCTCTTCCAGTTCGTTCTCATCCAAGTATTCAACGAGAACTTTGAGGTCGAGTAAACCGTTCCGTGCACGCTCCCGAATCGCGTTACGTCGCTTGGTTCTGGCCGGTGGACTATATATGCTGTTGCGTCTAACCTCGCCCATTTCGAGGTATTCCCGATCACTGTCAGTCAGTATTCCGCGTGGTCGATTAACCATATTGGGCAACAATAGACACCAATGGCACCAAAGCAGTTAAACCTATGGGCCTCCATTGTCAAAACAGAATGTCAGCTGAAGCCGATCGATCCCACACGACACTGTGGGTAAGCAAAACGACAGCCTCTCGGCTGGAGGATCTAAAGCCCTTTGAGAGTCTCACGTGGGACGAGTGGTTGGCAGAGTTGGCCGATCAATACGAAAACACGGCGTAGACACTCATGAACAGTGGATCCAACAGGGAGATGACCCGACCGCGCCCACGGCCGGCGAGCCCTGCAAAGACTACTGACGAGTACCGCAACGACAACCCCGATAGTCCCGACGACGGTGTTGTCTATCTGTCCTTTCGGGCGGATGGGTCTTATTTCTGTCGTCGGGGCACCGCGAGCCCACGACATGATCACTGAGAACAATCAATCAGACAGAACAGCGGCTGAACTAACCGACCCGGATACGGATGCGAGCGCCGGATATGCTGAAGAATACCTCCACCAAGGCGTTGAGTCGGCCAGTGACTCAATGGAACCGGATGAGGAGTTCGACCGATTACTTGAGTTTGCCGACCGACTCGCCGCCGCGACTCGCGAGGATCGACCGATGCAGTACCGCGAGAAACACGCACGGAGGGTGACGAGCTGATATGAGTTTAGCCACAGATACGAATCCTGACGAGTACGTTCGGAAGAATCGAGAGACGTTGGTGAAGATCATCAAGCACGGCAACGACGATTTCGTCCGATCGCTGGCACTCGCTGCGATAGTTGAATTTGGCGGAGAGCCCGACCTGGAGAAGGTCCGCCGCGAGATCGACCGGGTTATCGAGATGGAGGGTGCGGCATGATCACCGCCTCAGCTGTCAGCGTCGACCGCGTCGACGAACTGCCGTGCAGTTTCAATGACGTCCGGATCACCACCGAGCGCTTCGACGAGCGGCTCGAGGTCCTCCAGGCTGGCGAGGAGTTCGGGATGTTCCTTCGCGAGTCCGAGGAGTTGTCGCCGTTGCTCGTCCTGCTCCCGTTCGATCTCGTCGACGGCACCATGCTCGAGGGCTTGGTGGCACCACATGCAGAACGGTTCGTGTCGCGGGGTTTCCTTTTCACACCGGTCACACACAACAGCAGCCGTGGGTTCGGGTTCGTCGACTTCGACGTCGAGTCCGTGAGCACGGGCGAGCTCGCGATCACTCGCTTCAGCGAAGACCGAGATGTATCGAGAAGCCGCTTTGCTCCCGCGGGTCCATCCGTGGTGATCCTCGAGGACGGCCTGGTTCACGCCCTGACTCGCAAGGTGGCTCGCCGAGGACTTGCGGAAGTTCGTGAAGGTGACGGGCTTAGTGATGCCTGCACGTTCGGCTGCTTTTTTAGGGATCTTCGCCGCCATCTGGTACGACATCTCTTCGCCGTTCTGAAGTTTGCACCACAGCAGCGCGTTGGGGTCGTCACTCCGAGGGTGGTCGGTCAGCCAGCGGTTGAGGTACGGAACCGACGTGATGAGCGTGATCGAGCGCTGTCCCTTCTTTCCGTCGACGGTGATCTGGAGACCGTGTTTGTGGTCGGTGACGTCGCCGACAGTGAGCCCGAGAAGCTCGCCCGAGCGCGGGCCGCCGTCCCATGCGACTGCAATCAGGGCGGCGTCGCGGGCGTTCATCGTCGCGTCAATCATCGGGCGGACGTCTTCGTCCCACTCGAGCATGTCGCCCGGATCCGGGATCGGGTTGTAGTTCGACGACGTGCCGGTCGGGATCCACTCGAGACTCTCTGGGACGTCGTCGCCGGGAGTGAGGAAACGACCGAAGGCACGGAGGGCGTTGCGATTGTCCTTGTTGCTTTCGACGTTGTCGTATTCCTGGTGGATGACACGGACAACGTGCTCGGCGGCTTCGCGATCGTCGAGGACGTCCGCCAGGCCGTCACTTCGTTCGGCGAGGATTGTGCAGTGACGGAGCAGCTTCTCGTGGCGAGCGACACCGATCCGCGACGGGACGAGGGCCAGGGCCTTGCTGAAGTCGAGGAGCAGCTCACGATCGGCGTCGGAGACGTCACGCTCGCCGTCTTCGATCTGTTCGACGAGACGGTCGAGCGCGAGTTGCTTGTCGGGCATGTGGTGACGGTACCCTTTTTTATATTAATTGGAGTTAAACCTTCCGTTCATTTCCCTGTCCTGGCGTTTTCCGTCGCGAGCAATCCGCGAGCGACGAAAACTCGACGAGAGGACGCGATTCCGTGAGGCGTAGCGACCGACGTGACGCTGGCCGTCGCCGATCTGTCGGTACCCGCTCCGGTGGGTTCATCCCGTCGGTAGGCCGGCAGCTATCGTCGTTTTGGATTGGGCTATCGAAGACGAAAGGGAGGGGTACGCAAAGGCGGTGCCGGACTTATTGCTCGAGTTCCACGGGGGAATCGGTCGCAATCCAGCAGTCGGGGTCATCCGGATCTCTGAGTCGAAGATTGCCGCTCTGACACACCACCATTTCGTATCGATCGTTCATGATGACCCCGATGGGGACTCTCTCGGGATCGGTTATCGTAACGGGGCGCGTACCCACCGGGACCGACGGAGTAAGATGCCCATACTGGGCATCGAAAGGAAGCCGATCGGGAGGTCGTTCCCGGATCGGTCCGCGTCCCGTCTCTCCCACAGCGAGCGGGCAGCCTTTGGTTTCGCGGTTGCTTAGTGCGAGTATGTGCGGTCGCTACACACTAACCGTCGAGCAGGACGACCTCGAGGCGCGATTCGACGCGCAGTTTCGGGGCGGTGACTCCGGATCGGGACATGTAACAGGGTCGGAGTCCGGATCTGAGTTTACACCCCGATACAACATGGCGCCCGGACAGGAGCTGCCGGTCATCACCGACGAGGACCCGACAATGATCCGCCGCCTCGAGTGGGGGCTGGTGCCGTCGTGGGCGGACGACGACACGGGCGGGCTGATCAACGCTCGAGCGGAATCCGTCGACGAGAAACCGAGTTTCCGCGGAGCATACGAACGGCCCAGCGGTTCTCGCGATCCCAGCGAGGGGCCGGACACGTCGTCGGCGGGTCGGTGTCTCGTTCCAGCAGACGGGTTTTACGAGTGGGTAGAAACGGAAGACGGAAAACGGCCCTACCGAGTCACCTTCGAGGACGACCGCGTTTTCGCCATGGCCGGCCTCTGGGAGCGATGGGAACCGGAGACGACGCAGACTGGACTCGACGCCTTCGGCGGGGGCATCGACGACGAAATAGAGGCCGAACCGCTCGAGACGTACACGATACTCACGACGGAACCGAACGACCTCGTATCGGATTTGCACAACCGGATGGCGGTCATCGTCGACCCCGGCGACGAGGAGCGCTGGCTATCGGCTGCCGATCCCCAGGAGCTATTCGAGCCGTATCCGGCCGACGGGATGTGCACCGCTCCGGTGTCGATGGCGGTGAATAATCCGTCGACCGACGATCCATCGATACTCGAGCCATCGTAAGTCCGGCGTCGTGACGCACTCGGTGACAGGACGACGTCGGTACCCGATCGGTGGCGGTCCGGCGTCGGTTCGCGGGGAGGATGTCAAGGCTGAAACTCGACAGCGGTAACATCGAATCGGGCACCGTCGTCGATGTCGGCAAGCGAGACGGCCCAGCCGTGTGCGTCCGCGATGGTTTCGACGATGGTCAATCCGAAACCGGTCCCGGAATCTTGTGTCGAAAAGCCGTGTGTGAAGATCCGATCTCGATCGTCGGCCGGAACACCCGGCCCGTCGTCTTCGACGTAGAAGCCGACTGGATCGGTCTCCTTGCGAAGCAGGCCGATTCGGACAGTGGGTGACGACGATCCGTGTTCGACCGAATTTCGCACGAGATTTTCGAGCAGTTGGATGAGACGACTTTCGTCGGCAGCGATACAAACGTCCTCGAGCGACTCGGTCCGGAGTGTCGCATCGCCGGTGTCGACGTGCGCCCAGGCGGCGGTAACGACGTGCTCGAGGGAAACGGAATCGGGGTCGTCGACGCGCTGGCCGTCACGAGCAAGTGTCAGAAGGCTATCTATGAGCGCGCTCATACGGTCGTGTGACTCCTCGACGGCCTCGAGATGATCGAGGACGCGCGACGACTCGGTGTGCTCTCGAGCGAGTACGAGATGGCCCTGTGCGACGTTCAGGGGATTTCGAAGGTCGTGACTGACGACGCTTGCGAACTGCTCGAGTTGTTCGGTCTGATTCTCGAGCATGCATTCTCGTCGTTTTCGCTCGGTGATATCCACGTAAATGCCGTATCCTTCGACTCGGCCGCCTTCTCTGGTAACCGTAACGGGACGGAATATAAACGTTCGAACGTCACCGTCAGCCGTCTTCCGTCGAAGCTCCTGCCCGTTGTCGGACGAGACTAACCAGTGATCGATACCGTTCGCACTGTCATCACCCGGAACGATGAGGGCTGAAAGTGACGTTCCGACGGCGGCCGAACCGTACCCGAAGGTCTCCTGAAACGCCGGGTTGAGCCACGTGACGATCGGTTCGTTGTCTTCGAATTCGACGACGACGACTGGATCCGAAATTCGCTCGAGCAACGCCTCGAATCGCTGTTGGGCCTGCTGGTGGACGCGAATTTCCTGGGCGACGAGCGCTATATACCCCTCGTAACGGTCCGCAATCACGGAACAGAGATCCTCGAGTTCGTAGGGAGTGTACTGATCTTCCCCTTCGAGACCGATCGTCTCTGCAGCCTCTTCGACGAGCGCTTCGGCTCTCTCCACGCCGACCGTCTGGCTGAACTTCGAGACCAACCGCTCGTGATCAGTGTTCATTTCGGGAGAAGCATGACGACGCTCGAGGTGTTGTGAAAGCCGCTGAGTTGTCCCATCTGGAGACACATCTCCCCGTAGGTTTCGTACCCGCAAAGTGGCGCACCGAGTTCCTCGCTCATCGCGGAGACGCCATCCTGAAACCGATCCTCGAGGATGATTTCGCGACAGGCGCAGTCGTAAACGAACGCTCCGGCGATCGAATCATCCGTCTTGGCCATCGCTTCGCGGACCGTTTCGCGGGCAGACTCGATCTGTGCGTCGGGCCTGCCGTACATCACACGCAGTACCGTCCCCTCCGGGATCTCGACGGCGAAGCGAAGCGTTCCGTCGTCGGCCTCGACTCTCGGCCATCGGATCTTGTACGTCCCGCCCTGATCGACGCCGAATTCGAAGGCACCCATAATCCGAAGCATCTGCGGACCGGTCGGTGGGACCTCGTCGATCTCGACGCCGAATTCCGCCTGGACGTGCTCTCTGACAGCGGCTTCCCAGACCTCGTAGGCCGGCCGACCGTCGAGTTCGGAGACGACGCAGCCATCGGCTGCCGTCACTGTCATCGGTTCGGAGATCGGTTCGTGACCGTGGCCGACGGCGATCGGGAGGCGGTCCTGTGAGGCGACGAGCGCGATTGCGACGGCGTCGTCGGTGACGGTATCATTTGTGAAAACGTGGGTGGCTTCCTGCTCGTATCTGTCCGATGCAGCGCCGCCGACGACGCTCACCCGGGGGCCGAGTTTCTGTTGAGCGACTAACGCGAGTTGCTCGCCGACGCCGCTGAGCCCGTCGTGGAGACTGATTGCCGAGAGGTACGGGTATCCGCCTACTTCCGTCGGAAGATCCCCGACTGCCTCTCGCACTGTGTTCGAAACGCTGGTCCGAAGTCCCGTTCCGAGGCCCGTAAAGAAGCGAAGCGAATCGCTGGCAACGAGGGCGACGACCACGCTCTCCGTGGCCACGATGTTCCCGGTGAACTCGCCGGCCGCAGAACAACCGAGTAATTCGGCTCCGGAACCGATCGACGAACGCACCCCATCGATGACTTTTTCGTACGCATATTCCGGCGAACAGAACAGATGACAGAAGTCGACTCGGTCCGTCGGCAGTTCGGCGAGTGCGCTATCCGCTGCGTGCCTTCCCGCTCGAGCGCTCTCACTGTCGGTCGCGTGACCCGTTGATACGACCGTTTCCATGACGTCTCGAGGAAAAGAAAATGCGAACGGTAATAAATTGTTTTACTTCCGGTACCGTCTCGGGAAGAACCGAGCGTGCCTTCCTCCGTTCGGCAACCACTCCTCACGACCGACGGCCGTCTGTCACCGCCGCCGTCAGTGGCAGCGAAACTCGTTCCAACGAGTATAAGTTTTAGGTTTGCCTAATACTTCGCGATGGAACTGACCAGACGAGACGCGGTCGCCGCGCTGTCGGCACTCGGGGTCAGCGGGTCGTTATCCGGCTGTGTCGCCCCGCCCGGTGCCGACTCGGCGGTCGACGTCGACCGGGTCATCGAGGGACAGGTAGCGGCTGCGGCGGTCGTCTACCCGGACGAGGTTTCGGGGACGGCAGCGTTCGTCGAGACATTCCTCGAACGCCGACTCGAGGATCCGACGCACGCGAAAGGGATGGAGGAAGCGATCACGGAACTGGACACCAACGCGGAGGTATGGTACCAGAACCGGTTCGCAGCCCTGTCGGTCGCGGACCGCGAGCAGGTTCTTCGGAACGTGAGCGCAGACACCGCAGACGAAGACCCATCGGGAACTGCGTCGGAGCGAGTTCGATACTACGTCGTCAACGATCTCCTGCTCGCGCTGTACGCTTCGCCGACGGGCGGCCAGCTCGTCGGAATCGAGAACCCGCAGGGATTCGCGGGCGGACTCGAGACCTATCAGCGAGGGCCGAACGTGTGAGCGGAAGTCGGCCGCCAGCCGAATCGGCGACGCTCGCCACGGGTGCATCGGCCGATCGGTCGCCGGTCGACGACGCCGACGTCTGCGTAATCGGTGCGGGGCCCGCAGGCGGAATCGTCGCTGATCGCCTCGTCGAGGCCGGCCAGACGGTCGTACTCCTCGAGGCCGGGCCGCGATTCGATCGCGCAGATAGGCTCGCCAGACAGGAGCGGGCGATCCGCCCGTTCTATGGACCGCAGGACGTCTGGGACGGCGATGCCGAGCGGGACGCGTACTCGTCGTCTGGCGGACGGTCCTACCCGCTAAATCAGGCCCGCGTCAAGGGCGTGGGCGGATCGACGCTCCACTGGCAAGGGATGGTGATGCGGCTCCACGAGGCCGATTTCAACTCCCGAAGCGTCCGCACGGTCGGCACCGATTGGCCGATCGACTACGACGAGTTGCGCCCGTACTACGCCGCCGCGGAGCGCGAGTTGGGTGTGGCCGGTGCCGACGACAACCCCTTCGCGGCGCCACGAGAGAACCCTCATCCGATGCCGGCGTTCCCGCCCTCCTACAGCGACGGGCTGTTCGCCGAGGCCTGCGACGAACTCGAGATCGCGATGCACTCCGTTCCGAACGCACGCAATTCGGAATCGTACGACGGTCGCGGGGCCTGCGCCGGGTACGGTACCTGCCGGCCGGTCTGTCCGTCCGGCGCGAAGTACGACGCGACCGTCCACGTCGAGCGCGCCGAAGGGGCGGGAGCGACGGTGATCGACCGCGCACCGGTCCAGCGCCTCGAACACGACGCCGATTCGATCAC
This sequence comes from Natrinema halophilum, assembly GCF_013402815.2. Taxonomy (NCBI): domain Archaea; kingdom Methanobacteriati; phylum Methanobacteriota; class Halobacteria; order Halobacteriales; family Natrialbaceae; genus Natrinema; species Natrinema halophilum. Next base: position 2,018,628 of record NZ_CP058601.1, read on the forward strand.
GGCGGCCGTTTACGCCACGCCCGACGACGAGCGCCATCGACAGGAGGCCGACGCCTTCGTGATCGCCTGCGGCGGCGTCGAGACGCCGCGTCTGCTCTTGCTCTCCGAGTCGAGTCACTACCCCGACGGCCTGGCGAACTCGAGCGGACGCGTCGGAAAGTACTTCATGGACCACCTCTTCGCGGGCGTAAACGGCGTCTTAGACGAGCCCACTCGGCAGAACCACGTCGGCTTTCTCACCAGCGAGTCCCACCAGTTCTACGACGACGCCGACGACGAGTACGCGCCGTTCAAACTCGAGTTCTTCAACTTCGCCGGTCCGTCTCCGGTCAGGATGGCGCTTTCCGGCGACGACTGGGGCGACGAACTGCTCGAGCGGCTTCGACGCGACTACGGCAACCACATCGGGGTCGGCGCGCTGGTCGAGCAACTCCCTCGCGAGGACAGCTACGTCGGTCTCGACCCCGACCGCACCGACGGCCGCGGCAATCCCGTCCCCGACATTCACTGGACCGTGGGCGACCGGGCCCTCCGGACGATTGAGCGGGCGAACGAGATCCAACGGGAGATCCTCGCCGAGCTCGGCGCAGAGATCACCGGACAGATCGGCCCGGAAAACACGTTTCCCACGTTTCACCACATGGGAACGACTCGAATGGGAACCGATCCGACCGAAAGCGTCGTTGATCCCACCCTCCGGACCCACGACCTCGAAAACTGCTGGATCGCCTCGAGCAGCGTCTTCCCAACCGGCGGCGCGATGAACCCGACGCTGACCATCGCGGCGCTGGCGCTGAAGGCCGCCGATCACATAGCGGAGACACTGTAACGATTGCGATCTCTTTGATGACCGCAGTGAACATCCGTACAGTTGCGTGAGCGAGGTTCCGTCGGCAAAACGACACGGGTAGCAGCCTGCTTTGTCACAGCCGGACGATCGGGTGTCAGGTCTACCGCGCGATCGAGCATCGGCGTTATCGGAAGTGTATATCCATTATCGTTCCTGGTCCGCCTGTCGTGAGCCGCCGTCGGCTCCGAGAGCTCGTCCATCACTGGTCTGGCCGGAAACCCGCGAGACGTCTAACACAGTCTGGATATCGTCGGGGACGTCGTTGTAGGAGCAAGTGTCCGTCACGAGCGAGACACCGATGAACACGAGGATACCGAGCACCGTCGCCACCTGGCCGCCCAGCAGTCCCACGGGGAGGGTGAGGCCGACGTACTGCGCGCCGTAGGCGAACGCCACCGTCGTACCGAGACCGACGGCGCCGCCCCAGAGAATGCCCTCGGTGGTCGCGCCCCGCCAGTTGTACGCCAGGGCAACGCCCGGGAAGATGACCGAGGCGAAGATCGCCCAGCCGGCGGCCCCGAGGACGAAGATGAGCCCCGGGAAAGTCGCGGCGATAACGCCCGCGCCGACGAGCAGCCCGCCCGTCACGACGCGACTCCAGAGCACCTGCTGGCTGTCGGAGAGATCGGTGTTCATGTACTGGATCAGGAAATCGTGGACGATGGCCGCCGCGCCGATGTTGAGGAAGGCGTTGCTCGTCGACATGATGGCCGCGACGATACTCGTCAGCACGAACGCCGTGACCACCGGCGGGGCGTACTCGATGAGCGCCATCGGCAGGGCGACGTCGGTCGCCGGGAGTTCACCGCCGAACTGCCCGCGCGAGACTGCGGCACGCATCAGCGGGCCGACCCACCAGTACAGTGAGGTCATCAGGTAGCCGAGACCGGAGATCAGGGCACCCCACTTGAGGATGGAGACGCGTTTGGACATGTAGAACTTCGTGATGGCGTGTGGTTGGCCTGGCAACGTGAGGCCGATGATGATGGCCGAGAGCAGGAACCCGACCGACGCCAGTCCGTCACCGCCGAGTAGCGTGAACTGAAACATTTCGGGGGACTGGGACTGGAGGGTCGTCACCATTCCGTCGAAACCGCCCTCGAAATTCGTGAAGACGTAGAAGACGGTCAGGAACGCGCCGATTATCATCATGCCACCCTGGATGGCGTCGGACCAGATGGCCGCGAGGATACCGCCGATGACGGTGTAAAAGCCGAGAACGATGAGGCCGACGATAAGCGCCTCGTAGAAGCCGACCGGCAACACCAGTGCGCCGATGATGCCGAGTGCCGCATACTGTGAGGCGAGGTACCCCATCGACCCCAGAAAGACCGCCGCCGCACCGAGTAGACGCACCCGCTCGTCCTCGAAGCGGTAGTACATCGCGTCCGGGGCGGTGATTGCGTTGCGAACCTCGCCGAGCAGGCGCATCTTTCGGGCCAACAACCAGTACGCGACCACGAAGCCCAGAATAACGGACGTCCCCATGATGAAGATGAATTCGAACCCCGTCTGGTAGGCCGAACCGGGGAAGCCGACGATCCCCCAACCGCTCTGTATCGAGGCGAACACGGAGAGGGCGATGACGAGGATGCCCGCGCTTCGACCGGCGACGTAGTAGTCCTCTTCGCTCGACTGATACCGACCGGCGAGGATGCCGATACCGATCATCACCAGCGAGAAGATCACCATGAAGACGATAGCGAGGTTGCTGCTGTACTGCACGGGCAGTTCTCCGCCCCACGTCTGCAGGGGAACGATCGCCACGGTCATCCGTCGGACTCCTCCACTCGGGATGTCGCGTTTCTGCCTTGCCCGCCGCGGCCCTGATCGATGTCCACTTCGTCGAGACCAGTGAAGTTCAGACCGAAGTAAATCGCCGTCACGAGAAACAGGAGGACACCCCCGAGAACCAGTTCGATTACGGGAGTCGGGAGTCCGAGAAGGTACAGGATTCCGTTCACAGCGGTTCACCTCCGGGACTTCGGGGTTTTGCTGGCTGTAACTGTTGTCGAGAGACGACCGGGAGACGCTCCTGACGCACCTCGTCTATCGGTCGGCCCATTCCATCTACTACCGATATCGAACCCATTCTTGCCTTTTGTTCCATTTCGAGCGATGTTCCGCTGCAAGTTTGATTGTTTTTAGGCATCATAAGTTACGATAGTACCGCATGGTAATCCGGCACATGACATTATAAGGATTGGCGCTGCAGTTTCGCTGGACGTGACCACCGGATTGCGGTATTACCGTCGGTAGCGAAGAGACGTGTCGATTACACAACCGAAATCCGACACTCATCACCAGACGGGAGCGAAGAAGTTCACACTCACCGAACGAGGACTCACGAGCGAGTAGGATGGTGAGGGAGCGCGTTCGACGCGCTTTTCGTCCGGAAGAACATCCCCATCGAACACGCGAGTGGGCCAAAACAGACCACTCGCGCGAGCCACCGTACCAAGGTCTCGAGATCGAAAACGGGAGTCGGTCTCGATACCGAAAATCAACCCGGCAGAATCTACCGAGATCTCGCGTTCGAATTCGGCAACCACCCGCTTTGGCCGCCCTGACCGGGCTTTACAGGTCGACCACCGTAACGAGACTGCTCGAACGCGACCCCGAAACCGCCCTTTGACTCACCGCCGAGGGATGCCTCGAAAGCACTAGTGATATTCCACGAGCATTATTTTAGGCAAACCTAAACGCATAAGTGCGACCGGCGGCGAGAGCCACCAATGAGCAGTGGGGAACAAGCCGAGGCGACTGGCGGCACCGACGAGCACGGCGAGCAAGGTGTCCAGAACGCGGAGTACACCTTCGAAGACGTCAGCGTCGTCATGGGAACCTACAACGAGGAAGAAGCGATCGGCAACGTACTCTCGGACATCGAGGACGTCACCGACGGACAGGCCGAGGTCGTCTGCGTCGACGGGTCCTCGGATCGATCCCCCGAAATCGCTCGCGAACACGGCGCGACGGTCGTCGAACAACGACCGCAGGGGTACGGCGTCGCCGTTCGCGCGGCGATACTCGAGCCTGACAGGCCGATCGTCGTCACCACCGACTGCGACGACACCTATCCGATGGAACAACTCCCCGAGTTTCTCGAATCGATCAACGAGGGGTACGACGTCGTCAGCGGCGACCGGCTCTACCACGGTGCCGACGCGATGCCGGCGTTCAACCGCCTCGGAAACCACGCCTTTGCAGCGCTCGCGAGCGTACTGATGGGGACCCGCGTTCACGACACGACGACCGGGATGCGCGCCTACCGCCGCGAGGTCGTCGAATCGATCAGGTGGACGGAAAACACCGGTCTCTCCGCGGAGCTCCTGATCCGTCCGCTGATGCGAGGCTACGACGTTCGCGAACACCCGATCGAATACCGCGAACGCGCCGGCGAGACCAAACTCGACCCGATCGAGGGCGGCGCAGCGATCGCGAAATCGATCGTCACGGTCTGTCTCGAGGAGCGATTCGGGTAGCCCGAACGCGCTGAGGCGGCATGTCACCGGTCCTCCAGCCAATACCGAACGCTTTCTATCAGTGTTGAACGCTCTGTGTCAGAACGAAGACCAGAAGCGCCATCAGGAGCGATCCGAGTAGGGTTTCAGCAGCAGCGATAGCGCGAGCCATCCCAGCAACCGGTTGTATATCGCCGTATCCAAGCGTCGCGAAGGTGATCACGCTGAAGTAGAGGCTCTTGAGGTATGCTTGCCCGAGGACGCGACTCGGTGTCTCGGTGGGGTCTTCTATCTCGTACGTGACGGCGGTCTCGGTCCCCACCTCCTGTATGCCGCCAGTCAGTGGGTACAGCGTCGCACAGACGAGAATCAGCAGTAACGAGGCGGCGACGACGCGCCACGGACTCGTCCCGTAGCGCATGATCCATCGCGACCCGGCCAGCCGAATCGCTCGACGGTAGTCCCCGGTCCGCCAGGCGTCGCGGCGGCGAAAGTCCATCTCCCGCAGGTAAAACGTGTTGGCCTGCTCCGGAAACGCGTTCTCCCTGTAGAGTCGCTGTAGTTCTCGATACACCCACTGCGTGGATTCGACACGCTCTGCAGCGCCGTCGACCGACGCCTCCCGATCGATCTCCGTTTCGTAGACCGGGCGCTCGCCGAACGTCGTCTCGAGGTTGATCCGCACATCAGTCAAGCCGGCGCGATAGAGCCGCGAACCTCGAAAATCCGCGCTTCGAAGGTCGGCAAAGACGAACACGGTGTCGTGTAGGTTGGCGTCGCGAAACGACGCCCCGTGGGCGTCGACGTCCCGAAACGTTGCTCGGCGAAGATCCGCCTCGGAGAGATCGGCGTCGTCGAGGACCGCGTTGGAGAAGTCGGCCTCGACGAGCGATCGTCCTTCGAGAAACGACGTCGCATTCAACCGTGCCCCCTTGAAATTCGCCCCGTCGAGACGCGCTCCCGGTACCGGTGGGTTCTGCTCGTAAACCGTCGTTGGAACGACAGTCTCGGTGTGCCAGAGACAACGGTCATCGCGTTCCCACGTCGGTCGCCAGCAACAGACCGCACCGGCTTCGTCGACCCCGCTGCTGTTCGTCACGTGGCCGCAGCGCTCGATGGTCATAGGTATGCTGGGAGCGGGCGACCTCTAACGCTATTGCCTGAAATACGTCTCCCGTCACCTCCCAAAACGGTTACTCGTGAGGGTTCGGTGTACCCCCTCGGTTCGCGGCCAGCGCCGACGCGTCCGATACGCTACTCTTCGACGGCGGCGAGTTCGGTTCGGATGAACACCCCGTCCGGAGACTGCTCCGGGATGTAGGCCGCCTCCCCACCGCAATCGCGGATTCCGCTACATCGTTCTACCCTGGGCGTTAGCGCACGGACGGTCTCGCCATCCGTCCGGATCGGCACCTCGAGTCGGTAGCTGAAACTACTCCCGGGCCCCCGGTCGGCAAAGACGTCGAGTACGACGTCGTCGCGATCTGCGATGCGGACCGGTTCGGCGGTCTCGATGCCCGTTCCGTGCAATTGCACCGCCCCGTCGGTAGCGGTCAGCCGAACGGTGGTTTCGGTAGCGGTGTTCTCGAGTACGTGTGTGGAACTCCCTTCGGCTGTTGTGACGGTCACCGTAACGCTCTCAGCCGCCGACGGGACACCGACGCTGGCGTTCAATTCGACCGCGGAACCAGCGGTGTGCTCGACCGGCTGAAGCCGAGCTGTCCGCGGCGATCCATCGTGTGGAGCCCAGGTGCCGCGATACGCGAGCCGGTACAGCGACCGGTCGGAATACTCGTCGAAGACGGCGAACGGGCGCTCGTCCATCGCGTACACCGTCCGGCCGTCGAAATCCGGATCGTTACGAAGGGCCTGAAACGGATGGGCCAGCCAGTCGCCGTACGGCGTCGGGAGGAAGACGATCGATCTCTCGGTCGGGCCGTCCTCGAATGGCTCGTAAACCCGCTCGTAAGTATCGGTAACGGCAGCGTTTCGATCGATCTTCTGGTCGACGTTCACCGCCGTCGCGCCGCCTAGGGCGAGCGCGCTTACCAGCAGCGCAGCGACGAACGTCACACGTGCGGCCCGCGGCGTCAGATTTCGGGTTGCCGTTCGCCGGGCGACTGCGACCAGCGCCAGCGCGCCGACAGCGGCGAACGCGGCGAACGGCAACAGGAGATCGAAGTGGTAGTACGGGCCGTGGGTGGCGATGAGGCCGTCGCCGGCGCGGTCGAGATCGCCGAGGAGATTGTAGTTGCCCCAGAAGTAGACGTTCCCGACGGATATGGTGAGGATCTGCCCGGCGAGGATCCCTGCACGGGGCGAGAGACCGCGCCGGACGGCGACGCCGAACCCGATCGCGGCGACGACCGCGCCGAAAATTCCTCCCGCGATCCAACCGGTGACGAATTCCGTCAAAACCAGAGCGTTCGACCGCAGCGCCAGTCTCACGGTGTACTCCGTTCCGGGGCCGAGAAGCTGTCGGCGGCCGAAGCCGAGGCCGTCCAGCGGCGCGAACGCTTCGTAGGGAAACACCAGCGGCGATCCGGTCACGGTTGCGTTGTAGGCCAGCGCGAGTCCGACGCCCGCTACCCCGAGCGTGGCCGTAGCAATCTGCCTGGAGAGTGCCCCGCGGAGATCACGCCAGAGCGTCCAGCACGCGTGGACGACGAAGGGGGCGGCGAACAGCACCGCGGTGTACGGACGCGAAAAAAAGGCCAACCCGATTGCCACACCGGCCACTCCGGCCCAGCGTCTATCGTCCGTCCGATCGGCTCTGAGATAGCTGAAGGCGAACGTCAGGTTGAGCATCGCTGTCGGCGCGTACGGCAAGAAGACGGCCGCTTCGATCAGAAAGAGCGGCGAACACAGCACGATCACAGCCGCTGCGAATCCGGTCCGCCGATCGAACACTTCGCGGACCACCAGTGCGACGAGCGCGAGTATGGCAGCCCCGACTCCAGGAAGCGCGAGTCGATACCCTCCCACGAGTTCGCCAAGCGCGAACATCGCCGCGGGCACGGGTGCGTATTTCGGGTACAGCCGATCACCGTCTTCGACGAAGAACCAGGGACGGAAGACGTCCTCGACGGGCGGACGAACGAACAACTGCCCGTCCAGCAGCATCGCTGCCTGCTGGAGGTAAACCCCCTCGTCGTGGTTCACCGAGAGGTACGGAAACGTCCGCGTCTCGAGCAGCCATATGGCGATGGCACCGGCAAAGGCGATCACGGCGACGGCGAGTCGCCACGTTCGACGTCTCATCGATCGATTCTCATGGGTATCTCATGGGTAGGTCACCGTCCTTCCTGAGCGACGATCACGGCCATCGACAGGCCGGAGATACAGATCAAAACGAGCGCCGGGACTGCGGCCTGTCCGTACAGGCCCGTTTCCTCGACCCGCCAGATGAACGTCACGAGCGTCTCGAATCCCAGCGGGCGCAACATGAGCGTCGCGGGCAGTTCTTTCATCGTCGTGAGAAACACCAGCGCAGCCCCCGCTGCGACTCCCGGCAGGATGAGCGGGAGCGTCACCGTACGGAAGGTGTTCAACCGCGACCGTCCCAGGGTGTGGGCCGCTTCGACGAGTTGCCGGTCCACCTGCAGCGTCGAGGTCCGGATCGATCCGATCGCCTGGGGCATGAATCTGACGACGTACGCGAACACGAGCAGCGGTACCGTCTTGTAAATCGCCGGGAAGACGTCGAGCGTGAAACTGAGCAACGCGAGAGCCAGGACGACCCCGGGCGTCGCGTATCCGACGTACGGGACGCGATTGGCCAGCGCAGCCAGGCGCGAATCGGCCGTCACCGACGCGATCGCGATCGGCAACGCGACGAGGACCGAAACGGCGGCGGCCAGCACCGCGACGTAAGCCGAGTTCACCCCGTACTCCCAGCTGAACGTCAGCCGGCCGACCTGATACCCGGGCCCGCCCGTGGTCAGCCACATTCCGAAGATGGCGATAGGCAGGACGATCGCGAGCAACGAGACCACGATCGGAAGGAGCAGGGCCGGATACCGCCAGGCCCCGAGCTCGAGACCGATGCTGCCGCGATGGCTACTGCTCTCGTACGCCCCCGATTCGTCCACGCCGAGTCGGGATTCGATCGCGAGGATAATCGCGGACACGGTCAGCAGCTGTAGCGAGAGCAACGCGGCGTAATCGCGGGCGAAGACGTGCCGGGCGTAGATGAACTGCGTGAAAACCTCGACTCGCATGATGTTTGGCGTGCCGAAGTCCGAAAGCGCGTACAGTGCTACGAGCAGTGCACCAGCCGTAATCCCCGGAAGGATTTGTGGGAACGTGATCCGACGGAAAGCCTCCCACCGGCCGGTGTTGAGCGTTCGCGCTGCCTCGACGAGCGAACCGTCGAACGAGAGCAGCGCCGCGCGCGTCGTCAGGAACACGTAGGGATAGGTGTAAAGCGTCAGCACGAACGCAGCCCCGGCGAACCCGTACACCGAGGGAATCGACTCGATGCCAAGGGGTGCGAGGAGGTCCGCGAGTTCTCCCTGCGGACCGAATGCCGAGACGAACGCGAACGCCCCGAGATAACTCGGAACCGCGAGGGGAAGTGCAGCGAGAACGGTCCAGAATCGGGGGAACGGGATCTCTCCCTGAACGGTCAACACTGCGAGGGGAACCCCGAGGAGTACGCTCGCGCCGGTAACGACTGCCACGAGAGCGACGCTTCGGACCAGCACGTCGATGCTTTTGGGAGCGACGGCGAGTTCGAACGCCCGGACACCGAGGCCGGCGGCATCGACGACGAGCCAGGTCAGCGGAAGCACCAGTACGGCCGCGATGGCAGCCGCAAGCAGCGTGAGTCCGACGTCGACGGCGGAGTCGTCTCCGTCCGTCCCGCGATCGACTGTCCGCGAAACCTGCTCTCGGATCGTCATCCCGAGACGCCAGCTTCGTCCATCAGGTTCAGGGTTGGTTCCAGATTCGAGAGCTTCGCGAGGTCGATATCCGGTGGGTTCAGTTCATCGATAGTCGGGAGTCCGCCGACCGGTTCGACGCCGTCGATCATCGGATAGGCGAAACTGATCGTGGCGAAGTACTCCTGGGCCTCCGAAGATAGCAGGTGCCGGACGAAATCGTCGACGAGTTCGCCTCGCTGGGTTCCTTTCACCTTCAGCGTGCCGGCGACGTTAATCAGGGCTCCGGCGTCACCTTCGGTAAAGGCAAGATCGATCGGCGCGTCTGACTGTTGATTTTTGACGCGCATCGCGTAGTAGTGGTTCGCGAATCCGGCCGCCAGGGAGCCGTTAGCGACAGCCTGCGAGACGGCGTATTCGTTACCGTGGCGCTCTGTACCGGCTTCTTTCATGTCAGACAGCCAGTTGCGGGTCGCGTCCTCTCCCTCGATCAAGCGCATGGCTGTCACGAACGATTTGAACGCCCCGTACGTCGGTGCCCAGCCCATCGACCCCTGAAGGGCGTCGGTCGACGGAAATTCCTGGACGGTAGACGGAATGTCCGACTCGTTCAACTCCTCTGTGTTGTACGGAACGGAACGTGCACGTCCGGCGACACCGGCCCACGCGTTGTCGTCGCCGACGAACTGGTCGTTTGCGACCGAGTCGACTGCTGTATCCGACAGTGGATCGTAGGCATCGTTATCCGCGACGAACCCCAGCGAACTGGCGTCGATCGACCAGAACACGTCCGCCTGGGCCGCACCGGCCTCTACTTCCTCGACGATCGTCTGAGCCAGCGACGCCGAGTCGTTATCGTTCGGATGGACGGTGAAATCGGGATAGATCTCCTGTAACATCTCCACGAACTCGTAGTAGATGCCGCCCTCGCCGCCGCCGATGTAGAGTGCGAGGTCACCCGAGAGATCCGGGAGGTCCTCTATCGACGTTCCACCCGGTGCAGGACGACCTTCGACGAGAGTCCCCGAGCCCCGGAACTCAGAGAGTGGCGGTATCTCGACGTTCTGATCGTTGGTAAAAAATCCCAGACAGCCCGCAAGCGAGGTGACGCCCAGTCCGGCCCCCATCTGCAACGCGTTTCTGCGCGTTACCACGCGCTCTCCGCTGTCTCCGTTCATACTCGGTTTAGGCCAACCTAAAAACTTATAGTTGACGATTCAATCGTCAGCGACGATCTGTGCGCGGTCAGTCTCGAGCCCGGCATCCGAACCCAGCGTCGCCAGGCACTCGACCCAATCGAGCATGTATTCGCCGACGTGGTTGAAGAACGCGCCGTTAGTGTACTCCTCCCAGTCACCGTCGGCGAGTTCACGCCCCATCGCCTCGAAGACGACCGCGTAGTCGTCCGCGTCTCCGGCGACCTCGACCGCAGACGGCTCCGCCGACTGAGCGGCCCGTGGAACCGCCGGTTCCACGCTGTCGATTATCCGCCAGAGGTGTTCGTTGAGTTCGAGGCCGGGAACCTCGTTATTGAGGTCGTCGAAGGTGCTTCGGGGGGCCTTGTTGTGTTCGCAAAGCGGCGCGCCGTTGTAGATCCGCTTGTCGAGGATGTCACAGGCTCGCTTGAGGAAGACTCCCGACCAGATATCGTCGAATCGCCCGACGTTCCACTCGTTATCGTCCATCGGCAGCTGGTAGAACGCGGGGATCACCTCGCGCCGGAATGCGAGGTTCATCGAGCAGACCGTGAGGTAGTTCCCGCGAGCGGCGACGAAATCGTCGCCGAAGTCCTCGCTGCTGGTTCGGGTCTGGGCCTGTCCCTCGAGGTCGCCGTCCATGAGAATGCGCACGGCGTCGAGGTCGGGGACGTTCGTCCACAGACCCTGCGAGGCGACGACGTCACCACCGTCGATCTCGGTCGTTCCGGTCTCGACGGTCTCGCCCATCGCCGAGTAGGGATATCCGCGCGGATAGAGGCCGTGGTCGTCCGCGTTCTGATAGAGTACGTTCACCCACCGCTCGTCTGCGGACACCGACTCGATCTCGCCCTCGAAAGCCAAGTTCTGCATATGTGTTCCGAAGAAATCTTCGTCGGGGTGGGGGAGCGTATCGTCGTCGATGAAAAACCCGTAGTCGAACTCGTCGTGAGCCCACATGTAAAGCAGTCCGAAGCTCGTCTCGGCGTGGCTTGCATCCGGGACGACGTGGGCGTACTCCGCTACGTCGTGGTCTGCGTACCACTCCTCGCGGCGACTGCCGTCGAAAACGTCGCCCGAGACACCTTCGTCGTCGAGCATCGCCTGCATCGCGTCTGTCTCGCAGAAGTCCTCGGTGACGAGAACGACGTGGAGCCGCGAGAGGTCGAAGCCGTGATCGCGAGCGTTCCCGAAGTACGAGCGCAGACACTCGTACTCCCGGATCGTCGGCACGATAACGCAGATGTCGCGTTTCATTACACCACTATCTTTTAGGCCAACCTAAAAAACTGCCGGTCTGCCGTCTCGGTTTCGACTCCTTCGGCCCGTCCGAGAGTGAGAGACCCAGCGCGGCGATACATCCTGTACCGCCGATCAGCGTTACGCCGTTTTTCAGGGCGTGATCGACGATCGCAGCGGCGAGGGCCGTACTCGGACCGATCGGCGTCAGGCCGACGACCAGTGCCGTAAAGGCGGCCTCGTAGAGACCGACGCCTCCCTGCGAGAGCGGGAGGACTTTCGCGAGATTGCCGACGCTGACCGCAAGCGTCCCGACCGAAAGCAAGGAAGCGAACCCGAGATCGTTCCCGAGCGACGCGAGGACGAGGACTGCAGTACACACGTCGAGCGACCACACTACCAGACTCTCGGCGCCGATGCGCACGAGGGCTCGCGGTCGTCGAGCAACTTCCTGTACGTCCTCTACAAACCGAAGCATAGCGTCGAGACCCCACTCGAGGCGCGGCCAGTTCTCGACCCGCGCGTGGAGCCACGCGCCAAGTCCGTGATCTGCTCGAGCGGACGTAACGACCGCCACGCCGATCCCCGCGGACGCAAGACTCACGACCGCCGCGACCAGAACGGCAGTTCGTCCGCGGTCGGCCGACGCGACGACCGCGAGCGGACCAGCTGCATCGGTAAGGACGAGCCACGCGGTAGAAAGCCCCGCGAGCGCGGCGATCGTCAGCAAATCGAACACGCGCTCGACGGACAGTGACGCGAACCCTGCGGTGTACGGAACGTCTCGGTTCGTTCGCATCACGTGGGCGCGTACCGCATCCCCGGCTCGTGCCGGAATTGCGAGGTTCGCCGTCTGACTGGCGAAAACGGCCATCGTCGCAAAGGTGGTGTCGCTTCGGTGACCCATCGCCGCCAGCGCGTCGCGATACCGCAGCCCGCGGAGTGGCCACGAAACGGCGTACACGACAATCGCACCAGCCAACAAGCGCGGATCGGCGCTCGAGACCTCGCCGACGACGGTTCGCACATCCAGTTCCCGGAGGGCCACGACCAGTGCGAGCAACACGACCACCGTCCCCGCGATAGCCAATCGGCCGCGAGTACAATCGGCGAGGCTGCGATTCGACGACCCACGGCACTCGCTCTCCCGTTCCGACTCGGTGCGTTCGGTTCTCGAGGGAGAGCGACCGTCGGCAGTAGGCGGGATCGATCGTTCGTCCTGGCCCGATCGCTCACCGCCGGTTCGCTCACCCCCGTTTTCCATGTGCGAGTTCTCCCGGGCCCAGATATTTAAGCCCACCTAAAACGGATGGGATTGGGACCGACGGTCGCTCTCGAGACCGTTTTCGCCAGGACCACGGCACAACGGATGCACGTCCGTTCCGCACCGACAGTACTCGGTTACTGAAATTCCTCGATGATCTCTCGAGTCGAGCGCCGCACCGCCTCGTCACTCGAAAGGCTGGGTTCCCAGCCGAGCGCGGACAGCTTCTCGATGGAGAGGCGCATCTTCGGGACGTCGCCGGTCCATCCCCGTTCGCCGCCGGTGTATTCGCGGTCGGGGTCGACACCCAGCTCCTCGGCGACGATCGTCGCGATCCGGTCGACCGACGTCGTCGTGCGCGTCCCGAGATTGTAGGTGTTCATCGCCGCGTTCGCATGATCGACGACGTGGAACATGGCGTCGAGGCAGTCCTCGACGTGAAGGTAGGACTTCTCCTGACGGCCGTCACCGAGGATCGTCAGGTGCTCGGGGTCGTCCCGGAGCTTCTCGATGAAGTCCGGGATCACTGCGCCGCGCAGTCGCGGCCCCACGACGTTCGCGAAGCGGAAGTTCCAGACGGTGAGATCGTGGCTGTGTGCCCGCGCGGAGAGTAACCCTTCGTCGGCTAACTTGCTGGCACCGTAGGCGCTGATCGGCTCGAGCGGCGCATAATCCTCGGGCGTCGGCCGCGGGGCCTCGCCGTAGACCGTCGAAGTGGAGGTGTAGGCGATTTCCGTCACGTCGGCGTCGGCCATCGCTTCGAGGATGTTTCGCGTCATTCGCGTATTGTCGTCGAACTGACCGTGTGGCCGGTCCGTGTCGACGTGCTTCGACGCCGCCAGGTGAAAAACGACGTCGACATCGTCGAGGTGGCCGTCGAGCGCGGTTGGCTCCGTGAGATCGGCCTCGAGAAACTCCGCGCCGTCCGGGATACGATCGCGATCGCCATTCGAGAGGTCGTCGACGAGGAGCACGTCCGACCCGTCCGCGAGCAGGCGCTCGGCGAGGTGCGAGCCGATGAATCCGGCACCACCCGTGACGAGAGCCCGTCGATCCGAAAGTGACATACTCTCTCGTTGCTCGGTGCGCTGTTAATCCTGTTGGGTTTCGCCGACTATGGATCGTGGGTCACTCCGTTCGTTTCACACCGCTCAGACGAACGGGTGCCACGAGTAGAAGACACGTCGCTCAGACGAACGGGTGCCACGAGTAGAAGACACGTCGCTCAGACGAACGGGTGCCACGAGTAGAAGACACGTCGCTCAGACGAACGGGTGCCACGAGTAGAAGACACGTCGCTCAGACGAACGGGTGCCACGAGTAGAAGAAATAGGTCGATCTAGACGCCGGTACTATACCGCAGAATCCCGGCAAACCCGCCGAACGCGTTGTAGAGCTGTTCTCCCTTCTCGAAGTCCGTCGAGATGAATTTCGTCTCCGTCCCCCGCTGTTCGGCGATATCGATGAGGTGGTCGATAGCGTCCTCGCGGTCCTCGTCGGACGCCTCGACGTCAGTTCCGCACTCGGTACAGGTGTGGGTCGGAATCGACTTTCGGCGGTCGATCACCTCCCGCTCGGTGGTTCCGCATTCGGGACAGTCGTAGGTAATGACGTCCTTCCGGAGGTCCTCGCTGATCAGCAGGCGGTCGACCGCTCCCATCATCAGGTTTCGGCGAGTCTGCTCGAAGCCGTAGGTCGCCAGATCGCCGGCGTTGAGTTCCTCGAAAAACTCCTCCATCACCTGCTTGTCCTTCATCACCTCGGCGTCGGCCAACGCGTCTTCGGCGTTGTTGACGAGGTCCTTCAGGCCAGATTCGTCCGTGTAGGCGACGTCGAACTTCCCGATTACGTTGTCCTGAATCTCGTGGTGGAGGTAGTCACCGTCCAGAAACTCGTCTTTGGTCGGCGACGGGCCGCCGACGAGGATCCCGTCGAGTTCGTGGCGTTTCGGGACGAACAGATCGTTCGCCATCCCCGCGACCTCCTGATAGAAGTTGTCGATAGCCTCGAGGCGGAGGCGAGCGAATCGCTGGGCGGACTGGCCACCTTTGCGCTGCTTGCCAGGAACGAGCGAGGAGGCTGACTTGACCGGTTCGATGCGCTTTCCTTTCAACCAACCGACGTTTGCCTCGCGGCGATCGAGGACGATCAGGCCGTACAGGCCCTTGTCGGCGAGCATCTCCTCGAGCGGTTCGGTTAGAAAGTCCGAGTCGCAGTGATAGCGGAAGGATTCGATTGGCTGGGGCGGGCTCTCGAGGACCTTGGTAACCATCTCGGTTCGGCCGCCACCGGAGTCGACGGCACCCGAGAACAACACGATGCCGTTGTCCGGCGGAAAGGTGTCGAAGTATCGGAGCCGGTCTTTGATGCTCGTCAACGCGTCCTGGACGGCCGTTCGAGTCTGTTTGGATTTGATGTTAGCCGCTTCGCTGTGTTCCTGCGTGACGTGTTGAACGACGTCACTGATCTGTCTATCCTCGGGAACGTAGATCGTCACGAGCTGCGTTCCGGAGCCGTCGTAATTCTTGAGATCTTCGATGACCTTCCGGAACTCGTATTTCTTCCGGTCGGATTGCTCCTGCTCGCCCTCCTGGCTCATTAGCCGAACAAAACGGAGCTGTGGGTAAGAATCCTTTGACACACCCGTCATCGACCTATCGAGTTGGGGTGGACCACCGAACGTCGACGGAACCGCAGACCGCCGGCGAACAAATTACCGATGACGTTCGTCGCGACGTCTCTGAGTCCCTGATCGACGTGTCGATTCGACGGTACGAGCCGAAAAGCGAGGTGACGATTTAAGGTGTTGCCGTTCTACAGTCTGGACAGTAACCGAGTATGTCTCAGGAGACGGTCTACGCTATCGCGAGCGGGAAGGGTGGTGTCGGGAAAACGACGACGACGGTCAACCTCGGTACGGCGCTGGCCGAGGCAGGGAAGCGGGTCGTCGTCGTCGACGCCGACCTGGGAATGGCGAATCTCGCCGGATTCGTCAGTCTCTCTCCCGACTCGACGACCCTATACGACGTATTGGCCGGCGATGCATCGATCGACGACGCAACGTATCGATTGGCGGACAACATATTCGCCGTTCCGAGCGGGACCAGCCTCGACGATTACGCCGAAACTTCACCCGAAGGGCTCGGCAAGGCCGTCGCCAAGCTTCGGTCGAAGTTCGATTACGTTTTCCTCGACATCGGCGCCGGTATCAGCCACGAGACCGTCTTGCCGCTCGGACTCGCCGACGCGGTCGTTCTCGTTTCGACACCCGAACCGGCCGCCATTCACGACTCGAAGAAGACCCTCGAGCTGACCAAGCGCGCCGGTGGCTCCGTCGCCGGCCTGATCCTCACTCGGACCCGCCCCGATAGCGACGTCTCTCACGAAGACCTCGCCGACCGTCTCGGGGTGTCGCTACTCGGAAGCGTCCCCGAAGATTCCGCCGCCCGGGACAGCGTCTACGCCGGCACGCCGCTCGTCGTATTCGAACCGAACGGGCCCGGAGCCGTCGCCTACCGCCGAATCGCAGCGGATCTAACGGACGTCGACGTCGCGGAGCCCGCCACCGACGGCGGTGCGAACAGACCCGCGGAGACCGAAGCCGACTCGACGCAGACGGCCGAACCGGACGGCGACTCGGCGAGTCGGGAGGCAGCGCACGACGACGTTTCGAGTGCGATCACGGAAGCAGAAACCGACCCCTGATCGGCCACTCGAGTAGCCGGCGGTCGACACCGCCTTCCGACGACCCGCCGGTAAAGAGTGCCTTCCACTGTTGTTTTCGCTCACACTGTACTCGTTTCTACCGAATGGGGTGAATACTCCGCACCGAGAACGGTCACACCCGCGTGACCGTCACGCACTGGAGACAGACTGTGGACCGCTGTTACGTCCGTAGGCCCGAGCGGTTTGCCGGTGGTTTCTCGATCCAGTTTTGGACCGATTACTCCCTAAATTCGTTGTCGTTGACGATAGAAACGATAACGAACTGATTACTAATCAGACCGGTTCTCGATGGCTCGCCTATGGAGCGACGAAAAATCCTCCTCGGCAGTGGTGCAACGCTCGCAACCGTCCTCGCTGGCTGTTCCAGCGACGAAACGGGCGACGAATCCAATCAAAACGACGGCTCCGACGGATCGCTCAACGGCGACGGAAACGGCAACGGGTCCGACGATTCGAGCGAATCCGACAACACAGCCGACATCCCGGGCTTCGATCGCGACAAACTGAAACTCGACAGCGAGAAAGTGACGGTCGAGGACGTCAATAAAGCCGCCAAAGAAATCGACGTCGTCGCCACGACGACGACGACCGATCCCGAGACGCTGTTCGCGGAACTCGAATCTCTGGGCCCCGACATGAAGCGAGCGATTACCGATCCCGAAGCGTTTGCGGCGGCGGTCGACAGCGTCGCATGGGTCCTCGAGAAAGATGGAGCGATGGTGATGTCGTTCACCGTCGACGTCGCGTGGGCGACCGAGTACATCAACGGCGAAATGGATCAGGCCGAATTCATGGAACATGTCCGCGAAACCGCGGACAAATCTCACTAACGACGGCCGGAGTTAGCGCGGGTAGCGAACGTTCTTTTGGAGGAAGGGTAGACGTGATGAGAAGCGAGTATACGCCGTCGATGAAGGCTGAGCGCGGCGCGGCTACTCACATCGAGCGCGGCCCGGCTACTCACATCGAGCGCGGCGCGGCTACTCACATCGAGCGCGGCGCGGCAACGCCGAGGATCGACAGCGCGTTCGCGACCGCGTGTTTCGAGGCGGCCACCAGCGCCAGCCGTGCGTTGCGAAGGTCGGGATCGACGTCGTCAGCAAGCACCGGACACTCCCGGTAGAAAGCGTTGAATCGGTCGGCGAACTCGCGCGTGTACGTCGCGACCTGATGTGGCTCGAGGTCGTCCGCGGCCTCGTCGACGATAGCCGGGAACCGCGCGATCGTCTCGAGTAAGTCCCGTTCTTCGGGGGTTTCGAGGAGATCGGCGTCGACGGCCGTTTCGACGTCGTCCATGCCCGTGTCCGGATCGATTCCCGCTTCTTCCAGGATGCCACAGCAGCGCGCGTGAACGTATTGGACGTACGGAGCGGACTGGGCCTCGAAGTCGAGTGCCCGGTCCCACTCGAAGGTGATCGCCTTCGTCGGCTGCTTGGAGACGATGTCGTAGCGGACGGCGCCGATTCCCACCTGATGGGCGATGCGCTCGATATCCGCGTCGTCCAGATCGTCATCCCGGATGCGGTCGTCGAGTCGGTCCTCTACTTCCCCGCGGGCGCGGTCGATCGCTTCGTCGAGCAGGTCGTCCAGATCGACGCCGGTGCCGCGGCGCGTACTCATCTTCCCTTCGGGAAGGTTGACGTACGAATAGAGGACCTGCTGCAGTTGATCCGTGTCGTTGCCCAACAACTCGAGCGTCGTTCGGAGCTGTCGGGCCTGGAGTTTGTGGTCCTCACCGAGGACGGTTACCGCGCGGTCGTACTCGTCGAACTTCCACTCGTGGTGGGCCAGGTCGCGGGTGACGTACAGCGAGGTGTCGTCCGACCGCAGGAAAACGAGATTCTTGTCGATACCGTGTTCGTCGAGTTCGAACTGCCAGGCGTCTTCCTCGTAGATCGCTTCGTCGAGAGCCCGGAGGCGATCGACGAGGTCGTCGGTCGCACCGTTTCGCATGAACCGCGTCTCCTTGACGAACTCGTCAAACTCCGCGGGCAATCGAGCGAGGCACTCCGTCATTCCACCGAGAACCTGATCGACGACCTCGCTAACTCGCTCGTAGGCCTCGTCGTCGCCTGCCTCGAGTCCCTGCATAATCGACTCGATTTCCGCTTCGGCCGCCTCGACGTCGGCTTCCGGCGCATTTTCCAGGTACGCGTTGCCCTTTCGGTAGTAGCGAACCAGGTCGTACTCGATGCGGTCGCGCTCGGGTTCGGCCTCGAGGTCGTCCTCGTCGAACGTCTCGTAGGCCCAGGTGAAGACGGCCATCTGCCGGCCCGCGTCGTTGACGTAGTAGTGTCGGTCGACGTCGTACCCGGCGAACGCGAGGACGTTCGCGACGGCGTCCCCGATGATCGGATTCCGGGCGCGGCCGACGTGGACCGGTCCCGTCGGGTTCGCGCTCGTGTGTTCGACGACGACCGATTCCGACCGATCCGGGAGACTGCCGTAGGAGTCGTCGGTCGCCCGCTCGAGTGTCACCGCGAAGTAGTCGTCGCCCGGCAGAAAGTTGAGGTAGGGGCCCTGGGTCAGTACCTCGGATACGTACGTCAGCTCGTCGGCGTCGATTTCGGCCGCGATCCGCCCGGCGACCTGGGGCGGCGCCGCCCCCGCTTCGCCCGCCAGTCTGAACGCCACGCTCGAGGCGAGGACGCTGCCGACGTCGTCCGGCGGTTCTTCGAGTCCCAGATCGTCCGTCGGAAAATCGAGCGTCGAAAGCGCCCCTTCGAGGGCGTCCGCGACTTCCGCGCGTAGGGAGAGGAACATACCCGCCCGTATTCAGGGCGCGAGTAAAGGAATGTCGGGTTTCGTTTCGCCCCCGATACGCGGACGCGGGTTCGTCATTCGAACAGCGTTGCGGCCTCCCGGAATCGGTCCTCGTGGATCGGCCGAAACGTTTCGCTCGAGGCGGCGAATTCGGCTGGCGTCCAGAAGCGGGCGTCCGTCGCGTCGCTTCCCGCCACCGGGTCGCCTTCGGCGTCGGCCCAGTCGGCCACGTAGTGGACCGTCACCACGTGTTTGTCTGCTCGCGGCGGCAACGCCGACGCGGCCATGATCTCGAGATCGACCGTCTCGACGACGATTCCGGTCTCCTCGGCGAGTTCGCGGGCGGCCGCAGCGGCCGGTTCTTCGCCGATCTCTATGTGCCCACCGGGAATCGTCCACTCGCCGACCCCCGGCGGGATGCCGCGTTCGACGCAAAGAACGGCAGGTTCGGGCCCGGACGAATCGACCACCGCCACGCCGGCACAGGGGACCGGATTGTGCCAGACGATGGTCTCACAGGTCGGACACTGCATGCGCTCGCGGTCGTCGAACGTGATCGTCTCGAGTCGAGCGCCACAATCGGGGCAGAACGTCGGCGGTCGGCTGACCATCTACCCGGGCTTCAGGACCGGCGGTTCAAAGGGTTTTCAATCCGCTTCCGGTCAGCGGGACGACGACGTCCGCGTCCGCTGCAAGGACCTCGTCCTCACGGAACTGCTCGAGGGCGGCGGGAGCCACCGCACAGGACGGTTCGACGTAGAACCCGTTCCGGTGGAGTCGGTCGAGCGCGGTCTCGATCGGATCGCCACCCAGGGCGATCACGTCCCCGTTCGTCTCTTCGATCGCCGCGAGGATTTCGTCTTTTCGCGCGGGATCGGAGATCTGGATGCCGTCGGCGATGGTGGTTCCGTTGCCGTCCTCGTCGGTCGTTTCGCCGCCGAGAGCTTCGACGATCGGTGCGTAGCCGGCCGCCTGCGCACCGAGCAATCGGGGCATCCCGTCGACGATTCCGGCCTCGTTGAGAAGCGAGAAACCTCGGTACGCACCGAGAAAGAGCGTTCCTTGCCCGATCGGGAGGACGACGGCGTCGGGGACGGACCATCCCTGCTGGGCGGCCACCTCGAAGGCGAACGTCATCGTGCCGGCGAGGAACGCAGGGTTCCAGGCGTGGCTGGCGTACCAGCCCTCGCCCGTCTGTTTCGGGACGGTACCGTTCGCGGTCGATCCATGTTCGTCGTCCGCCTCGCCTTCGACGGCTTCGTGACAGGCGGCCGCGACGTCTGCACGCGTCCCGTCGATTCGAACGGGACGGGCATCGGCCCGCTGAATCGTCATCAGCTTCGATTGTTTGACGTCCGCTGGAACGAAGATATCCGCCTCGAGCCCCGCATGGGCCGCGTAGGTCGCGATGGACGCGCCGGCGTTGCCCGAGGAATCTTCGATGACCTTCTCGACGCCGATTTCGACGGCCCGCGAAAGGGTCGTCGTCGCACCCCGATCCTTGAACGATCCGGTCGGGAAGACGTATTCGAGTTTGAACTGGGCGCCCCAGTCGGGAGCGTCGACTATCGGCGTGAACCCCTCGTAGAAGGTGACGTGCTGTTCGATCGGGAGAAACTCGAAGAACGTCCAGAGCCCCTCGCTGGTGTCGAGGCTGTGCAGCGGCAGCGGGTCTCCGTTCGGATGGGGTCGTTCCGTAAACTCGAGCGGATGTTCGCAGGCACAACGCCACGGTTCCGTGGGGCTGGCCTCGTAGACGGCGTCGCACCTGGGACAGGTGAGATTCGATGCCATGTCAGTACTCACCGATATCGGTTCCAACGGAGCAGACGTATTCACCGGTCGCGACCTGGGGGAGCCGCCGAATCCGCCAGAGGATGCCGTCGCTGTCGGCCGTCACCTCGGCTTTCGGCTCGCCGAAGGGAGTCGTGATCTCGAATATCGCGTCGCCGGGTCGAACTCGGTCGCCGAGTTCCCTGTGCATGGTCACGAGTCCGCCCGCGGGCGCGCCGTACTGCTTGAACCCGCTGGCTCGGGTCTGTGGCTCGAGTTGCTGGTCGCCCTCGAGGAAGTCGTAGTATCGGAGTACGTTAAAGACGCCTTCGACGCCCGCTTGAATGCTGTGTTCGTCCCAGCCGACCGCCCCGCCGAGTTCGGGATCGACCGTCGGAATGCCTTCGTCGGGAGCGGTACGAGCCAGTTGTCCGTCCGGGCCTTTCTGATCGAGCACGTAGCCGCAGCCGAAGGCCTTGGCCAGTTCGAGACACTGCTCGTGGAGCCGATGGCGCTTCCCGCAGCGAACGCGAACTTCGTCGAGCATTCGACTGGTCGATCCCTGATGGAGGTCGAGGATCAGATCCGCACGCATCGCATTGTCGAAGGTCGCAGCAGCGATCCGCTCGCTCGAGGTTCCGCCCTCGTTGCCGGGATACGTCCGGTTCATCTTCGTGTCGTCGATCGGGTTTCGATGTTCAGCAACCTGGAACGCGTGATAGTTTACGATTCCGACTATCAGGATCGTCCCAGAGAGTTCGGCGGGATCGAACTGCGGCACGATGCGCTGGATAACGCCCACACCGTTGAGTTCGTCACCGTCGCTCGCGGCCTGCATGTAGAGAGTCTTTCCCCGGGATTCGCCGTTTACCACGGCGACGGGGAGCCCGAACGGGCTCCCGTCCCGCGTTTCGCCGACCTCGAGACGGCCCGTGTCGATTTCGCCGGGCCCCGCGCTCGCCGTTCCGAGCGTCGTCGTCATGTCCCTCACGATGAACCCGTTGGCCTTTATACTATCCTTTGATCTCAGGTATTTCGATAGACTGGACGGCGACGGAAACGGACAGACGTTCCGATTTCGGACGGCGCAGTTCGGATCACCCTTTACCAATCCGCTTCCAGGTCACGATTATCGAGGTCCCCTTCGACCCACGAACGGCCTTTGTCAGTCAGGATATAATATCCCGAGTCATCGACTTTCTCGGTGAGTTCATGATCAGTGAGCCGTTTCAGTCGGCGCTTTACCGTGGATCGATGCGGTGAGGCCCGTTCTTCGTATTCGAGATTAAACAAGATGACGCGCGGTGGGAGGGCCTTGCCGCTTTCGTAGAGCATCTCCAGAATTGGCCCATCGTACTTGCTCCACCAGCTCGGTTGCACAGTTCCTTGTTTATTTTCCGATGACCAAATAATCAGGAGTCTTACTAATAACCCTATTTGTTGCATGATGCAACAGATAGGGTTAGGTTTATCGCGATGCAACGAAACGGGTTACCTGGTGACTTGCACGCGTGTTCATATCCTGTCAGGTGAAGTTGGCAAAGAATGCGCGAGATAACTAGACATCAATATACAATGGCCGAAGACGACACACAAAGCCCCGAAATCTCCGCCCGCTCAGACGCATCACACGAGCACGACTGCCCCTTCCTGTCTGTCGACGGGACGACGTGGACCGACCTCACCGCGGTTCAACGCGACTGCCTCGAGATCGTGTCCCGTCGCGAGAACGACGCGAATCCAGTTGACGAACCCGAGATACTACGAACGCTCGAGCGGCGTTCTCCCGTCGCGAAGCAAACACACCGGTACGCGGATCTGATGGTGCTCGTCGGTCGTGTCCTCCTCTCGAGACGCGTGCGACACACTGAACGGACGTCCGAATACCGCCTCACGGATGAGGGTCGCGCTCTCCTGTTACAGCGCGCCGAGCGCCTCGCGGAGATCTGTGGCATCCGAACCGTCGAAGCCGAGCCCGCAACCGAGACTGTCGCTCGAGACGGGGGCAAGAACGGATGATCGAGGCCCGAGACCGCGGAACCAGGGGATGGCCGGATTGCAACCGGAAGAATCTCGAACGTGACCCGCTCGTCGGCTGGTGGCTCTGTGACAACTGTGCGCTCGCGGTCGACGAAGAGGATGCACCGCTTCAGGAGCCCGCTCTCGAGTCCCCCTCACCCGCTGAGAACCGCCCGGAGCGCGAATTTGAGGTTGTCGGTCCGTTCGGTGACCCGACGGTAGAAATACGATTTCCACCGATCGCCGTAGGGAACGTACTGCCAGACGTCGTATTCCGCGGCTAACTCGTACTGGGCGTCCTCGCGGACGCCCATGAGCATCTGAATCTCGAAGTCGGTCCCGTACCAGTCGTGCAACGCTTTCGCGAATTCGATCATCGCCGGATCGTGGCTTCCGACGCCGATACCACCGTCGTAGTGTTCGAACGCGTACTCGAGCAGTTTCCGGTACTCCTCGTCGATCCGATCGCTGTCAGAATAGGCGACGTCCGACGGGGGATCGTACGCCCCTTTGACGAAGCGAACCTTTCCGGGAACGTCTGCAAGCCGCCTCACGTCCGCTCGCGTCCGACGGAGGTTAGCTTGCACGCAAATTCCGACGCCGCTGCCGTGTCGTCGGGCCATGGCCTCGAACGCGTCCAGGGTCGCGTCGGTCGTCGTGTGATCTTCCATGTCGATCCAGACGAAGACGCCGCGGTCGGCAGCGGCGTCGACGACCTCGGTCAGTTCCGCTCGAAACACGTCCTCGCCGAGATCCAGTCCCAACTGCGAGGGTTTGACGGAGATAGCTGCCTCGAGTCCCGAATTCGCGATGTCGGAGACGAGCCGCCGGTATTCGGCGGCGTCCGCGGCGACTGGATCGTGTTCGTCGTAGTGCTCTCCGAGGAGATTGACGATCGCGCTCACGTCGCGCTCGTTCAGTTGGCGGACGTGCTCGAGCGCTGTCGCCGGCGACTCCCCCGCGACGAACCGATTCGCTATCGGCGGGATCATATCAGACACCTTGATCGCCACGTGTAAGACTGTTCCTCTGCGTTCAAAACGCTGCAAGAGATCGGAGACACGATCGTGTCCGCTCGTCCGTTCTGTTCAGCCGGGATCGTATTCCCGTCGTCGACTCGAGCGGTCGTCTCCCTGTCGGCAATTCGTATATGCTTTTCGTATACACCATCACCCGTATCGGGTTCCGATTCTGCCGCCGTAATCAATAACTGTATACCATCTTCATAGAAACTGTCGACAAGCTATTTATAATTGTTTCACCTGCCCCTATGTATGACGGCAGGACCGCCGATCGACGAACTCCACTTCGAGGACGCACCGACCGTCGACTCCGTTCCCGGCCCGAAGACGCGAGCGCTGCTCGAGAAACAGGAACGGATCGACAGTAGCGCAGTCGCGTATCCGGACGACATTCCGATCGCGTTCGAAGAGGGAAAGGGCGCGACGGTCCGTGACGCCGACGGCAACACATACATCGACCTCTTTGCAGGCATCGGCGTCCTCAACGTCGGTCACTCGAATCCGTACGTTCTCGAAGCCGTACACGAACAGGCAGATAAGTTCGTTCACACGGTCGATTTCCCGACCGAGGCCCGCCTCGAACTGATCGAGAAGTTAGACGAGATCGCACCCGACGGCTTGCAGGGACAGAACAAGGTCGTCTTCGGCGGCCCGACCGGCAGCGACGCCATCGAGGCGTCGATCAAGCTGGCCAAATACAACACCGGCGGCGACGGTCTGATTGCGTTTCGCGGGGGCTACCATGGAGCGACGACGGGCGCGATGAGCGTCACGTCGAACAAGAAGTTCAAGGGCCCGTACACGCCGCTGCTCTCCGACGTCGTCCACGCGCCGTATCCCCACCCGTTCCGACAGGACAGGACGCCCGAGAATGCTGTCGACCGCGCGCTCGAGGAGGTCAAAGCGATCGTCGAAGATCCGTACGGCGGACTCGCGAATCCTGCCGGGATCATCGTCGAACCGATCCAGGGCGAAGGCGGCATCGTCACGCCGCCGGAAAGATTTCTGCAGGGCCTGCGCGATATCGCCGACGATAACGACGTCGTCCTCGTCTTCGACGAGATTCAGAGCGGCCTCGGCCGCACCGGGCGGTGGTGGGCCAGCGATTGGGAGGGCGTCGCACCAGACGTCATGACCTCCGCGAAGGCCCTGGGCGGCGCCGGGTTCCCACTCTCTGCGACCATCTACCACGAAGACCTCGATACGTGGGGAGCGGGCGACCACGCTGGCACCTACCGCGGTCACGTCGTCGGAATGCGAGCGGGAATGCGCGCCATCGAGTACATTCAGGACCACGACTTGCTAGCCCACGCCCGCGACCTCGGCGAATACATCCGCGGTCGGCTTCGCGAGGCGGGCGACGGAAACGACCGTCTCGCGGACGTCCGCGGCAGAGGCCTGTTCATCGGCGCCGAGTTCGTCGATGCCGACGGCGAACCGGACGGCGATACCGTCGACGCCGTCCAGCAGTATTGCTTCGAACGTGGGGTCCTCATCTGGACGGCCGGTCGCCACGGCAACGTCCTGCGATTCCTTCCGCCGCTCGTGCTCACTCGAGCGTTAGCCGAAACCGCACTGGACGTCGTCGTCGAAGCGATCGAAGACGTAACAGCCGAATCCAAACGGGCCGTCTAACCGGAATCCGATCGAGACCCGCGTCGTTTCGGGTTCGACCGGACCATCCCGGATACTCCAGACCAATGGCGAACGCACACCGAATTTACACGGACGACGCACCGAGCACCGACAACCCGTATTCGCAGGGCGTCCACGCCGGGGACACGCTCTACGTATCCGGCTACGGGCCCGTCGATCCAGACACTGGGGAGACAGTCGACGGCGATATAGCGTCACAGACCGACCGCGTACTCGACAACGTCGCCGCGGTCGTCGACGAAGCCGGCGGCGACGGCCTCGCAGACGTCGTCAAGGTGACCGTCTATCTGACCGACCTCGAGGACTACGACCGGGTCAACGAGGCGTACGGGGCCCGGTTCGGCGAGGTGCCGCCAGCCAGAGTCTGCGTCGAAGCCGCTCAGTTGCCCGAGGACGTGCGCGTGGAAATGGATGCGATCGCATTTCTGGGCCACTCCACAGCGTGAACTACCCTCCAGTTCGGATGCTCTTCGGTCGCGGTTCCCCTTCTCGATGCTTCCCCTCTCGATGCTTCCCCTCTCGATGCTTCCCCTCTCGAGGCTTCCCCTCTCGAGGCTTCCCTTCTCGATGCTTCCCTTCTCGATGCTTCCCGTCTTTCCTACGGTCTGCCTTTTCGTCCGAGTGCGCTCGAGAGAGGGTCTTTCGACCATCGGGACCGACTTGCTGATTCCTGATCGGTCCCGGTCGCCGATTCGACCGAGTTTCCTGCTCGCTCCGTCGTCTTTCAGATCGATCGTCTCTCGGCCGTATTCGAGACTGACTACGGTTAAGTAGCCGCTTCCCCTATCTTCTGATAGAGAATGTCACACCAGGAGCGAAACAGAGTACGCGAACTTCGCCGAGCGTTCCACCGCCATCCCGAACCCGGTTGGCGCGAGTTCCGGACGACGGCACGGGTCGTCGAGGAACTCGAACAAATCGGCGTCGACGAGATCGCCGTTGGCCGCGAAGCGCTGGCGACTGATGAACGCATGGCCGTGCCCCCGGAGTCGGAACTAGAGCCCTGGATCGAGCGCGCTCGTAACGCGGGTGTTCGATCGGACATCCTGGAACGCACCACTGGCGGCCACACGGGAGTTATCGCGGTCCTCGAGCAAGGGATGGGGCCGTGTATCGGCTTGCGCGTCGATCTCGACGCGATATCGATGGGGGAGTCGGCAGATCGCGATCACCGCCCGGCCGCAGAGGGCTTTCGCTCCGAGCACGACGGCTACATGCACGCCTGTGGTCACGACGCCCACCTCGCGATGGCACTCGGCACGATCGAGGCGCTGAAAGAAAGCGAGTTCGAGGGAACGCTGAAAGTCTTTTTCCAGCCCGCCGAGGAGATCTCCGGTGGGGGGAAGGCGATGGCCGAGAGCGGTTACCTCGACGACGTCGACTACTTGCTCGCAGTGCACATCGGACTCGATCACCCGACCGGCGAGGTCGTCGCCGGCATCGAAAAGCCCCTGGCGATGGCCCATCTGACCGCGACGTTCAGGGGTGCAAGCGCTCACGCCGGAAAAGCACCGAACGAAGGCGCAAACGCGATGCAGGCGGCCGCGACGGCGATCCAGAACGCCTACGCCATCCCGAGGCACAGCGACGGAATGACCCGGGTGAACGTCGGCCGGATCGAGGGCGGCACCGCGAGCAACGTCATCGCCGAGGAGGTCGCTATCGAAGCCGAGGTCCGCGGCGAGACGACGGCCCTGATGGAGTATACCCGGACCGAACTCGAGCGCGTTCTCTATGCGGCAGCCGAAATGCACGACTGCGACGTCACGCCGCGGGTGATCAGCGAGTCACCCCGGGTCGACAGCCATCCCGCACTCCGCGATCTCATCGGGAACGTCGCGTGGGAGGTCAAGGGCGTCGAGCGCGTCGTTCCGGCCGAAGACTTCGGGGTGAGCGAAGACGTGACGTACCTGATGGAGCGCGTCCAGGACGACGGCGGTCTCGCGTCGTACATTCTCGTCGGGACGGATCACCCGACGAGCCACCACACGCCGACGTTCGACATCGACGAAGAAAGCCTCGAGATCGGCGTGTCGCTGCTCTCGGAGACGATGATCGAACTTTCCCGGCGGCGGCCGTAGTACCGTCCGTTTACGGCGGCCCACTCGTCCGAACTGTCAGTCGATGATCACGGTCGACGGATGGTAAACCACGGTCGATGGATGGTAAACGTTAATTTACGCGCACGCACTGTATTACTCTATGAGCCAGGACGATGTGCCGGAGTCGCTCAAGACAGCGGCGGACTCGGACCGTCCGCGCGGTATTCTTACTCCCTCCGACCGCGACTTCTTGCTCGGGCGCAAGACCGACTACACCGACCACTCGAAGAAACAGAAGCGAAACCGAATTCGGCGCCGGGTTCGGAACGCGATTCTCGACTTCAGTATCCTCTTCGAATACATGGAAGAGCGTGATCGAGAGACGGTCTTCGATCCGAACGACGACGAACGAGACGCGTACACGCAGGGAATCACCGACATGCTGGCGTTTCTCCATCTCGGGACGATGGGCTACTATACCCCGTTCAAGGATATGCTCTCGGAGGGGGTCGGGAAGGCAGAACAGCGCCTCGCGGGCTCGAACTACCGGATGGTCAACGTCGAATTCAACGTCGAGCCCGTCGGCCAGATCAACGTCGACGAAGTCATCGAGAAACTCGAAAACGAGGAGTTCGCCCAGCTCACCGACGAGGAACTCCGCGCATTCGTCCGGTTGCTGACGATGTCCGACGCGTTTTCTCCGGAGGATACCCGCGAAGAGATCAAGGATCGCGTCGACGAGTTTGCCGACCGAGTGACCGAGAGTGCCACGTCCCGCAAACAGACGTTCGAAGAAATGACGGACTAACGGAACGCGGATCACGTCGGCGTCGAAATTCTGCCTCGCATCTTGGGTCGCCGATGTGGTCCAATTTCGGCGAGTGAGCTGACCTGGCCCTCTTCGAAGATCAGTCGCCAAAATCGCGGATCTGTACCGGTTCAGCCGCGTTTCCGACGTTCTCCTGGCAGATCTCGGTTTAGCGAACCGATCGCATCAGCCGATTTCCCTGCGTATTCTTTGCATGAACGAGACAAACTCGGGTTCAGGACCGTATGACTGTATTTTCAATCAGGCTCTTACTACCAGGAATAACTACAAAAATAATTATTGTTTCACGCGTAGTCAGTTCTCAACAGCCGTGATCGCTACCTCGAGCGTCCGACCAGTAAACACAAACTGTGGATGAATTCCGCGAGTGAGAAACACTTATTGTATACGCCGTTAATGGTCCCGGTATGCCATTGTGCAGCATGGCGAATGGTAGGTGGAGGCACAGTCAATCTCCGAGCCGTCGCCCGGTTCCGGGGGTGAGACGATGAGTGGTGAGCAAAAGGGGATGGTCGACGAGTTCCTCGAGGAGATTGATCCGACGGTCTTCCTGTTCGGCGCACTACTGACGGTCGGTGTCATCGTCGCGTTCTTCGTCGATCAACAGTTCGTCTCGAACGGAATCGCGGCGATCCAAAGCGAGATTCTCGCTTATCTGAACTGGGCATTGCTGGTTATCGTGTTCCTGATCGTCGTCTTCCTCCTGTTTCTGATCGTCGGTCCGTGGGGGAAGATCAAGATGGGCGACGAGGATCCGGAGTATAGCTTTCTCTCGTTCTTCGCGATGTTGTACTCAGCCGGGTTCGCAGCCGGTGTCGTGTTTTGGGGGCCGACCGAAGCACTGTTCTACTACGACTCGCCGTCGCCGTTGTTCGGCGTCGAGAGCGGGACTAGCGAGGCGATACCCATCGCGATCCAGCAGACGCTGTTCCACTGGGCGCTGCCTCAGCTGGCGGTGTTTACGATCATGGGGCTTGCGATCGCATACTTCGCGTATAATTACGAAAACGTACCGCTTCGAGTCTCCTCGGCGCTGACTCCGATCATCGGCGCCGAGAACCTCGATGGTCCGTTCGCGAAAGTGATCGACATCCTCGCGGTGTTCGCGACGATCGGCGGCGTGGCGACCTCGCTTGGCTTCATCGGGAGCCAGTTCATCGCCGGCCTCGACTATCAGTGGGGGATCGATCTGGGGAACGTCGGTATCCTCCTCGTGGTCACGACGATGACGCTTCTGTTTACGATATCGATGGTCCTCGGCGTCAACAGAGGGATCCGCCGGCTGTCGAACTTCAATATGATTCTGTTCGTCGTACTCATGCTCGCCACGTTCATTTTGGGACCGACGCTGTTCTTGCTCTTGCTCGGTTCCCAGGCAGTCGGTGGGATGATCGCCGACTTTACGTCCATGAGCCTCTACACCGGTGCCGGCACCGAAGGCGGTACGGGATGGGTCAACGCCTGGACCGTCTTCTACTGGGCGTGGGCGCTCTCGTGGTCCCCCTTCGCCGGACTGTTCATCGCCCGCATTTCCAAGGGTCGTACCGTCCGGGAAGTCGCGTTTACCGGTATCGTGGCGACCTCCGCAGCGACTATCCCGTGGTTTACGTTCGTCGGCGGCACTGCCCTGCAGTACCACCACACCGGAGTTGCCGATTTCAGCCCCGTGATCGCCAACTTCACGCCGGAAATATCGGGATTCATCCTCTTCGGTGCGTTCCCCTTCGGAACCGTGTTTATGATCGCCTTCATGGTCCTCGTGACGACGTTCTTCATCACCTCGGCGGACTCGTCGACGCTCGCCGTCTCGATGATGACGACCGGCGGCAAAGCGAGACCCTCGACCATCAACCGGATTTTCTGGGGCGTCGTCCTCGGCATGACCGCGGCGATCCTTATGATCATCGGCGGTGAAGGCGGAACGAGCGCGCTGCAAGACGCGGTCATCATCACCGGCGCGCCGTTCGCGTTCGTCTGCTTCCTGGCGATGCTCTCCCTGATCAAAGACTTCGGGTCGAACTACGGCCAGGTGTTGCTCCAGGACGAAACCGTTCTCGTCGGCTCGAGTACGAAGACCGAAGCCGAATCACCGGCTGGGCCCGGTGGCCCCGTCGAGTCTGACGACGACTGATCCGCTGACCCTCCAGCCCGCTGTCCGACCGCTTCGGCCGTCATGCTGTGCGTTTTTCTCGCGATCCCTTCGATAGTGCATAACAAGTTTTAATGTACGAGGTACACATAAACTGTGTATGAATCGGGATACGACGGTACCAGACGCGGACGCACTTCCCGGTCCGAACGCGAAGCGTTGGGTCGATTTCCATCACGAGTACTCGGCACCCAGCGAGTACTCACACGAGTTCGTCTGGGACGTCACGCGGGAAGCCGACGGACCGTTCGTCACGGACGTCGACGGGAACGTACTGCTCGACTTCACCTGCCACATTGGCGCTGCACCGCTTGGCTACAACAACGAGAAAATCCTCGAGAAAGTCCGGGAATTCGACCTCGTCGAGCCGATGAAGATCGCCGGACAGGATCTGTACTTCGGCTCGGGGCCGGATCCGACCGAGGCCGAATTCCCCGGCTCGAGCCACCTCATGCAAAAGTTGACCGAGGTTTCGAGCCAGTACGGGATGGACACGGTCTTCCTCTCGAACTCCGGTGCGGAGGCCATGGAAAACGCGATGAAGATTACCGCCGACTACCGCGCCCCCTCGAAGTACGGCGTGGCCTTTTCGGGGAGCTTCCACGGACGCACCCTCGGAACCCTGTCGATCACGAAATCAAAGGAGGTTTACACCCGTCACTACCCAGAAATCGGCGGGATCGAGACGGTCCCATTCTGTGCGGACCGTGGCTGTAATGGCGACAGTTGCGACTGTGGCTTCTTCGCAGGCGAGGGTTCCCAGCTTCGATCCATGCTCGCGCCCGAAGGCGGCTACGTCGACCCCGACGAAATCGCCTTCCTCACCCTCGAGCCGATTCAGGGCGTCGGCGGGTACCGCTTTCCCAGCGAGGCGTTCATGCAGGAGGTCGCAGACGTCACCGACACCTACGACATCCCGCTGGTCGTCGACGAGATTCAGGCTGGGATCGGCCGCACCGGCGAATTCTGGGCCTCGGATCACTACCCCATAGAACCCGACGTCATCGCCAGCGCGAAGGCCCTTCGGGTCGGTGCGACCCTCTCTCGCGCCGAGGTCTTCCCGGACCAGAAGAACCGATTGGGTTCGACCTTCGGCGGCGGGGACCTGCTGGGCTCGATGATGGGTGCGTTCACCCTCGAGGCCATTCAGGAGCACGACCTGCTTGCAAACGCCACCCGTCGCGGCGAGCAGGCCAAAGACCTCCTCGGCGACGACGCGCCCGAGTACGTCGAGGACGTCCGCGGCAAGGGCCTTATGCTAGCCATCGAGTTCGACACCCCCGAACGCCGTACCGCCATCGTTCGGGCCGCCCTCGAGCGCGGCCTCCTGACCCTCGGGTGTGGCAAGAAGACGATCCGGTTGCTCCCACCGCTCGATTCGACCGAGCGCGAGATCGAACTCGGGATCGGCATCTTCCTCGAGGCCGTGGAGGCGGTCGGTGCGAGTCCGACGGTAGCGTAACGGCGACGATTTTTTCGCTCTCGATTTTCGTTTCTCCGATCGGCTTTCCGAACCGGGCCGACCGATTCTGACGGTGCTCGTAAACGAATACTGATTCACCGGTTCGGGAGCAGCTTCACCGATACCGTCGCGCAGTGCAACGGCGGTCTCGGCGCGTCGGCCCGTGATCGTCGATCCACGCTGAAAGCGTTCTGTGGGCCGTTACTCGAGCGACCGTTCGACGATGGAGACGCCGTCGAGTTCGGACAGCGCCTCGAGAACCCCATCGAGATGGACCGGACCGCTTCCCTCGAGGCCGATCGTTACGGGCGTTCGGTTCGGATGGTCGACCGCGGTTCGGCGCGCACGCTCGAGAACGTCGACTTCGGCACCCTGTGCCGAAACCGTCTCGACCACTGCACCGACGGTCGTCGGCCATCCCTGGATCGCGAGTCTGGCCTCGGCGTAGCGCTCGAGTTCGTGGAGGCCGGTCCTGGTCATTTCGGCGTGTTCGATGAGGTTTACGTTGCCGCCCGAAATTACGAGGCCGACGTTTCCTTCGAGATCCGTCTCGAGCGAGAGCGCGCCAGCAAGTGGTGCAGCGCCGGCGCTTTCCGCGACGGTCTTTGCGCGCTCGGCCAGCAGGGTAACTGCGGCGGCGATTTCCCGATCGCTCACGCTCACTACGTCGTCGACGACCTCGCGAGCGATTTCGAAGGTTGTCTCGAGCAGTCGGGTGTCGGCGATCCCCTCCGCGACAGTGTCGACGTCCGGGAGTTCTCGGATCTCGCCGGCTTCGAGCGACGGTTTCGCGTGGGCAGCCCCGCTCGGCTGTACGCCGATAACCCGAATTTCGCGATCTACAGCCTCGAGAACCGTTCCGATTCCAGAGATGAGGCCGCCGCCGCCGATCGCCACCAGTACGGTATCGAGTTCGGGATACTGCTCGAGCAACTCGAGTCCGATCGTTCCTTGCCCTGCGACGATCGCCTCGTCGTCGAAGGGATGGACGAACGTCCGTCTGGTTTCCCCCGCTCGTTCGAGGGCGTATTCGTAGGACTGCTCGTAGATATCGCCCTCGACGACGACTTCAGCTCCGTATCCGCGGGTGGCCTCGATTTTCGCCGCGGGCGTGACGTCGGGAACGACGATCGTGGTGTCGATATCGAGCAAGTCGCCGGCTAGCGCGACGCCCTGGGCGTGATTCCCCGCGCTCGAGGCGATGACGCCCGCGCTTTGCTCCTCGGGGGAAAGCTGGGCCATTTTGTTGTACGCACCGCGAATCTTGAACGATCCCGTCCGCTGGACGTTCTCGAGTTTCAGCCCGACCGAGGCCGCGCCGGTCATCTCCGCGAACGTCCGCGAGGTGTCGAGCGGCGTCCGATGGACGACGTCGCCGATGCGCTCCCGTGCCATCTCGACGTCCTCGACGGTGACCCGGCCGTGGCTTTTCTCCCGGCATTCATCCGTCTCGCTATCCCCGCTCATCCTTCGTTCTCGAACCGCGTCACGGGATGTTGGCGTTCGAGTTCTCGAATCGTCTCGACGAGTACCGTGACGCCGTGCTCGAGACTCTCCTCGTCGACGTCGAACGTTGGCGTGTGGTGGCTCGTCGGGTGATCCGTTCCGACGATGAGGTATGTCGCCAGCCCCCCATCCTCCTGGACGCGCTCCATCAGGAACGTCGCGTCCTCGCTCGCCCCGAAGTCCGCGGCCGGAACCACCCGTTCGACACCCGCAACTCCGTTTGCGACCTCGCTCACGAGATCCTGGAGTTCGGGGTCGCTGTCCGCCCGCGGCGACTCGCTGACGACGTCGATGTCTGCCTCGCACCCGTGCATCCTCGCCGCCGCCGTCACCGCGCGCTCGAGGCGGCGTTTCATAAATTCCATCAGCGCGGTGGTCTCGCCGCGTGCTTCCGCTTCCATGTGTGCCCGCTCGGCGATGACGTTGCTCGCGGTGCCGGCCTCGGCTTTGCCGACGTTCACGCGGGTCATCCCGTCGCTGTGGCGCGGAATGCCGTAGGCGTTCTCGATCGCTGTTCCCATCGCGTGCATAGCGTTATCTCCCTCGTTCGGTGCCTTTCCCGCGTGCGCAGAGGTCCCTTCGATCGTCGCGTCGACGTGGCACATCGCGAGTGGCTTTTCGATGCCGGCGACGACCTCGCCGGTCGGGTGATCGAGTCCGATGTGCACTGCGAGCAGGTAGTCCAGATCGTCGGCATACTCGCTGTTCGCCATCGGACAACCGCCGCCGCCCGCCTCCTCTGCAGGCTGGAAGAAGGCGACCAGCCGTCCGGAAAAGTCGCTCTCGGCGATCGACTCGAGGGCGGCCAGCCCCCAGGTCATATGGGCATCGTGGCCGCAAGCGTGCATCGTTCCGTCGATCTCCGATCGAAAGCCCTCGTCGGCAGGATCGTGTTCTTCGTCGGTCGATTCCTCGATGAACAGGCCGTCGATATCGACGCGCAGACCGATCGCCGGCCCCTCTCCGCGGTCGAGGACGGCGACCGCGCCGGTGGTGCCGCCGGCCATCCGGTCGAGGAGGGTTTCGTCCGCGCCGCGCTCGCGGGCGCGCTCCAACCACGGCTCGAGGTCTTCGTCAGGGACGGCCATCCGGTCGGCTGGATCGTAGGCGTCCGGGCCGACGGCGAGTTCGTCGACGCCGATAGCTCGTATCTCCTCGACGAGCTGTGACGTGGTAAAGAACTCGCGCCATGCGGGCTCGGGGTACCGGTGGAAGCTGCGACGAACCGTGACGAGTCGGTTCTGAATCGGTTCGGACATGCTAGCCGATGACGCACCCCACGACCTTAGTTGTACACAATTGCTGTTAACGATGTTTACACAAAAGGGATAAGAGGGCCGACGGTAATCGTACGGTAGATAGCAAAACGCGTCGGCGAGACGCGGGAGACACCGAGATGGACACGAATCCAGATATCGTCGTTCTGAGAGAGGGAACGGAAGGACTGTCGATGGAGTCGTACGCTGAAACCTTACGCGAGCGGTTGCCGGACCACACGATTGCGCTCGCTCGGACGCCGAAGGAAGAGCGCGAACTCGTCGCGCAGGCACGTATCGTAACCGGCATTTCTATCGACGAATCCCTCCTCGAGCGCACAGACCGGCTCGAACTGTTCGCATGTATCTTCGCCGGCACCGACCACGTGCCGATGAACGCGCTGGCGGACCAGGGCGTCGCCGTCACGAACGCGGGTGGAATCCACGCCCCCGGAATCGCCGAGCAGACCATCGCCAACATGCTGGTGTTCGCGCGCCGCCTCCACGAAGGATGGCGTCGGAAGGAAAACGGCGAGTGGCGGCACTTTCAGTCGTACGAGTTCACCGATAGCACCGTTACGATCGTCGGTCTCGGCTCCATCGGACAGGAGATCGTTCAGCGTCTGGAGGGGTTCGAGGTCGAGACCATCGGCATTCGCTACACACCCCAGAAGGGCGGTCCGACCGACGAAGTCCTCGGGTTCGGGGAAAACGACGTCCACGAGGCCTTTGCGCGTAGCGACTATGTTGTCCTCGCGTGTCCGCTCACTGATCTGACTCGCGGACTCGTCGGCGAAGCGGAACTCGCCACACTTCCGCCGAACGCAGTCGTCGTCAACGCGGCCCGCGGCCCGATCGTCGACACTGATGCGCTCGTTTCCGCGCTCCAGTTCGAGGGGATTCGCGGAGCCGCCCTCGACGTCACCGATCCGGAACCGCTCCCCGCCGACCACCTGCTCTGGGACCTGGAAAACTGCCTGATTACCCCACATACCGGTGGCTACACGCCGAAGCATTGGGACCGGCTGGCCGACGTCGTCGCCGAAAACGTCGCCGCACTCGAAACCGGTGACGGTCTCCAGAACGTCGTATTCGACCCTGACTCGAGTTGACCTCGAGGACGACCGACGCCTGCATTCTGCGACCGAAACTCGCGATCGAACGGCGACCCCTGACGCATCGGCCAGGTGCGACCGTCGGGTCCGCGAGCGGGCGCTCCGACTCTGTCGCGGGGACCGACCTGCCACTGTTCGAATCGGCTACAACACCGAGGCAGACGTCTTACTCGTCGTCCGTCGAACGATCCTCAGTCGCTTCGAACGACACCGTCGGATTCGAACCGTCCGAGTCTCTGGAATCACCGAACCCGCCACTGAGAACGCGCGCAAGCGCTTCTTCGACGCGTTCACCGGTTTCGATGATGCGCTCCGGCTCGGCTTCGACGACGAACCCCGAGGTGACGTTCGGTGCTGTGGGGATAAACAGCACTTCACGGCCGTCGTCGGTGACGTTCCCGGTTTTGAACGCCGTCATCTGTGTCCCGTCCCAACTCGAGACCCTGACCGGTTCCTGCAGCGCCTGTTCGTCTCCGAGCGTGGTTTCGGCGGCAACCTTCGATGCGTTATAGACGACGCGTAGCCCCGGAACGCGGTTAGCCACGCCGTCGATGCCCCGGGCGAAGACGTCGCCGATCGTCGTTCGCGTGAGGGTGCCGATCACGACCGTCACCAGACAGAAAAAGCTCAGGGAAACGACGACACGGAGGAGACGGATGACCAGCAGTCGAGTCGGTTCGTGACCGATCAGCCCGCTGAGTATCTCGCCGTTGAACAGAACCATCGGTGTGAGACCGGTGACGATCGCGTACAACCGATACACGACGTAAAACGTCACGAGTATCGGTCCGAGGAGAATAAGCCCGCTCGCAAACACTCTCTTCCACGCCGCCATAGGTAGCGTATCTGACTGCTGAGGCATGAGGCCTTCCCTTTCGTCGAGCGACGCCGCACGATGGCGTGGCCGACTGCTGCCGGTCGACCGACGAAACAATCTTCGAGGAGCGACGAATTCCCCGACTGCCAGTGGTTCGGCTACGGCCAGAGACCGCGCGTTGCCTTCGCCTCCGCGATCCGGGAAAGCGCGACCACGTAGGCGGCGTCGCGCCAGGTTAGCCCCTCGTCGTCGACTTTCGTCCGTACGTCGGTCCATGCATCGAGCATGTGTTCCTCGAGTTCGTCGTTGACCCGGTCGAGCGACCATTGTCGGCGGTTGATATCCTGGAGCCACTCGAAGTACGAGACGGTGACGCCGCCCGCGTTCGCCAGGATGTCCGGGATCACCGGGACGTCCCGTTCCTCGAGGATAGTATCGGCGGCGAACGTCGTCGGGCCGTTCGCGCCCTCGACGACGATATCGGCTTCGATGGCGTCGGCGTTGTCAGCGGTGATGACGTTGCCGACGGCTGCCGGAACGAGAAGGTCGACGTCGAGTTCGAGGAGCGCTTCGTTGGTCATCGTTTCGGGCGCGTCCTGCTCGAGTACCGCTTCGGGTTCCTCGTCGTGGGTCGGGATCGCGTGCGTCTCGAGCCCGTTGGGGTCGTAGATCGCCCCGTTGACATCGCTAACGGCGACGACGGTCGCGCCCCACTCCTCGAGTAGGCGGGCAGCGTTGGCGCCGACGCTACCGAATCCCTGGACGGCGATCGTAGTGTCTGTCAGATCGTGATCGTAGTAGTCGATGGCTTCTCGCGCGATAATTGCGGTCGAACGGCCGGGGGCTTTCTCGCGACCGTAGGAGCCGCCGATGATCGGGGGCTTTCCCGTGACGACGCCGGGAATCGTCTCGCCCTGTTGCATCGAGTAGGCGTCCATGAACCAGGCCATCGTCTGTGCGTCGGTTCCCATGTCCGGTGCGGGAACGTCCTTCGTTGGACCTACGACGTTGCGCAGTTCCTCGGCGAATCGACGGGTGAGCCGTTCGGTCTCGTCTGCGGATAGGCCCTTCGGATCGACGGCGATGCCGCCTTTCCCGCCGCCGAAGGGGAGGTCCATTACCGCACACTTCCAGGTCATCCACATCGAGAGACCGATGCACTCCTCGCTCGTTACGTCGGGGTGGTACCGAAGTCCGCCTTTGTACGGGCCACGAACATCGTCGTGCTGGGCCCGATACCCTGTAAATACCTCCACGCTGCCGTCATCACGCTCGAGTGGGACCGACACCTGCTGAACCCGCGTCGGATACTTTAGGCGTTCGACGACGCCGGGGTCAACGTCGATGTGAGTCGCCGCGCGCTCGAGCTGTCGGCGGGCAGTGGTGAGCGCCGAGTCGAGTTCGTCTTCGGGTTCGGGTTCCGTTGGAGGCGATGTCATCGTCGTGGAAGTTGACCGGGAAGGATCATTGTCATTGTGGTTGATGGAGGAGTATTAGCGGGGCGGGTGACCGGGAGCGATTGTCGTCAGAGGGGGCGACCGGGATCGAATTCGGGTGTGAATTGGACCTGATCATGCGGTAAACAGCCGTCGCGGGAAGTTAGCCAGCGTCTCTGCACCGTCTCCGGTAACGTGGAACGTTTCGCTGATTTCCATGCCGATCTCGTCGGTCCAGATACCCGGTATCATGTGGAACGTCATGTCTTCCTCGAGCACTGTTTCGTCGCCAGGGCGAAGGCTAGCGGTGTGTTCGCCCCAGTCCGGCGGATATCCGAGTCCCATCGAATACCCGATTCGGTCTTCCTTCTCGAGGCCGTACTCTGCGATGGTATCGCGCCAGGCCCTTTCGACTGCTTCGCACGTGACGCCGGGTTCGGCGGCATCGAGGGCCGCTTCGAGCCCTTCGACGACGATGTCGGCAGTTCGTTCGAGTTCTGCAGGTGGATCGCCGACGAACGTCGTCCGAGCGAGCGGGGAATGATACCGGTGACGGCAGCCGGAGAGTTCGATGATAACCGGATCACCGTCTTCGAACGGACGATCGGTCCAGGTCAGGTGCGGCGTCCCTGTGTGGTCGCCGGTCGGCATCAGCGGGACGATAGAGGGATAGTCGCCGCCGTAGTCCTCGGTGCCGGTGATCAGCGCCTCGTAGATCGCCGCGGCGGCCTCGTACTCCGGTACGCCGGCTTCGATCGCGTCCAGGCCAGCTTGCATGGCGGTTTCAGAAATTCGGGCGGCTTCGCGCATGTACTCGAGTTCCTGCTCGGATTTTTTGATCCGAACCCAGCCGACCAGTAGCGTCGCGTCCGCGAACTCGGCCTCAGGAAGGTTCTCCTGCAGACGTGTATACGATTTGGCGGTGAAATAAGAGGCATCCATCTCGAGGCCGATTCGGCCGTCGGCGACGGCCAGTTCCTCAAGGACACCCGCGACGTAATCCATCGGGTGCAGATCGTGGGGCGAGTGAACGTGGTCGTCGCTGTAGGCGCGGATACTTTCCTCAGCGAGGTGAGTCGTCGCTCGTGCACCGTTCGCGTCCATCCCGCGCCCGATCCAGACCGGTTCGTCGCGGTCGGGGGTGACGACGACGGCCTGATGGACGTAAAACGACCAGCCGTCGTACCCTGTCAGGTAGTTCATGTTCGCCGGATCGGCGACGACGATAGCGTCGAGATTCTCCTCGTGCAATCGCTCTTTCGTCCGGTCGACCCGACGCTCGTACTCCCGTTCGTCGAAAACGTCATGTGGCATGATAACAGGCCCTCACTCGAACCATCACCAAGGAGTGGTAAAACCTTTTCGTTGATGGTGAAAACGGATTGTGTGTATAGTTGGGCAAAAACACGTCCACTCGAGCGTTTATGAAACCGACCGTCATACTGGGACAAACCACCGGCGATTAAGACACGCCGGTTCGTCCGGGCGAACATGGCAGTACTCGAGACAATCGTAATTGCGTTCTGGGTGATGTTACCGGCGTACGTCCCCAACAACGCCGCGGTGCTGGCAGGAGGCGGTCGACCGATCGACGGCGGCCGAACGTGGGGGGAAAAGCGGGTGCTTGGCGACGGGAAAACGTGGCGAGGGACGGCGATGGGTATTCTCGCAGGCGTCACGCTCGCAGCACTTCTCACCTATCTCGCGCCCGACGTCGGCGATTCGCTTGGCTTTTCGGTCCCGCAGTTCACGCCGCTTGCGGCGCTCGGCCTCTCCGGCGGCGCGATGCTCGGCGACATCCTCGCGTCCTTTCTCAAGCGCCGGTCCGGCCGTCAACGCGGCGCGATGTTCCCCGGTCTCGACCAGTTGGACTTCGTCGTCGTCTCGCTTCCCCTGACCGCCCTGCTGGCGTTCGACTGGTTTACTACCTGGTTTTCGCTCGAGGTGCTTTTCGTCGTGATCGTCATCACCCCGATACTCCATATCACGACGAATATGATCGCGTACAAACTGGGGCTGAAGAACGAGCCGTGGTAGCCTGCCCGAGGACTCGATATTGACATCAGATGCCGAATACAGCGCCGAATGGCAACCCATCGCGGCCAAACCCGTCGATATTCGTTGGTTCTACCGTTATTCGAGCGCCGCGTGCAGATCCGCGACGGCGTCGTCGTAGGCCTCGTGGGCCCGCTCGAGATTCACGGGCTCGGAAATCATGTTGAAGAAGCCGTGGATCACGTCGTCGTAGTGGTGGAATTCGACCGGGACGCCGTCGTTCTCGAGTCGCTCGGCGAGGTTCGCTCCGTCATCGCGCAACGGGTCGAACCCGGCCGTGAGAATCGTCGCCGGCGGGAGATCTGAGAGGTCGTGGGCGAGTTGAGGCATGGCGTAGACGTTCCCCTGATCGAACGCCGATTCGAATCGATGACCGCGGAACCACTCCATGTCGTCTTTCGTGAGAAAGTAGCCGTCCCCGTTTTCCTCGTAGGCCTCGGTCTCGGTCACTTTTCCCGTACTGGGGTAGATCAGTAGCTGATAGGCGATGTCGGGACCGCCGCGGTCCCTGACGAGTAGCGACAGCCCAGCCGCGAGGTTGCCGCCGGCGCTGTCCCCCGCAACGACGATTCGATCCGGATCGGCTCCGAGATCGGGTGCAGTCTGGGCCGCCCACTCGAGGGCGGCATAACAGTCCTCGAGTCCCTCGGGGAAGGGGTGTTCGGGGGCGAGCCCGTAGTCGACGCTGACGACGGGATACCCGGAGTCGGCGGCCAATTTCCGGCAGGTACCGTCGTGGGTGTCGATGTTCCCGATGACCCAGCCGCCGCCGTGGATATAGAGGAGTAGCGGTCGATCATCGCCCTCGGTTCCCGGGTCGTAGATTCGAATCGGCAGGTCGCCGTGCGGGCCGTCGATGATTCGGTCCTCGACCGACTCGAGTTCGATCTCGGGCTCTCCCCCGGCTTGCATTTCGTCGAACATCCGCCGCGCCTCATCGGGGGATACCTCGTCGAACGAGGGTGCGTCGAGGGATTCGTACAGTTCGAGAAACGCCTGCACTTCGGGGTGAGGTTCGGCTGCGCTGCGTGGCGTCATAGTACAACCGTTCGCGAACGGGAATAAAAAGATACCTGCAACGGAAATTCTCGGATTTGCACAGTAAGGCGATTTCGCGATTTCGCGCGCCGATGATGGACGACCGGCGGCGCGTCACGTTTCACACCGCTTATTTCGGTTCGGTGCGCCCTCTCGAGCATGACGAACCAGGAACTCATCGACGCCCTCCGAGCGGCCGACGCCGTCCAGTTCGGCGAATTCGAACTCTCCCACGGCGGTACCAGCGAGTACTACGTCGACAAGTACCTCTTCGAAACGGACCCCGACTGTCTCGAATTGATCGCCGAGGCCTTCGCCGATCGGCTCGGCGCCGACGACAAACTCGGCGGGGTCGCACTCGGCGGGGTCCCGCTCGCAGCCGCAACCAGCGTCGCGGCCAGCGTTCCCTACGTCATCGCGCGCAAACAGCGCAAGGAGTACGGCACCGGGAATCTGATCGAAGGACGCCTCGAGGACGGAGAGGAGGTCGTCGTTCTCGAGGACATCGTGACGACGGGAACGAGTCTCGTGGAGGCCGTCGAGGCGCTCCGGGATGCCGGCGCAACCGTCGAGCGGGCGCTCGTCGTCGTCGACCGCGAGGAGGGCGGCCGGGAGAACGTCGAGGACGCGGGACTCGAGATGGAGTCGCTCGTGACCGCAAGCGAACTGCTCGAGAGCCAGTAGGGTTCCCCGCGGTGACGGGAGGGCAACCCACACCGAGGTGATCGAGGGGGACGTCAGAGCGAACTCAAGTGCCCTTGACCAGCTGGGTCACGCCAGCGGATTCGGCGACCATCCACACGACGAACAACCCATACGCCAGCAAAAGCACGTAAGACTCGAGGGCGGTGATCGAGAGATCGGTGCGCAGAAACGAAAACAGGAGAACGGTCGCGAGCGTCAACACGCCGAGCATCGGAACGGCCGCGCCGAAGTCTACGGGGACGGTTCCGACGATGAGCACGCCGATCGGAATCGCGACCAGAAGGTCGAACGTGTTCGAACCGAGGACGTTCCCGATGCTCGTGATTCCCCTGCCAGTCCGGGCCGATCGCACGCTGACGAGCATGTCCGGAAGACTCGTCGCCGCCGCCAGAATCATCACACCGGCGAGAAACTCGGGAATGCCGACCGCCTGACTGAGAGCTGTGATGCTCCCGACCAGTTGTTCGACGGCGATGAGGATAACCACCAGGCCGACGACGAGTTTTCCCCACTGGCGGCCGACATCGATTCCGTCCGTGACGCCCTCGGCGTCGTGGTCGCTGACGTCTTGCCACTGGATG
Organism: Natrinema halophilum; assembly: GCF_013402815.2. NCBI lineage: Archaea > Methanobacteriati > Methanobacteriota > Halobacteria > Halobacteriales > Natrialbaceae > Natrinema > Natrinema halophilum. The sequence continues at coordinate 2,061,474 of NZ_CP058601.1, forward strand.
AAGAGATACAATCCGTACAGGAGAAGCGGCAGCACTGCCAGGGGCCGGGTGAGCCTACCGGCGAGTTCGCTCCCGTCGGAGACGGGCACGTAAATGACGGCGAGTGCGAGGGTAATCACGAGCGCGGAGACGGCGATCATGTAGAACTGCGCTTCCTTGTAGACGATGGTGCGATTCGTGTCCAGGTCGCCGTCCGACACGAGTCCAGACAGCGCTGGAATAACGAGAATGTTGAATATCGCTGAGCCGACGATCGCACCGATACCCATGTTGAACGTTCCGGCAAAGCCCGCGATCACGACGGCCGCCAGTTCCGGAAAACTCGAGCCGACGGCGACGACGATCGAGCCCTGGACGACCGCCGGCAACCCGTAGTACGCCGAAAGCTGTTCCGCTGATTCTTCGAGCCACCCGCTCCCAAACCAGACGAACCCCGTGGCGACGATAATGACGACCGCATAAACGACGGGTCCATCTGGGAGGAAGCCATCGAGGACCATTACCTGCACGTCTCGGCCCGAAACTCATTAGTTGTTCCATTGACTGGAGGCACCATTTCCGTCCGATTCGACGCGGTGAGTGTCGACGGACCAGCGAAGATCGGCCCATATTTCCAGATCGGTCTCGCGTGTCACTCGTCGTTCTCGAACGAAACGAGTAGCATCGATCGGGTCTGCGACCAGATTGGCCGCTTCGTCCGGTTAGAGGGCCAAATTTCGATGGCCGGTTCCGATAACTGTGACCGTGGCCCGAAATCGACCATTCGATCACGTGTCGTCATCGTGACCGGATCGCAGCCCATCACAACGCTTTTATCCTGCTCGAGACTACGCGTAGCCACAGATGGTAGGTGTCCGCTTTACAGGGGCGTTTGCCCGCTTTTAACTCCCACCTACCGCGTATTGCGTCGGCATCCGTCGGCCAGTGTGCGGAACGTGCGGACACGCAACCGGAATTCTCACCCCATCCACAGCTATGTCAGAACCAGATTCACAGGAGCAGATAGCGGTTGTACTGCCGGACGGCTCAGAACTCGCAGTCGACGCGGACGCTACCGTCGAGGACTGTGCCTACGAGATCGGCCCCGGCCTCGGCAGCGATACGGTCGCCGGGAAACTCGACGGCGACCTCGTCGCCAAAGAACAGCCCGTCTACGACGGCGCCGAACTCGAGATCGTCACGGACGGCTCGGAAGAGTACCTCGAGGTCATGCGCCACTCCGCGTCTCACTGCCTGGCCCAGGCAGTCTGCCGCCACTACGACGACGTCGACCTCGCCATCGGCCCACCGACGGACGAGGGGTTTTACTACGACTTCGACAACCTCGACATCGACGAGGAGGAGCTCTCGGAACTCGAACGCGAGATGGAAGAAATCATCGCCGAAGACTACGAAATCGAGCGCGAAGACCTCTCGATCGACGACGCAAGAGAGCGACTGGCCGACGAACCCTACAAGCTCGAACTGCTCGAGGAATTCGCCGAGGAGACGGACACCGTTTCGTTCTACAGTCAGGGCGAGTGGGAAGACCTCTGTGCCGGTCCGCACGTCGATTCGACGGGCGAAATCGGCGCGATCGAACTCCTCGAGATCGCCGGCGCCTACTGGCGCGGCGACGAAGAGAACACGATGCAGACGCGCATCTACGGGACGGCGTTCGAGGACGAAAGCGATCTGGAGGAGTTCCTCGAACGCAAGCAAGAGGCCGAGAAGCGTGATCACCGCCGGATCGGCAACGAGATGGACCTGTTTTCCATTCAAGACGTTACCGGCCCCGGCCTCCCGCTGTATCACCCGCCGGGCAAAACGGTACTGAAGGAACTCGAGGACTTCGTCGCCGACCTGAACGATGACGCCGGCTACGACTACGTCGAGACGCCCCACGTCTTCAAGACGGATCTCTGGCACCGCTCGGGCCATTACGAGAATTACGCCGACGACATGTTCATCTTCGACGTCGGCGACGACGAGTTCGGCCTGAAGCCGATGAACTGCCCCGGCCACGCGGCCATCTTCCAGGACCACTCCTGGAGCTACCGCGACCTCCCTATTCGGTACGCCGAGAACGGCAAGGTGTATCGAAAGGAGCAACGCGGGGAACTCTCGGGCCTCTCCCGGGTCTGGGCCTTCACCATCGACGACGGCCACCTCTTCGTCAGCCCCGACCAGATCGAAAGCGAAGTCGAGGAGATCATGGACATGATCGTCGAGGTGCTCGAAACGTTCGACCTCGAGTACGAGATGGCGCTTGCCACGCGCCCCGAAAAGAGCGTCGGAAGCGACGAGATCTGGGAGAAAGCCGAGTCGCAACTCGAGAGCGTCCTCGAGGCTCGCGACCTCGACTACGAGGTCGAGGCAGGTGACGGTGCGTTCTACGGGCCGAAGATCGACTTCGCGTTCGAGGACGCCATCGGGCGCGACTGGGACGGCCCGACGGTCCAGCTCGACTTCAACATGCCCGAACGGTTCGACCTGAATTACGTGGGGGAGGACAACGAGGAACACCGCCCCGTCATGATCCACCGGGCGCTGTACGGCAGTTACGAGCGGTTCTTCATGATGCTCATCGAGCACTACGAAGGTCGGTTCCCGCTGTGGCTCGCGCCCGAACAGGTCCGCGTGCTACCGATCTCCGACGACAATCTCGGGTACGCACAGCAGGTCGCAAACGAGTTCGACGACTTCCGCGTCGAGGTCGACGGCCGCGACTCTACCCTGGAGCGAAAGATACGCGCGGCTCACGACGATCGGGTCCCCTATCAGATCATCGTCGGCGACAACGAGGAAGAGGCCGGCAACATCTCGGTGCGCGACCGCTTCGAAGACCAGGAGTACGACGTCGAAATCGACGAGTTCAGGGGCCACCTCGAGGTAGAACGCGACGAACAGCGGACGGAGCCGGACTTTCTGCAGTAGCGGCCGCCGTTTTTCCCGCGTACGGTGCCTGTTTCCCGTCGATTCGTCTGTTAACGAGGCAGCACCGGTCCTCGATAACCCACGTTCGTGGGGATATGTCGGTTGAAACGCAATCGTAATACCCATACTTGTGGGATCGTGTACAGAGGTATGAACAGAGCCGAAAAGGCAGCCCTCCAGTTGCGAGCCGTCGACGTGTTGCGGATGTTAAAGGAGACCAGGACCTACGACGAACTCGCCGAAACGACGGGGCTTCCCGCAGGCGATCTCAATCGGTACGTCAACGGGCACGTTCTCCCGGGAACCGACCGTGCGCTCGAGGTAGTCGAGGATCTCGGGCGGGAGGCACTGGCCGGTGAACTCGAGGCGCGGATTCGCGTCGACGACGAAGGATACGTTGACAACTCCGCAACTGTCTTCGACCAGCCGTTCCTCGATCTCGCAGCGCCGGTCGTCGCCACCGGGTTCGATTTCGAACGACCGGACGTCGTCCTCACCGCCGCGACCGACGGGATCACGCTCGCGGCAGCACTCGCGAGTTACTACGGCGTCCGGTGTGCCTACGCTAAAAAGCGCAAGGAGACCGCAGTCGAGGAGTTCATCGAGGCACGCCAGCGTCTCGAGTCAGGGATCGAGCTCACCTACTACCTGCCTGCATCCGCCATCGAACCCGGCGAAACCGTTCTGGTCGTCGACGACCTCATCCGGTCGGGCGAAACACAAGAACTGCTGTTGGACATCGCTCACACTGCCGAGGCCGACGTTGGCGGCGTCTTCGCTCTCATCGCGGCCGGCGAAGATGGTATCGGGCGCGCCCGAGAACGAACCGACGCACCGGTCGGTGCGCTCACGAGCGTTTGAACGCGCGCGACCCGAATCACGGTCGCCGATCGTCGGGGAAGGGACGACGATACGGTTCGGACTGCTGGGTCAGCTCGGAAGGAGTAGGCTGCTTTCACAGACCTCCAAATCGGAAGCAGTAGACCTCCCGATCGGAAGCAGTGGGCCATGCGAATGGTTGCCACATTATTAATCATTAGGTTTATGGTGGTCCCGGTAGTCGGTGGTGGTACGCACATGACGAAGACAGTCATCCTCGGTGTGATCGGGTCGGACGCTCACGTCGTGGGGATCACAATCCTGGAACAGGCGCTGGAGGCAGCCGGATTCGACGTCGTCAACCTGGGAGTCCAGAGCTCTCAAGAGGAATTCGTCGAAGCCGCATCCGCCAACGACGCCGAGGCTGTACTCGTCTCATCACTCTACGGCCACGCCAAGCAGGACTGCGAGGGGTTCCACCAGCGGATCGCGGAGGCAGACCTCGACGTCACGACGTACATCGGTGGCAACCTCGCCGTTGGTCAGGACGACTTCACCGAGACTCGTTCGTTTTTCCGCAGGATGGGATTCGATCGGGTTTTCGACTCCGAAACCGATCCCGAAGAAGCCATCGAGGCCCTGAAGGCCGATCTGGACATGCGCTCGACCGAACAGGAAGGACAGACCGTCTCGGTTTGAAGATCGATTCATCCCGACGGGCGACAGTTCCCGACCGTTGGATGGTGTAGCTTACGTTGTGACCTTCACTCGTCGGCTAAAGCAGTTCCCCTTCGTATCGGACGGGTCCATCACTAGTACGGGCAACTCGTCATGAGCCCGATTCGTTACGAACTCGGCCCGTGACCAACTCGCTTACCGGACGATCGTTACTGGCACCGGCGACCGGCGGGCGACCGTCTCGGCGACGCTACCAAGGAGAATCCGGCTCGCCCCCGTTCGACCGTGGCTGCCGATGACGATGTGATCGACACCCTGTTCCTCGGCGTACTCGACGATCGACCGCGAGACGCTGCCGATAACGTGATCCGTATCGATCTCGAGGCCGTATTCGGCCGCCTGTTCGCGCGCCTCGTCGAGAATCTCCTCGGCTCGTTCCTCGTGGTGGCCCTGTATCTCGTCGTAATTTGCCATCGCGGTTCCTTCCATACCGCCGACCGCGTAGAAATCTCCCGGGTCGAGAACGTTCAACGCGGTGATCGTCGCATCCGAATACTCCGTACAGGCGAACTCGAGAGCTGCTGTCGACTGAGTCGAATCGTCGACCGCTACCAGAACGTGCCGGGACATAGCCGGCGATATGTCCGCATTCGGAATAAGTCCACCTCTTGAACCGACCCACTGAGAACGTAGCTGGATGGGGTGCAGTCGGTTCCCCGAACCGTTCGGATGCTCCTGCAGTCACTGGCGGGGTCGAGGTGGACTGCAGAAAGATCGGCGTTACACAGATCGCGGTGGCTGCAGACGGCGTTACTTGGCGCGGCCCTGTCCACCGGTGTTGGACGGACGAACCTTCTCGGCGCCTTTGCCACGGTTGTTGAGGCCGCGGTTTGCCGTTCCAGCGTTAGTGAGCCCGCGGAACGCGCGGTTCTGGTGGACGTCGTCACAGATCCAGTTGAGGTCGTCGTCGTTCTGGATAGCGGGATGGTTCGGATCGACGAGGATCGCTTCGAACCACTTCTGACTGCCGTCTTCACCGACCCAGTAGCTATTGAGCACGCGCAGGTTAGGGTACTTTCGGGAGACGCGTTCCTCGCCGATACGTTGGATGTTCTTGCGCCGCCCGATGCGGTTGACACCCTGGCGCTTCGAGCGCCGGCCGGCCGTGAATCGCTCCTTTCTGGCGGTCCCCTTACGGACCGAGACGCGAGTCACGACGATACCCTGTTTGGCCTTGTAGCCGAGTTCGCGCGCCTTGTCGAGTCGCGTCGGGCGATCGATCCGTTCGATCGCACCCTGTTTCCGCCACTCCTGCTTGCGCTGCCACTGTAGTTCCCCGAGCTTGCCGTCGTCGGGGTCTTTCCATGCGTCCTTGATGTGGGAATAGAAGCTTCGTGCCATTGTATTCACCCGCGGGCGTTTCCTGGTTCAATCCCGACCGGGGCCGAGCCCCGCGGATCACATCCCGACCTGTGGCGAAGTGCCGTGCAGGTGCCCGCTGATGCCCGCGGACCAGCGAGTCTACTCTCTCTTCCCTACTCTCGAGTATAAGAGCTTCGAACTCGTAGAGCGCGTCCGAACCGGCGATGTTCGGCGCAGTCTGCCGGTCAGCCGGTCTGGGCGTTCGCCCGACGAGAAGCCGTTAGCGCACCGGAACGCGCTCGCGCACGCCCGTCGGCGTAATCCCGTTGACCGTCGCGAAGACGGCTCCCAGGACGAGACCGTAGATGAGGTGGCCGACGCCGAACAGGAGCGCGCCGAACAGTTCCGCTGCCAGTCCCGGAATCGGGAGAAACGGCAGCGGCATCGCGGCGACGCCGGCTCGTTCTATCGCGAGCGGGAACAACACGCCTCCGGCGAAGAGCCCGATGATTGCGCCGAAGATGAGGCCCGCGATAACGTAATCGCTGAACGTCTCCATGTTCTCCTGAATCGTCCGCCTCGAGGCGATAGCGGCGAACAGGAGTCCGAACGCGATGCTTATCATCAGGTGAATGGTCCAGCCGACGCCGACCGCTATTTCAGGCTCCGCTGCGAGCCCGCCCAGTAATTCGATCTGGCGCCCGCCGAAGTGGAGGACGAGCCCCATCGCGATACCGGCGACCAGTCCGCCCGTCAGGCCACCGCCCCACACACCGACGCTGTCGAGGTTGTGCGAGCTATTACCACTCATACTTGGACCTACGGATGCGAGTCTGATTAAGCCGTGCATCGACCGGTATCCGTGAGTGTAGATCGGTTCGGTAGTTCCATCGTATCGACCGATTTCGCCTCGAGGACGTCCGATCGGGGACAACGGGACCGTCAGAAGGGGCCGGTATCTCCATGCGCGATTCCAGGTGATCGGTTCTGGCTCTTCTACCGACGTGGCGAACTCGGAATCCGTGGCAACCATCAGAGCGGCAAACTGTTCGTCCCTTCGAGTGCGTTTTCCGACAGCTCGAATCTATCCGAACGACGGTTTGTGTCTCCCTGAAAGCCGGGGGCAAGCGAGCGACGAACAGGATCGGCCAGGTTTCGTATATCGATATACCATATATCAGCCCGATCGACCATCATCTTTCGCCGATTGATGTGTGAGCGAACGTCCTCTGGGAGGTTCGCAGAAATCACCGATAGCTTCTTACAAATCGTTGTCACACGGTACCAGGGGCAGACGCAGCCCCGAGTAACGGAGCAAAACAGGCGGATAAACAGCGTAGCCGGTCGGGGACTGAAAAAGGCGGTCGATCTCAGACGAAATCGGCGAGCGTCTCGAACGAGTTGGCAGTGATCGAGTCCGCCAGGTCGCTACTCTCGAGATCGTCGGACACGTACTGGGGGTGCTTTCGGCGGAAGTAGCCCACGACGTTCGTCAGATCGCGCTGAAGGAACTCGTCGGCGTTCTCGTGATCCGTCGGGACAGCCTGTGGCCAGTCGAAGATCGTCACACCCTCCTCGTTGACGAAGACGTTGTACTCGCTCATATCAGCGTGAACGTATCCGTGTTCGTACGCGCGCGAGATTTCCGACAGCAACAGATCGAGGACGCCCAGCACTTGTTCGTCCTCGAGTCGCGTCCGCGAGAGTTCGACGCCGTCCATCTTCTCCATGACGATGGCGTGGCGGTTCTGTCCGATCGGTTGGGGAACCGCGACGTCGGGGTAAAGGTCCTCGAGGATCCCGTGTTCGCGTTCGGCGGCCTTCCGCGCGGTGTACATCCAGGAGACGTGTTCGTTGTCCGCCGTGTAATCCCGTTCCTTGTGGACCTCACGGAAGTTCGTGTATCCCTCGCGGTGGTACTTCAGGGCGAGCGGCTTGTACGAGCGGACCTCGTACACGTCGCTTTCCTTCCCGACGCCGAGTGGCGAGCCGAACTCGGAGATCGTATCCTGTTCGACGAGCGCGCGGAGGGCCAGCGTGTCGTAGCCCTCGAACTGGAGGGTGTATCCCTCGTACTGGATCGTCTTTTTCTCGATCAACCCGCGTTTGAGACAGCGTTCGAGTCGGTAATCGACTTCCTCTTCCGAGAGGGAAGCGAACTTCGGAAGCTTCTCTCGCTGGACCCATTCGGAGAAGCGCATCCCCTGTTCGACCCCTGAGAGGAGATAGAAGTCCTCCGCCTCGAGTTCCGGAAGCAATCCGGCGACGTTTCGCACCATACGACGGGATAACCGGCGTGTACGTAAAAACGGCGTGACGGGCGGCGACTACGGCGAGAGGATCGAACGGGAGGACGACACGCCGCTTTTTGATGCCGCCGTTCGCGTCGAGACGCCTTGTCGCGACTCGTTCGATCGCATCCTGGACAGCCGCAAACTGGATATAAACTCGATAGTGCTATATGAAATCTACATTCGAAGGCAAAACGAGTCGCTGTAGACGCGATTTCATCCCTCGGGGAGACGTTCGCTCCGACGGCCACAGTCGGAATCGATTTCACTCTCGTTCCCGTGAACCCGCGTATGACGGCACTGGCCGATCGGGACTGGCGATTGATCCGAGATGTCCCTCGAGACGGCGCGACCCAGATGGCGATCGAAGAGGTCGCTGCACAAACGGCGATCGAAGACGATCTGCGAACGGTCCGAGTCTACTCGTGGAAGCCGAGCACGCTTTCGCTCGGGTACCGTCAGGACCCCGAGACGGTCGACTGGGAATTTTGCGAGCGCGAAGGAATCGGCGTCACGCGTCGGCAGACCGGTGGCGGCGGGATCTATCACGACCGCCATGCGGACATTTCGTACACCATCGTCGCGCCCGCCGACGAGGTCCCCGGAAACCTGATGGACTGTTACGAACTGTTCTGCGAGCCGATCCTCGACGCCTTCGCTCGGATGGGCGTCGATGCCGGCTTCGCATCGGCCGAACGGAACGCGATCTATCACCCTTCCTGTTATCTGCGAGATATCAACCCGGCACACGATATCGTCGCGCCCGTAGATGGAGGCGCGAAGGCGAAAAAGATCAGCGGCAACGCCCAGTATCGCCAGCGCGACGTCGTCATCCAGCACGGATCGATTAGCTACGACCTCGAGGCGCGAAAGCACATCGGGGTCTTCGACGCTGCCCTCGACGACTCGACCTTTACCGACCGGGTGACCAGCATCCGCGACGAAGTGGGTATCGACCGCGATGAGGCCGTCGATTCGGTTGCGTGTGCCCTTCAGGAGTGGTGTGACGCCGACGAGTCCACCTGGCGGGAGGCCGAAATCGAAGCCGCCCGGGATCTCGCCGATCAGAAGTTCGCCACCGACGGGTGGGTTCGCGATCGGGAGGTGCTCGAGGCGGGTGACAGGTGATGGCTGACAGGTGAGCGGTAACGGATACTGGGCGGCGTGACGAGAGTCCCCCTCGTTGTCGAAGAGGATTGTATCGGACGCAGTCACTTGTTTTCTCCGTTCTGAGTTCTCAGCTGGGCGTTTCGATTAAACGCCCTCCGTCAACGAATAAAAGGCAGCAGTCAAACGCTCGCCACTCTCTCAGGTTCGACATATCTATCATGAACCGGTACTGACGGGTAGCTATGAAAGTCGGTGCACACGTTTCGATTTCCGGTTCGCGCGTCTCCTCCGACGAGGAAACACCGCCGTACGACGACGTCCGTAACGCGGTTCCCCGACAGCTCGCGTTCGGCGGCAACTGCGGGCAGATATTCACGACGTCGCCGCAGGTCTGGCAACAGCCCGAAATCAGTGACGAGGCCGCCGACGGCTTTCGGGCGGAAAGCGACGAGCGACTCGAGGGACCATGGGTGATCCACTCGTCGTACCTCGTCAACCTCTGTACGCCGAAAGACGACCTCCGGCGAAAATCGATGGAGAGCATGCAGGCGGAGCTCGATGCCGCGGACAAACTCGGAATTCCGTACGTCAACGTCCACCTCGGCGCGCACACCGGGGCCGGCGTCGAAGGCGGTCTCGACAACGCCGCACGCGTCATCGACGACCTCGACGTGCCCGAGGACGTGACGATCCTCATCGAATCCGACGCGGGCAGCGGGACGAAACTGGGCGGCGAGTTCGAACACCTCGCGGGGATTATCGATCGCACCGCAACCGACATCGGCGTGTGCATCGACACCGCCCACACCCTCGTCGCCGGGAACGATCTCACGACGCCCGAAGCGGTCGACGAGACCGTCACCCGATTCGACGACGTAGTCGGCCTCGAGTACCTCGAGTACATCCACCTCAACGACTCGAAACACGACGTCGGCACGAACAAGGACGAACACGCCCACATCGGCGAGGGCTACATCGGCGAAGACGGCATGCGTGCGATCGTGAATCACCCGGATCTGCGAGATTTGCCGTTCGCACTTGAGACGCCGACAGAGGACGGTCGCGGGTTCGCGTGGAACATCGAGAAGGTCAAAGAACTTCGCGACGAAGAGTAGTTTGCGACCGCGGCTTCACACCGGATCTGTGGTGGAGGTCGGGATCGTGGAATCGACCCGTTTTTACACGGTACGACCGAAACGGCGCCCGTGCGAGAGTTCTCCGAATCCTATCTCAGCCGAACCCGCGAGGGGATGTGGGACGACTCCCGGAGGGCCCTCGAGCCGCTGGCACTCGGTTCTCGAGACCGTATTCTGGACGTCGGCTGTGGGACCGGTGAATTGAGTCGCGTCCTTACCGCCGACTCCCCGGGCGAGGTGATCGGCTGCGACGTCGATCGCGATCTTCTCTCGGCCGCGAGTCAGTACGTCCCCGTGGTGGCCGGCGACGCATTCCGGCTCCCGTTTCCCGACGACTCGTTCGATCTCGTCGTCTGTCAGGCGTTGTTGATCAACCTGCCCGAGCCCGCGGCCGCACTATCCGAGTTCGCCCGCGTCTCGAGCGATCTCGTCGCAGCTATCGAACCCGACAACGCCGCGGTCGAGATCGATTCAAGCGTGGATGCGGAAGGGCGCCTCGAGCGTCGAGCGCGCCGGGCCTACCTCGACGGTGTACACACGGACGTCGCACTCGGTGCCGATGCCCGAAGCGCCTTCGAAGCGGCGGATCTCGATGTACTCACGACACGTCGGTACGATCATGTCCGAACGGTCGAACCGCCATACAGTGAGACGGCGGTAGTCGCAGCCCGCCGCAAGGCGACCGGAGCGGGGTTGGCCGACGACCGCGAAACGATGCTTTCGGGAGCGTTGACCGAGACGGAATACGACGACCTCCGCGGTTCGTGGCGAAAGATGGGACGCACTGTCATCGAGCAGATGGAAACACAGGAGTATCACCGCAAAGAGGCGGTTCCGTTCTTCGTCACCGTTGGACAGATTGCCCAGTCCGGATGACACGAATGGTCGAGCATGAGAAGACGAGCGGATCGCCACCCGCACGACGAGTGGACGCCTGGAAGCAACGCGTCACCACGGTAGGAGCGCTCGGATCACGCTCCCCACCAATCCGCCGACGATGCCGTCGACGGCTGTCAGGAGCGAGAAGGCGATCACGATCAGGATTGCGCTCGATAATCCGAGTCCCGATAGCATCGGACTGATCGGGCCGACTGACGCGAGGACGAAAAGCGGTGGCTCGTTGTACAGACCGATAAGGGTGCCGAGAAACGCCGTTACCGTTCCCGCGACGCCGCCGACGAACGCGCTTGCGATCACCGCGTGGACGAGACCAGACGCGACCCGTCCGACGGCATACGCGGCGAGGAAACCGGCAACGATTCCGCCGCCGATACGAGTAAGCAGCGGAACCATCAACGCATTGAGATTGACAACGATCCCGACCACGGTGGCCCCGAGGACGATTTGCGTGTCGATCCCGCCGAGCAGTAACCTGCTCGCTTCGGAGTCGGGCGACTCGTAGTTACTCATAGTCCCTCGGTCGGCCATCAAACGGAAAGATCGCGGTTTCGGGTCGGGTCTGTGTCACTGCGGGACATGCTCCGTCATCGTCTCGTTCGTTTCCCGTTCGAGATCCGTCGTACCGTCGACAGCTTCCTCGAGGGATTTACTCGCATCGACCATTGATTCGACATAATCACGGATATCGTCGCTCACGGTCACTTTGGAGACGAGTTTGTACTCGCGTTCGACTGCGACGATCGGAGCGGCGTCGAATACGGTGGATTCTGCACGTCCGCTGTTCGTCCCTTCACCGATCGAATCCTTTGGCGACGCGACGAACGGGCGAGGTCGGATCACGAATCAGCTTCCGCCACCGATAGCGTTCGTGGCGCGGTCACTCATCGAGTCCTCGTTGCGAGATTGCTTCGACACCAGTACGAAGGTGCGAACGCGTTTTGGTGGCGATACGTCCGAGGGTCCCACGCATTCGAGCGAGTGCGGTATCGACGGTACTCGGTTCCGACACAGCATCCTCGACGACAGCAGCATCCGGTTTCCACGCGATACAGAGGTTTCCACCGATAATTCCGAACAGCATCCCGAAAAACAACCCACCGAGCGAACCGAACAGCGAGAGTATCGACAGCACGACGCCGACGACACCGATCTCGTGGGAGTACTGCGGTTTATACAGTGCGGACATACCCGAGAGGAAGGCGAACACACCGAGCATGGTTCCGAGGGCGAGAACGCCAGTCACCTGACCGCTGACGGAGAGGAAGTCGGGCAGGGCCTGTGCTGGGACCCAGGTGATGAGGAAACCGCCCAGACAGAGCAAGAGACCGCCCAGGAGCGGGCGCTGCGTCCGCCAGTCGGCAAATCGATTCCATCGGCCTTCTATCAACTTGGCGATCCGGTTCGACTGACTATCGCACTGGTCGGTGGGGCTTTTTGTGTCGTCTCGACTGTCTTGAGGGGGCATCTGTGGTCACTTCGAATTGTACTCCACGTCGACGTTGAGGCCGGGGAGGCTGATCTCGTTCGAGGCGAGGTACACCATATCGATCGTGACGTCTTCCTGTACCATTCCGGGACTTCCCCCGTGGATGTCGGTTATATAGCCGTCTTCGGGATCGACGTTCTCACCGGCCGCCTGCTGGAACTGCCGTTCCGGATTGTCGCTGGCCTGTGTTTTGATGACCTGTCCGTTGAACGTCGCTTCTTTCGCTTCTAGTCCAGTGAGTTTGATGTACTGCTGATCAGCTTCGACCGTCTCCTCGGCAGTGAACGAGATTTGCATCGTCCCGTCCATCATCGGTATGTTTTGCTTTCTCGTCAGTTCCAGCCCATCGATTTCGACATCGCGCTGCTCGGCGACAACCACCGGTGTCGATCCTGCGTCGTTCTCTCCGGAACTCGGGTAGAGAAGAAACTCGTCGGATCTGATCTCGTCGGCTGTGACCGTAAACCCGTTACCGCTTGCCAGCGGTGCAGCGTAGGCAGTCCCCGACGACAAGATAACGAGGCCGACCGCCGCGACTACCAGAAACGATACCCCTGTCCCGACCACGAGCCGCTTCGTATCGTACATGCTATTCCCTGCTATCGATACATCTGTTTACGGTTTCTGACAGGTTTCCCGTATCCAGATCCCCATCGTTCTCGGATCGACCGAATCGGTGTTGCATCACTGTGTCACACACACACACCCAACAGGATCGAGGATCACTTTTCCTCCTCGTATGCGGGGGAATTTATATGGATATCGTCAATACATAATATAAACTATATCAAACTAGAGTCTTGTTTACAGCTGCTGATCACGGACGGTTGGAGAGCGACGGAAGCGGTCAACCGTCGGCGCAAGACGACCGACCGTCTATCGGAATGAAACGACCGACCGTCTATCGGAATGAAACGACCGATCGTCTATCGGAATGAAACGACCGACCGTCTATCGGAATGAAACGACCGACCGTCTACCGAACCATCACGACTTATCGGCTGACAGAGCGAGACGACTGTTACGATCCATCGCGACGATCGAAGTCGTCCGATCAGTTCCTACTCACCGTCGACCAGCAGCGTGTTCACCGCATCGGGGATTACGAGCACCTCGGTGCCATCCTCGAGCGCGTCCGCGACGTCGCATTCGGCGTGCATCAAGCAGTCTTCGACGACGTCGGGCGCGTCGCTGTTGGTGACGAATAGGTCGTGGTCCCGGAGGACTCGAGCGACGACGAACGCACGCTGCGCACCGGGTTCGTACCCTTCGCGCATCGTTTCGTATAGCGCGTCCGCATCGGTCGCCTCGCGCAGATGGCGATAGAATCGCCGTTCGCCGGTTCCCTCGCCAGCACCTTCGGGAAGTTCCGCGGGGACGACGAGTCGACCGCCTTCGCACAACGGATTTCGGTCGCCGAGTGCAACGTACGTTGCTCCGCGCGTCGCCTGATAGAGGTTCGCATCCTTGGGGGCGCCGACGCCACAGATCACGGCATCGAACTCGTGGTCGATCGGCACTGACAGTGCCGAGCGAGCAATCGACGCGAGTTCGCTGACGACGCGGCGATCGTCTCCGGCTCGGACACCGAGGACGCCAACTGGGCCGTGGGTCAGGTTCAGGGAAAAGTCGACGCCCGCACGGTCGCCGGCCCGATCAACTGTTTCGCGGAACGGATTCCCATCGATCCGGCCCAGGCGGACTCCCTCGCGGGCGAGCATGTCCGGACCGTGAGTGTAGCGGATGATCGATTCACTTCCCGCTCCGATGACGACAGTTTTCGCGCCACCGCTGAAGCCTGCGTACTGGTGCGGTTCGACGACGCCCGTCGAGAGGACGGCATCTGCGGTCGCAACCGGTTCACCGATTTCGACGGGAACTCCCTCCCCGACCGTTCCGACTTCGACGACCGAGTCGGGATCGTGATTGACCGCCAGGTCGGCGTGCTGACCGAGCATCGTCTCGATCTCGTCGTCGGTCATCGGCCGATGAAGGCCGAGTCCGACAACGACCGTCACCTGCTCTCTGTCGACCCCGATTTCCGCGAGGTTCTCGAGCAGGACATCCAGCAATACGTCATCCGGTACGTTGCGCGTCATGTCGGTGACGACGATCGCGATGTCGCCGTCCGAGTCGATTCGCTCTGCAAGCGGCGAGCCGAGCGGGTTCTCGAGCGCACGTTCGGCGGCTACGCGAACATCGACACCCTCTCCACCCGGCGGTTCGGCTACCGTTACGTCGCAGTTGGGCAAGCGGACGTCGATCGTGCCCTGTCCGAGCGGAATTTCCATATTCGTCGTTTGATCTGCAACCGTGAAAAGTACCGCTGAGTCTCGAGTGACTTGCGATCGGAAGTGACCGACGGTGCAAGCGAAAGCGGACGGGTAACCTACGAGCCCGGCGGCTGGAACGCATCGAGATCGAGGCGGCCGACTGCGGCCGGAGCGAAGGAGATTCCGGCGAGCAGGACGGCATAGAGGACGATGAGAAGCGGTTCGACCCGTCCGACTACCGATTCGAGTCCCCGGATGGCGGTTACGAACCTGCCCGATCCCAACGAGAAGTACTCCTTCGAATCGGGACCGCAATTCCGGCAGGGCCCCCAAGCCGCCGCGAAAAGTCCGCCGGCCGAGCCGCCGAGGCCGAGCAGCGCGGCTTCGGTGGCACCGACGACGAAGACGGCGGGTATCGAGAGGATGAACACAATCGAGAACCTGGTCGTCGGATCGCCGCCTGTGAGTCGGTTCATGGCGACTGCAAAGTGTGTTCCGAGCGCCTCACCGACGATCTACGTCCCCCACGTAATAAACCCCGAGAACGACCCGAAAGAGCGAGACGGCACCGACGAGTGTAACGGCTCCGACAACGGCCTGCCAATCTCCCAGACGGACGTCTGCCGAGACGAGGCCGCCGGAGACGACGGCGGCCGCAAACGAATGCCCGCCCGGAAACCCGTCTCCTTCGCGTTCCCCCGAGTTCGGTGATGCCTACGACGAATTCGGCGTTTTCAGCCGGGACGAGGTTTCGGAAGACCCTACTTTTCTCCTCGAGTCGCATGCTGGTTCCAGCGTGTGTTCGTCCCGAACGTAAACGATCGTTCTGACACATCGGTTTCTAATGATCGGCGGGCAAAACTGTGGGTTTCACAGATATGTACTGGCGTTTCCGCTGACTAGCTTCGGGTCAGCATCTGTCAGCATTTCTCGAGAACTGTCAGCCCATCAGTTGCATGTTCAATAGCCGTCGGCGATCACCAATGCCAGTGATTTCCAAAGGACTTTGGGACAAAGGTAACGAATCAACCGCCACTAGTGTAACGAGTTGCAATGACAGAACGGCGACGGGACGATCAATCAACGTCCGTCAGAGAAATCGAGTTTAATGTTTCTAACGCATCATATCCATTCGTAGCCGTCTCTGAGAAGGCCAACTGCCGAATCGAACTGGTAGAGATGTTGCCCAACGACAGTGGACAGTATGTCGAGTTTTTTACCGTCGCCGATGCTGATCCGTCGCAGATTCTCGACTACACAGACCCTTACGACACCGACATCCGACTTCTCAGCGAACGTTCGAACGGTGGTCTCTTCGAGTTCCACGTCTCCGCAGCGTGTCCCGTAATCACGCTCGCCGAACTCGGAGCGCTTCCCCGGATCGTTCGGGCTGACGACGGTTCCGGACGCATCGTCGCCGGAGTCCCACCACGACGCGACGAGGTCGCGATCGTCGACGAATTCCTCGCGGAAAATCCAAATGCCGAACTCGCGGCGAAACGCGAGAAAGACAACCTGGAGCCGTTGTTCAGTCAGACGGCGTTCCGCCAGGAACTCTATGCCGCACTCACCGAGCGACAACACGAAGTACTCAAGTCCGCATTCGAGGCCGGATACTACGACTGGCCCCGCAAGTGTTCGGGAGAAGACGTCGCAGCCGAACTCGGAATTACGTCGCCGACGTTCTCCCAGCACATTCACGCCGCCGAACGCAAACTCCTCACGCTGCTGTTCGAGGAACCGCAGGCTGACTTCTCCCACGACTGAAGCCGCAGGCGTTCGCGCTGTTTTCGCTGTCACTTGTATTCAGACGAGTGACAGCCTCTCCAGCGAAACCGCTGGGGTCGTTCGAGAGAGAAGATCGTTCGATCGGCTTTCCTCCCGCAGGTGAGAGTAATTCGAAGTCGGTTTCGTCGCCGTCGAGGTCGCCCGACTCAGTTTCACTCGAGTCGTTTGATGTCGATTCGGCCCTCTGCATCCACGGTAACGTCACAGTGTTCGAACCGAAACGAGAGCATTCGCGGTCGAGCGCTTGCCTTCCCGTGGGTCAGAAAACGGTCTAACGCGTCGGGATCGATAGCCTCGTACAGCGGTTGGATGGCCGTCACGTCCCTCCCTGTAACGTCCGCGACCGCACGAACGACTGCCGACGAGGGGCTATCGGTCGAGTTCCAATCGCAGTGGACAGTGTAGAATCCGCCTGCGGAATCGTCGTCACGCGAGTTCGTCGTCGAAGATGAATCGTTCCCTGTCATCGAACACACCTCGGTATAATCAACTGTTACGAGTGAGCGGCATAACTTCACTACCTACATCTCGTGGCTGCAGTTCCGAACGGGACCGACGACGGGTCGCAATCAGATGACGGACGAAGCGCCGATGTTGACCGGGACGATTTCCGATACCGTCCGGCTGCGATCGTTGCAGATCGTCGACAAAACGGTGAGAAGACGGGCGGGCGAGTTTCGATCGCCGGGTGGCTTGCGGAAATTCGCTCACGGATCGGGGTCGAAGATTTCGGGTTTGGGATCGCCCTGCACGTCGACGACGCCGAGTGCTCCGCGGTGGACGACTCGCGAGAGCGCGTGGTCGACGATTTTGACCGGTCCGGGGACGGGGAGTTCCATCACGCCGGCGGTGGTGGTTCCGGGTGCGACGGGCGTCGTTTCGACGTTGTTCGCGGGGTCGGACAGCAGGTCACCGTCGCGGTAGAGGTCGCTCCAGACGTTGCCGATGGGGTGGAGCGAACTCAGCAGGTTCGGGCCGCCGTTGGCGAAGTAGACCCGGGCAGTTTCGCCCGTGTTGGCCTGCATGGGACCGGCCGCGTCTTCCGTAAAGCCGTAGGCCTGGCCGTTGAAGACGACGTAGGTCGGTTGTTCGCGTTTCATCGCCTCGTAGTCGAAGCCGTGGTGGCCGTCTTCGCCGACCTCGCCGGTGGTGTAGATCTCGTGCTGGCCGAGGTAGAACTCGTTGTCGACCTCGGGGAGGCCGTCTTCGGGCTCGACCAGGATCGAGCCGAACATCCCGCTACTGATGTGCATGTCCATGTTCGGGATCGCACAGTGGTAGATGAACACGCCGGGGTACTCCGCGCGGAACTGGATCTGGGTTGGATCGTCGTCGGGGGCGATCGTCGTCGCGTCGGCACCGCCACCCGGCCCGTAGACCGCGTGGAAGTCCATGTTGTGCATCGCCGCGTTCAACTCCTCGGGGACGTCGAAGGTGAGGTTGACCGTGTCACCCCGACGGACCCGGAGCATCGGCCCCGGAACCTGTCCCTCGAAGGTCATGTAGTCGAAGGTGACGCCGGGTTCGATCTCGGCGGTCACCTTCTCGGTCCGAATCGTGACGTCGTGCGTGCGGGGCTGGGTCCAGTCGACCGGTGCCGGGATGTCGGTCGGATCGCGTGCGATCTGGTCGACGTCGACCGACTTCGCCGCCGGCAGACCCTCCTCCTCCGCCGGCTCGTTGCTATCTGGGCTGTTCTCCTGTGGATCGCTACCGAGACAGCCGGCCACCGCGAGCGCACCAGTCGCCCCGATCGCCTGCAGTACGTGCCGTCGGTTGGATTGGGTCGAAGTCATCGTTTTTCTCCTCACTTACTCGTAGGGAGGACCTACGTTCAGTCGTATCGACGATTCCCGACCTATGGTAACTGAGTTGACCATTCCCGCTATATCGTGGGCATTTATATACCTATTTTCGATCGACAGTCGGTATCGACGACAGTAGACCGCTCACGGGCCGGGTAACGGATAGGACATGCAGTTCGAGGCCGTCGGCTGACCCACCGTCCCATCAGGCCGACCTCGGTAACAGGTATGCCCCACCACCGCGGTCACGACGAACCTGATCGTCAGAACGAACACGGAAGCGAGCAAACGATGGGGTAATGGAGCCACGTGATCTTCGCGAAACGATGCCCGCTCTCGAATCGAGCGTCTATTGCAACTGGGGTGCCGGCGGGCCGAGCCCGCGTCGCGTCGTCGAGGCGGCCGAATCGGCGCTCGAACACCACGAGTACGAAGCACCTGCGGCCGACGGCATGTATCCCGCAGCATTCGACGCGTACGACGAGTCGCGGGCGGCTATCGCCAGCTTGCTCGGTGCATCGCCGAGCGAGATCGCGCTCACCCAGAGCACGACTGACGGGATCAATCGGGTCGCAGGCGCGTTCGACTGGACCGAAGACGACGTCGTCGTTCGGACCGATCTGGAGCATTCGGCGGGCGTCCTGCCATGGCAACGCCTCGAACGCGAATACGGGGTCGACGTCCGGGTACTCGAGACCGAAAACGGCCGACTCGACCTCGACGAGGTGACCGCGATCGCCGGGGAAGCGACGCTGTTCTGTGTGAGTTCGCTGACGTGGACGCACGGCACCCAGTTACCGATCGCCGAAATCGTCGACGTCGCCCACGATGCCAACGCGTTGGTTCTGGTCGACGCCGTGCAATCCCCCGGACAGGTTCCGATCGACGTTCGCGAGTGGGAGGCCGACTTCGTCGTCGGGGCTGGTCACAAGTGGCTGATCGGGCCGTTCGGCGCGGGTTTTCTCTTCGTCCGGGACAGCGTCGAACGGGACCTCGTTCCCGCGGCGATCGGCTACCGAAGCGTAACAGACGCAAACGCCGTCGATTACAGCTACGCAGCCGGGGCAAAGCGATTCGAAATCGGCACCGCGAGTCCTGCGCCGCACGCTGGACTCACGGAAGCGATCGACGCGATCGAGGAAATCGGCATCGATGCGATTCAGGGGCGGATCGAAGTCCTCACCGATCGGCTCAAAGATGGCGTGGCGGACGACCGACTGCTGAGCCCCAGGTCGTACGAATCCGGACTGGTAACGATCGACGTCGACGAACCGAACCGGGTCGTCGACCGACTCGCCGGCCAGGGGATCGTCGTCAGATCCCTTCCGAAACCGGATGCGATCCGCGCATCGATTCACGCGTTCAACGACCGGGACGACGTAGACGCGTTGCTCGAGGCGCTGTAAACGGCCTCGTTACTCGATATACCTGGAGAGCTACCAGAAAGCACCCGTTTCGTCTGACCAGGTTCAATCGGCGGCCTGACGCTCTTTCAGGGCGGCACGAACGTCGCCGTACCGCTCGAATCGATCGGCACCGATGTAGTCGATGGTGTCTTGCAGATACTGGGTGACCTGTTTACCGATCTTGCGCTGATCGTATCCCTCGAACGGCTGCTCGTCGTAAAGGGGGTCCGCCAGCAGCCGGTTTTCGACGTACTCCTCGATGCGCGGTTCGTAGACGTCCGCGACGATATCGGGTTCGGCCTCTGCGAGTTGCTGCAGGACCCAGCGCCCGTTCTCGATGTGGCGCGTTTCGTCCTGGCGGACCTTACCGATAGCCTCCTGGAAGGACTCGAGGACGACGTCTCGCCCCATCTGCTCGGCTTTCAGTTCGATCATCTGGTCGAAGGTGAGGTAACCGCCGCGGGCGAGCTGGGCCTCGATGATACCCATATAGTTCAGATAGGCTTCGCCGAGCGCGTACACGAGTTCGGTCCGGTCGCCGCTGTCGATCGCTGCCATCAACTCGTCTGCGGTGTCGTAAAGGTCGTCAGTGCTGTACCCCTGTTCCTGGTAGCCGCCCTCTCGGAACGGTTCCGTGTCCTGCGTCTCGAAGACCTCCTCGAAGTACCGACTGAAGAGATCCGTGTGCTTGGCCTCTTCGTACACCTGCTGGGCCAGGTACATCTCCTCCTGAACGGTATCGAACGGCATCTCTTCGTTCGGCAGTGCATCCAGCGCCATCATGTACGGCGCGAGCGTCCGCGTGACGTCTTCCTCGCCGTCGTAGAACCCCGAACACGTCGCGAGAAACCGGTGCTGTTCGTCCTCGGAAAATTGTTGCCAGTCGGCGCGGTCTCCCTCGAGGTCGTAGTCGTCCGGATCCCACGTCCCCTCTCGTTTTCCTTTTCGATACAGTTCGTAGGATTTCTCGCGTTGGCTGTATTCGATTGGCATGCCCACACATGACGCGGTAGTCACAGATCAATATACGGAATTGTACTTCGTTTGAAATTTCTGCGCAACGACGGTCACTAATCGGCGAGAGAATGCCTGTTTCGGCCGTCTGTCCGGTTATTCCTCGTCGACGTCGCGCGACGCTGCGGCCTCGACCATCGTCTGGCGCTCGTCGAAGTACGCCGGCGCGTCGTTGTCCGCTTCGAACTCGATGATGCGAGCCAGCGCTTCTTGACCGTCTTCCGCTACAGACGGCAACTCTTCGGCGAGTTCGGTATACCCCGCTGCAAGGTCCTGAAAGGCCTGCATCCGGGCCTGTTTCGCCTCGACGAGGAGTTGCTTCTCCTCGAGTTCTCGTTGCAGGTCCTCGATCGCCGCGACGTCAACCTCGCTCGCACTGGGAACATCAGCCGTCGACGGGGTCTCGGTCGCCGGCACCTCGTCCGGTAGCGCCTCGAGGCGCGACCGGACGTCGGCCATCTCCTGATCGATCTCGGCGAGCAGTTCGTCGGCTTCCTCGCTCATCGTCTCGACGTGTCCGGACAGCAGACCCGCCTGCGTTCGGCAGTACTCGACGAATTCCTCGACCGCGAGTGCGCCCGCGGCGTCGTCGCTCATACGTCCCCCTTGGCGCTACCTGCCGAAGTGACTTTGGGCGCGCGACGGTCACCGCTCGATAGCAACGCGTCAATCGAACCCCTGGACGAGAGAAACGGATCTCGACCATCGGACAGTGCGGGTTCGAGCCGATCCAAATCAGAATTGCTACCAAATACCACGCCATCGGTCTTTCAGACTCGTTAAGTCCCTCGGGCCATTGATGCAGATACAATGAATCTGGTAACGCGTCGACAAAAGAGGCACTCCACGATCGGGACCGAACGATGAGCAAGGACACCATCGAGGTGCGAGGTGCGGAGGAACACAACCTCAAGGACCTCGACGTTTCGATCCCCCGTGAAGCGTTCACCGTCGTGACCGGCCTCTCGGGGTCGGGCAAGTCCTCGCTCGCGTTCGAGACGGTCTACGCCGAAGGGCAGCGCCGGTACATCGAGAGTCTCTCGGCGTACGCCCGGAACTTCCTGGGCCAGATGGACAAACCCCAGGTAGAGACGGTCGAAGGCCTTTCGCCGGCGATTTCGATCGACCAGAAAAACGCCGCGAACAACCCCCGCTCGACCGTCGGAACGGTCACGGAACTGCACGACTATCTGCGACTGCTCTACGCCCGCGTCGGGACGCCCCACTGCCCCGAGTGCGGTCGCGAGGTCGGCGAGCAGTCGGCCCAGAACATGGTCGAGCGCATTCTCGAACTCCCCGAAGGAACGAAAGCGAAACTCGCCGCACCGGTCGTCCGCGACCAGAAAGGCGCGTTCGAGGACCTCTTCGAGGAACTCGTCTCGGAAGGGTACGCCCGTGTCGAGATCGACGGCGAGGAACACGACCTCACGCTCGACGATCCTGACTTAGACGAGAACTTCGATCACACGATCGACGTGATCGTCGACCGCGTGAAAGTCTCCGTCGAAGATCGACCACGAATCATCGACAGCGTCGAGACCGCACTCGAGGAGGCCGACGGCGTCATGAAGGTCATCCTTCCGGACGCGTCGGCAGACGTCGCCGCCGATCTCGGCGAAGAGGCCCGCCAGACGGGCGCACTCGGCGACGAGACCGAAGACGACGACCGATTCGTCGTCGAGTTCTCGAAGGATCTGGCCTGTACCCACTGCGGGATCGACGTTCCGGAGATCGAGACCCGCTCGTTCTCCTTCAACTCGCCCCACGGCGCGTGTCCCGAGTGTGAGGGCCTTGGCGAGACCAAAGAGATCGACGAGAACCTCGTCCTGCAAGACGAGTCCAAGCCGCTCAAGCACGTCTTCGAACCCTGGAGCTACAACCGCTCGTACTACAGGACGCGACTCGACGCCGTCGCGGAGCACTTCGACGTCTCACTGTCGACGCCGTTCGAGGACCTCGACGCGGACGTCAAGCAGGCATTCCTCTACGGAACGGACGGCCAGGTGCTATTCGAGCGACACACCAAAAACGGAACCCGCCGAAAACGAAAGCGCTTCGAGGGCGTCATTCCGAACCTCGAGCGGCGGTACGTAGAGACCGACTCGGACTCGACCCGGGATCACATCGATGACTACATGTCGGTCACCGAGTGCCCGGCCTGCGACGGCACTCGCCTCAAACCCGCAAGTCGCGCCGTGCTGGTCGACGAAACCGCCATCACGGAGATCAACGCGATGAGCATTGGTGATGCGCTCGTCCACTTCGAATCGCTGGAGGCGGACCTCACCGAGCGCGAGAAGGTCATCGCCGAGGAGATCCTCAAAGAAATCCGTGCCCGCCTCGGCTTTATGTGCGAGGTCGGCCTCGAATACCTCACGCTCGACCGCGAGGCCTCGACACTCTCCGGCGGGGAGAGCCAGCGCATTCGACTGGCCACGCAGATCGGCTCCGGCCTCGTCGGCGTGCTGTACGTCCTCGACGAGCCCTCGATCGGACTCCACCAGCGGGACAACGACCGGCTGCTGGATACCCTGGAGGAACTGCGCGATCTGGGGAACACCCTGCTGGTCGTCGAACACGACGAGGAGACGATGCGACGGGCGGACAACGTCATCGACATGGGCCCCGGCCCGGGCAAGCGCGGCGGCGAAGTCGTCGTCAACGGACCCGTAGAAGAGGTCAAAGCGACCGAGGGATCGGTGACGGGAGACTACCTCTCCGGGCGGCGCCAGATCCCGGTGCCCGACGAGCGACGGGACCCCGACGGTGCGCTGACGATCCGCGGCGCGCGCCAGCACAATCTGAAGGACCTCGACGTCGATATCCCGCTTGGGTGCTTTACGGCGATCACGGGCGTTTCGGGATCCGGGAAATCCACACTCATGCACGAGGTCCTCTACAAGGGACTCGCTCGCCGCATGAACGACAACACGTCGGTCATTCCGGGCGACCACGACGCCCTCGAGGGGCTCGAAGAGATCGAAACGGTTCGGCTGATCGACCAGTCGCCGATCGGTCGCACGCCCCGGTCGAATCCGGCAACCTACACCAACGTCTTCGATTACATCCGCGAACTGTTCGCACAGACGAAGCTCTCGAAACAGCGCGGATACGAGAAGGGCCGCTTCTCGTTCAACGTCAAGGGCGGTCGCTGCGAGGAGTGTGGCGGACAGGGTACCGTCAAGATCGAGATGAACTTCCTCTCCGACGTGTACGTCCCCTGCGAGGAGTGCGACGGCGCACGATACAACGACGCCACGCTCGACGTTACCTACAAGGGCAAAACCATCGCCGACATCCTCGAGATGTCGGTCGAAGAGGCCTACGATTTCTTCGAATCCTCGAGCCAGATCCGACGCCGCCTGAAACTGCTGAAAGACGTCGGTCTCGACTACATGAAACTCGGCCAGCCGTCCACGACGCTCTCGGGCGGGGAAGCCCAGCGCATCAAACTCGCCGAGGAACTCGGTAAGAAAGATTCGGGGGAGACGCTCTACCTGCTCGACGAACCGACCACAGGCCTCCACTCGGCGGACGAGCGAAAACTCATTGACGTCCTTCATCGACTGACCGACAACGGCAACACCATCGCCGTCATCGAACACGAACTCGACCTCGTAAAGAACGCAGATCACATCATCGATCTCGGCCCGGAGGGCGGCGAGAACGGCGGCGAAATCGTCGCCACCGGCACGCCCGAGGACGTGGCGCGACTCGAGGACTCCCACACCGGTCGCTACCTTCGCGACCTGCTCCCGAAAATCGACCTCGAGGGGCCACGTGGCGACCGCGTCGAACCCGTGACGGCGCCGATGGACGACGACTGAATGATATCGTAACGACGACGTAGCATTCGACGATCCCCGCGCGAACGACGGTCGGCACGGCCGACCGGACGCAAGTGGGACTACACCCAAGGAGTCTCGTGGCCAACGAATACGTATGCCCGACGATCGGAACGCGTCCGAGGAACCGACGCCGATCGAGGAGGATCCGACGGATTCGTTCGACCTCGCACACCCCGAGCGGGTTCAGGTTGGCGTCACGCGGGGGGAGACCGACCTCGAGATGGGACCGCCGCGGGATTACCCGGACCGAGCCGACGTCTCGGTGCGGCCAGAGTCCGACGAGGGCCACCGCGTGATCGTGAGCGTCGATGCGATGGCGGGCGACCACGGAACGGGACACGCGGACGTGGCACTGAC
Source organism: Natrinema halophilum (assembly GCF_013402815.2). Lineage (NCBI taxonomy): Archaea > Methanobacteriati > Methanobacteriota > Halobacteria > Halobacteriales > Natrialbaceae > Natrinema > Natrinema halophilum. The sequence goes on from NZ_CP058601.1 coordinate 2,086,663, forward strand.
GCCCGCGGAGGCTCGCGCGTTGCGGGATCAGCTCGACGAAACGGTCCGGTGGATGACCGAGGACGGTCGCGAGGGGGCCACAGAGTCCGCTCGCGATACTGACGGCGAACCAGATCACGACGGACACTGACCGGGGCACCGACGACGCTACTCGAAGAAACGAAATTGGCGAAAACCGGATCGAACCCGCTATTCGGCGGGACTCGGTCGCTGTACGCGTGAAAGGTATCCCGCCAGATCCGATGTCGTGATCATCCCGATGACGCCTTCCTCGTCGTCGACGACGGGGATGTGATGGAAATCGTGTTCGACCATCGTGTCGGCGGCGTCGCGGATGCGATCCTGTGCCGTGGTCGTTACGACGTCGGAACTCATATACGTCGAAACCGGCGTCTGATCTTTCGGCTGCCGTTCGGAGACGATTCGGACGAAATCCGTCGTCGTCAGGATACCCTCGAGTCGGTTGTGGTCGTCGACGACGACGACCGAACCGATCCCGTTTTCGAGCATCACCTGTGCAGCGTCTTCGACGAGTGTGTCCGGCGTCACCGTGTGCAAAGACGTGGACATGACTCGAGCGACGAAAATATCCTCCATACAGATGGATACTCGTTAAACACTATAAGGATTATCGGACTCGGTCAAGTGGGCCGGGGACGGGGCGGGGCGCGGTGTACCCATCTTTAAATATTGACTCCGCAATACTCGGTGACAGATCGATCGATGGCGACACCGCCGCCGGAACTCGAGGGAACGTGCAAGCTCCTCTCCGAGCCCGCACAGAGTAGCGATCTGTTCGCGACGATTACGACAGAGTACGCCGATCTCGCGGACGAATACGGGGCCCGAAACGTCCTGGTCCTGAAACGGCATCCGGCGGGGATCGAATCGGTGACCGCAGCGCTGGCCGACGCGGACGCCGGCCGATCTAACGGCCGGCCGCGCTCGCCCCGTATCGAGTCACTTCCGGAACACGCCTCGAAAGTCATCGAGGAGTACGACCCGACGCTGTCCCGACTCGAGTACGAAGAACGGATCGAGCTCGTTTCGATGGTGATCGACGGAGCGAGTCGGTCGGTACCGGACTACCTCGAGCGTGCGGCCGCCCACGAGAGTTTCGCACGCGACGTCGGGCAATTACTGCTCGAGGCGACCCGCCAGCGAATTCGTCTCGACGACCTCGATGACCCCCACGACTGTCTGGCGTTTCTGTACGCGATGAACGACCGCTTCCACGCAGAACTCGACGACCGGGGGTACGTCGAACGGGCGGACGTGATCCCACAGGCCGTCGAGTTACTCGAGGCGGACGTAGATGAGTTGCGAAGCCGTATCACCGCCTCGTTCGACGCCGTTCTCGCCATCGAGTTCGAGGAGTACCGCCGCCTCGATCGGCGATTTCTTTCGACACTGACCGACGACGCCGCGCTCGTCTGTCTCGGCGAGCGCAACGCAAGCGTCGAACGGACGCGAGTCGAGCCCGGTGACGTCACGGCGATGGCGAACGCGGCCGGTCTCGATGTCGAGTCGCTCGACCCCGGCAAGGGCCATCGCGGCGACGGCGATCCACCGCACCGGGCGATTACGCGTCTTCTCGCAACGGGCGAGTCACCGAGTCGGACCGGAGGCGCCGACCGTGCGGGAGAAGCCGAGGCTGAAGACGCCGAGGTCGGGGACGGGGCCACTTCATCCGACGGAGGCTCGACGGCTGTCGGTCCGATCGGACGCGCTAACCGCATACACACCCGAACCAGCCGCGAACATGTCCGAGCCGTCGCGACCGAGATACAGTCGCTTCGCGACCGCCACGGCTGGTCGTTCGACGAGTTTGCCGTCGCCGTCCCCCGGATCGAGCGAGTTCCCGAGACCAGACGACGGTTCCGGGATGCCGGCGTGCCGACAGCCACGATCGGTACCCCCTCACTCGCCGAAGACCCCGCGGTGAACGAACTCTACGCAGTCGTCACGCTTCAGTGCGAACGCGAGAACGAGGAAGTGGACGACTGGAATGCCCGAACAGACCCCGACGACCCCACAGGCGACGCGAGCGGGCCGCGAAACGATTCGTTGGATCGACTTCGTGCTCGGGTGCCGGGGTTCTCGCCGGCCCTGCTCGCGAACACCGCCGGCTCGAGCATCCGACGCTCGCTCGAACGCTGGACCCACCGAACGGATCTAAAAGGCCGGATCGCTCGCGAGGAGGACTGGGTCGACGCTCGCGAGCAGTACGAGGGTATCCGTCGGGTGCTTGAAATCGCACAGTTCGCGGAAGAGACCGACCTCGTCGGCCCGGACTGGCGCGGGCTGCGCCGAATGCTCCGACGGACGATTCGGTACGACGCGCCGTACGTCCACGCGGTCGAGACGCGACCCCCTACCGGCGGCGTCACGGTCTGTGCCGTCGACGACCTGAAGTACGATTCGCGGAACGCGGTTTTCCTGCTCGACCTGATCGACGAAACCTATCCGGGCGAGCAGTTTCTCACCCAGCTCTTTCCGACGGCGTGGCTCCGGGAGATGTCGGCCTATCCCGCGGTTACCGACCCGTCCCTTCAGGCGATCGCCGACACGTTCGACACCGTCGAGACGACCGGCGTCGGCGATCCGTTCGAAACGTACCACGCTCATCGATCCCGTCGACGGCTCGCGCTCGGGTCCCGCGCGGCCGAGCGCGTCCTCTACTGTTGTTCGTACGAACGCGGCGCAGGCGGCTTACGTCGAACTCACGACGAGTCTCGCTACCTGAAACTGATCGAGTCGACACCGGGACTCGCCCTCGAGGACGTAGACGTTCGCGCCGACGCGGCGATTCACGGCGAACCGAACGCGATCGAGGCGCTGCTCGACCAGCCCCGCGGCGAACTCGAGCGGGTGCTTCGAGAGGCGAGCACGGGCGGTGAGGCCGACCTCGGCGAGACGGAAGCGCTGTTCGAGGAAATCGCGGTCGTCCTCGAGGACGGAGACGTAGACGACGAACTCGCGGAGGCGGTCCGCTCGCAGTTCGAGTTCGCCGCGGGTACGGTGGTCCGTGATGACTGACGGTGATTCGACCGTTGCCTCCCTCTCCGTCGACGGCATTCGCACCGCCCTGCACTGCCCTCGCCGGTACGAGTTAGCCTCCGTCGACGGACTCGAGTGCGGCGAAGACGACGCAGTCGAGGAACGGGTCGACCTGCTACGAACCGCGATCTGCGACGCGCTCCGAAGCGGCGAAACGGACCGCGAGGGGATCGAATCCGCGGCTCGAGATCGACTATCGAGTCTGTGGTCGGATCACGACGAGCGCTTTCACTCCGTGGCCCAGCGCCGCCACGAGCGGCGGGTCCTCGACGCGACGATCGTCGCGTACGCGGAGCGCATCGGGACCGACCACGCCGTGGGGATCGAACGGCTGACCACCGACGCGACCGGCGGCGAATTGATCGGGCCCGGGTTACCACTCTCCAGTACGATCGCCCTGTCGGAACCGAAAGCCGAACCGGAACTCGACGGGGAGACGATATCGATCGACGCGACGGTCGACTACGTCTCCGGCGACGACTCGTCGATCGTCGGCGTCCGGTTCGTTCCCACGCTCGCGCCGCTTGGCAGACTACGGTACCGGTCCGACTGGGAGGGCGACGTCGCAACCCGATTTACGGATCACTTCGCCGACGACGCCGACGTATTTGACCCGGACCCGGTGGGAGTTCTCTTCGAGACCGCGGTCGTCCTCGACGGGCTCCGCGACCTCCGCGATCGACTCGGACTGGGTGATCGAACCTGTCGGTACGTCCAGATCCCGGTCGCCGACCGATCGAGCCTGTCGGTGAACTGGGTACAGAACGAAGTCGAAACGAACCTCGAAGTCGTCGATCTGACCGACGTCTACGTCGACCACCACACGTTCGGCATGACACACGATCACCGCAACGAGACGGTTGACGGCCGACTTGCGACGGTTGCCGCGACGCTCGTCGCGGAGTCGTTCGATCCTGCCCGGCGGTGGAACGAAATCGAAGAACACGCCTGCCCCGACTGTGACTACACCGTTTGCTGTCAGGAGTACATCGCCCACGAGGTGCGCTTCGATGGCTGACCGACACCGGCGGAACGGCGACGACGATCCCGCGTTCGCGACCCACGTCGACCCGAAAGGCAATCAGCGCGCGGTCATCGACAGCGACGCGGCCTGTACCTCCGTGGACGCGGGTGCCGGAACGGGAAAGACGACGACGATGCTCGTTCGTCTCGAGCGCGCTCTCGATCGAGGCGAGGTCGATCCCGACGACGTGCTGGTGTTGACGTTCGCGAACGAGGCCGCCGCAAACATCCGGGCGGCGGTCACGGAGCGGCTCGACCCCGACGATGCCGCGGCAGTCGACGTCTACACCTACCACTCGTTCTGTTATCGCCTCGTCCGCGAGTATGCGTACTATTTGGGGTATTCGCCCGAATTCGACGTCGTCACCGAGCGCACCCGGCGGCGGATCATCGGTCGCCTACTCGCCGACAACGACTACGATTTCGCGGCCGCGTCGACCCGGGACGACGGGGCGCCGGCCGACCTTACCGAATCGATCGATCGCTTCATCCAGGCGATGAGCCAGGAGAACGTTACACCGGATCGGTTGCGGGCGGGACTACCACCGGTCCGGACACTCGAGCTCTGCAACGAGTTCGTCCTGTGGCTCGAGCGAACGGCTGGCGAGGAGCTATCGTTCGACGACGAGGCGCTTCGCTACTTCAATCGAGACGAGCACCTCGAGTCGGCCCGGGAGTCGTTGGTCGATTACGGCAAACTCCTCTCGTACTGTCGGGAAAAGATCGTCGAGGCCCCGGCAGCCTTCCGCGAGGACGACGTGGTTCGCGACGTCGACCGCTACCTGCGAGTCCTCCAGCAGTGCGTCACGAACACGATCGAAACGCTCTCGCTCGAGGATCGGACGACGAAGCACCTCCCGCGGACGCTGTTCGGTAACGAGATTTGGGGATCGGCCACGAATCGGATCGAGCAGACCCCGTTCGGCCGTCTGAAACACTATGTGGAGTTTCTCCGGTTGGCCCGCCACTTCGCCGACGTATACGCGGATTACCACGACCGTCTCGAGGCCAAGCGAACGATGGACTTCGACGAACTGGTACGGACGGCGACCGAGTTACTGGCGGACGACTCGGTCGCCGACGAGATCACCGGCCGGTGGACGCAGGTGTACTGTGATGAGTTTCAGGACACTGACGAGACGCAGTTTTCCCTGCTCACCGACCTCACGGACGGTTCCGATCGGCCGGACTTGCTCGCAATCGGTGACAAAGACCAGGCGATTTACGGCTGGCGAGGCACTGACCGCGAGGGGTTAGACCGGCTGGCAGACGCCTACGACGACCACGAGGCGATCGAACTCGAACTGAACTTCCGCTCGCGGCAGGAAATTCTCGACCTGACCAACGCCTGCGATTACGGCCCGCAGTCCTCGAAGACGCTGCGCGAGGACGGTCGGACGCCCGGTACGGACGACGAAGATGACCCGCCGGACCGCGTAATCAAGATCGAGAGCGACCAGATGAACCTCTCGACGGCCGAACAGGTCGCAACGACGGTATCGCGGCTGCTCAACGGTGCAGCCGAGAACGTCACGCAACGCACTCCGGGCGACATCGCAGTTATCGTTCGGACGAATCGCCACGCCCAGCTGGTCGCGGACGAACTCCGAGACCTGCAGATCCCGTTCGACGTTTCCGGCTCGCCACGGGGTGAGATTTCGCCCGGACTACGAACCGCCCTGTCGTACCTCCGGGTACTCGTCGACCCGGACGCGGATACACACCTTCGGCGCGTGCTCCTCTACCGATACCGACTCACGGACGAGGATCTGTCGACGCTGCACGGACGGGACGGATCGCTGTACGACGCGGTGATGGATTCGAGTCCGGAGACCGGGGCGGTCGAGCGGCCGGAACGGCTCGAGCAGGCACGAGACCACCTCACGGCTCTCGAGACGTTCCGGGACGTCTACCCGCTCTCGGGATTCATCCGCCGGTTCCGGGACCTTACGCGAATCGAGTGGTTCTGTACGAGCGACGAACGGGACGAATTCGATCGGCTCGATCGGTTCGTCGAGGCGTACGATTCGGACGGCGTCGTCCAGTCGCTCTCCGCGGAGTTCGTCGACGCGCTCGCACGGACGCTGCGAAGCGGCGGGAGCGATCGAACGCGCGGAACCCGATCGGCCGATAGCGTTGACGTCATGACGGTCCATCAGGCGAAAGGCCTCGAGTTCGATACCGTTCTCGTTCCCTACCTTTCGGACGAGGAGTGGTGCGTCGACGGGGACTACGTCGAGCGAGCGCGGTACGAACTGTTGGCCGCCACGCTCGACGACGACGTGGCGTCTCCGCTGCTCGCCGATCTGGCCACCGAGACGGTCGGTGAAGAGTGGCGAGTCCTCCACGTCGCGCTCACGCGGGCCGAGAACCACCTGTTCATCTTCGGATCCGCGTACGAATACGACGGCGGGGAAGACGAACTCGCGGCGTCGACCGCCGAGGCGTGTCTGGCAACCGACATCGAGTGGTCGGTCACCGGCCGGCGGATGAATCTCTGGTCGTCGCTGACCGATAGCTTCGAGCGAGTCCGAGAGACCTACCCGAAAACCGTCGTCGATCGAACCGACGAAATCGCCGCTTCGGCGGGCAATCGTCCGGGAACGATCACCTACTATGCCGACTACGGGGAGAGAGCGGTCGAACCGCTCGAAACGCGGGAAGCGATCGAAACCGTTCACCGACTGGGTCGGCTACTTCGCGATGGGACGCTGTTACCGGCAGCCGACGCGGCGAGCCACCTCGGAGGACGGGGCCGACGCGACGACGACATCGATGATGGGCCCTCCATCCGGATTCCACGCAGTCGCCGACCGACCGCACTGACGACAGATACCGTTCGATTTCCGGTCGATGCCCTCGCGTCGACTGCCGAGCTTCCGGTCGCGATCCGCCACAGCTACTCCGCGATCGACACCCACGAGACCTGTCCCCGAAAGCACTACCTCGATCACGTCGTCCGCGCGATCGACGATCCGCTCGAGGCGACGGAGACGATCCCTGTCGCGGGACCGAACGCCTCGACAGAACCGGGTGCCGTCTCGGAATCGGACGCCTCGACGGAGACGAGCGTCGATGAGTCACCGCCAGCCGAGGCCAACGGCGGGACAGCGACGGCGCAGGCCGAGTCACCGTCACAAATCGTCGGCACGCTCTTTCACGACATCGCAGAGGAGGCCTTTCACCGCGACGCCGCGACGCGCGCTGCGTGGCGCGAGATCGCCATCCGGCAACTCACCGCGCGTGATGTGCTCGAGTACCGCAGTCAAGTCCTCGCCAGTATCGATCGCTATTTCGAGGCGACCGCACCCGCGTTCGGCCGGCCAGTCGCCGACTGGGACCCCCTCGCGGCGGAACTGCCGTTCTCACTCGAAGACGTCGACGGTGTGACGGGAGCCGTCGTCGGCTACGTTGACTCGGTGCGACGGCTTCCCGATGGTGGCCTCGCCGTACTCGATTACAAAACGACTGACGAGCGAATCGACGCCGAAGACGCCGTTCAGCTGGCGCTCTACCGACGGGCCTGTGTAGACCGGTTCGACGAGCCGGTTGCGACCGTCGGCTACGTCTACGTCGGCGACGTCGACGAACCGCGAATCGACCTCTTCGACGCCGACGAACTGCCATCGTGGAAAACCGTCCTCGAGGCGCTCGAGTCGGTCGACGATCCGTCGTTTACGGAGACGAGGGCGGGAGAACACTGTCGGCGCTGCCCGCATCGGTCGCTGGGGTGCGGGCCGGCGGAGTACACGCCGGCCCGCGAGCTGTCGAACGACGACTGAACGAATACGGACGCGCGGGACAGAGCCAGGATGCTGTTGGAATGTCGGCAGTCGGCCATAACGGCCTCAGCAGGGAGATACCACCAGGGAATTGAGTACACGCAATCGGTTTCGGGGAACCATACAGCCCCTCGAGATGGACAGAATCAGAGCCGGCGTCGATGCGGTCATCACGGCGATCGAAGTGAGAATAGAAAACGCGTCGGATTAAGACTGCCAGTCGAATCGCTCCGGGTTCCGCGTCGCCAGCGCCGTCCGAACCGCGGCGACGTTCTCGGCGCCGTCGTGGACCCGGACGATGTCGGCCCCCCGGTCGGCCGCGAGGGCGGTGGCCGCGACGGTGGCCTCGAGTCGCTCGCCGGGATCGCGACCGATCTGGGCGAACATGCTCTTGTGGGAGTGCCCGAACAGCACCGGACACCCCAGCGCGTGGAACTCGTCGATCCGGTCGAGTAGTTCGAAGCTTTCGGCCGCGGACTTGCCGAAGCCGATGCCGGGGTCGACGATGATTCGGTCGCGGTCGAGGCCGGCCTTCTCGGCGAGCAAGACTCGCTCGGAAAGGTGATCGATCACGTCCGCGACGACGTCGTCGTACTCGACGTCGCGGTCGGGCACGACCGGTGCGTCGATACTGTGCATCACCACCAGTCCAGCGTCGTGGTCGGCGGCAACGAAGCGCATCTTGGGGTCCTCGAGCCCGGAGACGTCGTTGATGATGTCCGCACCCGCCTCGAGTGCCGCGTCAGCGACCGCCGCCCGGCGAGTGTCGACCGAAATCAGCGCGTCGAGATCGGCGATTCGCTCGATCACAGGCACGACTCGATCCAGTTCCTCGTCGATCGAGACGGGATCTGCACCCGGCCGCGTCGACTCCCCGCCGACGTCGATCACGTCGACGTCGGCGTCGACCATCGCCCTGGCGCGGGCCACGGCGTCCTCGAGGGCGTCGTATCGACCCCCATCGTGGAAGCTATCCGGGGTGACGTTCAGAATACCCATCACCGACGGACGGTCCGCCCAGGGGAACGTGGCCTCGGTCGAATCGCCTGTCGTTCGAGCGGATGAACGGGACCAGCCCACGGTTCGTCGTTCCGTCGGAACCCTCTCGGTTTCTGGTGCCGTTTCGTCATCGGCGACGTCGGCAGCGCCAGCATCGATTTCGAGCGTGGTGCGTAACTCGCGGGCGACGTCGGCCAGCCCGTGGGGTCGCGAACGATTCTCGAGGACCTCGACGAGGGCCTCGAACTGGGCGAGCGTCCCCATCAAAACGGCGTCGACCGCCTCGTCGTCGCGATCGAGTCCCGAAAGGGCGCATTCGCCACCGAGACGAAGCAGTTCCTCCTGCAGGACCGTCGCTTGCCGGTCTCGGAGCGCCGTCCTGACGACTCGGTGGACGGCATCGCCGTCGAGCCGTTCGACGTCACCCGCGGCGACGTTCGCATCCTCGAGCGTCTCGCGGGCGTCAGAGAGGTCCCTGACACGCTTCGGTACGTCGGTGCGAGTCCACCGCGAGCGCGCTTCCGCGACGGCAAACAGGGAGCCGGTGACGAGCACGCAGTCGTCGCTCTCGGCCGCGTCGAGTGCGGTCGCGAGGGCGTCCTGTACTGCGGCCTCGGTCCGAACCGTGCTCGCACCGGCGTCGGCGAACGCCTCGGCGAGTACCGCACGGTCCTCGGCGCGCTCGAGCGACGGTTCAGTCGTGACGATGGCGTCGGGCGTGGGTAGCGCAGCGGCCATCGCGCGGTGATCCTTGTCGTGCATCGCCCCGAAGACGACGTGGAGTCGGTCGAAATCGTACGTCCCGAGCGTTTCGGCGAGTTGCTCGCAGGCACCCGGGTTGTGCGCACCGTCTAACACGACCAGCGGCTCGGTGTCCATCACCTCGAACCGGCCCGGCCAGTGGGCGCTTCGGAGTCCGTTCTCGAGGTCGGCGGTCGATACGTCGCCGACCTGCGTTGCGATCGCGGCGGCGATGCCGGCGTTGACGGCCTGGTATTCGCCAAGCAGCGGAATCCGCGTCTCGACGTGCCAGTCGTCCGCCTCGATCGAAACGGCGGCCTCGGTGTGGTTCGTCCGACCGCCGTACGTGACGCGGATGTCCGGCACGGAGCGTCCGTCCGTGGCATCCACAGTCTCGCTCGCGTCGTCCGCCTCCGGAGCCGTTCCCACCGTCACGACCTCGCCAGCGACGTCGCGGACCGCCTCGAGCGAGTCGCCGGTGACGCCGGTCACGAGCGGGTCACCGTCCGGGGCGACGTGGGCCTTATCGCGGGCGATTTCGGCTTCGGTGTCGCCGAGGATACCCGTGTGTTCGAGCGTGACGCTCGTCACCGCACTTGCGACCGGATCGACGACGCTCGTGGCGTCGTACTTCCCGCCGATACCGACCTCGAGGACGGCGATGTCGACGTCTTCGCGGCCGAACTGCCACAGCGCCATGGCGGTCATCGTCTCGAAGAAGGTCGGGGACTCGCCGTCGGCCGCCCGCTCCGTGATGTAGTCGCGGACGGCGTCGACGTAGTCGCAGACGGCAGTCTGTGGAATTTTCCGGCCGTCGACGCGGATTCGCTCGCGGAGATCCTCGAGGTGGGGCGAGGTGTAGAGACCGACGGAGTAGCCGGCCTCGCGCAGGGTTCGCTCGAGCATCCGGGCCGTGCTCCCTTTGCCGTTGGAGCCGGCGATCTGGACGCAGTCGACGTCAGCGTGTGGGTTCTCGAGGTGGGATAGCAGCCGGGCCGTCGACTCGGTGCCCGGCTTCGGGCGGAACCGCCGGAGATCGAAACAGAAGTCCGCCGCCTCGTGATACTCCATATTCAAACGAGAGAGCCCGATCGTTTTAGCGGTGGCGATAGGGTCCGAAACCGGGACCGAAGAAGACGAGCAGGGTGCGGAGCGGAGGCGGAGACAGGCGGCCACTGACGGTTCGCAGGAGTCCGGACGCAGCCGGCCATGGTGATGGAAATGGTCCGATTCGTCCGCGTCAGCGAGTGTTAACATGTTCGGAGGAAGACGCACCTTCCGGGAAGACACAGACTCTGGTAACGGGGCCCGAAACGACGATCGATACACCCCGAAGGAACCCATCAATGCCAGCGACCGATTTCGACACCGAACGAACGTACGGCGAGGACCGATTCACCACCCGCTCCGTCTTTCGAAGCGACCGGACAAAGGTCGTTCTCGGCTACTTCGAGCCGGGACAGTTCATTCCGGTTCACGCGCCCGGAAGCGACGTCGTAATCAGCGTTCGGTCGGGAACCGGCGTCGTTCGCGAGGGGGAGACGGACCACGTCGTCGGGCCCGACGACGTGGTCGTCGTCGAAGCCGACGTCGAACGAGGCGTGCGCGCCGACGAGGACGGCCGACTCGAAGCGCTGCTGGTGACGAGTCCGCCGCCGACCAATGCCGAACACGATCCCGTTCGAGAGGGCCTGCAACGCGAGGTGTTCGATCCCTGATCACGTAGAGCGGGAACACCACGTTGCGAGGACGGCACTCGTGTTCATTTCGATGACCGCGAAAGCGACGGCCGGCGGTTGGAGTCCCGGTATCGGTTACGCGTCCGACTCCAACCGGTCGATCAACCCATCGCGGAACGTCGCCTTCGTTCCCGCAGGACCGGTGATCGTCAGGTGCGTTTCCTCGTACGGCGGTAAGACGTCGATCGTGTACTCCGCAAACGAACAGCACTGCCGCTCGGTGGCGGCGAACGTCGCGACCGCCGCGAGGACGTCGTCGTCCCCGTCAACAGGAGCCTATACCCATCGTCACGCTCCGTCGCATCTCTGTCGTGCTCAGCCAGGACCGAGCGAACGTGTTCTGGTCGGTCCGCGTCCTGTTCGGCCGTCACCGTGCAGGCCACCGGTGGATCTGAATCGCGTTCGCTCATGTTGCATCGATACATTGGCGAGGCGGTGTCTAAGCTGTCAAATCCATCCCATCACAGTAACTTCGCTCGAGCGAACCGATCATCGAGAACTATAGTACTCGTTGAACGTCATTGCACACCCCGCTCGCGACTTCGCAGCCAGCGAGCGCTCGCTGGCCGCAGCAGTGCGAGCGGTGGGTAGATCGTTTCAACGACTACTATAGTGCAGCCGTCGAATTCGCGGCCAGTGTTCCGCCATCGGCTGCTCGAATCGCTCGAGCCGAGACGGGGGAGCTCCTCAACGGAAACTACCTAAAGCAGCGAGAGAGCCCGCCATTTACGGTGTGGATGTCATGTGCCCTGCAACCCGGTAGGTGGACGGAAGAAAAGTCCGTCGAGCAGGGCGAGCGCTGCGATAGCGACCCCGCCGAGAACGGCCACCTCGAAGGGGACGTTCAACATTCGACTGACGAGGGTGGTGACTGCGAACGCTGCCGGGATAGACCCGAGCAAGAGATCGTATCTGTCGATCGTCGAGAGTCGCTCTGCGATCCAGGATTCGTCCTCGGTTCCAGCGATGTCACTGTGCACCATTGTTCTCACCACCGGACGGTCGTACGATTGCTTCCTACTAAAAAATATCGGATCGAGGGCAGCAGAGGCGGCTTCATGCACTCTCCCCTCCTCTCGGTCCGTCTTTGATCGGCAGCGATACGTAAAGAGTCGCGTGCCCGTCGACCCCTATCACCCGTCCAGACCGGTCGGGCCGGGTCGAGCGACCGTCGTACCGGACGGTCCCCGACGGATCTCGCTCACTCGGCGGGTGGCTCTCGAAGTCCGTCTTCGCTCGGTTGGCGAGTGATTTCGAGAAACGCATCCTCGAGACTGCGCGCGTCGCCGGTCTCGGCGCGAGTCTTGAGCGTCTCAGGGTCGCCCTCGGCGACGAGCGTCCCATCGTGCAAAACGCCGATTTCGTCGGCCAGTTCGTCGACGACGGGAAGGATGTGCGTCGAAAGGAAAATCGTCATCTCCCGATCTGCGAGGTCGGCGATCGTATCCCGCATGGTCCGGGCCGCGCGAGGGTCGAGGCCGCTCGTGGGTTCGTCGAGGAAGGCGACATCCGGTTCGTGCAAGACCGCCTGGATGACGCCGACCTTCTGGCGCATCCCCTTCGAGTAGTCTTCGATGCGCTTGTTCGCGTCCGCCAGTAGGTCGAAGCGCTCGAGCATGGATTCGATGCGCTCCGTCGCCACGTTCTCGGGGATATCGCGGAGACCGGCGGCGTACTCGAGTTGTTCCCGGCCGGTGAGTTCGTCGTAGATTGGTGGCTCTTCGGGGAGGTAACCGATGTGAGGCGTGACGGATTCCCGGTCCGTAATCGGGTGACCCGCGACGCGGGCCGTGCCCGACGTCGGCTTCGTCAGCGTCGTCAGTATCCGCATCGTGGTCGTCTTGCCAGCGCCGTTCGGTCCGAGAAAGCCGTACACCGATCCTCGCTCGACGTCCATCGTCAGATCCGAAACGGCCGTCGTCTCGCCGTATCGTTTGGTCAGATTTTCGGTTTCGATAGCGAGGGCGTCGACAGGGCTCATACAGTTCATTTCCTCCCCACCGTAAGTAAAGATTTATCATATATGCGTTCCGTTCGAATGCACGCTGCCCTCTCCTCTCGAGCAACTGGGTGCGCATCAAAATCGACGTTCGCGCCGTCGGACTCGTCGAGATTCCCCGACTCCTCACGGAGTTCCCGGATTCGATCGACTCGACGGCGACGCCGATCTGCAAGCGCATCCGGCGGATTACCGGCGGAGCCGAGGTCGAAGGCGGCTCGAGGGGAGTTGGTGACGGATTGCGCGCGGAGTGATGACAGAAATCCAAATATTTTACTGATCGCACGGATCGAATGTAACTATGAGATCTACGGATCCCTGCGCTGCGAATCTAAAGCGAGGTGATCGCTGATGAGGTACGCGTCCGTCTCGATCGCCAGAACGGAGCTTCGACGGACAGTCCGGGCGATAACCGGGAACCGGATGAAACTGGTCATGATGGCCGTACTGGCGCTATTCCTGCTCGGGCCAGTCACGGCTGTCGGGCTGTTCTTTCTCCCGGAATTGGGGGCACAAGCAGCGGCCGGAATCGATGCAGACACCGCCGATATCGTGAGCAACGTTATTACCGGCGGCACTGCCGTCGTGTGGCTCGTGATCGTCTTCATGACGATCATGCGAACGGTTACGGCGGTCGCCGATGTCGACGAACCGTCGTTTCTCCTGGTGTCCACGCCGGTCCGAAACACCGTTCTGGGGATTATCGCCTGCGAAAGCGCGCTCTACGCGGTCGTTCTGCTCCCGTTTACGCTGCTTTACGCCGCAGCGTTCGCGTTCGGTGCGGGCACGGTGTTGCCGGTCCTCGTCACGCCAGTGCTGATTAGTCTCATCGTAGTGACAGCCGTTCCAGTCGGATTCGCGATCGGCGTCTGGGTCCGACATTTGATCACCGTCTACGAACCGATCGCACAGTATCGCACCCTGTTATTCACCGCGTTCTGGCTCGTCTATTTCGGCGCGATCGCAACCGGCCAGTTGGACAGAGTACTGCAAACGCTGTTCACCGTGTTACAATCGAGTCCACTCGGCTGGCCCGGTCACGTGCTACTGTTCGGGATCCCCGGCCTGGTACCGTCACCGCTCGGCCTCGGCGGTGCGATCGGCGGCTCGGCCATCGTCGTCGGATTCGCAGTCACCGTCGCTGTCCCGTCCGCTCGGATCCACTGGTTCGCCGATCCAGCGCGACCCGACGACGACGAGATCGAGGAAGAAACGTCGTCCGACCGGCTCGCCAGGATACTTTCGAGTACCGTCTCGAGGCCGGTCCGCGGGGTGGCAGTGACGGCGATTCGGCGAACGAAACGCGCACCGATTCGGTTGGCCTACGCCGGCTACCCGTTGTTTGGGGCGCTCGGCTTCGGTCAGGTGGTCATCGAAACCAGGACGGTTCCCTCGTTCGTCGCAGTGTTGTTTTGCCTGTACGTCGTCTGGGCGGCCGGGGTCCTGTTTACCCTCAACCCGTTGGGTGATCTGGGTCCGGCGCTGCCCGCCGTCCTGACCTCGACGCTTACCGGCCGACAGGCCATTCGCGGTCGCATGCTCGCCGGTTCGCTCATCGGCGTCCCGCTCGCGCTCGTCGTTTCGGTCGCCTTCGGGGTCGTCAGTCCGCTCTCGCTCGAGCATACCGCTGTGCTCGCCGTCGGGACTACGGCAGGCGCGGTCGCCACACCTGCTCTGGCCACTGGGATCGGGTCTACGTTTCCCCGCTTCGGCAGCGTCAAGCTCACCAATAATCGCGAGGCGGTGATGCCGAGCAAGACGGCTTTTCTCGTCTACACGCTCGCTATCGCGCTCCCGACGGGTGCGGCCGTCGTACTCTATCTCGAGGCGCCGGAGCTGATCGCCGGATTGATCTCCGGGTTGGCGGCGCTGACGCCACTTTCCGAAATAACGGTCTCTGCCCGCGCGATCACGATCGGTGCCTGGGCCGTCCTGATCGGCGGGCTGATCGCGCCGGTCGTCTCCTATCGATACGCGATCGAAGGGTTCGACTGGTACACACTCGAGTGACCCGTCGACCGATACCGACCTACCACGAAGGCTTACATCTCCGATGCGTCGAGCCACTCGCCGTCGACGTGGCGCTCGACGGACAGCGGTTCGTCGTCGTCGATGTCGATCGAGAGCATCGTAGTCGTGTCGTCCGTCGAATTCGTGGTGTTGCCCCCGGTGTCGGTCGTGTTTCCGTCCTCTGCGTCAGCGTCGACTCCGTCGACCGCGCGCTCGAGAATCGTCCCGCCGTCGCCGACCACGACGTCGTACGTCGACCCCTTCGCGACGCCGTCCAGTTTGGTTTCGACCGAGGTTTCGTACTGCTTCCACTGGCCGGCAGATTGT
This sequence comes from Natrinema halophilum, assembly GCF_013402815.2. NCBI lineage: Archaea > Methanobacteriati > Methanobacteriota > Halobacteria > Halobacteriales > Natrialbaceae > Natrinema > Natrinema halophilum. Next base: position 2,102,343 of record NZ_CP058601.1, read on the forward strand.
CGCTCGTACACGCTACCCCCGTCACCGGCCGCGAGTCCGGCGGCGTCGGTGCGATCGACGGCGCGGATGGCCCGTCGCTTGTCGTCGACGACGTGAGGAGTCCAGCGAAAGCCGTCGTAGCGGTAGATGATCCCGGAACCGGCGGCGACGTTTACGTCTTTTTTCCCCCTACTCGCGAGGTCGAAGAACGCACCGCCCGCGAAGTCGATGCCGATCTGCGTCCACGTGCTCCCGCCGTCGAACGTCTCCGCGACGAACTGGCTCGTACTGCAGACGTGCCCGGCCTCTCGAGTGGTAAAGTCTATCGCCGGAATCGTCGACCCGCCGCCGGGCTTGATCACTTTCTCGTATTTCATCGCCCCGCCGTCCTGTCGGACGCCGACGAGCAGTTCGCCGGAGCCGTTGACGAAGTAGACCCGCTCGTTCTCGCCGGCTGTTCCCCGGACTGCACAGTCTTCCCAGGTGCTCGTCTTTCCCTTCGGCGCGGAGTAGTTCGTCAGCGTCCGCGTTTCGACGTTGTATTCGCCGATGACGCCGCTCCCGCCGACGAACCAGACCGCTTTGCCATCGTCGGTCGCGTCGATCCCGGTCAGGCGACGGCTTCGAGCCTGCGGACCGTAGGAGACGACTTTCTGCCAGCCGTCATCGCGTCGGGCGAGGACGTTCCCGTCGGCACCGGCCGCGAACGGTCCCGTGGCGGTATCGACGGCATCGTTGAGCGCCTTTCCGGTCGGGGATTCGGCCCGTTGCCACTCGGAATCGGTCGATTGTGCGGCCGCTGTACCTGTGCCGATCGTGAGAACGCCTGCGGTCGTCGATGCTGTCGCGAGTCGAAGCACGTCGCGTCTGGTCTGTTCGGACATAGATCGCGACCCGGGGTACTGCTCGAGCAGACAAAAGTCCATGAGACATTATACATGGTTATACTTACCACGTAGTCGTCACACCAGAGTCGAAGTCGTCCTTCATGGTGACCACGTAGTCGTCACACCAGAGTCGAAGTCGTCCTTCATGGTGACCACGTAGTCGTCACACCAGAGTCGAAGTCGTCCTTCATGGTGACCACGTAGTCGTCACACCAGAGTCGAAGTCGTCCTTCATGGTGAAGACGAGATATCGGGCGGGTGGTTCCGTACCCACCGCAATCGATTGCGGCTACGAAGACCGGTGCCCATCGGAAGCGATCAGTGCGTACCAACGTGCGCTCACGACCGCGTAAACCGTCCCACCAACACCGATCGTGAGGACCGTTCCAGCAAGAACGGTCGCCGAGTAGACGGCGGATAGAACTGGAATGACGGAGGAAACACGCACGAGGAGTCCATTTAGCACCCCGAAGCCACAGAGGACGACGTTTAGCACCCCGAAGCCACAGAGGACGACGAGGATTCGGAGCCAGTTGCCGCGTGCACGGTACCGGCTTGCGACGAGAGATGCACGGATGGAACGATGCTCGCAGTACCTGCTTGGTTACCTCGGTACTGCGGCCAATCAGCCGGTTCAGGGGGAGATGCGTCCCCGGGTGCGAGACAGTCAGTCAGACTGATCAGGCCAATGAGCCCACAACCGACCACCTCGCGGCGGGACCGTCTTCGAGAACGCACCCAACGGTCCCCACTCATTCGTCGTGTTTGACGAACTCGCTCGATTCATATCACGATTTCGATGTTCGAAATATAGTTGGCTCGGCGTTGATTTTCCTCAGCTCAGATTGTGGTGCTACCCCGAGTCAGCCAGCCCGGTGCGGGCGTCGCGGGTCCGATCGACGGTGTCGACTATCGAGCCGAGATCGCGGCCGATCCGTCTCCGATACGGAAAGATGAAACGAAAACTGCTCGAGTCAGCTTACTCCGATGTTCCCCACTCGGCCGCCCTCTTCGGGCGGTCGGTCACGGCAGCGATTTCGAGCGTTCCGTCGAAGCTATCGAGCGCCTCGACGTAGGCCTCGGCGCTGGCTTCGGTCGACAGGTAGGGAATCTCTTCCTCGACGGCCATCTCCAGCGAATCGCGGTCGCGACTGACCACGAAGTCGACGTTGCCCTCGCGGATCGCCTGCGGGACGTCGTCGAAGTCGGCCACGTCGAAGTGGTTCTCGAAGCCGTCGATATCGAAGTCGACTACGGCGGTCCCCTCGCTGACGGCGTTGCCGGCGGCCTGCTGGGCCTTCCAGTAGGCCGTCCCGAACTCGCTTGCCGTCCCCATGACCTCACCAGTGGACTTCATTTCCGGGCCGAGACGCGGGTCCGACCCCGGCAGGCGGTCGAACGGGAGGACGACCTCTTTGATCGAGGTGTGGTCTGGGATCTGCTCTTCGGCCTCGAGGCTCGTCAGCGTCTCACCGGCCATGACCTGCGCGGCGAGTTTGGCGATCGGGACGCCTGTCGCCTTCGAGACGAACGGGACGGTACGCGAAGAGCGTGGGTTCGCCTCGAGCACGTACACTTCACCGTCGCGGACCGCCAGCTGAACGTTCAGCAGCCCTTTCGTCTTCAGCGCTTCGGCGATGTCCTCGGTGACCTCGCGGACGCGCTCGAGCGTGTCTTCGTCGAGCGAGCGCGGCGGAATCATACAGGCCGAGTCGCCGGAGTGGACGCCCGCGGTCTCGACGTGTTCCATGATACCGCCGATGAGCACGTTGCGGCTGTCGGCGACGGCGTCGACGTCGAGTTCGACCGCATCCTCGAGGAAGTCGTCGACCAGAATCGGCTTTTCGGGGCTGACGCGAACGGCCTCTTCGATATAGGTCTCGAGTTCGTCGTCGTCGTAGACGACGTCCATCGCACGGCCGCCGAGGACGTAGGAGGGACGCACGAGGACGGGATAGCCGATGTCGTGTGCGAGATCGAGTGCCTCCTCCTTGGAGAAGGCCGTACCGCCCTCTGGCTGGGCGATACCGAGTTCGTCCATCAGCGCGTTGAAACGGTCGCGATCTTCCGCAAGATCCATCGCTTCGACGCTCGTCCCCATGACCTCACAATCGAGGCCACGACGCTCGAGTTCGTCCTCGAGCGGTTCGCCGATGTTGACCGAGGTCTGGCCGCCGAACTGGACCATCACGCCGTCGGCGCCCGTCGCCTCGGCGACGTCGGCGACCTCCTCGGCCGTAATCGGCTCGAAGAAGAGCCCATCTGAGGTGTCGTAGTCCGTCGAGACCGTTTCCGGGTTGTTGTTGACGACGTGTGCGTCGATGCCCAGTTCGCGCAGCGCGCGGACCGCGTGAACCGAACAGTAGTCGAACTCGACGCCCTGCCCGATGCGGATCGGGCCGCCGCCGACGACGATTACGCTCTCGAGATCGCGATCGACCTCGAGTTCGCCCGAGGCGGCGTCACCCAGTAGCGGTCCTTTCTCGAATTCGTTTTTGCGGGACGAATAGTAGTACGGTGTCTCGGCTTTGAACTCGCCGGCGCAGGTGTCGACCTGTTTGTAGGTGCGACCGGGGACTTCCTGTTCGACCGTACCGACGTCCGCGCCGGCCGCGGCTGCGATCGTCGCGTTGGTGTGGCCGGTGATCGCCGCCTCCGTAAAGTCGCCATCCTGTGCAGCGAGCGTCGAGTCAGCGATGTTCTTGTAGCGCTCGGTGTACCACTCGAAGATTCCGGTCAGCTCCTGGACCTCCGCGACGGTGTAGCCACGTTCGAAGGCCTCGAACATCGCGTACGGGCGGTCCGGGGACGGACGCTCGAGGTAGCGTTCCTCGAGTTCCTCGTCCGAGACTTCGGCCCAGTCGACGTCGGGTTCGTATTCGGACGAACGCAGCGCTTTGAGCAGGGATTCCTCGAAGGTGCGGCCAATGGCCATCGCCTCGCCGGTCGACTTCATCGCCGTCGTCAGTTCGAAGTCGACGTCGTCGAACTTGTCCTTGGGCCACCGGGGAACCTTCGTGACCACGTAGTCGATCGCGGGCTCGAACGCTGCCGTCGTTTCGCCCGTAATTTCGTTCTCGATCTCGTGGAGGCGCTTGCCGAGTGCGACCTTCGCGGTCACGCGGGCGATCGGATAGCCGGTCGCCTTGGACGCGAGTGCAGACGAACGGGAGACGCGAGGGTTGACCTCGACGACGCGGTACTCGCCGCCGGGGGTGCCGTCGTCGTGCCAGGCGAACTGGATGTTACAGCCGCCCTGAATGCCGAGTTCGCGGATGACGTCGAGCGCGGCGGTGCGCATCTCCTGGTGGCCCTCGTCGGGGACGATCTGGGATGGCGTGACGACGGTGGATTCGCCCGTATGGATACCCATCGGGTCGATGTTCTCCATGTTGCAGATGATGATACACGAGTCATCTGCGTCGCGCATCACCTCGTACTCGTATTCGACCCAGCCGGCGATCGATTCGGTGATGAGAACTTCGCTGTTCCGGGAGAGGCGCAGACCCTTGCGGACGCGACGGAGGAGTTCGTCCATCTCGTGGACGACACCGGAGCCAGAGCCACCCAGCGTGTAGGTCGTTCGAGCGATCACCGGGAGACCGCCGACCTCGTCGACGGCAGCCCGGACGCGTTCGTTCAGATCATCTTCGGTCAGTTCCGAGACTTCTTCGCCTTCGTCGAGCGAGATGGTGGTCGAGGCGGGAACCGGCTGGCCGATCTTCTCCATGCGCTGGCGGAAGAGGTCGCGGTCTTCCGTCGCGTAGATCGTGTCCAGCGGTGTCCCCATAATTTCGACGTCGTATTCGTCGAGGACGCCCTCTTCTGCCAGTTCCGCGGTGACGTTGAGCCCGGTCTGCCCACCGAGACCGGCGATAACGCCGTCGGGATTCTCCTTGCGTATGATTTCCGCGATGGCATCGGTCGTGATCGGCTCGATGTATACCCGATCGGCCATCTCCGGGTCCGTCATGATCGTCGCCGGATTCGAGTTCACGAGGACGACGCGGGCCCCTTCCTCCTGAAGCGCTCGGCAGGCCTGCGCGCCAGAGTAGTCGAATTCAGCGGCCTGTCCGATCTGGATCGGGCCGCTCCCGATCAACAGGATCGTGCGTCCGTCCCCCGTCTCGCCGTCTGCGGCGGTGTCCGTACTCATCTGTCTTGGTGAATCGAAGTTCGTACATCGTAATAAGCCCCACGATACAGTACGAATCTCGAAATGGGTTTTCGAAATTCGAACTCGGACGGCGGGCAACCCCGGTTGACGCCGATTTTCTGCGGGTGGAACCGATCTCGCCTGGCTGAGTGAAAGACTCTACCGCACGTGACACGATTGGGGGATTGTACCATTGCGGGCGGCTATAACCGCAGTCAAGGGCCGTATCCCTTATGTCACCTCGTTCCCACTATTGATTCGATCAAATGGCTGTGTTCGGCACCACCGATTCCCACTACCACCATACCGTACTTTATCTCGATCCAGATCCAGCGACTCGGCGTCGAACCGCCGACGGAATCGAGTCGACTGCCAACCTCGATGTCGAACACGTCACGACCCCATCCGAACTGCGAACCGCGCTCACGTCCGCCGACGAATACGCGTGCGTCGTCACCGAGTATCGACTCGAGGAAACGGATGCGTTAGCTCTGTACGAGCAACTCGAGGAGACCGGTAACGTGAGCGTCCCGTTTATCCTGTACACCGCCGATGGGAACGAGACGCTCGCCAGCGACGCGATCACGTCAGGTCTGTCGGGGTACGTCCCGAGGGAACTCGACGACTCCATCGAACGGCTTCTCGCGCAGATTCGGACGGTCGTCGACGCGACGAAACGGATCACCGAAACCGGCGACGACGTTCAATCCCCACAGGTCGACCCGGAAACGACCCTTCAAACCGAACGCGATCGGTTCGCCGCGTTCTTCGAACACAGTCCCGATCCAGTCATCGTGACGCGACGGGGTGACCCCATACGGATTGTCGACGTCAACCCCACGTTCGAGACGGTCTTCGGCTACGACGGATCAGACGTTACCTACACTACGCTTGTCGACGAGATCGTTCCAGAAGGTACGGATCCGGTATCCCTCGCCGACGCCGTCGATCCCGGGGAGGCGATGAAGGCGGAGGTCGAACGGCTGACGACGGACGGTCTCACCGAATTTCGGCTCATCAGTTTCGCGCTCGGAATAGACGGTGACGTCTACGAATACGTGATCTACAACGACATCAGCGAACAAAAGTCCCGAGAACGCGAACTCGAGCGGTATCGAACGCTCGTCGAAACGGTCGGCGACGCGATGTACGTCCTCGATGCGGCCGGAAAGATCGAGATGGTCAACGACGCGATGGCCGAACAACTCGGCGTGTCGCGGGAGAATCTCGTGGGCTCGGATCCCACGGACTACATGTCAGATGAAGACGTCGAACGGGGACGAGAGATGTTGCGCGAAATCGTCGAGGAAGACGGACGAAACTGGGGGACCTACGAAATACAGTTCGAGCCCGTCGACGGCGAACCGTATCCGGCGGAAGACAACGTCGCACCGATGGTAGACGACGACGGCAATTTTGTCGGCAGCGTCGGCGTCATCAGAGACGTTAGCGATCGAAAGGAGCGCGAACGTCGAATTCGTCGCCTCCACGACGGAACCCGCCTGCTGATGACGTCGACGAGAGTCGAGGCGGTCGCACAGGTCGCGAGCCGGGTCGCACGAGATGCACTCGATTTGGGCATAAATGCTGTCTATCTCTACGACGAAACCGAAGATGCCCTCGTACCCACCGCAGTCACCGATCGAACTGAGAAACTGCTCGGTGAGGTGACGCCGATCGAACGCGAAGGTGGCCTCGCCTGGGATGCCTACGAGGCCGGTGAGGCGATCGCCCACGGCGATGTTCGCCACGATCCGAACGTCCAAGACTCTGAGACGCCGATCTGCAGCGAGGCCCACATTCCGATCGGCGACGAAGGACTGTTCGTCGTCGGTTCGACCGAGCCCAACGATTTCGACGAGGAAGCGCTCGCGCTTGCAAAAATCCTTCTCGCTAACGTCGAGGTCGCGATGGAACGTGCCCGCCGCGAGGACGAACTCGCCACCCGGACCGCCGAGCTAGAGCGCCAGAATGATCGACTGGATTCCTTTGCAAGCACCGTTTCACACGATCTCCGGAACCCGCTGACGATCGCTACGGGTCACCTCGAGAGTCTCGAGAGCCACATCGACGGCGAGGCCGAGAAACATCGAGAAGAGATCGAGTGGGCACTCAACCGGATGGACGATCTCATCGAGAACGTCCTCACGCTGGCCCGAAGCGGCCAGCGCCTGACGACGACGGAGCCAGTATCGCTCGATGCAGTCGTCGACCAGGCCCATCGGACCGTCGATCCGACCCTCGAGATCGTCCGAGACGAGCCGTTACCGACGATCGAAGCCGACGAGGACCGCCTGCTCGTCCTCTTCGAGAACGCCCTCCGAAACGCCCGCGAACACGTCGGCGAGGACGTGACGGTCACGATCGAGGGCACCGTCGACGGATTCGCGATCGCCGACGACGGCCCCGGAATCTCGGCCGACGAACGCGACGCGGTTCTCGAATCGGGGTACAGCACCGATTCGGATGGAACGGGCTTCGGACTCGCGATCGTCTCCGAGGTCGTCGACGCCCACGGTTGGTCGGTCGCGGTCGAGGAGAGCGAGGCCGGTGGATTTCGGCTGGCAATCTCGCTTCAAAACTGACCGATTCGAACCCGTCCGTCGACGAGCGGAACGGATACCGATGTGCTCGCGGACCGAAATCGACCGAGGAGAGACGAACAGCGGGTAACGTAGTTACACCGGTCGATCGTGCTCGCTCTCGAAATCGCGCTGGCGGCGGTACTGGTCGACGAACTCCGAAACGTCGAACTCGAGCATGTGTGACTCGAACTCGGAGACCGCGGCGTCGTTTTCGGCGTGGCTGATCGCGTGTTCCATGAGTTCGACGACGAGTTCGACGATGATCTCGTGAAGCCGTCGGGAATCGAAATCCGCGATCCATAGCAACGCGTAGCCGACGGCTCCGTCGCCGCTTGCGTCGTAGACGGCAATCCGTTCGGGGAACTCCTCCAGGACGACACCCAGCAGATGAGGTGTGCCGAACGCGCCGAACTCGTCGTCGGTATCGATCGTTTCCTGGAGGACGGCAACGAGCGATTCGGGGAAAAACCGCGACGGGGGGTGAACGTCGGTCACGACGGCGTGGGTGTCGCCGCAAGAACAGTCGTACTCGCGCATCCCCAGATCGATCTCGTGGGGATCGACGAACTCCCCGCAGGGAAGTTCGAGCCGATCGCCGCCGCCGGAGCCAGGAACGCGGGGCGCTGCCATGAGACGACCTTCGATCGGAGTCGGGATAAGAGCGACGACTCGGTATCTCGCTTGCCGGTCGACGATAGCTCCAGAAACGGTTCGGTCGTGGCGAACGGACGGCGACGTCGAATCGCGACAGAACGATGCCATCGTTCCGATAGAAACGCGGTGAGAACCCACGGTTCGGGAACGGGCGGATAGCGACGGGATGGAGACACCGCCGCAAAGAGAACCCGTCATCGCATTCATTTGGCGGTGTCCGCCATCGAAACGCCATCCCGGTGTCTGAACTCGAGTCGGGGTCCGCGTTATCGCTCCGGAGCGCCGTACTCGACGTGAACCGTCGGGACGCTCGCGGAGTCTGGCGCTTCGTTGCCGTTCCAATCGACGAGACTGACGTTCGCCATCTGCCCAGAAAATCGGAATCGCTGGACGCCGACGTCGATCGCACCCTCGGCGACACTGCCAGCGACGACCGTTCCCTCGGCCATCGGATCGTCGGCGAGCATCTCAAGGTCACCGTCTACGGCGACCTCGAAGTTCGAGGGAACGCCTCGTCCGACGATCGTCACGAGATTGGGAAGCGCACTATCGTCTGCAGCCGAATCGGTTCGATTTCGTACCGGCGTATCGCGTACCATGCTACGATAAGCCGAGCATCCCGGCATAAGCTTTCCTGTCGATGTAATGGTAAGAATCCGTGAATGCGGCCGAAATCATTCGATCGATCGTCGTTCGGCGAGCAGAACGACTCCCTCTCGTCGGTCGAAAATACGGTTTAGAGGGACGATACGCACCGACAATCTGTTTTGCATACTTTATCAGTCACGGCAGACGTGACAGAACACGGACGTCGGCGAGGAGTGTCAATCGCTCGAGGGAACGAGGTCGCGAACGAGAAGGTTGCTATCGACGTCGGGTGTCGTCGGACGGGCAATCGACGCGCTCGAGTCGATCGTATGGCCCGTCGCGACGTGGTGTTCGATCGCCGCTCGAGAGCGATCGCGTTGTGACGGCTCGTCGCTCGGAGTAGTGCTCCAGTTGCAGTCGAGGCAGTATTTCACGTCGGTCCGTCAGCGGCCGGACCCCTGAATCCCTTTTGGTCTCGGCTCGGATTCGGACTCTGGGGGGTGCATTCGTCGATTGCGACACATATTCGAAAACCTGGTGTCGTCCCGTGTGTCCAGATGGGTGACGCAGCCGACCGGCGAAATCGGACCGTCTCGAATTCGGCGAGTAGGATCAGTTACCACACACGGACCCGGAACTCCCGGCCGTCTGCCGAGAGCAGTTCGGCGAGCAGTCTCGGATCTAGGGGGCGAGTACCGCGGGCGTTCGTTCAATAGAGTTCGTCGAACGACTGGACGCGATAGTCGCCGAGGACGCACTGTCCGCGACGATCGTGGCCGACTCGCTCGACGTGGATGGCGTCGAGTCCGGCGTTCCACGCTGCGCCGACGTCGTTCGCACCGTCGCCCGCGAGGACGCCCTGGTGGCCGTTGTGACCGACGCCGAGATCGGCCATGATTCGCTCGACAGGGTTCGGGTCGGGTTTCCAGCCCGTCTCCTCGGTACAACACAGCTGGGCATCGAACCAGTCACGGATGCCAACGTGATCCAGTACGGGCTCACAGAGGAACTCCTGACAGTGGGTCACGAGTCCGACCGGTTCTTCGAGGTCGGAGACGAACGCCGCGTCCTCGTGAAGGTAGGTTTGTTCGGCCCGTACCAGCGGATCCTCCTCCTCGTGGAATGCCGTCCAGAATTCCTGTGGGTCGACACCCCATGCCTCCAGTTGGTGGTCCCGGGAGCCGGTCAGGCCGTTCCAGAGGATATCGGCCTCTCGGTCGGTGAACTCGCGACCGATCCGGTCGCCGACCCGATCGAACACCTCACGCGTGTACGACCACTCGACGTCGACGATGGTCCCGTCGAGATCGAGCAGCCAGAAGTCGTAGTCGGGTTCTGAGACCATTCGGAGGGAAAGATAGGGAATCCTCGAGTAAATGCTTATCGACCGTACGATCGCCAGTCACTCGTCGACGGACACCGCTCGTTCAGCCGGCAATCGTCGCTTACTCGACCGCCGGCCGGATTCGATCGGCGTATTCGGTGACGAGCGACTCGTCGGGCCGGAAGTCGCCGGTCCAGACAGCGTCCGGATCGATCGCACCTTCTAGCAAGGCCGTCTCGGAGAGCGTCTCGCCGAGTCGGCGCCACCGGTCAGGATCCTGTGCGCCCCACCCGTGTTTCCGGACGTACGACGTGAACTGGAGTCGATTCGCGGCAGTCTCGAACTTGAGCTGCTCGATATCCCGATTGCGCTCGAGCGTGGCGTTTCGCCCGACGAGGACGTCGATGGCACGCTCCGGATCGCGGGTCGCGGCGGCCCAACCGCGTGCGCTCGCCCGAAGGAACGATCGGATCGTCTCCGGTCGATCACGGGCGAACTCGGGACCGGTAACGAGCGTCATACCGTAGATGTCCAGGTACTCGCCGATCGGGAGTTCGTCGGGGGTCCGGTCGTGTTCGCGGCCGATCTCGATTCCGTTGGTGACCACGCCGACTGCGGCGTCGACCGTGCCGTCGATCACCTTGTGCTGGACCCGGTGGTGCGTGTGCGGATCGACGTCCAGAAGGTCGACCTCGTCGCGAATACCCGCGTTCTCGAGCAGTTGCGCGGTGAGGATCCGCGTCTTCGTCGCGGACGGCGCGACGGTTCGACCCGCCAGCTGTGCGGGTTTCGAGAGTTGCTCGCCGAAGACGTCCCGCAGGGTGTAGACGGCCGCCGGGGTCTTCTGTGTCACCGCCGCGACCGCGAGCGGTTCGAACCCCTTGCTCTGCGTCGTCAACACAGCACTGGCCCCTGCGAGAGCGATGTCGGCGTCGCCACGTGCAGCGCGTTCGGCCGCGTACGGCGAACCGTGCCCCTCGACGAACTCGATTTCGAGACCCTCTGCCTCGTAAAATCCCTCCTCGCGGGCGAAAAAATAGGGCGACTGGAATCCGTTGGGCTCCCAGTTGAGCTGAAAGGTGACGGTGTCTGACGCGGTCATGCGTCCACCTCGAGATCCGTTCGGAACAGGCCGTTTGGCAACTCGTCGACGCCGAGGGCGTCAGCGCCGGCGACCGTCTTCAAACGGTCGAAGAGTCGCTCCATTCCCTCGACGGTAGACGCGTCCCAGTCCGTGACGACCATCGCGCGCCATCGATCGCGGACGGCCCGGACAACGGCCGGATCGTCCTCGTACATGAGTTGCTCGCCGATCTCGTCCCAGAGTGCGTCGTCGCGCTGGAGTCGTTCGACCGCGTCCCGGTAAGCACCCACGAACCCGCGAACCGCGTTGGAGTGGACGGACAGATACGCTTCGCTCGTCAGGAACGTCGAGATCGGAGTCGGGCCGTCGGAATCGGCCAGGCGATCGACCAGCCGCGACATCGGCAGTACCTCCCGGAAGGGGCCGACTTCGACTATCTCCGGGATTATTTGCCAGAATTGGAGGACCGCGTCGACCTCTCCGTCGCGGAGTAGTCGGGTGAGTTCGACCTTCGATCCGGCCTCGATCGGCGTCGCCGTCTCGTCCGGATCGAAGCCGTGAAACTCCCGGCAGGCCGCCCTGACGAGGATCCAGTTTTTGTCGCGACGTCTGACGACGCCGATCCGGCGGCCCGAGAGATCGTTGAGGCCCTCGATCGGCGAGTCGGCCGTCGTGACGAGACCGCCAACCGTCTGTCCGTAGGGATGAAAGGCGACGATCGACGCGCCGTCGGCACGCTCGCGCGCGGTCGAGAGGTAGTCGATGTCGATCAGATCGGCGTCCCCGTCCTGGAGTTTCGCTTCGACAGTCTCGAGGCCGTCGTCCAGTTCATCCGAGACGAGTTGCAAGTCGAGGTGGAAATCGTGATCGTGATCGTAGCCGAACCGCTTGATCGTATACAGCATGTATCGGGGGCTGCCGTTGTGTTCGAATCGAGCCCGCATCACCGGTCGGTCGCCGGCGTGACCCTGAAACTCGTCGATCGCCTTCTGTTGTGAATCGATGTCAGTCATTGGTGGCAAAGTGGGATACTGGTCGGAACGGGCGGTCACAGCGGCGCGACGATGTCGTCTATCGCCGCTTTCTCGTCGATCAATCCGCGAGCCTGCATCCAGGCGAGGTGCTCGTCGAGCGTCTCGCGGTCGACGGGGACTGGCACCCCGAACCGCGGAACTGTAATTTCCTTGCGGACGGTCTCGACGTCGACCTCGTCGAACAGTTCCGGAGCCATCGATTCCTCGGCCTCGAGCATCTCGAGGTACGTCTCCCGGAACGCATCCGGATTGGCGTTGATGTCCGCGACCGCGCACTCGTAAGCGCGCAGGAAGGCTGCGAGCAGGTCGCGGTCGATGTCGTCGCTTCCGACGATCCCCATGTGATTGTCGTACTCGAGAAGCCGCCGAAATCCGAGGTGATCGGCCAGGGTACTGTGGGGGTCGATGAGCGTTACGGCGTCGACGCGACCGTCGTGGAGGGCCTGCAACCGGTCGGTCGGCATCCCGCAGCCGACGAGGTCGATCTCGTCGGGCGGGACGTGATCCTCGAGGGCTTTCCGCGCGGTATACTCCTGGCCGGTTCGCCGATTGACACCGACCGGTACGTTTTCGAGATCCGCAGGCGATTCGATAGCGGAATCTGGCCGAGTAAAGACGGTATAGGGGAGATTGGCGAACGTTCCGTTCGCGACGATGCGTCCGTCGTCCATGTCCCACGTTCTGCGGATGCTCTCCCACTTGCAGATGGGGTACAGATCGACGTCGTAATCGCCAGTCAGCGTCTCCTCGGCGGGAATGTACTTGACTTCGACGTCCCGACGGTCGCGCTCGACCAGATCGACCGCGATTCCTTCCTCACGAAAGTATCCCCGCTCGACCGCCACCTTCTGTGGCAGCATAAACGAGAACGGAAGATGAAACAGTCTTACTGGTTGGTGTGTTAACATAGAACACCCCACACCGCTGAGATGCTTAAAACGTTTTCACAATACGTTTATCAGTGGCGGCGTGGGGAGGGAAGCCTGTTCCTATGGAACGAGTATCGACGACCCGTGCGGAGTCAGAAGAAGTCGCGGACGGCGTGCACCTGGCACCGCTCTCGACGGGTAACCGAGCGGGAATGATCTACTGGCGGATCGAGCCGGGGGCGACCTTGCCGGTCCACGCGCACGCAAACGAACAGTTAGGATTCGTCCTCGACGGTGAACTCACTGCAATCGCCGAAGACGAAGAGTACGAACTCTCAGCCGGTGATGCCTACCTGTTTCGAAGCGATGAACGTCACGGTGCGGAAAACCGAAGTGCCGAAGATGCGGTCGGTCTCGGCGTGCTCGCGCCACCACGCGACGAACCGGAGTGGCGTCGGCAACCGTCGGCCGTCGAGGACCCATGAGCCATCGAGAGACTCGACACCGGCCCGCGGTCTACGGTCATTTTCCACGACGACGTCACAGAACGCGGTCGGTGTCACCCATCCATTGCACCACCAGACACTCTCTTGAGGGCGACCGTCGTAGCACTGGTCATGGACGCCGTCGATCACATCAACCTCGACGTCGACGCGCTCGAGCCCTGTTACGAGTTCTACCACGAGACGCTCGGCCTCGAACTGGTCAGGCCGCCGGAAGAATTCCAGGGTGATCACGCGATGTTTCGGGCCGGCGACACTATCGTGACGCTAGCTGCGACCGGCCGCGCCGAGAACTGGGACGACCGGGGTCTCGACCACCCACTCGACAAGGCCCACCTGGCGTTTGCGACCGACCGCGAGAACTACGAGTCAGTGGTGGACAGACTCGGCGGGCAGTTCCCGAACCAGGGGCCGTACGACTGGGGCGAGTTCGAGGGATTCTACGTTCTCGATCCCGACGGCAATCTCCTCGAGGTCGTCACGTACGACCCCCCGGACGGCGAGCGAACCCGACCGTTGCTGACACACGACGACGTCGAGTGACGAGATCCACGAGCAACCGTTCGAACCGAAGTGAGCCCCGATAGCAAGACGACGGATCGATTCCTCACTGAAGACAACGGATCGACTTCCCGTTACTGGGCCCCGTTGCGCCTTCGTTCCCCGTCGCTCCGTACCCGATTGACAGGGGTCAACGCGCTCGCGGTGCCGGATCAGGCCAGGCAGTGTATCAGGTCCACGATCCGCTCGAGAACAGCAGTTGCGGTAGTTTCGGTTCACACCACAGGGGAAAACGACCCATCACTGCCGTTCCATCAGCGGCGGTTGATCGGTCTGGGATGCACGGATGGGTTCGTCGAACGCTCGTGTCTCGGCTGCAGTGAGCCACCCGTCTACGGTATACGTCCGTTCGTCACCGGTGGCGGAGCGTTCCGTACATGGGACAACGCCGCGAAGGGCGTCGGCATCGTCGTCCTCGTAGAATGCAAGGGCGACTAGTGGAACCCGTATCTGTTCACGCCTCTCGGTATCGACGACGAACGGAGCGGGCGGATTCTCTCGCCGACGGAACCCCGGTTCGAGCGAATAGCCGTGTCGGTTCGCCCACTGTTCGAACTCGGTAACGAGGTCACCGCGGGTCGATCCTGCTTCCGTCGTCAGCAATCGTTGTGGCGGCCACCGGCTAACCTGAACGTCGTCGATGCAGCCGTGTTCGCGAAGCGACCATAACCGATCGACGAGCGCGCGAATCTGATCGGAAACTGCAGCAGGCACGTTCGACCGCACGTAGCAATCGATCCGAACGTATTCACGGTGATCGGGATCGACGACCGGGTGAACTGCGGGTTCACTTGCAGACATAGCCACCCTCCGTGCGCTCGACGAGATTCTTCCTCGAAAGCGACTCGAGAACGGCAAAGAGCGTTAATTTGGATAGTCCGAGTGTCTGTTGCAGGTCGGACGCCTTTGCCTCGCCGCTAATGAGGAGTGACAGATAGACGAGTTTTGCTTGTGGTGATGCGATTTCGTCCGGAACCACTGGCCGATGTTCGCTCGTGGACATCAATGAAGGCGGCCACAAGCGAATACATAAAGGTGGAGAGATCTATGCTACCATATCCCACTAATTTTTCTAGATTTGAATGTATATTTTAGTCAGACTGCTCGCGGTAGTGACCAGTCCATTGGTGTCCTGTGAACGCGCGCCGTACAGCGGTACCGACATCCGATGCGCTGGCTATCCGTTGAAAACAAGGTGGCCGACTGCTCGAGGAACGACAGCGTCACGGAGAGGTCGCTTCCGAGCACTGACGGCCGGCGGTCGTCCGGATTCGACGGTTCCGGCGAAAGTACGAGCGGATCGTCGGCATTGGGGCGGTAGACACAGGTGAATCGCTTCGAGTTCACGTGGTTCGAACGGCCTTCGATCTTTCGTCATAAAGTGGATCGGAGCTCCGCGAACTCAGCGAAACCAACGGTTTCGCCGGATCACGAGAGGGCTTTGCTCTCTCGAACGGGTCCGAGATATTCTCAGATACCGCTGACATCGGGGAGAGACCCGGTGGTGCAAGAGACGGGAGGGTGTGTTGAAATTAGTAAAACTAATTCGTAGTTTATCCTTATTCATTCGATAGTTTTAGATATAATCTTGTGATACTGTCGTGCGGGGCAGGGCTGGGGGCGACCGACGTATCTCGCATCCCCGACCAATGATCAGAATATCACCATCCGTTTCCCCACTTCACCCGCGCGTCGACACTGAACCAACAGTTCCCGCTGACGCTCTACCATCCGTCTGCACGCTGCTACCCGCTCGTAGTCAGAAACTATCCACTAACCCGCTCAGCGATCACAGGATCTGCTCCGATACCGATACCGATACCGATACCGATACCGATACCGATACCACGTTCTCCGAGTATCACAGCCGTCTGACCGACCACGACGGACGCAACGACTCGATGGGCCGTGCCGGTGAGACATCGTGAGCGACGACGATATCGTCTACGTTGCTACCGGCTGTGATCGGTTCCACAAATCCCGGGAGTGCCAGGGACTATCCCACGCTCGAACGGTGGAAGAACGGTCACTATCGAGTCTTTCCGACGAATTTTCGCTGTGCGAACTGTGTTCGGGTACGTATCGACTCAGTCCATCCGACGGATCGTTCGTTACCGCACGCGTCCTCGAGAACCTCGATCCCGAGGACGTGGGATAACGAAGAGGTGCAGACGAAGCGAGCGGTCCAGGCGAAGCGAGCCAAAATTGCCACGGGACGACCGAAATCCGTGGCCTTCGATTGCAGCGATAGCGAGGCGACCGTCCACGGCCGTCTCGGACGGTGACCTCAGAGCGAGCGCAATTCTACGAGCGCACGGCGAGTCCCGGGGACGACCGAAAAAGCGACGCTCTCTCGCAATATTCAGACGAGCTGTCGACTCTCTGGACTGGGGCGGCCCTTCGGAAATGCTCGTCGGCGGCGTGCTCGAAAATCATCGGTTTTCGCCGTCGCGAACGGCGAAGCCGCTTCGAACGTCTTCGTGCCGACGTCCTCGCGGATGCTTCGATCCCGCCTTGGGACGGAATGGACCGCCTCTCGACTCACGCGACTGCGGAGCAATTCATCCATCTTCCGCGTCAGTCACCCGGATACTCGAGCCCAGGTACTTCGAAAGGACCTCAGAAACGGTATCGGCGTTGAACACCTCGAGATCGGTCGCAATCGCCGCTTTCAGCGCGTCGAAATGCTCGTCGTCGGTCTGCAGTTCACGAAAGTCGACCGCTTCGATCGACCGTTCGGGGAGACTGAGCCAGTCGGCGGCGAGGCGGCGGGCGTGTCGCTGATCGGAAACCTCGCCGCGCCACAATGTATTCCGGAAGAAGAGCCAACCCTCGGTGCCCGGTTTTGGCGCTTCGCGAAAGAGCGTAACCGTCGTCTCGGCGCTGCTCGGCTCGAGCGAGACGACCTCCCGTCCCGGTTCGAGGCGAACCCGAACGCGGAATACATAGCGGGCATCCATCGGAGATCGTTCGACACGCCGTTCAGGCGTTTCGTTCGGATTCGATTAGTTCCGCCATGTCGATATCGTCGTCGGTGATGCCGCCTGCCTCGTGGGAGGTCAAGCGAACTTCGACTTCCGAGTAGCGGATGACGATTTCCGGATGGTGAAACTGCGCTTCGGCGATTTCGCCGACCATCTGCGCGAAATTGACGCCGCGAAGGTAGTCGTCGAACTCGTATACGCGCACGATTTCGTCGCCCTCGCGATCCCAGTTGGCAAGAAGTTGGTCTTGGATCTCCTCATCGGAAAGCAGGTCAGCCATGTGATGCCGAACGCAAGCCATCCAAATAACGATTGTGCCCCTCTCAGCGTTTCGCGACGCGTCTCCGTTTCCCCACAGTAACAGCCCGTATTTCGAGATGCACGGCGATAGAGCGGATAGACGATAAAGAGTCCGTCTGTCGACCTGATCCCCACCGGCTGCTACTCGAGCCGAACGCACCCTACTCGGCCAGTCAGCCGGACGGCCAGTCAACCAGATTCAGTAATCCACTGCGGGTGACTTAATCCATACACCCGGCTCCCGCTGACCGGTCTCCGACGAACTCGTAAGTACGATCCGCCGGCAATCGGTCGACCGCTAGTCGGCCTGGGATTTCTTGCCTGCGGGCTGGAGTTCGGCGTCGACTAGCGTCTCGTACGCTCGCCGGAACCGCTCGGAGAGTGCCTGGTGTGAGATCCCCAATTCCTCGGCCAGATCTTCCATCGAGATTCCACGAGGAATCTCGAAGTATCCGTACTCGAGCGCAGCCTCGAGGGCCTCCTGCTGTTCGGGCGTCAATCGCGTTCGGTGGTCGGTCGTATCGGTCACGTCGGTCACGCGTCGAAGATCGGCGTTGATGCCACGGTCGACGAGTTGGTCGTAGGCCTCACAGAGCGCGTCGCGATCGTGGTAGCGAACCGTCACCTGCCACCACCCGTCGGTCGCCCGCGCCTCGAGTAACGAGCCGCCGTCAGCTAACAGGTCGTCCCAGAGGCGGTTCGTCCCCGAACCCTCGGTAAACGTGACGTCGTACAGCAGCCGCGAATCCGTTTCGACGAGGAGTTCGGCGACCTCGACCGACGGATCGGCTGCGAATGCTGCACCCGCAGTCTCCTGATCGACGCCGGCCACCCACAGCGATGGCAGCGTCTTCGACACCGAGGACTCGAGTTCGAACGTGGCCCCTGGCGCTTGCTCGAAGGCGGTCGCCAGCGCCGTGTCCGCCGCCGGAATCCGAAGGTCGGCTATCGTCGACATCAGGCTTCGTACACCACGGCGGCGTAAAAACCGCTGTTACGGCGAAACTGACTGTCCGGTACCGTGATATCCGTTCCCGAACTCGACAGTCAGTGGGGCGGTCCACACGGGCACCGAAGCGCGACAGTCACGACCGGTTGCGGCGATCGGAACGGGGACGCTGTCGGGCGTTCATCGTTCGCTCGCACAGGAACCGATGTGAGGGGCCGGCTCTCGAGGGATGGGAGCTGGTATCCGACCGAAGGTGCATTGCCCACCACGAGCCACAGGGGTCACCCACGAAGCCGCGAGAGCATCGTTTTGATGTGGGTTGGAGAAAGCAGGGACGTCGGACGATCCATGTGTACGCCGATCTCGCCCGATAGCGCGCCCAGTCCGATCCGCTGTGCCGGTTCCGGCAGCGAGTATGCTCGTCGAAGCCAGCGTCCCAGTTCCATTTCGCGCTCGAGGTCGTCGCGCCAGGCGCGTTCGTAAGCGGCGAGCGTGATCGGTCGGTCGGGATCGATCTCGCGTGCGGCGTGGTCGGCGCTGGTCATACCGTACAGGATGCCGCCGCCGGTAAAGGGCTTGGTCTGGGCGGCCGCGTCGCCGATGAGAAACGCACGACGGGACGTTACTCGATCCGGTGGACCGATTGGGATCGCTCCCGAACAGCGGTGGGAAACGTCGACCTCGTAACCGTCGATCAGGTCCTCGAAGTGTTTGTTCACGTGGACACCCGGAGGCGCCGCGAGGCCGTACTCGACGCCAGCTTCGCCACGCGGGATACGCCACGCGAAGAAGGTCGGCGGCGTAAGGTGGACGTCGACGAAGTCCTGGGAGTCGACTTCTGCAGAAAAAGCGAGGACTCCGTGGAGCAATTCGCCGGGCTGGGGCAATTCGAGTTGGTCGCGAACCCGCGACCGAGGACCGTCACAGCCGGCGACCATTTTCGCCTCGAATTCGACGGTGCCGGCGGGACCGTTCGCGACGACCACGACACTGTCGCGGTGTTCTGTGACGTCGGTGACCGTATGTTTTTCACGGACGTCCGCCCCCGCATCGCTGGCGAGGTCGGCGAGGTGGCGGTCCAGTTCCACTCGGTCGATGACGTTCGAGGCCACCTCACGCTTGTAGAAGGGATACGCATCGCTGTGCGGGCCGCCGACGTGGAACCGCGCCCCGTAGATCGCGTTCTGGAACAGCTCCTCGCGAGCGCTCTCGCCCGTGAACGCCCAGATATCCGTGCTGACGTGACCCGAACAGGCCAGCGGCTCGCCGATCCGCCCCTTCTCGAGGGCGAGCACGTCGTATCCCGCGTCGGCAGCCTGCCTGGCAAATCGCGCGCCCGGTGGGCCGACACCGACGACGACGAAATCGTACATGTCCGTCACGTTTTCGGCAGAGAGTAAATAGCTTCTCGAGATGAATCCAGTGGCGGTGCTGGAGGCGACGAACGACACGGCAAAAATCGTTCATTCCGCGTTCCTGTTGCTCGATAGAAGATAATCGAGATAGCTGGAAAACAGCGACGAGGAGATCGGCGTGGCCACCACCTGACGAACCGATCCGAGGAAGACGGAGTCGGCCCGGTCACTCTTCGATCGGATCGTGATTTCGGTATAAAATCCCGGAAATACCCTCGATAATAGATATCGTCAGCGACGGAATCTAGTCACAAAATACAGTAATCGAGAATGAACGATAGATATACCCTCCTGACCGTCTGTCTCGTGGTCGTCGCCGTAAGCGTTCCCAGCGGAGCGTATTCCAGTGTGTCGACTTTGGAATCGAGTACGGATGTAACCAGCATACAACAGGACGAAGACGGGGCCTATCCGGAGATGTGCATTCCGCCCTCGCCCCTCGAGAATATTTCGATGAACGCTTCTCGGCAAAAGGCGACGAACCTTACGACGAAATCGGCGGTCGTATCGTCGACAGGTAACGGTACCACGATCAAGGAGGATCTAATAACGATCCAGTCTGAATATATCGAGGGAAGTGAGCTGTGTTTCGATCGACTAGCAGAAGAAACCAAAACGATGCAGATGCAGCTCTACGACGTTCGATTCGAGAACACATCGATTTCCGGTCCGTGGACCGATATCGAGTTCAGAAACGGCGACGCGGACGTAATGACGGTGATACTACCGGGGGAAGAATTACTGAACGTCTTACGACAGACGCCTGCGGGACGGCTCCTGATCGACGGAGTCAAAGATCGATACAATCTGACTTCGACTGAGAACACATCGGGACGGGCAGGAACAGACAGTCAGGCGAATAGCTCCGGCGATTCCACGGAGAACACCACCGGTCAAGACGACGGTAACGACGGGACGACAGTCACGCCCACCGGCGGTATCCAGCGGACGGTAGAAGCGATTGATGCCGGTATCGAAGATGCGATAGAAGCGTTTGGCAACACGATTCGGGGAACCGCCGAGACGATGATCGCTCTGACCGAGTCGACCGCCGAATCGAACGAATCGGGCTCCAAAACGCCTGAAACGGGGGCGACAACCCACCTCTCGTAATCGGTACTGTCATTCCTAACAGTACGGTGATCGGTCCCCAGTGAGACGGGGTGGAGACCCCTTTATACATCCGTCCATATCCGCACAAATATATACGTGCATCTTTATTGAATTTCCTCGCACCCGTGCCAATTGATCGCAAACGATTTATCACCGCGTTTCTCGTCGCGAACGTCCTATTGATCAGTGTCTTTGCGGGCCTCGTCTCCACCGGCGTCACTGTCGCCATCCCGATGACCGACGCCAACGGTTTTACAGTTGCGTTCGACGAGCTCGATGGTGACGGGTTTACTCAGTATTCCACGCTGCAGAGTCGCGACGGCTGTGGCGAGTATCCCGTCAGTGAGACACGAATCAACAACGGAACGATAGAGGGTCTCCATCTGTTCAAAGACCTCGAAATGCCGGTCACGGATCACAGAGTCAGAGTCTCGATAGAAGCAGAGAACGTGCAATTCCAGGGGCTCAATCAACGGTTTACGAACCTGGGGGGAAATCTTTCGTTCGAGGGTGAACAAGTCGTCGAATACAACACGACCAGCGACCGAATGCAGATCTCGTCGCAGAACATCACCATCGAAGACGGAACGATCCAGACCGAAACCCAGTACATTGCCCATCTCTCTCTCGACGACGTGGGGGTCAGCGTCAAACCGAACCCGAGCGACTCGAGAAACGGAGATACAGGCAATACCTGTCGAGAAGTGAATCGTTCTGCGAGTATCGATTCGTAAAGAACTATCGATGAGCACGGACTACCGCGTTCGGTTCGCCGAGTGGCGGCGTGATCGTCCGTTCTGGGGTGGAACGATGCTCGCGCTCGCCGGTCTGATCATCGCTATCGTTCCACTTACCTTCGTGTTCCGGTTTGGAATGGTCTCGACACGCTTCGTCCTCGTCGGATTGCTATCTGCCGGCATCGTCACAGTATCGGGCGTCTTTTCGCTCGTTCGGCCGGCGTACGCGAGTCGGTTCGGCGTCGTCGGAACTCTGTTTGCGATCGTCTCGATAGTCGGCGCACTTGGAGGGTTCGGACTCGGGACGATTCTCGGAATGGTGGGCGGGTCACTCTGTATTGCATGGGTTCCCACCACTGCCGCAACCAAAGATCCATCGTCGGATACCGAATCTATGCTGTCCAGAATCCGGACTCACTGTCGCGACGTCATCGACGCTTTATCGTAACAACGACAAAAAGACGGTCGATTCCGCCTTTCGGAGGTGTTCATCGACGGTGCTCGTTGCACAATCGAGTTCGTTCGCAATATCACGATGTGTAGCCTGCTTTGGAACGTCGTAGTAGCCGATCTCGACCGCCGTTCGAAGCACCTCCTTTTGCCGTGTGGTCAGGTCGAAGACTGACCATTTGCACATCGGATCGTACTCGCCAGTCTTGATGATCTCGCAGTCGAACTGTTCGGGTATCGCCTGGTATGCGTGCTGGATCATCTCTTCTTTTCCCGCGACCGTCAAACGTAGCGAATTGGGCCCGGTAAACTCGATCGGCGTCTCGACGATCAGCCCGTCCTGACCGACGAGCGACATGAGTGTGGAGGCCGGCTCCCCCGAGTTGACATACAGGTAACAGTAAACGGTCTCGTTCGTTCCCTCGAAGAGATCGCATTCGAGGACGAGTTGATGGGTTTCAATTTGCGAGTCGACGTTCTCGCCATCACCGCGGAGTCGATACAGGAGAACACCGGTACCATCCGGGAACGAATCGACGTAGACGATTTCGGCCCGCTCGAGGCCGGATACGGATGCAAGTCTGTGGCCGACAGGGTGGATGGCACCGGACGGTGGCGTTAGTTCGAGACGGACGTATCTCATTGTTCGAACCAAATATGGACGCGGCGTCCGGACTGATCTGCCTCATCGAGGCGTATCGAACCACCCGACGTCGTTCTATCGAGCGGTCTCGGATCACCCGGTGTCGTCGTACTGTCCGTTTCGTACCGAACTGTGCCGGAGGTTGGTTGTTCACTACACGTAGTCAGCGCCGTTTCGTCTATCATGGGTCTCGACTGTTTCATCGGTTGGGGTGTCTCGAGCGTTGTGAGCAACGTTGCTACGCATCGCAGGGTTGGTCCTGATCGTGGTTGCCCCCTATAACTCGGTGTGACTATCCCTGCCTACTGGTTCCCCGTCCAGCCTTTGTATCACAGATACAGTCTCTTCAACTTTCTACAAAAGTATTATTCCGCGTATGACATGTGGTTTAAATAACCCTGCGGGGTTGGCGAGTACGATCACAACGCGGTCATGAGAGCGATATCGTCGATCGGATACGATCTCGATTTCGTTTGCCGCTTACACCAGAGCGGGTAATACATAGCGAGTGACGTTGTCCCCGACCATCTGCCGGAAGAGAGAACCGCTGGCGAGTTCGCGACGTTAGCCGTTGGTGCTTGACGCGTCGGTGTCGACTGACTCGAGCAGCGTCCAGAACCGTTCCGTATCGCCCTCGAAGCGATCGAGCAACGATCGGACGTCCGCCCGGTGGTCGTCTGTGATCGTTACGTGAACCATCCCCTCGTCAGGCTGGCCGTAGACGACGCTTGCACCGTTGGGTGCGACGACGATAGCCGGAAGTGCCATCAGGTCTTCCTCCCCTTCGACGAGAATCGTCGTCGGTTCGTCGCTAGAAAGTCCCTCGATCAAGGCCTCGATGACGTTTTCGGATATTCCTGCCGGCGGATTGACGGCCTCGATGGTCGTATCTTCGGTGACGGTTCGGCGAATCTCCTCGTCGACCGCCTCGCGTTTGGTTCGTTCGTCGACGAGCGCGACATCCGGTTGTCGGCCTGCCTGCAGCAAGTGGTAGGTAACGACATCGCCGACGGCAATCAACGGTCCGTCGACGTCCGCAAGGAGCCGGCCTGCATCGGTTTCGATCGGACCCATCGGTTCCTTGAGTTCGTGCCGGAGTTCGTCAGGTAAGACCAGTAGCTGTTCGTCCTCGTCGGTGCGGTCTGAAGGCTGGTCGGTATCGCGAGTCACGTGCGTCAGCGGACCTTCAGGGCGTACGCTCCTGGTTCGGTTATCTGCATCTCCGTTGCGATTTCGCTGTCCTGGGGATGAGCGATGCTGACGTAGCCTGCCCAGTCTTCGGTCAGCGACGAGGAGTTGCAGGCCTCACAGGTCTCTGCGTCTGGATCGTTGACCCGGTGACATTCGCGACAGACGAGACGATCGGATGCCATACTTATTCACCTGCGGTCGCTTCGCGTTTTTCGCGTTCGTCCTCGAGCCACCCGTGCTTTCCGAGGCCGGGCTGTTTTGCAGTGAGCCCGATCTTGGAGTCGCGCGGGTTGCGCTCGTCTATGCTCTTGGTGACGATACGGGCCCGGACAGCGTCGTCGACGCCGAGCGCACGGGCGGACTCGTTCGAGGCGAGTCGCTGGTTCTCGCCGTCGTATGCGAGATACTCGTCACTGATCTGTGAGACGTGCAACAGTCCATCGACGGGACCGATGCCGACGAACGCGCCGAATTCGACGACTTCGACGACGGTCCCGTCGACGACTTCCTGCATCTGCGGATCGAACGTCACCGCGTCGAACTCGGCCTCGTAGTAGACGCCTGGCCGGTTCGGCAGCACCGTCCCTTCACCGATATCGTGAACGTCGGTGACCGAAACGACGCTCCCGACTTCCTCGTCCATGCGCCCCTCGAGTTTGTCCTGGAGCAGTCGCTTGACCAGATTCGGTGAGACGTCACCGAGTTCTTCCGGCGGTACTTCCACTGTGTCCTTCAGTCTAACCCGTTTGTACATCTATGGTTGAGTGATCGCTAACTTGTTTCTCCCGCGTAATGCAATTACCGGTATCCTCGCCTCGAGAATCCGGTCGCGAAGCGGGCGGTCGTTCGTGACGACGTAGTCGACGTTTCCTTCGCGTGCGAGTTCGACCAGCGCGTCGTCGGCGTACGATGCCTCCGTATCGACGACGAGACAGCGTTCGGTCGCCAGATCGTGACCGACGTTCGCGGCCGTCCCCTCCTGTCCTCCTTTCTCGGACAGGCGACGTAATTCCTCCATGACAGCCTGTGGGATCGTCGGATCGAACGAATCGAGGAGTCGCTCGAGTTCTTCGAACAGCCGAACGTCGAGTTCGACTGGCATCATGAGCGCGCTCGTATCGAGAGCAACTCGCGTCCGCTCTCCCATGCCTTACTCCGTGAGCGTTCCCAGACCGATCAGTCGCCACCGTGCGCCGATTCGACGGTTGATTGCGATTTTCGTTCCTGGCTCGGCCGCGACCGGGCGTTTGAGTCGAACCTCACACTCGCCGCTGCGAGCGCTGGTGACGGACCCGACGGTCGTGGCCGTGCCGACGGTCATCATGAGCGGCTCGCCGGTGCTGATTTCGTCGACCGTCTCGCCGGTTTCGGCGCCGACGACCCGCTCGAGCAGGTCGACGTCCATGGTGAACTCGTTCCACGTCGGTGGGAGCGATCCCGGCGGGCCCGCCATTCGGCCCGCGAGAGCGTCGCCCTTCGTCAGCGAGGGATCGAGTCCGGTGCCGACGCCGAGCAGACCGCCCGGTGTGACGGTGTCGGCCGTCTCGCCACCGGCCTGGAGCGACCGGATGGTCGTCTCTATCGGGACGTACTCGGTCCGCCCACCTTCCTCGACTTCTCGTCCGGGACGGATCTCTATCTCGTCGCCGACCTCGAGTTCGCCCTGCACCAGGCTACCGCCGAGGACGCCACCGGCGAGGTCGTCGGCGGTCGTCCCGGGTTTGTTGATGTCGAAACTTCGAGCCACGTGCATGCGAGGGTCGTCGTCGGGATCCCGATCCGGTGTCGGTATTTCCTCCTCGATAGCCTGGATAAGCAGATCGAGGTTGACCTCCTGGCCGGCCGAGATGGGGACGATGGGTGCGTCTTCTGCAACCGTCCCTGCGACGAACTCCTGTATCTGGTCGTAGTTGTTTCGAGCGGTGTCGGAGTCGACGAGGTCGACCTTGTTCTGGGCGATGACGATGTTGTCGATTCCGATGATGTCGAGCGCCATCAGGTGTTCCTCAGTCTGGGGTTGGGGAACGGGTTCGTTGGCACTAACGACGAGAACGGCGCCGTCCATCAACGACGCGCCGGAGAGCATCGTCGCCATCAGGGTTTCGTGCCCAGGGGCGTCGACGAACGAAACGGTCCGCAGCGGCTCGCTTTCCGAGCCGTCCGGACACTCCTCCTCGACGGTGTAACATTCGGGTTCGTCTGCGTCTTCGCAGTAGCGGAACGTCGCGTCGGCATAGCCGAGCCTGATGGAGATGCCGCGTTTCATCTCTTCCGAGTGCTGATCAGTCCACGAGCCGCTGAGGGCTTGCACCAGCGTCGTCTTGCCGTGGTCGACGTGACCGACGAGCCCGATGTTCACCTCCGGTTGTCGATTTCCTACCATAAGACGATGAGTAATCTTAGGTAGTGGTTCCGCTGTGCGCTTGATAAAGGTTGCGAGCTATCCTCGCCTCTCGCGATTCGGCACGGAGTCACTGCCGACCTGCTCGACGAGTCCGATGACTTATTTCGCTCTCGCTCCTCACCGGTACCGTGTCCGAATTCGCGTTCGAACTCGAGCTGTGTGCCCACCTCGAGGCGCGCCGCGCCGATATCGTCGCCCGTCAACTGGGCGCAGGCGTCGCCGATCCAGGCGGGCGGATTCTGGACGTTCTCTGCGTCGAACCGGGACCACAGTTCGACGACCGTGTCGCGATCACGGGCGCATCGATTCCCGACGCCGCCATCGAATCCGCCGTCGGCACCGGACGGGCGCGCTACTGGAAAGATGCCTTCGACTGCCACCCCGACCGCGCGAGACAGGCCGTCGATCGGGCCCTCGAGATCGGCTTCTTCGAACGCGACCACGAAGCGAGCGCAGACGCGGGTCGAGACTACGTCCGGCAGGTCGCGCGCTACCCGGACTGGTTCGATCGAATCGTCGGCATCGAGAACAAACCCGATCTCGGCCGGCCGGGCGACCTCGCGTCCCAGCTACGGACGGACGCCAGCCTCGCGCTGGTCGACGAAGCGATACTCGCGACCGAAAGCCATGTGACGGGCGCGCATCTGAATCGACTCCCGGAGGAGATCGGCGTTTGGCGCGTCCACCGCAACGAGAGCGACGCGGGCGCCGACCTCGAGATCGAGGTAGTTCGCGAACCGATGTCTCTCCCCGTCGACGAGGCTGGAATCGAGCCGCTCGCGTTCCAACCCGGCCGAAGCGAGATTGCCGTCGTCGATGCCGAGGCGAAAACGCTTGCCCGCCGACGACTCGCCGAACGAGCCTACGGCAAAGGCTGGCGAACCTTCGATTTCCCCGGCTGTGGCGCCTGTCGTGCGGACGACTCGAGCGGCGCGACGCTTCCCCGCTGCGACTGGAAGGACCGAGTCGTCGACGCTGCAACGGAGTGTGGTCCGTCGTGTCCGGGCTACGAGCCTGCGGTGATCGACGTCGACGAGGCCGATCTCAAGGCCGAACGCGATCGACGAACGCTGTGGCGCGCTGATCCGGACGGGAAACGGCGACGACAGTCGGGACTGGACCAATTCGGCTGATCGGTGACGGGGACCGTTCGATCCCCGCAAAGTGCATCCCGTGGAGCGTTTTCCCCGTCCTGGCTGGCCGTAGACTAGATACAACCGCCCGGAGACGAGCCCGCCGTTCAAGATGTCGTCCAGCCCGGAAACACCGCTGTTAACGGGGGCGCCGCTGCTTGCATATCCGATCAGAACGGGCTTCGCCGTGATTACTAGCTGGCTTGCAGACGTGGGAGTTGAGTAACAGCAGGTTCGACGAACGGACGACGCGAACGCGGGCGGTACCACCGGCTAGAGAACGTACTCCTCGCCGTCGATCGCCAGCGGCTCTTCGAACGCCTCGTCGGCCGGATAGTAGTGGGCGACGTGGACGAGCCGCGTCTGAGCGGCGTTCAAATCGTCAGCTAGCGCGAGCGCTCCCTCTCGGGTCATGTGCTTCGTTCCGAACGTTTGAGGGACGCCGTCTGCGTCTTCGTGACGACCACCGAGGGGATGGTGTTCACAGAGGTTGGCGGGAACGATTCCATCGGCCAGCAGCAAGTCGGCGTCGGCAAGGACGTCACGAGAGACTCGTGGCACGTCGTAGCTCGTATCACCCGACAGCGAGAGCTTCGCACCTGTCTCGGGATCTTCGATCGCGAGGCCGTAACAGACCAGCGGTGGGTGGTCGACCGGAACCAGCGTCACGTCGAACCCGCAACACCGAATGGGTTCGAGCGGCGTCGTCGGTCGGACGGTAACGGGATCGAGGTAGTGGTAGTCGTCCCGAACCGTCTCGGCGACGCTCTTTCCGGTTTCGGGGTCCGTCTCGTCGGCTGCATACACCTCGATGTCGTCGAAGATTCGAAAGACGTTCCCGAGACCGTCGAGATGATCGAAGTGAATGTGCGTGACGACGGCGGCGTCGGGCAGCGACACGCCGTCCCGGAGAAACTGATACCGGAAGTCGGGGCTGAAGTCGACCAGAAGCGATTCGCCGGTGCGTTCGTTTTCGACGTGAACCGAAAATCGCGTGCGCTCGATATCGCGCTCTCGAGCGGCGCGACAGGTGTCACAGTCGCAGCCGACGGTCGGCGTCCCGGTCGTGTCGCCGGTTCCGAGCAGGGTGACCCGCATCGCTACGTCGTCCCTCCGACGGCTCCGCTCGATCGACGAACCGCCGATTCGAAGCTGTCGCCACTACACATACGCTCGCCCTTCTTCGAACGCCGTTCGGATGAACGGGTGCTCCTCGTTCGCTTCGAATCGATGAGCCGGCAAGACGTTGACCGAAAACACGACCCCGTGTTCGAGGCCGACCGTTTCGGCGAGGCGCTTGAGTTCCCGCTCGCACTCCACGTCGTCATCGAGAACCAATAGCACCTCGACAGCGGTATGGACGCTTCGATCGTCACCCCGTGTCGCGTCCCCGAAAACGACGAGGTGACGAATCGACTCGCCGTATGTCTCCTGTGCCCGGCTGGCGAATACGTCCGCGGCATCGCCTCGTTGCGGGTCATCACTCATAGGAGTGTGATTAGAAGGCCTCATATAAAGGGCGTTCCCTGCGACTGATACCGATCGCCGCCTCGTCGTTCATCGGCGGACGGTCACGCTATCGGACAGAGAAAGAAGGTTGCGAACGCTCGAAACGAAGACCTTGCGAACGCTCGAGACGAAGACCACTGGCCGTCCGCGAGGGATTGCGTCTCGCCCCCACCGTCTCGAGGCGACGTTTCCAGCGCTCGTCGGCGCCACGACGAAAGGGCTATCACGCTTGCCGGGCCAAGTGACGGATATGTCAGATACCGTCGCGGCCGCGTTCGTTCGCCACGACGGCCGGCGTGGCACCGTTTTCGTATCCGGGCGGACGTAACGATTCACGGGGGTTCGACCACCGATTCGGTCGACTCGACCGTTGACTTACGTCCGCCCAGATCGGGCCTGTCGCCCCGGAGTCCCCACCCCGTTTCGACGGATGTATTGTCGCCGACCAGCATTCACAGTACAACGACCGCTCTATGGACGATAATCAACCCAACAGTTCGACGACGCACCGACGACGCCCGCGACGGGCGGTGAGAGCATGAGCATGGACTCCCCCGAACAGAATGCGGACGCCGAACGGCGCGAGCCGAGTCTCGAGGGCGGATACGACCCCGAAACGGTCGAGTCGAACTGGCAACAACGCTGGATCGACGAAGGCGTCTACGCGTACGAGGGCGACGAAGAGCGGGACCCGAACACGGTCTACGCGATCGACACGCCGCCGCCGACGGTCTCGGGGAGCCTTCACATGGGCCATCTATACGGACACACGCTGCAGGACTTTGCGGCGCGGTTCCAGCGCATGCACGACGGCGACGTGCTCTTTCCCTTCGGCTACGACGACAACGGAATCGCGAGCGAGCGACTGACCGAAAAGGAACTGGACATCCGCCATCAGGAGTACGAACGCCGCGAGTTCCAGGAACTCTGCCGCGAGGTCTGTTCGGAATACGAGGACGACTTCACCCGCAAGATGCAGGGGCTGGGGTGTTCGATCGACTGGGACAACACGTACAAGACGATCGAACCGCGCGTGCAGCGCATCTCGCAGCTCTCTTTCCTCGACCTCTACGAGAAGGGCCGAGAGTACCGCAAGAAAGCGCCCGCGATCTGGTGTCCCGAGTGCGAAACGGCGATCTCACAGGTCGAAATGGAAGACGAAGAGCGCGGTTCTCACTTCAACGACATCGCGTTCGAGCTCGTCGGAGAAGACGCCCCTCGAGACGAGTTTCTCATCTCCACGACGCGACCAGAACTCATTCCGGCCTGCGTCTCCGTCTTCGTCCACCCGGACGACGACGACAACCAGGATCTCGTCGGCGAAACGGCTCGGATTCCGATCTTCGGCCACGAGGTGCCGATCATCGAAGACGAGCGCGTCGACATGGAGAAAGGCAGCGGGATCGTCATGTGCTGTACCTTCGGCGATCAAAAGGACATCGAGTGGTACCAGGCCCACGACCTGCCGCTGCGCGTCGCTATCGACGAGTCCGCGACGATGACCGACCTCGCCGGCGACTACGAGGGACTGTCAACCGAGGAAGCCCGCGAGGCCATCGTCGAGGATCTGGACGAGGCGGGCTACCTCCGCGACCGCTGGGAAATTTCCCACGCCGTCCAGGTCCACGAACGGTGTGACACCCCCGTCGAATACCGCGTCTCCAAGCAGTGGTACGTCGAGATCCTGGACCACAAGGAGGAGTACCTCGAGGCCGGCCGGGAGATGGACTGGTACCCCGAGAAGATGTTTACCCGGTACCGCCACTGGATCGAGGGGCTCGAGTGGGACTGGCTGATCTCGCGCCAGCGCGACTCGGGTATTCCGTTTCCGGTCTGGTACTGTGAGGACTGCGACCATCCGATCATGGCCCACCGGGAGGAGCTACCTGTCGACCCGCTTTCGGACGACCCGCCCGTCGAGAGCTGTCCCGAGTGTGGTCACGACGGATTCGAAGCCGAAGAGGACGTCTTCGACACGTGGGCGACCTCATCGTTGACGCCCCTGATCAACGCGGGCTGGGACTGGGACGAAGAGAGCGAGGAGTTCACGATGGACAATCCCGAACTCTACCCGTTCGATCTGCGCCCGCAGGGCCACGACATCATCTCGTTCTGGCTCTTCCACACCATCGTCAAGTGCTACGAGCACACCGGCGAGGTGCCCTTCGACGCGACGATGATCAACGGCCACGTTCTGGACGAGAACCGGGAAAAGATGTCCAAATCGCGGGGCAACGTCGTCGAACCCGACGAGGTGCTCGCGGAGTATCCCGTCGACGCCGTACGGTTCTGGGCTGCCAGCGCCGCCGTCGGCGACGACTTCCCGTACCAGGAGAAGGATCTCACCGCCGGCGAGAAGCTCCTGCGCAAACTGTGGAACGCGTCGAAACTCGTCGACACGCTCGCGCCCGCCGATCCCGACGAACCAGACGACCTGGAGGCGATCGACCGCTGGTTGCTCGCGGAACTCGACGCCGCCGTCGCAGACCTGACGGACCATCTCGAGGCCTACGAATTCGCGAAGGCCCGCGACCGCCTGCGGACGTTCTTCTGGAACACGTTCTGCGACGACTACCTCGAGATCGCAAAGACCCGCGAGGACGAGCCGTCGACGCAGTACGCGCTGCGGACGGCCCACCGCACGTTCCTCGAGCTGTGGGCACCGTTTCTCCCCCACGCGACGGAGGAGATCTGGCAGGCGACCTACGCGACCGCCGACGGAGCGCTCGACAGCATCCACACCCGCGACTGGCCCGAGCCCGAAGGCCACGAGGCCGATCTCGAGGCCGGCGAGACAGCGATGGAGGTCATCTCCGCGCTGCGGCGCTACAAGAGCGAGAACCAACTACCGCTGAACGCTGACCTCGAGTCGGTGGCAATCTTCGGGCCGATCGAGGGCTTCGAAGACGCGATCCAGCACGTGATGCACGTCGCGGATCTCACCGTGCTCGAAGAGCCCCCAGAGATCACGACCGAGGTCGCGTCGATCGACCTCGACTACTCGACGCTCGGGCCGACGTTCGGCTCGAAAGTCGGCGAGATCGACGCTGGAATCGAACGCGGCGAGTACGAGATCGACGATGAGGACGGCGTGCTCCGGGTGGCCGGCGAGGAACTCGCGGACGATCTGTTCGAGGTCGAACTCGAGCGAGCCTACTCGGGCGAGGGTGAGATGATCGAGACCGAATCGGCGGTCGTTATCGTCGAATGACATCCTCCGCGGCGTGAACGCCGCGGTTTCCCAAGCGGTGGGATATAGACGTTCCGTCCTTTCTGCAGTTGTCTCTCGTTCGGGTCTCGGCCGGAGATATCGTGCTCGATCGCAGACTGGTCAGGGGCGATTTCGATGGCCGTCTGACCACGGCTCTAGCGAGTACCGCACTACTTCTGCCCATTCGGATACTCAGGCCGATATATGTTGGATATATCGAGGCTTTCAGAAAGACTATGACCACATCGACCAATCAGTGGCTGTGCTCTGCCGAAGTCGATTCGAGCTGATATGCCGCCCGCTGCCGCGTAAGCCGAGTACAGAGCGCCGATGAAGACAGACATCACAGACGGTGACGCTACTGGAACCGAAGCCACGCTCCCCCCGGACACGGTGTTCGAACTCTTACTGGAAGAGCAGCGTCGGTACGCGCTGTATTACCTGTCGCGAAAAGTAGGAGCCGTGAGTGTCGAGGAACTCGTCGACCGGATCGCCCACCGTGAGGGACAGCCAACCCGCGAACGCATCGATCAAATTGGCGTCGAGTTTCACCACAACCACCTCCGAAAGCTCGTCGATTCGAACGTGTTACGATACGATACGAACGCTGGGACAGTCGAGCGCCGGGCCGCAGCGAGTACGCTCGACCCATATCTCGAACTCGCGTTCGTTACCGACCTGTAGCCGGAGACACCGCCGACGCCGATGCGGGAACCGAAGGCGAGACTGCGAACAGATCCGTTCGCGTCGTCGGCTACGGTACGCTCCGGGCCGCTTCGCACTTTTTGACACGGATCGCAAGCGCGAGAAATAGCGCGAGAAGGACGAACGTCACTTCGCCGACGGCGATCACGCCGAGCGCGTCGGCTCCGAGGAACATCGGGGTCTCCCGCGAGACGGGGATCATCGTGTGGTGTGGGTCGCCCACGAAGGGAACGAAATAGTCGACGACCAGGTTACTCCCGTACCAGACGGAAGCCACGGCGACGGCCCACACCGGAAAGTCGCTGATCCGATAGAGGACCAGGGCCTGAACGACCATCGCGAGGTGGCTCCAGAACAGGAAGTTGTACATCCACACGGGGAGATAGCTGTAGGAATCGGCGAACACGAGCAACGTGTAGGGAGTCCACAGCCCCAGGACGACGTTCCCGAAGAAGGCGAGCGCGGTCAGCCACGGCTGTTCACGTCCCACTTTCCATGCCGCGATCGCCAGCGCGACGAACAGCGTCGCGAGCGGACTGTCCGGAACCCAGGGCCACATCACGACGGTCGTCTGGGCCAGTTGGGCGCCGTAGTACCAGAATCCGAACGCCGTTCCCGCCAGGTTGATCGCGACCACGAGCCATGCGAATCGCAGTCCCAGGTCCTCGAGCCTGCGCGGCACGGGCGCGAGATACGCCGGAAGCGATGGACGATCGGCCCCTTCGCGGTCTGCCATCCGAGTCGACGCGGTCATCGTCCGGCGCGACGGACGGAATCCGCAAAACAGTAGCGGTTGCGTCTCCAGTCGTCAGCGAACCCGTACCACTACGAACATGGTGGTCGTAGCGCCAGCCATGTCCACGCCGACCACGACCCCGGTCGACGAACGAACGCGAACCCAGCTCTCGACGGGTCACGTCGTCGAACTGCCGCTCGAGTTGTCGTTCACGATGGGCGGCGTTGCCGTTCCGGCTCGCCGTAGCCGACTCGAGACGGCCCTGCCGGACGGTCTGTCTTCGGTCGCTATCGCACCCGGTGTGGGCTGCGTCGCGCTCGTCGGCATCCAATACCATCGGGTCGGCGGTGGGAACCGGGATCGATCGGGCTTCGAGGCCTACGACGAGTTCGCCGTCATCGTCCCGGCCGTTTACGGGAGCCGAACGACCGTCCCACTGGCACAGCTCGCGGACGGAACGGTCGGCGGGTTCGTCCACTGGCTCCCCGTTACGACCGAAGAGTCGGTCTCGCTCGGTCGTGAAATCTGGGGATACCCCAAAGAACGGGTCGACATGACGGTGACTGACGGGCCCGACGGTCTCCGCACCGTCGTCGGTGGTGGGCGGTACGGCGGTACCGAGACCGTTCGGCTCGAGGTTTCCCGCCCTCGAATAACGACTCGAGCGCGCGACTGGACGATGCACAGTTACACGACGAAAGATGGCGACCTGCTTCGAGCGAGGGCTACCGTTCGTGGCGACGTATCGATCGGGCTCGGCCCGTCAATCGGCACGCGCATCGACATCGCGCCGAGCGTTCGACGGGAACTCGGACTGTGGCAACGCCCACTCGGTCGAGTGTACGGCTCGCAGGTCCGGGCCCGCCTGCTCGAGGGGGAGCGGTTGACATCCTCCCGCGCCTGAAGACGCGGGAATCCCGACTGCATTCGGGATATAACCGACTGACGCGTCCGGACCACCGACGGACAGGGGTTTCGACGATTGACGGTCTCGGACACGTGTTGTTGCTCCCAATCCACAGCGAGCGATCCGTTCCCGTCCGGTATCGGCCACCGCGGCCGGGGTCAGCTTCAAAGAACACGTGTAAGTGCTGTGGCTCCTAACCGCGCACTATGGCCGACAACACCGATCTCGAGGAACTGCGTCGCGGGACCGAACTCGTCAAGCGCGGCTTCGCGCGCATGCAGAAAGGCGGCGTCATCATGGACGTCGTCGACACCGAACAGGCTCGTATCGCCGAGGACGCCGGCGCCGTCGCTGTCATGGCTCTCGAGGCCGTCCCCGCAGACATCCGCAAGCGCGGCGGCGTCGCCCGGATGGCAGACCCCGCCGACGTCGCGGAGATCGTCGACTCGGTTTCGATCCCCGTTATGGGCAAATCCCGCATCGGCCACACCAAAGAGGCCCAGATTCTCGAGGCCGTCGGCGTCGACATGATCGACGAGAGCGAGGTGCTGACGCCCGCCGACGACGCCTACCACATCGATAAGCGCGACTTCACCGCCCCGTTCGTCTGTGGCGCGCGCGACCTCGGCGAGGCGCTGCGACGGATCGACGAAGGCGCGGCGATGATCCGCACCAAAGGCGAGGCCGGCACCGGCGACGTCAACCAGGCCGTCCACCACCAGCGCACCATCAAAGGCGCCATCCGCAAACTCGAGGGGATGAGCCACGAGGAGCGCGAAGCTTACGCCCGCGAGATCGAAGCGCCCGCGGAACTGGTCCACGAGACCGCCGAAATGGGCCGGCTCCCCGTCGTCAACTTCGCCGCCGGCGGCATCGCGACGCCCGCCGACGCCGCGCTCATGATGCACCACGAGTGCGACGGCATCTTCGTCGGCAGCGGCATCTTCGGCGCCGAAAACCCGCCCGTGATGGCCGAAGCGATCGTCGAAGCGACCAACAACTGGGACGACCCCGAAACGCTCGCGGAAATTTCGAAGAACCTCGGCAAGGGGATGAAAGGCGACGCCAACGTCGACCTCTCCGAGGAAGAGAAGATGCAGGGCCGGGGCGTCTAACCGACGACAGCAGGATCTGGTTTCCGTTTTCCGATACTCCGAAACAGCGTCTGATCGGCAAGCGCGCTCGTTTTATGCGTATACCGCGTCTCGATTGTATGAGTCAGGCACTGTCCCCGACCAGCGTCGAGCAACTCGCTCACCGACTGACGGCGGAAATCGAGCGGCTGTTCCGGGAAACCACGACCAGCGAGTCGGACGAGACGCGGGCGGCGACGGTCGCAGAACTCATAGACGTCGTCGAGGAAGTGGATGACCTCCTCGAAACGATCGATTTCGAGCAGTTGCCGGGCGCCATCGACGCATCGGCGTTGCCGGACCTCGTCGAGTTTGGCGGCCTCCCGGACGCGATCCGTGAGAACGATCCGGATCTGGCGCTGGACCTCAGCACGATCGAGAACGTCATCACACTGCGAGAGGTCTGGAATACCGTCGACATCACCGATTTCGTACGGGAGTTGCGACAGCTCAAGAGCGAACTTGAGGACGTCGCCGGCCCCGACGCGTTCGGATCGTCCGGTGACTCCGAGGCAGCAGCCGATCTCAGGAACTTCGTCGACGAAGTGAAACCGGACGCGACGAATGCTGCGCTGCAGCAGGAGGCCAAAAAGGGCGCAAAAGCGGCTCGCAAAGGAGTCATCGACGGCCATTCGAAATTCGAGGAGCTGTACGAGTCGACGCGGCGCGGCTCTGGATACGCCGGTCGGCGGCCGGTTTCGAAGAACCCTACTGCGGTCTCGTCGGTACCATACGGCCCGCTCCCGGCCGGCGTCTCTACGAGAGTCTCGACGGTGCCGGCGAACGTTCGACATGCGAAGGTCGATGCCCTCCCGCGGATCTACAGTCGACGCTGGCGGAGCGTCGCGGAGCGGCCGTAACACGGGGCCGCGTCCGATGAGACGTCGGGTCGGGGTCAATCGTCGATCGACAGTTCGTATGCGCTCACGTCGAAGTAACGGAGAGGCGACCCCGATTCGGACACGACGTCGGTAGCGGCGATTCGACCGTCGTACGCGATCACGCCGGGCCTGATGTTGCCAACGTCGACGTGATCGGCGACGATGCTCCCCTCGATCGTGGGGTTCCCCTGAACGGAAACGTTCGAGTCCGGCGCGTAGACTAGCGCCGCGACCGTCGGTCCGCCGGACGCGGTCGTAACGGTTCCGTCGGCCGAAACGAGCAGCTGTGTCTGACCAGGGTCCGACTCGTTTCCGATCACGGCATCCGCACGCGCCGAGATGGGACCGTCAACGGCGATCGTCAGGTCATTCTCGCCCTCGACGCGGATCTCCTCTTCGTAGTTCGGGTCCCCGATGGCGTCGCGCACGACGACTTCGATGTCTCCCTCGGACGTATCGAACGTGAGGTCGTCGTCGATCGTGTCGACGCAGTAGCGGCCGGGTTCGGAGATTTCCCCCTCGAGATCGTCGAACTCGGTGGCCTGGCAGTTCTCGACAAGTGCCTCGACGTACGCGTCGGCCGAGGGATAGTCATAGCCACTCTCGAAGACGCGACCGTCGACCCGATCTTCGTCGACCGTTTCGGCTCTCACGACCCCCTCGATCGGCGGCGCGTTCCGGTGGACGTCGACCACCCGGGCGGCGATGGCGCTATCGACGGTGCCGATCGCGGGTGGGACGGTCAGTCCGAATCGGACGCGATCCGGTCGGCCTTCCGAACATCCTTCGGTAACGCGTCCGGGAACCGCCTCACCGATCTCTCGTTCCCATCCGTCACAGTACGCGCTCTCGACGTCGATTCGGACGACGCCACCCTGCCGTCCGACGGCACGGTCGCGTTCACGGAGGTCGACGCTGGTCGGTGGTCGGGACTGGCGAACGACGCCGTCGACGTCGCCTCGCCGATTTCCTCTGGCGGTCACCCGGACGGCGGAAAACGTCAGTGTCCCGTCCCGGTACTCGAGGGGTGGCGACGAGACCGGGACCGACCCGTTTCCGTCGGATCGCCACAGTCCACCGCCCTGATACGCGATTTCGGTATCTGCGTTGACGTATCGGTGCGCCCCGAGCGGTTCGTCGTACAGAACCTCGGTCCCCGACGCGGATTCAAAGGTAATGCGCAGGCGACCGACGTCTTCGTCCGTCTCGACCGACCCGTGGTCGACCGAACCGAGAGTGATGGGAACCGATTCTCCGCTGATCCCCATAGCGGTGTGGGTTGCGTGGGTGAATTCGAGCAGCGAGCGTTCGGCGCGTTCGATCTCGGCGGCCGATTCGTACGCGTCGAGACCGGTGACACCGAAGAGAACGACCGCAGCGCTTCCAGTGACGACGATTCCGATGAGCAGAACGATCCCGAGAACGTGCGTCTGGCCCCGGCGTCGGTCCGTCAGCGTGATGTCGAAACCATTTCCATCCGCTGTGGTATCCCTCGATTCCCCCGCCCATCCTGTGTCGAGAACCTCCCGCATACCGAAACCGATTCCTGACTGTCACGGAAAGTTATCAATCGTCTTCAATCCCGTAACGGCCGGCCTACCGAGCAGTAGCGGTCGTTTACCGCAGTTCGGGTTGGCCTTCGGTCGGCAGCGCCGCCCGATCGTACTCCGACTCCGTCGGCCGTCACGACCGGGATACGAGAACAAACGAGAGGAACAGCAGGTACGTCGTCAGTGAACCGATTCCCGCCGAGAGAATACTCGAGGGGGCGACGACGATACCGACGCCGACGATCGCGAACGCGCCGGCAAGCGTCCCTGCCTGCACGACCCGCCTTTCCCAGTAGTGACTGACGACGTCGCTGTTACTGAACGCGACGGCTTCGAAAGCGAGCGTCCCGAGACCACCGATCGCAACGGACGGAACCGACAGTGGCGCACTCGTGACGGCCAGCCCTCCAGTGAACGCCATCAGTACGATCACCGCGAGGATGCCATCAGTTCGTTCGCTCATCGATTCACCGATACAGCCGCGCGCCCTCGCCGACGGCGGTCTGGTACGCGCGGCTTTCGACGCCGCCAGCGTCGAATGCGTCGACCATCGCCGAGGCGATCTCCCGCTGATCCTGGCGGTGACAGACCGCCAGAATCCCCGGGCCCGCACCGCTTACGGTCACGCCGGTCGCGCCCGCCTCGAGTGCGGCCTCGCGTACCCTCTCGTACCCGTCGATGAGGCTCGTGCGTTCGGGCGTGACGATGTCGTCGCACATTCCCTTTCCGACGAGTTCGGGATCGTTCCGGGTCATACCGACGGTCAGCGTGGCGGCGTTGCCGACCGTGTCCACGACGTCCTCGAGCGGAGCCGATTTGGGGATCACGCCCCGGGCGTCGCGCGTCGACACGGACATTTCGGGAAGACAGGCGACGACGGGCACGGACGCGTCGACCTGCGTAACGCCGTCATCGGTGACGACGGTAAAGCCACCCAGAAGCGAGGGGGCGACGTTATCCGCATGCGCTTCTCCCGAGACGAGCGCCTCACCCTTGGCAGCGATCGGGACGAGTTCCTCCCGAGAGCGGCCGCGATCGTATAATGCGTTCAGTGCGACGGCGGCCGCAGCCGCGCTTGCGGCCGAGGAACCCAGTCCAGAGGACGGACGGACGCCCTTGTCGATTCGGATGCGGGCGGGAGCGTCGAGAGCTTTCGCAACCGCACCGACGGTGTTTTTGGCCGGGTTTTCCGGGATGTATTTGCTTCCGGCACCGGTCACGGTAATAGTCGTTTTCGGGGCGCGCTCGACACGGACTACGTCGGCGGGCGTTCCGAGGGCGACGCCGAAGACATCGAAGCCACTCCCGAGGTTCGCACTCGTCGCAGGTGCCCGCACGGTGAGCATGGCGATTCCTTCCGAGACAGCAGGCAAAAAGGTAGCGAACGAAGACGATGCTTCGTCGCAACCAGCACTCGTCGTCGAGGCAACAGTCGAGGTCGGCCGTCGTCGATCCGCTTCGTCGAAACCGCCCTCTCAGTTATTCGTCGTCGCTGGTCGCTCCAAACGTGAACACGTCCTCGCCATCAACCTCATCGTCGGCGTCGTTGGCGTCGTTGGCGTCGTCAGCGTCAGAAACGGCGGCAGCGTCGTCTCGGTCGAGGTCGATTTCAGCCGGGGATTCGTCGTCCGCCGAGTCGTCGCGGTCCTCGTCGACGTCGTCGAAAGAATCCGGCTCCCGTTCGTCGGTGAACTCTGGAGCAGCAACGCTGTCCTCGTTTCCATCGTCGTCGACCAGTTCGAACGACGGCGAATCTGTCTCGTCCGAATCGGGTGCGCCATCGGAGTCCTCCGTCTGCTCGGACCCAGGGTCGAATTCGCGGGTTGCGTCTCCAGTCGACCCGGCGTCGACACCGTCGTTTACGGGATCGACCTCCGCGTCGGGATCGTCGCCAGCACGTCCATCGGTCCCATCAGCGTCGCCGACGCCTGCAGCAGCACCATCGTCGCTGTCCTCGAGATCGAGGATCTCGTCTGCACTGAGGCCGCCCTCGAGATCATCTCGGTCGCCGTTCTGGCCCTCGCTCGTAGGCGTTTTCATCGCGTCGTACTCGGTCTCGTCGTCTGTCGCCATCTCGGACTCGAACGGATCGGCCGCGCCCTCCTCGGATTCGTCGTTAACTGGCCCGGTGCTATCGTCGACCGTCTCGCCAGAGCCGAATGCGAGCGCGTCATCGGTCTGGTCATCGTCGAAGGCGAGCGTGCCGTCCGAGTCGGCCTGATCTGCGTCGCCATCCGTATCGAACGTGATCCCCTGGCCCTGGTCGCCCGTTTCCTCGGCGGCATCGTCACCGTCAAATTCCGGTTCGCCCACGGCGAGTTCCTCGTCCACGTCGAACGACGACGTAAAGGACACGTCGTCGCGGTCGACATCGGTGTCGAATCGGTCGAGCGCTTCGGAAAGTTGTGCGGCCTGTTGAGAGAGGCTCGACGCGGATTTCGTTACTTCGGTCAACGCAGTCGTCTGCTCTTCGGCCGCGGCAGC
This sequence comes from Natrinema halophilum, assembly GCF_013402815.2. Lineage (NCBI taxonomy): Archaea > Methanobacteriati > Methanobacteriota > Halobacteria > Halobacteriales > Natrialbaceae > Natrinema > Natrinema halophilum. Next base: position 2,143,002 of record NZ_CP058601.1, read on the forward strand.
AACGTTTTCGGCTTCGGCGGTCGTCTCTTCCGAGATCGTCGCCGCGCCGTCGACCATCGAGACGACTTCCTGGGTCGAAGCCGCCTGCTCTTCGGTTGCCGCGGAAATCTCCTGTACACCCACGTTGGTCTCTTGGGCGAGTTCGGCGATCTCCTCGAGCGCGGTGACCGCTTCCTGAACCTGATCGCTGGCGTCTTCGATGTTGGAGCTCGTCCCCTCGACCTCGGCGGCGGACTCTTCGGTCCGTTCTCGGATCGCCTCGAGTCGGTCTTCGGCCTCGTCGGCTGCCTCGGCGACGTCCTCGGAGAGGGCCTTGACTTCCTTCGCCACGACGGCGAACCCTTCGTCATCGCTGCTGCCGCCTGCGGAACGTGAGGCCTCGATGTTGGCGTTCAATGCCAGCATGTTCGTCTGGCGAGCGATTTCGGAAATCGAATTGATCAGTTCGTCGATCTGCTGGACCTCTTCTTCGAGCCGTCGCATCTCGGCGACAGCACTGCCAGCTTCGGTCTCGATCTCGTCCATCGCGGCGATCGCCTCCTGGGCCGCTTCCTGTCCTTCCCGGCCGGTGTCGACGGTCCGTTCGGCGATGTCGGCGACCTCATTCGAGGAGGCGGCGATCTCCTCGGTCGTGGTCGAGAGACCGCTCATCTCCTGGTTGACCGACTGCAGCGACTCGTTCTGCCGATCCGCGCCGTCAGAAATCTCCTGGACCGATTCCGTGACCTGTTGGGAGGCCGATCTGACCTCTTCACTCGACGCGGTCACCTGTTCGGATGCAGTCGCCACGTCGGTCGCGAACCGGTTGAGTTCGGCGATGGTTTCCTCGATCTCTTCGAGCATCTGGTTGAAGTCCTCACCGATCTGTTGCATCTGCTCGTTTTCGCTTTCGACCGACGCGCGGGCGGTGAGGTCGCCATCTGCGGCGCGACCCATAACCGCGCAGTACTCGGCAGCTTTGTCTTCCAGATGGTCGTTCAGTTCCTGGACGCGTTCGCGCTCGCGTTCGGCTTCCTGACGGGCGGCTTCCGCGTCTTCGATCTGCTTGCGAAGCGTGTCACGCATCGAATCGAATCCGTTGTAGAGACGACCGATGTTGTCGATTCGTTCGGTCTCGAGGTCGACGTTGAGGTTCCCTTGCTCCATCTGGCTGGCTTTTTCGGTCAGCCGGTCGATCGAGGTGGCCGTGTTTCGGCCGAGAACGGCACCCACCATGCCGACCATAAACACACCGAGAATCGTCGCGAGGATACCCCATTCCCTGATATTGTTCACGTAGCCGAGTGCCTGGCTCGCGGGCTCGTGAGTCACGACGACCCAATCAGTGCCGAACACGCGTGCAGAACTGGTAACGTACTCGGAGTGGCCGTCGTTTCCAAAGCCGTATACGTCGTCCACAAAGGAAAGCGAGGAACTTTCGAGTTGGTACGTGGTCGCCCCTTCAGTTCGCGCGGATTTCAGAAGACCGACGTTGCTGTAATTCAGACCGAGCGCTTCGTGCTCTCCGCCGTAGTCCTGGTTATCGAGGATGACTTCGTTGTTGCCGTCGACGACCATCGTCGTTACGCCGCCCTCGTTCTGGAAGCTGTCGGAGTACGCTTCGATATTGGCGGTGTAGACGATCGCTCGGTTCTCGTTTTCGGCGGAAAGTTGGACGTACGTGACGACGGTAGTATCCTGACCGAACTCTCCCTGGGAGATATACCCGCTCGAGACCCAGGGTGCGGTTTGACTCGCCTGTGAGAAGGCTTCGGATGGGATATTGTTCAGTTCGCTGGTCGACGCGCCGCGGAGGGACTCGTTCGTACTCGCACTCACCGTTCCGTCATCGAGATTGACGTAAGAGATATCGAACGTATCTGTATCGAGATGTTCCTTCCAGTCGAGGTATCGTTGTTGGATCGCTGCCGGGTCGTCACTGGCGACGACGTCCGACCTTGCGATCATTTCGGTCGTATGTTCGTTCTGCTCGTTCCACATCTGCAGACTCTGTGCTTCCTGGCTGGCCGAAGACGCGTGATCGGTCTCGACGCGGTTTTCCACTTGATCCGAAATTGCTGCTGTCGCTACGTATCCAATCAAGGCAACCGAGATGCCCAGAATTAGTAGGGCGATCCCGAATTTAACGGCGTACCTGCGTCGGATAGCTGTTGGCACCAATCGTCGAGCGAAATCCATGGATAGGAAACGCGTGATTTCGTCACTACATAAATTGCCAGCCACGGTTATCGGAGTTGATAATTGGATCGCGCTGGAAGATACACGAGTTGACCCTTAGTTTTCTTCAAATACTCTATTACGGTTTCTTATAAATAACTAAATTTAATGAAAATAAAATTACCAATATTCTACCACCGCTCAAAGTTTAACTCGTATTAATGACACGGCCCAAAGGTTAATATTGGTAAGTTAGAATGAGTTACCAGAATGTCTTATCGTGATGGGGTGAAAAACGGAACCGGTGAAACGGCCGCGTCCAGCGCTCGAGAGATCGGTCTGAAACGTCGACGGTACCTCGCTGCTGCAAGCGGAACGGCGAGTCTTTCACTCGCGGGCTGTGTGGAAACGATCGGATCCGTAGCTGGTGGGGCAGGGGAGAACGTCCCGATCACGATCGGATTGCTCGCACCAAATCCGGATCGGAATTTCATCGGCCGATCGATGGTGCGATCAGCCAAGGTCGCCGTCGATGGACTCGGTACGATCAATGGCAGAAACGTCGAACTGGTCGTTGGAAATACGGGCCAAAGCCCGCTCGAGGCGCGTCGCCAGTATCATCGACTCGTTCTCGAGGAAGGTGCGGACGTCACTGTCGGCGTCTTCACGAGCGAAGTGCTCGTAAACATCATGGACGACATCGCAGAGCAGGAGATGATCCACATCACGTCCGGCGCCGCAACGACCGAAGCGAGTCAGATGGTTCGAGAGGAGTACGAGAAGTACAAGTACCACTTCCGGGCAGGGCCGAACAACGACCGCGACCTCGGACGGAATCAGGTCGACTTCGTCACTGCAATGGCCCCCGAGGTTGGCTGGGATTCGATCGCAGTCATCGCCGAGGACTACAAGTGGACCGAGAAACCGTGGGAAGTATACCAGAACAGCCTCGGGGATACCGACGTCGAGGTCGTGTTGACGGAACGCTATCCCCCGGAAACTGACGACTTCACGGACCTCTACGACAGGGTTCAGGCAGCGGAAGCGGACCTGGCATTCATAACGACGGCGCATACCGGGACCGCCGCGCTGCTTGACTGGGTCACCCCCCAGCCACGGCCGTTCGCGTTCGGGGGGATTCACGTCCCGATGCAACTGCCCGCCTACTACAAGCTGACCAAAGGTGCCTGTCGGTTCGGCATCAGCCAGACCAGTGCGACGCCGACCAGCAAAATTACGCCGGAAACGAGGCCGTTCGTCCAGAATTATCAGGAGAAATGGGGCGAATCCAACCCGGTGTACACGGGGTATCATACGCACGACGCGATCAAACTGTTCGCTCACGCCGTCGAGGAGACCGGAACGCTCGACTCGGACGAGCTGGTCGAATTTTTCGAAGGCACTTCATTTACCGGTGCCGCCGGAACGCTCGAGTTCTACGATCGGGATCACGAGTATCCTCACGACCTCAAGTACAACATGGAAGACAACGTCTACTTCCAGTGGCAGGAAAACGACGACGGCGAGGGAGTTCAGGAAGTCGTCTGGCCCGAGAAACATCGCACGGCGGAGTACAAAGCACCGCCCTGGGTGTAAATCGCCTCGGGGATCAATTGGTTCGAACGGCTATCGGCGTTTCATCACTAAGCGGAGCGGCGCTCCGCGAGGTCAGCGAAACCAACGGTTTCACCAGATCACGAGAGAGCGACGCTCAGCGGCACGCCAAAAACATTCGAATTTTAAGCACGCCTCAATCGGCTGCATTTTGCGACCGTGTTCGAAAGCGCGATACCGATTCGCTCGCGACGATCAGTCGTCTGCTTTCGCTTCGGACCGTCCGCTTCCGTTCAGGAACCGACCGCGACCGACCAGCAGCGCACCGGCAAAGACGCCACCGCCGATCGCGAATCCGCCGATCAGCAGGAAAAACGCCGTTCGAGAGAGGGCACCGAGTACGAAACCGCCGAGTGCGATGCTTACCGACCCGAGGCCGAACTCGGCGAGATACGTGTACCCATACGAGAGTCCACGCGCGTCCGGAGGCGTGTAAATCGCGACGGCGTTCTGGTAGAACGGCTGGATCGCGAAGAGGAAAAAGCCGAGTGCCCCACAGAGCGCGATGATCGCACCCAGGCCCACCCCCGCTGCCGTTATCGGGATAAACGCAAGCGCAAGCGCGACGAGGACGACGAATATGGCCGCGAGCCCGCGGTCCGGATCGACGCGATTCGTCAGTTTCCCGCCGGTGTACTGACCCGCCATTCCGACGACCAACAGCCCGACGTAGATGTAGTCGCCCGGCTGGATCCCCTCGAGGCCGGTCGGCAGCGCGAGCGATTCGATCGCCGGAAGATCGCGGAGGATCTGCGGGAGATAGGTCAGCGTTCCGCGGTAGTAGAGGCCCTCAAACGCGACGAGGACGAAGACCACCGCGAACGCGCTTGCAAACAACGTCCGCGTATTTTCGACGAGTTCTGCCGGTGACAGCGCCTCGGCGGGGCCGGCATCGCTGTCGTCGGCCACGGCTGCGGTCGGGTCGAATTCCGCGCGAAGGCCGTAGAGAACAGCGATGACACCCGGAATGGCGAGCAACGCCGCGACGACGGACCACTCGAGGAATATGAGCAAGCTGGCAGCGACGAACGGGCCGAGCGCGATGCCGGCGTTGCCGGCGATGCCGTGCCAGGCGAACACGGTGCCCCGGTCTTCGACGCCGGTGCTGATGAGCGAGAGGCCGGCGGGGTGGTAGATGCTGGCGGCGACACCCCACAGGATCAGCCCGGCCGCGATGACGACGATCGAGTTCGCGACCGCGAGAACGAGAAATGCGAGGCTCATGCCGCCGAGACAGGCCAGGATGAGCGGACGGGTGCCGTAGCGATCCGCGAGGATCCCGCCGGGAAGCGCACCTAATCCGAACGGTGCGTATCCCAGCGCGACGACGATGCCGAACAGTGTGACGCCGACGTCGAACTCGGTCAGCCAGACGACCAGAAAGATCGGGATCGAGGTCTCGAACCAGTGAACGAGGGAGTGACACGCCATCGTAAAGCCCGCAATCGCCCGATCGTTCGCGTTCAGGGCCATGGACGAATCGTTGCCCCAACCCGGGCAGTCCGCGTACTTAGCAGCTTGGATACCAGCGCGGTACGGACGCGTGACAATATTCCTGGTGCCCCTCGCCCCTATTCCCTAGTGCCCCTGGTACCTGTATTCGCGCTCGAGGTCCGCAGGAAGGATCACGTCGATTGCACCTGCAGACTCGTACTCGCGGATCGTCTCGACAATCGCCTCGAAGTCGGCGATCCGCTCGCCTTCGAGTCGATGAAAGAGCAACGAGGTAATTCCTCGCATCGATGCCGTGCGCTCGATCGCCGTTCGCGCTCGCTCGACGCTTGGCTCGCCGAACCGCGAGGCTTGGGCGGTGTTCGACAGGTATCCCTGGGCTGGCATGCCACCGGCGAATGCGATGTCGTGGTGGTTCGCGACGATCTCGAGCGTCGATGCGTCGTACGCGCCAAAGGGGTACGCGAAGTAGTCGGCGCCCGCCTCGAGCCCCCGATCGATCAGCCACTCTTTCCCGCCGCGGATCTCGGCTGCCTGCGCTTTGGGGGTGAGTTCGGGCAGATCTTCGTGACTGACCGTGTGATTGGCGATACACCAGCCCGCGTCGTGGAGTTCGTGGATCTGGTCGGTCGATAGCCGGGTATCTCCCCCGACGTCGCCTTCGTCGACGTAGCCGGTCGTCACGAACGAGACTGCGGGGTAATCGTACTCCTCGAGTATCGGCAGCGCCTCGGTGTAGTCGGTCACGTGAGCGTCGTCGAACTGGAACATCACCTTCCCCCGCTCCGGCCGAGGCACGAAGTGGAGGTCGTCGAACCAGACCGACCCGGACGCTCCCTCGCCAGTCCAAACGAGTAGCTGGACCTCCTCGACCGCAGTCGGATCGAACCCGCCTGCGATCTCTTTGACGCCGAAATTGTACCGAGCGAGTGGTAGATCGGCCTTGATCGCTCGCCGGTAATCGACGCGGTTCCCGTCGACGTCGACGAGTCGCACCACGGGGACGACGAGGGCGTCCGATGCGACGGCGACGCCAGGAACGACGTCCGAACAATCTATCGGATTCGAAAACCGCCGCGCGAGGCCGCCGTTCGGTTCGGCCGCCGGAATCTCGAGGCGACCGCTCTGCGTGCCGACGACGGCCCGATCGGAAGCCGGTGAGAGGGCGCCGCCGAGGATATCCCAGGTGGTCAGATCCTCGAAATCGTCGACGGTGCCGGCTAATTCGGGGTCATCCGTCGAGCGGTCGGACGGAGTAGCGCTTTCGGGTTCCCCGTCTCCGTTTCCAGCGTCGTTCGCCGGATCGGCCGCTGACGAGGGGGAACTCGTTTCCGACCCGGCACACCCCGCGAGCGGGAGCGTCGCTGCTGCCGCGAGATACGTTCGTCGGTGCATTGGCGACAGGACACGTCATCCGGATGTATTGTTACGGCGTCCTTACTGTCACGCTCGACCGACAGTAACGTTGGAGCGTCGGAACGCGTCGGTACGTCGTCCGTTCGTCGGAATGCGAACCAAGCGGTGCAGCGACGAATTTACGTCGACCTCTTGAAGATCGGTGGATAGATCAGTCGACGATGATGGACTCAGTCTTCGTCGCGAGTACCGACGGCCTGGGAAACGTCGACCTCGTCGGGTTCGTCCACTCCGCCGACGACGAGTTCACCGTCCTCGGTTTCGACGTAGACGTCGTCGGCGAAGCCCCCCTCCGCGTGTGGATGTTCGGGATCGTCGAGTTTGTCCGGCGTCGACGGGGCATCGGGCAGTCCTTCTGGCGGTGCGAACTGACCGAGGGGCTCGTCGATCGTCACGTCCCACCGCTCGAAGAACTCCCGGTAGCGATCGTAGTGGGTCTCGAGTTCGTCGACCGGGAACTCCATCATCTCGGTCCAGCCGTGGTTGTAGAAGTCGAAGTTGGCCTGAATGTGGGTTATTTCGCGGGCTTCGGCCTCGGAATAGCCCTCCTGAAGTGCCCGCAGGTAACTGTCCATCGTCGCGTCGAAGAGTCCGTCGAGGTGGGCCGTTCGTTCGTCTGCGCGGTCGGGATCGGCCTTGCCGGCAAAAATTTTGGTATGGAGTGAGACGAGACCCGAGTTGGCGACAGATCGGATTCCCGGCGTTTCGAGGGCTTTCCGATAGGCGAAGTGTTTCACGTTCTGTCGGAGTTTCATAGATCAGCGTTGGGGGCAGACACTAAAGAACGGTTCGGACAGCAGTGTTCGGATCGACTCCCGTTCGATATCGATCGCTTTCCGTGCGCTCGATCGCCGCCGCGAGACGGGAATCCGTCAGAGGTAGCAGCAATCGTTGCCTGCTCGAGAGACGCGTCCAGCCTCGTACGGTCGTATACACGTCGGTAAACGGATTCGGCGTTCAGTTGACGATTGTTGTGTCATGACACCTCATCCGGCAAAATAGACGAGATAGCAACCCACTTTAACCCGCATTACGAACGTTCGAGATATGACTCAGTACGTCATCATCGGTGACGGGATCTCGGGTAGTTCGGCTGCCGAGACCCTCCGGGAGGAAGACCCGGACGCGAAGATTACCGTCATCACCGATGAGGGGGAGCCGCTGTATAATCGGATTCTGATCAAGGAACACGCGAAAGGAAAGCTCCCCGAAGCGCCGATTTCGATCCACGACGAGGGGTGGTACGAGGAACGCGACATCGACCTCTCGTTGAACACACACGTGACGAGCGTCGATACCGACGAAAAGATCGTGTACACCCACGATAGCGGAGATATTCCGTACGACAAACTGCTCGTCGCCACCGGTGGAACGCCGACGCAACTGCCCGTCGAGAACAGCGACGCGGACGGAATACACCACTTCTGGACGTTCCAGGACGCCCGCGGAATCCGCGAGCACGCCGAACGAGCCGACAAAGGAGTCATCGTCGGTGCGGGGCTTCTCGGCATCGACTTCGCGGCCGTCTGTGGTGCACAGGGCATCGAGGCCGACTACGTGATGCGCGGAGACCGATGGTGGCGCTACGCCCTCTCGGCCGACGGGGCAGAGATTATGCACGATGGGATGCGAGAAGTTGGCGTCGAACCCGTCTTCGACAGCGGCGTCGACCATTTCGAAACCGACGACGACGGACACGTCACCGCCGCAGTCGATCCGAACGGCGACCGCTACGACTGCGACTTCGCGGGTGTCGCGATCGGGTTGTCGTTCAACACCGAGTATCTTCGCGGAGCGGGCATCGAGGAGAAAAACGGCATCGTCGTCGACGAATACATGCAGACGAGCGTCGACGATGTCTACGCCGCGGGTGACATCACACGATTTTACGACGTCCTGCTCGGCGAGCACGCTCAGAACGGGTCCTGGGGCTCGGCCAAGGAACAGGGTCGGGTCGCCGCGATCAATATGGCCGCCGACGACGACGCCGAGGAATTTCAGTGGGTCTCCTCGTACTCGATTACGCACTTCGATTTCCCGTTTCTCTCCTTCGGCCACCCGACGCTGGGCGACGAACACGCCGAACGCCGCTACAGCGACACCGAGTGGCGCCGCGTTGCCTTCAAAGACGGCAAGATCGTCGGCGGCGTCCTCATCGGCGACCTCTCACCCCAGAGCACGTTCAAGCAACTCATGCGCGAACAGCGTGTCGTCGCCGATCAGGCAGACGTGCTCATGGAGCAGTCTGTCGACCTCGACAACCTCGCGCCCCAACAGGAACAGTAACCGATCCCGAACTCACGAGTCGTCCATTTCTTCCGGCTTCGATCCAATCGGTTTCGCTCGCGACGACTTTCCTCGAGCGTGGCAGAAAACCGGCCGTACTGGCGACGACAGCGTCAACTGCAACCGCACCGTCGGCGTTTGGCCGACCGCGTTGCCCTATCGGCAACCGTATCGAAGTCGTTTTCCCGCCTGCGAACCTTCGGTAACGCATGAACGGCGAAAGCGACATGACCCTGGCATTTGAGCTCGAGGCGCTAACGGAACTCGCCTCGCCCGAGCGCGTATTCGAGGATGCCAGAGGCTGGACCGAGTACATCGGCGTCGTCTCCGAGAAGCCGACCTACGTCGTAACGAACTTCACGCGGAAGAACAGAATCCGTCAGGATTTCTTCTCCGGTCCACGCGGAAAAGAAGAGAGCCTCGAGGGCGTCAAAGATCAGTTCGACACCGAACGCTACGTCTACATCGGGGCCAGCGACGAAGACGAGGAGTTGGCCGAAACGGTCGGCTGGGAGTATCTCGCCGTCGAGGACGCGTCCGAAGCGGCCGACTGGATTCTGGCGACCCACGCCGAAGACGAAGACGAAGACGCGGAACCGGTCCGCGACGACTGGCCCTGAGAGTCAACGGATACCTGACCTGGCCGGATCGGCCAGAGAAGGCGGCGGTGTTCTTTCGTTCCTCGCTCACCGACGACAAACGGGCGTTCGCCGGTGGTACGTTCTGTCGCTATGAGACGACCAGCACCGGCCGGTGACTGTTGTGCGATTCAATCGCCTCACTTCGACGTGACGGGCCCGGAAACCGATCAATCGTCGTCCGTGGCACTGATGCCCGGATTGCCGTTCGTCACGGTGGCGATCGACGACGGTGCGATCGGCCCGTCGTTCGCACCGAACTCCGGATCGAACAACTGGAGAGCGGTGTGGATGGTGCTCCAGTCGTCTTCAGCCGCCGCTTCACGCAGGCTTTTGGTCGGCGGGGCGAGTAGTTTATTCACGAGCGAGTCGGCCATCGCTTCGACGACCTCGCGCTGTGCTTCGGAGGCCCCGTCGCCGTCGAGTCGCGAAAGGGCCGTCTCGACTTCTCGGTCTTTGATACGTTCTGCTGATTCGTACATCGCGGCGATCGCCTCGTCGGCGCGAGCGCGTTTGTATTGTTCCGCCAGAAGCGTAAATTCGCGTTCGATCATCGCTTCGACCTCACGAGCGGCGTCGGCCCGTTGCTCACGGGTTTCTACAGTAACCGACTCGAGATCGTCCAGATCGAAGACCCGAACCGCGGGTAACGCATCCGTCGTCGGCGCGACGTCGCGCGGCTGACCGAGATCGACGATTACCTGTTCGGTATCGGTTGCTCCCGCCTCTGCCTCCTCGAGATGGCGCGGTTCGAGTATCGGTTCCTCGCTCGCGGTCGCGGTAACGACGATGTCCGCGCGAGCGGCAACCGTATCGAGGTTCTCGAGCGGTGCGACGCTGGCGTCGGTCTCGTCGTCGACGTCGTCGACGATGTATTCGGCGTGGGCGACGGTTCGATTGGCAACGACGAGTTCGCCGACGCCAGCGGACTCGAGATTGCGTGCTGCGAGTTGCCCCATCTCGCCGGCGCCGACGACGAGCGCAGTCGCCCCTTCGAGGTCGAGTTCCTCTCCGGCGCGTCGCGTTGCCGCCGATCCCAGCGATACGACTCCGTCGTTGATCGCGGTCTCGGTGCGAGCGCGCTCCCCGACGTGTATCGCTTTCGTGACTGCGGCTTCGAGCATCGAACCGATGCCATCGGCGTCGCGGGCGTCTTCGTAGGCGGTTCGGACCTGGCCGAGGATCTGATCCTCGCCGAGGATCACTGATTCGAGGCCGGCGGCGACTCGAAGCAGGTGCCTGAGGCTTTCGTCGTGGTGTGTCGTGACGACGGCGTCGTCGTCGGCCCCGGCAAAGAATTCCTGAAGAGCGGCCCGGCCGATGGCGTGGTCCGGGCCGACGACGTACGCTTCGACCCGGTTACACGTCGAGAGGACGTACGCTTCCTCGATTCCTGGAACGGTCAGCAACTCCGTTACAGCGGCCTGCTGACTCTCGGGACTGGCAGCGGCGAGCTGATCGACGCTGCCACTCTCGTGGGTAACTCGCGCTGCGGTGACGACCCCGGTCGATATCACGGCCGTTCACCCCCAGTAGACAGTTCGTCGGCGAGCACGTCCTCGATCACTTGGGGACAGTTGGAAGTACCCGTACGTAAAGCTGTCCAAAGGTCCGGAGAATTGACGACGTCGGTGACGACCGACCGGCGGCGTTCGGCCGGCACGTTTCGGTCTTTGAGCTCCTCACGGAGGCCTGCACAGACCCGGGCCATCTCGCCGGCCCCGTCGAGCGTCTCCTCGAGTTCCTGTCGAAGATGCTTGCTCAGTGCGGGCGCAGTCCCGCCAGTCGCAATCGAGACGACGACGGGATCGTCGCGCACGGTAGCGGGAACGACGACGCTACCGGCGTCGCGCTCGCCCGATCGATCCGCACGGTTGACGAGGATACCACGCTCGCGGCTCGCGTCGGCGACCGCCTCGTTGATCGCCGCGTCATCCGTCGCTGCAACGGCGAGGGCGGGCGCGGCCCGCTCCAGCCAGTCGGCAGCGTCCTCGGGGGCCGGGAGTGCGCGGATCAGTTCGGCGCCGCCGAAATCACGGTCGCCGAACGTCGGGCTGACGACGATGACCCGAGCTTCGCAGGCGAACCGCCGGGCCTTCCGGGCGCCGACGGGACCACCGCCGAAGACGAGTACCGTCGCATCCGTGAAATCGTGCAGAAGTGGTATCATTGTGGCGAATGTGTTCCAGTATTCAGGAGTTATCGCTCTCTGGTATTGGCATCAGCTCGCTCTGCCATTCGAATTCCGGTTTTCTTCAAAATGTTCGTCGAAAACAGGGTGTCCCAGTCGTCGTCGGTTACGTTCCAGTGGTCGGCCATGGTCCGTCGTACCTGCTCGATGCGCCGTTTGCTCTCCGCCTCGTTGCGGCCGTGGGTCATCGCGAAGAAGTTGTACGGCCAGACGTCCTCGTGGCGGGGTCGCCGGTAGCAGTGGGTGACGAACGGCAGCGAAGCGACATCGGGGCCGACCTCCGGGACCAGTTCGTCCGGAACGTTCCAGACCGTCATCCCGTTTTCCGTGTAGCCGAGCGCGTAGTGATTCGGGACGACGCCGATCCGGCGAATTTTTCCGTCGCGTTCGAACCGCGTGATCGTCTCGAGTACCCACTCTGGTTCCTGTCCGATCGCGTCGGCCACGTCGCCGTACGGCGTTTCGGTGAGCGGAAGTCCGTCCTGCACCTCGAGGACGAGGTCCCGCTCGGCCGGCGAAAGGGCGGACTCGTCGGTCGGCGCGACCGTCGGACCGAGATGGGTGAGATCGATCCCTGCCTCTTCGTCGTCTCTCCCACCGTCGAGCGGACCGTCGACGTAGAACTTGGCCTCGACGCGAAACTCCTCTCGTTTCGGTAGGTTGTGCGTTTCCTGCCCCGTCTCGGCTTCGATCTCCGCGAGAACCCCCTCGACGCGGTCTTCGTCGGCAACGCTCACGACGAACCAGACGTTCAGATGCGGGTGTTCGCGCTCGTAGTTGTGGGCGACCTCGCGGTGATCGTTGACGAGCTCGACGATCTCGTCGAATCGGTCTTCGGGCGCGTGCATTGCCACGAGCGTCGCTGCACCGCCGATTTCCTGTGCGTTGACTAGGGGGCCGAACCGCGAGAGGACGCCTCGTTCGTCGAGGGTTCGAACGGTCTCGAGTAACTCGTGTGCGTCGATGTCGACCCCGCGATCGCACATTGCGTCTGCAGCGGGTTCGAAGGGCCGCTCCACGACTGGGAACCCGCCCTGAAAAGCGTTGACGACCGCCCGCTCGCGTTCGCTGAGGTCGACGTCCGTGGACATACCTGTCCGTCGGGACTGCGGTCGTATAAGCGAACCGGGACTGTCCGATCACGCAACGGTCCGTTCAGCCTTCGACGCCCGTTACGTCGAATCCGAGGGCACGAACGTCCGCGAGGATCGCTTCGTGATCTGCGCTCGCTTCGTAGTAGATGACGATGTCGAAACTACCCTGACGCAGTAACTGCTGGCATTCCCAGACGAATGCTTCGTCCTCGAGAGTCAGACCTTGATGCTGATTCGAGGAGAAATCCGTATCGTCGTTGCCCGAGTAAACGAAGCAGTCGTTCGGATCGTATCCCGAATGTTCGGCGATGATGTCGCCGACGTCGATCGTCGCCTGCATCATCTTGACGTCCTCGCTGCCGTCGAAATCGGTGTGAACGATCGCCCCATTCAGTTCGATGTCGCCGGGTTCGAGCAGCGCCCTGGTCCGCTGGTAGAGATCGTCGTCGGTAGCGTCTGCCATCGGTGGATCGTTCACGCGCGGAACGGATAGCCGTCACGATTCGAGCGCTCGGCTGGCCGTAACCGACCTACCACGGCGCCGCTCGGATTGACGAATCGTAACACACAAGACACATAGTTATCGGTGACCTTTTGGTGGATAATGAAGCGGTGGCTCCGTCAGCGCGTCGATGCGGCCTACGAGCGGCTGCTCTCGCGAGAAATTTCCGGCGCGCCGACCCACGTCGCGGTGATTCAGGACGGTAACCGACGGTATGCCCGAAAGCATGGTGGTACCGCCCACGAGGGCCACCGTGCCGGTGCCGAAACGACCGAACAAATACTCGAGTGGTGCCACGATATCGGCGTCGAGGAACTCACCCTGTATGCGTTCTCGACTGAGAACTTCGAGCGGCCCGACGAAGAAAACGAGGCACTGTTCGATTTGCTCTGTGAGAAGCTTCGAAAGTTCGCAGAGGCTGAACGCGTCCACGATAACGAAGTCCGTATTCGGGCCCTCGGCGACGTCGAACAACTCCCGGACCGAGTTCGGGAAGCCGTCGCCTTCGCCGAGGAGCAAACCCGAGACTACGACCGGTTCGTCCTCAACATCGCACTGGCCTACGGCGGTCGCGCACAGTTACTCGAAGCCGTTCGCGGCGTCGCCGACAGCGTCGACGATGGCGACCTCGAGCCGGACGAGATCGACGTCGAGGACATCGAAGACCGACTGTACGACCGGCCCGTCCGCGACGTCGACCTGATCATCAGAACTGGCGGCGACGAGCGCACGTCGAACTTTCTCCCCTGGCACGCCAACGGCAACGAGGCAGCCGTGTTCTTCTGTACTCCGTACTGGCCTGAGTTCTCGAAAGCCGACTTCCTGCGCGGGATCCGCACGTACGAACACCGGGAAGAATCCTGGCGACGGACTCGTGCTCGACGAGCGCTTGCACTTCTCGGCGCTATCAGCGAACCCGAACTCGTCGAAGCCCACTCGATCGTCGACCGATTCCGCGATTCCCTTCCATCAGCCGAACGACCCGATTCCAGGGACGTCGAGGCCAACGACTCGAGTGGCCGGGCGGCCGACTGACGGATGTGAGTCTCCCGACGTAACAGATATGTCGTGTTACCACACACCATAACTTTTATCAGTAAATATAGCAACAATTCCGGCGATGTCGTCCCTCGAAACCGCGCCCGCTGTCGACGTCGAGCGGTTCGTTCGGCTCACCGATGTGTCCCTCGACGAAGCGTACGCGCTCCTCACAAACCCCCGGACTCGCCTCACTCTCCACGTCCTCTCGTCGTGCGGACCGCCGCTTCCGGTCAGCAAACTGATCGATATCGTTTGCAGTCGGGACGACGGGGATACATACGACGTCCGCGTCTCGCTCGTTCACGTGATTCTACCGAAACTCGAGTCACACGGCATCCTCGAGTACGATCGCGACGCAGGATTGGTGTACCTCGATCGGCCAGTCGTTGCAGTCGATACGCCGATTACGGAACTCAGAGACGATTCCGACTCACCGGGCACGAACAGTTCGCCAACATGACATCCTCCCCGGCGTGAACGCCAGGGTTTCCTCCGTGGAAGTCCCAGCCGGTCTACGACTCGCCGGAGGCAACATTCCCGTCACGGTGGACGGTACTCGGGTCTGTGCGCTGTTCTTTGGGACGTTCGTGGGGGTGTGGTGTCCCCGACCAGTCGTGGTCGTCCCCCTCGAATCGTGCTCGAAAACGCTGCGCGTTTTCGGCATTGCGGGATCGAAGATCCCGCTTGCAGTCAGAAATCGACTGATTTCTGACGACATCCCGGAACTCTTTGATTTCCGAGGACACGGGCCGTGCCATCGGCCTGACGGCCTGTTCTGTGTGCCGCTTCAGGAACGTTTCTGACGCTGTGAGATCGGCGTGCCCCTCAAACCCACACGGACAGGTGAGCGTGTCCTGATGCCGTGTCGGTCGGTCTGTGCCGCCACACTGCGGGCACTCTTGGCTGGTCCACGCTTCCGACCGGACTTCGACCGAGATACCGTATTCCTCGGCGGTACAGACCAGTCGCTCGGTGAATTTCTTGAACGACCAGAAGTTGTGGGTCTTGGCGTTGGTCTCGACCGACCAGTGCGTGTCCAGCACGTCGGTCAGGCCACCGATATACACTGTGTCCACGCCCTCCTCGTACAGTCGTTCCAGCAGGTCACGACACAACGCTTCTTGAGCGTGGTCGCGGCGACGGGTTCGCTTCCGATACAGTCGCCGGATACGCCCGCTGCTGTATTGGCCTTCTTCGAGTTTCGACTGCAACCGGGCGATTTCTCGCGTCGTCTCGCGGAACCGCTGGAACAACTCACGGCCCTCGTACAGGTATTGCTCGCCGGTCGTCGTGGTACAGGCGACGAGATTGTTCGCACCAATGTCCAGAGCGGCCGTCTCTGCGGCCAGTGGAGTTGCCCGTGCATCGTCAGAAACAGTCACGGGTTGCGAAGCCCTGAACGTGCAATCAGTCTCGTCGTCCCACAGGTCCAACCGGCCCTGTTTCTCGTAGTCGGGCCAAGTCGGGTCGCCAGCGATCTCCAAGCGGAGACGCCCGGTGTGGTCGTATCGGTCTTTCAACTCACTCCCAACCAGTATCTCAAGTCGGGAGCGGTCGCCCCATTCGACGGTGTATGACGTGTTGCGAATGACGCCTTTGAGTTGTCGCCCATCGTCCTCGTTGCCACGGAGTTCCAGAGAGCGGCGGAAGCGTCCAACAGATCCCGTAGCAGTTGCTCTCCGGTATCGGAGAGCGGTCGCACGGTGAACGTGTTGGTACGCTTCATACCACAATCGTTATCACGTCTTCGCGTCAAATAAGTCTTGTGAGACAATGCGACCAGCAATAGATATTTCGTATGGACTCCACGGACGGGTGAAAGACTACGCCGAAGCAACCGACCAGTCGCTCGATGAAGCGTATATCGAGGTGCTAGAAACAGGACTCGACACGTTGGAGACTCCAGACCAGCAGTAATGCGGCGGTTTCACACAGGAGTTACCGCGATTCACGCCCGCCCTGTTCGATCCTCAGTTCCGACAGAACGTCGGAACACTCGTCCCTCACGGGAAGGGCAGGACTCTCTCGCTGTTACAGGTAGTGCGACCGCCTATCGGCCGAACCGACGCGATCGATTGCAGTATTCTCGGACCGCTCGCAGGAAATCCCGTTTCCGGAAATCCCGCCAGTTCACGTCCGTGAAATACAGTTCCGAGTAGACCGACTGCCAGATCATGAAATCCGAAAGCCGTTCTGCGCCGGTCTTGATAACGAGATCCGGCTCCGATTGGAACACGAGGTGGCTTTCGACGTGTTGATCGTCGATTTCGTCGGGTTCGAGATCACCGGCGTCGACCCGCTCGGCGAGCGTTCGAACGGCGCTGGTAAACTCGTGTTTCCCGCCGAGACCGATTCCGATCTGGATCGGCGCATCGGCCCGTGTCCTGTCTTCGGGTCCGCGAACGGCGACCTCCCGGGGTGCGTCGAGCGTCTCGAGTTCGCGACGCAGAGCAGGCACCGCGGCCGCGTCGAGGACGCTCACGTAGACGGTTATCTGTGACGCGTACTCGACCGCCCACTCGAAGAACTTGGTGAGCGTTTCGTAGGCCCCCCGTTCCAGCAGGTCGCGTTCGGTGATCACGAGCGCAACGTGATCGGGCGGATCGGCCCCGTGGCGACGAATCCTGAGCCCGAGATACCGTTCGTAAACTCCCACGACAGTGATTTTCTCGGCCGATGTGATACGGGTTACGGGTCGTCCCCGCCCGGATTGGCGGAGACGAACTTCCCCGCTATCCCGGCCGCTGACGGCGATAAAACCGGCTCGAGCGGGTTCACGAACCTTGAAGTAATCGCCACAGAAAGGAACCGGTATCGTGACAGCACCCGTTCGGCGAGCCGGCGTGTTTGCACTTATCTGTACGTTCTCGCTCGCCGTTCCGCTCTTCGGACCACGGGTGGGGGCCGCGCTCGCTGGCGGCATCCTGCTGGCCGCCTACGTCGTCACCGACGGTCCAATTTTCGAACTGCTTGCCTATCCGGGCGATTACGAGGATTCACGTCTGTACGGTCTCATAACGTTCGTTCTCTCGGGGGTCGCACTCGGCCTTATGGCGACTGCAGCGTCGATGCCGGTCGCCGTTTTCGTCGGAACGCTACTGCTCGTCGGCTTCGGCAACCTCGGCGAGCAATTGGTCAGACTACGGACCGAACGATCCGTCGTTCGCGTCGGTGCGTTCTGTCTCGCTGGCACGGCGGCCGCCGTCGTCGGGCAGACCATTTCGCACTCGCTTGCCAGCAACGTCGTCGCGTCGATAATGCCGAACGTCATCTTTCTCGCCGCGAGCGGGGCATTTCTCGCCGCGCTCCTCCGGGACGTTTTGTTGCGCTCCGACGATCCGATCGTCGTCCTCTCAGTTGGGCTCCTCCTCTGGCTGCTCGCCGAACTCGAACCGTCGATCGGCGAGTGGGAGATACTCGTTGCGCTCGCCGTCACTATCGCCCTCGGGTACGCGTCCTACCACCTCGAGACGGCATCCATCGCGGGTATGCTCACCGGGATCCTACTCGGCCTGCTGACGATCGTGCTGGGTGACTACCGCTGGTTCGCCGTCCTTATCTCGTTTTTCGCAATCGGTGGCCTCTCGACGAAGTTCCGGTACGAGCGAAAAGAAGCCCTCGGTGTCGCCGAAGACAACAACGGTGCACGCGGCAGCGGAAACGTCCTCGGCAACGCCGCCGTCGCCCTCGTTGCGGTGTTGGGGTATGCAGCCAGCGACGCTGGCTTTCTCCCCTGGGATCCCGTCCTCCTCCTGTTTGCCTTTGCCGGTTCCATTGCGACTGCGATGAGCGATACCCTCTCGAGCGAAATCGGCAGCGTCTTCGAGACGCCGCGACTGATCACTACTCTCGAGCCGGTCGAACCCGGCACGGACGGGGGCGTCACGTGGCAAGGCGAACTCGCGGGTATCGCTGGTGCGGCGGTCGTCGCGGGTATCGCCTACGGGCTGTTCCCCGACGTTGGGAGCACCGGTGTGGCGATCATCGTCGCCGCCGGCATCGTCGGAATGACCGTGGATAGCCTGCTGGGGGCGACGCTCGAAGGGACCATGCTGGGTAATCAGGGCGTCAACTTCCTCGCGACGTTGTCCGGTGCGCTCATCAGTGCCGTACTGGTGCTTACGTTCCCCGTCATCGCGTGAGTCCACCAGGTATCCCGTGCTGCCGATTCCATGACGAAAAACATCGGTCAATCGTCCGCGGTCGGGAACCCATCGTCGACGAGACGCTATCCGCCGGCTGTTCAGTGGGAATCGACTGCTCGTCGGACCGCGAATCGTTCGACCGAATATCGGTCCATACCAGAGTAGGCCTGGTGGAACTCGTCGTCCAGACGATCATGAGTGCCCAGCTACCGAGCAGCGCGAGTGCGGCCAGTGGCGGAGGTGTCATCGCGGGTCGTTCGGTACTGGCTCGGTATCAACGACGTGGTTCGACCGACGATGCCTCGATCCAAACCTGATCGGAGGTTCCGAAGCAGCGGAGCCCGCGATGAGCGCCTACATCACCGCTGTGACGCTGGATTGAAGAATATTCCATATTGGTTCATTCTCGGCATACGCTTATTATTCAGTAGCTTCACTGGGAAATATGTCGAGCGTCCGCCTCGAGAACGACCAGTCGACTCAACGGCGAATCCTGAAGTGGTCCCGTATCGCCCTCCGCCTCGCTCT
This sequence comes from Natrinema halophilum, assembly GCF_013402815.2. Lineage (NCBI taxonomy): Archaea > Methanobacteriati > Methanobacteriota > Halobacteria > Halobacteriales > Natrialbaceae > Natrinema > Natrinema halophilum. The sequence goes on from NZ_CP058601.1 coordinate 2,162,066, forward strand.
CGTCGCACTTATCGCGAAGCCGGCACTGAGCAAGTTCGTCACCTACGGAACGTCGGTGTCTTTCTTCGACGCGATTGGAATGCCGATTCCCAGCCTGACCGTCATCGTCGCGGGACTCGTCGAAGGAGTGGCAATCGTATTGCTGCTCGTCGGGACCCGCGAACGGATTGCGATTCTGTCGCTGATACCTGTGATGGTAGTCGCGGTCCTCTACGCCGGACCGAGCTGGAAGAATATCGCCGTTCTCGTCTGCTGCGGGGCGTTCCTCGCGGAAGACATCTGGATGTTGGCCGCACCACTGTGGACGGCCGATAGGTCGGTCGAATAGTCCTCACCACCAGGCACGGGACGAATAACTGAAAAGCTAGCCATAGGATGGAATACCCTGCGACAAATCGTCGTCGCTCGCGCTCGCCCCGATTTCGACCGAGTTAGTCGGCGTCCGGTCGCCGTTGCGCGATATCGTCGATCGCATGGATTCGAACGTCGGTCGGCCGCTTGGTGAACTGCCCGATCGAACGGGCGACAATCCGGTCGACGCCACTATCGGCGGCCAGATCGAGCAGGCGCTGGCCGAGGATGTCGTCGAGGACGACCGTCGCCGGGGCCGTTTCGGCCGACTCGAGGGCATCGTAGGCCTCGCTCGCATCGACTTCGTCGATCGTCTCACCGTTTGCGTCTATGAGCCGAACGCGATCGGTGTCCGCCCGGATGATAGCCGACGCATGGCCGTAGACGGTTTCCGGGTCGCGCTCATCGGCCGGTTCGGCCTGGACCTCCGCGTCGTTTTCCTCGCCGCGATCCGGTTCGGATCGTTCCGATTCGGGGGTCGCTGAATCGAGTTGGCCCCGGTTTCCGGTCGCTCGATCGGTTTTGGCTCTCGCCTGCGACTTGGAATCGGTTTCGGCTTCGCCGCTCGAGTCGAACACTGATTCCGTTCGGGCGGACGATGCGCGGTCGTGATGGTTCGAAGTAGTCGCTCCCTCCTCGATGGTCGCCGAAGAGGCGGTTCCGGCGTCGGACACCGGCGGTGCTGGCGTGGTACTGCCGTCGGTCGCGGCGACCGCTTCGCGGGGTTCGTTCAATTCGGAGACGGTCTCGTACGGGACCTTGTTTCGGAGGGCGGCGAACAGTTCGTGGTGATCGAGGTCTTCGACGGAGCTATCGGCAGGGGCGAACGCAACGTAATCGACGTCGCCAACCTGCGACAGTTCCTCGAGAATGAGGTCGCCGCCGCGGTCGCCGTCGAGGAAGGCCGTCACGGTTCGGTGGCGGGTGAGTTCGGAGACTGCGTCCGGGACGCTCGTTCCTTCGACTGCGATGGCGTTTTTGATGCCATACTTGAGCAGCGTCTGGACGTCGGCCCGTCCTTCGACGACGATAATGGCGTCGCTGTCGGTGACGCGGGGACCGGCGGGCAACCCCTCGTACTCGGTGATGTCCTCGACGCGAACGTGCTGGCGCACCTCAGTGAGGATCTCGTCCGAGGACATGATCGTGTCGTCGAACCCCGTCTGGAGCAGTTCCTTCGCGCGGTCGACGACTTCCTTTCGTTTCGCAGCCCGAACGTCCTCGAGTTCTCTCACCTCGAGAGTGGCCCGACACGGGCCGACTCGGGTGATCGTCTCGAGGGATGCGGCGAGAGTGGCGGTTTCGACTTTGTCGAGGCTGGTCGCTATCGTTACCTGACCATGGGATTGGCCCTGTGTACTTGCAATTTCGACGTCGATACGGCCGACTTTTCCCGACTGACGGAGGTCGCGAAGATCGAGTTCGTCGCCGAGCAGGCCTTCGGTCTGGCCGAATATCGCGCCGACGACGTCGCTCCGTTCGACGACCCCGTCAGCCGTCACGTCCGCGTGAATGAGGTATTTCGAAGTGTCTTCCATTGGAGATCTGTCCCCGCGAGGGGCGCGGTGACGCGGGAGTCGCGTGCAGAGACCGATTTATATAAGAATTCGTTCGTGAGGGGGAAATAGCTGTTGACCGCCGGAGAACGGACCACAGGTCGAGAACCGCGACCGCTTCGTTCGTGGGTCGGATTCCGGTGACACAGATGCTGTCGGCCGCGGCTTCACCGAGCAGTCCGATCGACTTCGTCGACCGCCACTTCCCGACCAGACGGATCACGATGCGACAGACCAGACGAACCGACGTACATCGTCCATTCTCAGTACGACGGCCGATACCAGTACCAGTAAACCATCACCGCAAGCAAGACGGTCAGTCCACCGAGGAAAAAGAGTAATCCGGGCGGGACGGTTTCGAACACCGCATCGGCGACCTCGAGACCGCCGTCGCTGGCGTTCTGAACGCTCTCGTTTCCGGCGTCGAGTGCGGAATCAGACGAACCTGCACTACCCCCGGCGGTATCGGTTCCCGTATTATTAGTTTCGTTGATAGTTTCGATCCCGAAATCGCCGCCGCCGTCGGTCGAATCCCCGCTCGATCCGTCGTCGACTGCCCCAGCCGGTTCCGTCGGGTTCGAACCCTCGTCCTGCGATCCTGACTTAGTCGGTGTAAGCCACCGGATAACGCCATACTGGACTAGCAGACTGCCACCAGCAAGTGCGCCGACACCGCCGATAAACCGCGTGAGCGCGTCTTTCAGCTGCGTCGCACGTGATTCGTCGCTCGTTACGATCAGGGGGCCGTCAGTCGTTGTATAGACGCTCATCTCGTTCCCGCGCGAGGAGTACCAGGTGTCGATCACCTCCACGAGGCCGGCATCCTCTAAGTTCTCCAGGTGGTAGCGAACGTTCTGGATCGAAGAGTCGATCGCGTCGGCGATGTCGCTTGGCGTCCCGGGTTCGTCGTCGAGTCGGGAGTAGATTCGTCGAGCCGTCGTCGAGGAGAGGGCGGCAAACACCGCGTCGGCATCCTCACCCTCGAGGTCGACGATGCGGGGTTTTCCCTCCTCGGCGGCCGTCTCGGAGCGAAAGGGAAACAGACGGGCCATTTCGAGTGTAATACGTATTTGCTATCAAACACGTAAACCCTTTTTCCTCGGTGAAAGAGCGTTTTCAGCTAGGGAAAACCACGGGACGTAACCACCCTGGCGGATCGATGAACAATTCTCTTCGATATCGATGATCGAATAGAAAGAATTACCCATACTCGGACGAACCGAGAGGCATGCGCCGTACCGAACTCGGACTCTGGATCGGCGTCGCCGTCGTCCTCGCCAGCTTCGCAATTCCGTGGTTCCTGTGGGGATCCGCGACCGTCGTCGCCGGGCTACCGATGTGGCTCTGGTGGCACGTCGGCTGGATGGGACTGGCGTCGATCGTATTCTGGGTGTTCACCAGACGCGCGTGGGGTATCGGTATCGAACCAGGCGGTCGGAACGCGAGCGAAGCAGCCCGCGGAAGGACCGACGCCGCTCGAGGGTCGGATGCCGGGGGTGAGTCGCCGTGAACGCGGTTACGCTGCAACTCGCCATCATCGTGGGCTACCTCCTGATTGCGCTCGCGGTCGGGCTGGTCGCCTACCGGCTGACCGAGCGGACCGCAGAGGACTTCTACCTCGCGAGCCGAACGCTCGGGACCGTCGTCCTGCTCTTTACGACCTTCGCGACGTTACTGTCCGCGTTCACGTTCTTCGCCGGGCCGAACATCGCGTACGCGAACGGACCCGAGTGGGTTCTGGTCATGGGGCTGATGGACGGTATCATCTTCGCCGTCCTCTGGTACGTGATCGGCTACAAGCAGTGGCTGCTCGGCCAGCAGTATGGCTACGTGACTCTCGGCGAGATGCTCGGCGACCGCTTCGGTTCGCGGTGGCTCCGCGGCCTCGTCGCCGGTGTGAGCCTGCTGTGGCTATTCCCGTACGTCATGCTCCAGCAAGTCGGCGCAGGGACCGCACTCGAGGCGCTCACCGAAGGAACGGTCTCGTACGCCGCCGGTGCCGGGCTGATCACGGCGTTCATGATCCTCTACGTCGTCGCCGCCGGGATGCGGGGGATCGCCTGGACCGATACGATCCAGGGAGCGTTCATGCTGATTACGACCTGGGCCGCGCTGCTGTGGGTTCTCGCGGCCGTGGGCGGGCCCGGTGCTGCGACGGAAGCGCTCGCGTCGAACCCCGACACTGCCGGCTTCCTCTCGCTCGGGGGCGGTGTCTACTCGGTCCCGTGGATCCTCTCGACGGCGATCACGATCGGCTTCGGCGTCGCGATGTTTCCACAGGTCAACCAGCGCTTTTTCGCGGCTGGGTCGCGGCGGGTCCTCCAGCGCTCGTTCGCGCTCTGGCCGATCCTTTGCGTGTTGCTATTCGTACCTTCGTTCATGCTCGGCGCGTGGGCCGCCGGTCTCGGGGTCGCGGTGCCGGACGGCGCGAACGTTCTCCCCATCGTCCTCGCGGAGTACACGCCGCTCTGGTTCGCAGCACTCATCATCGCCGGCGCGATGGCGGCGATGATGTCCTCGTCCGATTCGATGCTCCTCTCCGGTTCGTCGTACTTCACGCGGGACCTCTACCGCCCGTTCGTCGACCGAACCCTCTCCGATCGCCGCGAGGATCTGCTCGCCCGCGGCGGAGTCGTGATCTTTGCAACAGCTGCCTTCGTCGCCAGCCTGTTCCAGCCCGCGACGCTGTTCGAGATCGGTGAGGCCGCCTTCAGCGGCTTCGCTCAGCTCGCGCTGCCCGTCCTGCTCGCGCTCTACTGGCGACGGACGACGCGAGCCGGCATCACTGCCGGCATTCTATCGAGCCAAGCGTTCTACATGATGAGCCTCTTCCTCGCCATCGTTCCCGGTTCCTACGCGGGCTGGTCGGCCGGTCTCGTCGGAATGGGACTCAGTCTGCTCGTCACCGCCGCCGTCTCCCTGGTCACGACGCCGGCCGCCGCCGAGCGCCGCGCGATCTACTTCGATAAGCTCGGAGCGGACTGAACGGAGCGCGAACCACCACACTGAACGGTCCCGTCACTGTACGACCCGTCGATGGCAATCGACCTGCCGCCCGCGGTCGCCGACGACTGGCAGCGCGTGGGCCGCCGAACCGACGATCGGACCCTTTCGCTCGCAACGATCACGACCGAGACGGCCGTGTTCGAACACCAGCCGACCGCCGACGCTCTCGAGCGGCTTCGATCCGTTGGCGACGTTCCGGTGCGGTCGCTGTTCACCGTCGACGTACGCATCAGCCCATCTCTGGAGACGATCGGCCTTTCGGCAGCCGACGCGCTCGAGGTCGCCGCCCCCAACGCTCGCGACCAGTTCGTCGACACCATCGAAGACGACGAAATCGCCGTTCGAGGCGAACGCACGAGCGAACACATCGATCGACCGGACGGGGCGGTCGGTCACCTCAGCGTTCTCGAGACCGCGTACCCGATCGACACGACGAATACGTCCGATACGGTCGAAGCCGCTGGCGCAGACGCCAGCATCGACGCGGAAGCACACGTGGCTATCTGGCCCGCCGACGACGCGTACGTCCTGGCCGGCGGGCTGCTTCCGCTCGAAGGTCCCGACGGCGCCGACCTCCTCGCCGCTGCGCTCGACGTCGATCCGGCCCGCGATCGCGAGGCAATCGTCGACCTGTTTCGGGGACTCGATCTCGGAGCGCCAGCCGGAAACGGGGTTTCCGACGGTCTCGAGTGAAGTCACTCTCAGATCGAACGGGAGCGTTCGCGCTCGGGATGGCGAAATGATCGACGGAAGACCCCAATCGAATGCACGACGGGGTTTCCAGGCTCAGAGAAGCCCCAGCGCGCGTCCGAGAAAGTAGCCGCTCGCGGCGACGAACCAGCCGGTAAAAACGACTATCGCGAGTCCGAACGCCGCTTTTGGCGTCGGTCGCCCTCGCTTGAGATCCCTGAACGCGTGGTTGCGAAGGTTGTGGGTCCCGAATACGTCGACGAACAGCCAGTAGCCGTCGCCGTCGATGAGCGGATTGAAGACGAACAGCAGCCGAAACAGCTGGACGAGGATTAGCGAGCCGAGGATGGCGGAGTCGGGAGAGAGCGTCAGCGCTATCGCAAGGCCGAGCGTGACGACGATATCAACGATCGGTCCGGCGAGGCTAATCCAAATGCGAACGTTTCGCGGACACTGCCAGGCGTCCCTGGTTCGAGTTATCACTGCCGGAATGATGCCGTTCAGTCGCCCGATCGTGATCGACGGTTCGAAATAGGGCCGGCTGGCGGCGTAGTGGCCGAACTCGTGGAGAAGTGTCGCTCCGATGAAAAACGGCACGATGACGAACGTATTCCCGATCGAACCCGGTGGACTCCAGATCGGTCCCCAGTTGGCGACCACCAGCGCGCAGAGTGCGAGCGTCATCCCTGCAGCCACTACGAGTCGCGGCCACAGACGGATATCCCCCGGAGTCTCGACCCGTCGTATTTCGCCTCCCGGCTCGAGGTATCCGCCTTCGGCCAGCAGGTCGACCGCCTCCAGAACCTTCGGGTCGACTGACGATGGCTCGCTCTCACCGACGGCGAGTTTGCGCAACGGCTCCTGAAACGCCGGATCGATGCGCTTGTATTCGCCGTCGTCGTTTCGGATCCAGATCGTCCCGTCGGTTTCGCCCCAGGTATACCCGAAATTTCGGCGTATTTCGGTCCCGTCCCGTTCCGAATCGTCATCGGAGATTGCATCGCTGGAAACCGTCATGGGTCGGCGAGAAACGCAGCGAGTTCGTCGGCGACACGCGTACCCGCGAGTTCATCGAACGTCGCGAACATCGGCGACGGGTTCGCCTCGAGAACGACGAAGCGGTCGGAGCCGTCGATGACGTCGACGCCCGTAAACGGGAGTTCGAGTTGCGTGGCTGCACGGCACGCTGCTCGTTCGATTTCGGGATCGAGAGAGTCGAGTGGAATCCGTTCGACGTCGTGTTCGACGCTGCGATAATCGAGCGCGTCCGAGACGATGCGGGCGGCGGCGACTGCCTCTCCGTCGACGACGAACACGCGAACGTCGTCCCCGTCGATCCGCTCTTGAAACTGTACCGGGGAGTTTGCGAGCCGAGTGAGGCGTTCGTCTTCGAGATCATCCTTCTCGAGGCGGTGTGCGTGGCCGCCACCGGTGACGGGTTTGTAGATGACGTCCTCGACGCGGTTTGCGAACGTCCGTACCTCGTCCGGATCGTTCGTCGAGCACGTCTCCGGTACCGGAACCCCGGCCGCAGAGAGCGTCGAGAGCTGCCAGGGTTTCAGATCGTGAATACTCATCGCCTCGGGCGGATTTATTACCCGTACACCTTCGTCCTGAAGACGCTTGACTGCAGATAGAAGGAGACCCCGGTATTCGCGTATCTGATTGATCACTGACAGCGGGCGCTCATCTAACTCGGACTCGAACTCCGGATAGCGGGCATCGAAGCCGAGCTGTCGCAAGTAAATCGTGTGATATTCCGCCGGGATCTCTTCGGTGTCGGCTACCGAAACGCTCGTTTGGTCTCCGACGTGTCGAACCGTCGCCGGCACGTCGCCGGGCCAAGACGATGCGTCCCACAGCGCCGTTTCGACCCCCCGTTTCTCGAGTTCTCGTGTCACCGCTTTCACCTGCAGGTCCGCTTCTGGACCGATTAACAGTACACCCATACGCCGAATTATTTAGCTACTATACCAATAACACTATTGAAGTTAGATTGCGTATTTTACGTATCGATGTAGATATATAACCGTCCTTTTGAACCCGAAGAGGTTCACGATCCAATCCGTGACCGGAATTGGGCCCGTTACCGAGCCGCAGCCGTGTGTCAATGTCATCTGGTAACAGCCATCAATAATTGCGTGAACTTGCATGATTTAGAAAGTTTAATAGTGAGTTGTCTTCAACCAGCAATTTGCATGACAGCAGAAAATAACGACGGTGTGCACTTCGTCGAAGACCTCGAAGAACGATCGAACGCCTCTCCGATGGTTACGACACTGGCAATCGGTGAGGAAGGTGGAGTCACGACGCTGGCCTGTGCGGAAACGGGCTGCTAGTGTCGCTCGAGGCCGAACTGACGAGTGGAACCGGACGCACTTTCCCGGATAGCCGCCTCGGCTGACACCGGGAAAGACACGAGAGAAACGCTCCTCTGTTTTTGTGACACACCGTTGCGTCGAACAGCAGTTGGCAGATCGGTACTCGACTGAAAAAGCCCGCAGCAGGTTTTCGTCGGACGCGTTCGGGAGTCTGGTGGTTTTTATACCGTCCGGTCACCTCTACAGTATATGCAAACGCACATCGTTCCGGTCGGCTTCGACTACGACCGGCTGATCGCGCCGCTCGTCCGTGATCAGATCGACGTCGACAGCGTCATCCTTCTCGAGGGAGCCGTCGGCAGCGAGGCCAACGTCGAATACTCCCGGCACCTCTCGAAGAAGCTCGAAACGGATTTCAAAAACCTGCTCGGCGCGCAGACGAACCGATTTATTCTTGAGGATGTGTACAACTACGACGAGGCCTTCGAACAGGCTTACGACCTTATTACGGCGGAACTCGACCGAGGAAACGAGGTCTGGGTTAACGTCGCTGCAATGCCTCGGACCGTGAGTTTCGCCTTCGCGAACGCCGCCCACTCGCTGATGGTCGAGCGCCAGGAGGATCGAGAGGGGATACATACCTACTACACTGCCCCCGAAAAGTACCTCGAGACAGAACTCGCCGAAGAACTGCGCGAACAGATCGCACTGCTCGAGGAATTTCTCGAAGCAGAGACGGCGCCCGATATCGAGGGCGACCGAATCGAGACCCGCCTGGAAAGTGCCCGCCACCTACTCGACGAATTCGACGAACGCGGGACGACCATCGGCGCGAAGGAGATCGCCGGCAAACACATCGTCGAGTTGCCGGTCGCCTCTTTTTCGAACGTCAAGCCGTTCGAGGAGCTCATCCTGTACAAGCTCGGTGAAGATGGAGAGTTCGATTCGGTCTCGGAACTCGCGGAGTCGTTGGCCCGCGAACTCAACGAGGAGTACACCGACAGTTTCCGCTCGAAAGTGATCTACAACGTCGACCGCCTGGGACCGGGTGGGAAAGGTTACATCGAACGCGAGGAACACGGCAAATCGTACCGGACGCGATTGTCACGAATCGGCGAACTGTGGGTGCGCGCTCACTCCAACGACGACATCGACGACTGAGTGCCAGTGGCGCGGCCCTGACCTGCCTCCGCTGTTTTTGCTCGAGATTCGATCCGGCCGTTTACCGGCTCCGATCGAGAGCCGCGAGCGTCGACGAGCGCACTCCGAATCGGGTTTGACGTCGCAACGAGTGCGTATAGTACCGACGTGCCTCGAACGACGGTAGTCCCGCGAACGACGGGAGGGAGTACGTCGGAGACGAACCGTTGCTCTCGGCTCCGGCTACGAGTCGATCAGTTGCCGGGTGATCGCCATCGATTCGTCAGGTTCTCCTCGTTTGTGGACGTGTTCGACGCGAATCGGGGACACGATATCAAAGGGACCGCGGAACCACAGCTTCGGAACCGGAACGACGCGGAATGAAAGCGGTATCGAGGACCCGAACGTGGCCGAAACGAAGACGATGGCAATCGATAGCGACGGAATGCCGGCCGAAAGAGGCTATCTGATGAGGTTTCGAGTTGAAAGCCGCTCGAGAGACATGAGAATGTCTTCGAGAAGCGTAAATATACTCTCTTTGTGCTTTCGTTTGTTGTAATGGATCTCCGTGGGCAAGATGCCGATCTGATCGTAGGTCGCAAACGCGCCCATGGGGACGGATTCGCGTTCCATAATGAACGCGCGTATTTCCGATATTAACGCGTGTATATGGACGAGCGCTTGTTTTCTCATCGGCCGTACCCCTCCTGTGAATGGATGAGCCGTGGTGACCCGTCGTGGACGTGGATGCATCCACACCCGCTGACGGTGACGGTGAATTCATCGTACGTGAATTCCACACCGACGCGGCAATCCCGTTCGGCTGCATGCTGTAGAAGCCGAAATACCGCCTCCGGTTCAACGGACTCGTACAACGGTTCGATATCAGTTATCTCCGTGTTTTCGAGCACAGCCAGTACCTGTGCAAGTACCTCTATCACGGCACTTTCGTCATCGTACTCCGTCCATATCTCTACTCTCCCGTCAGCCGTCACGTCGAAGCCATCGTACGCCATAGCGGGAATGATAATCGTTAACACATAACTTCCTACCCCCGATGGTTTGGTAAAGTAATTATTGTGGGCAAGAACAGCAAACGAATTTCATACTGTTGTTCGTGGGATCGAGCGATACAGCACACGAGAAGTGAACGGATACCACTGATCCGTTTTCATACATCTCCATACGCTCTTTGCGTTCATCGACGGACTACGGAGGCTGTAGCGGCGGTTTGCACCGACGGCGTTCTGCGTTTGATCGGTTGGATTACTCGAGCGGGCCGTCAACGATGCGATCATGTCAGAAGAGAGGCGTTCGCACTCGATAGAAAAATCGAATCGAGTGTTAGTGGTCGTGATCGTGATCGTGACCGTGATCGCTCGCCGAGTCGCCGCCGTCGGATCCGTGATCTGACGAGGAATGACCTGCACCGTTGGGCTCACCACCGTCGCTCGCCTTGCCGAGGTCGCCGCCCGCAACAAGCGCGTCGTGGTTGCCGCCCATCATATCCATATTCTTTAACGTATCCCGTTCTTCGAACTCCTCGACAGCATTGAGTAGATCATCCTGGGTCAGTTCCGTTCGGTCTTCGGTCAGCGCTTCGAGGACGGCCTCGCGGAGTACCATCCGAAGATCGCTGCCCGTCAGTCCTTCGGTGACCTCCGCAACGAGGTGTGGATCGAACTCGTCGATGTCCATTTGCTGGGTGATGACCGTGAGGATGTCCGCCCGCATGTCGTAATCCGGCTTGGGGAAGTTGATGATCTCGTCGAACCGCCGCCAGGCGGCATCGTCGAGCTGATCCGGGTGGTTGGTCGCTCCGATGAGCAACACGTCGTCTTCGATGAGCGAAACGTTGTCGATGCTCTTGAGCAGCGTGTTGACCGCGCGTTTGAGGGCTGCGTGTTCGTCGCTGCGGCGGGTCTTGGCGACGAAGTCGAACTCGTCGATAAAGAGAATACACGGTGAGAGCCGTTTCGCGACCTCGAACGTCTTGTCGACGTTTTTCGCCGTCTCGCCCAGGTACTGCGACGTGATCATCGAGAGTTTGACCTCGACAAATGGGAGGTCCATGTCCTGGGCGAGCGCCTGTGCGGTCGAGGTCTTGCCGGTCCCCGGTGGGCCGACGAACAGCAATTTCCCGATCTCGCGCAGGCCGATGTTCGCGAGATACTCGCGGTGTTCGATCGCCTTCGAGATCTTGTCGAGTTCGTTCTCCTGATCCCGGGTGAGAACGAGATCGTCGAGCGTGATTTCGACTTCCTCCGGTGCGCGTACTTCCACGAGGTCGAGCATCTCTTCGTCCTCGTCCTGGTCGAAGTACTCGTCGAGGAGGCCATCTATCCAGACGCGATCGGCTTGAATCGGGCGGTTCTGCTCGCGGGCAGCCTCGTGGGTGACGTCGACATCGTACTCCTCGTGGCGCTCGAAGTGTTTCGCCAGCGTCGGATTCTCGAGTAGCCGATCGTCGTCGGCCCGTTCGACGTACCATTCTTCGGCCATCTCTTGCTGGGCGAGGCTGATCGTGCCGGAGAACTCGTCTCGCTCCGTAAACATCAGGTCGGCGACGGCTTCCCACGGGCGGTCGACGCCGGTGGCGTCGCGGGCGTTACTGGTCGTCGCTGACAGCGGACGACTGATACCAGCGGGTTTTCGACTGGTATCGCTTGTCACCTCGCTCTCGCTGTTGTCCTCGTCGTCGACGCCGCCGGTCCAGTAGACCCTGCGGTACGACGGCGGGAGATCGTTTTCGTCGAGCGTCCTGTCGTCCGAATACACGCTCGTCGTGAGCAGGAACTCCACGACATCGAGCGCACCATCACTCATTCCGTCATCGTATTCACCACACGCTCTTAACAGCGTCGTCCTGCGCACCGTCTGCGACTCAGTCTCAACACGACGGGTAGCGCGCCCCGCGATATCGAATGACACCGAATCGGCACAATCGTTTTCGTCTGTCGGCTCACAATCAGGGGTATGAACGTGTTGCTGGGTCTCGGCGGTAGCGACGAGTCGATAAAGACGCTCAGGCGGACCATCGAGCGCACCCTCGAGGTCGGCGACGAGCTCACCGTCGTCGTCGTCGACAAACCAGAGGCGAAACGCTCGCAAGACGAAATGTATCGACAGACCGTCGACCGGCTAGAGGCGGCGGGCCTCGACGACGTGACCGTCGAGACGCTCGAAGGAGACCCCGGAAGCGCGCTCGTCAATTACGCCGAACAGGGCGAATTCGATCAGCTGGTAATCGGCGGCGGAACGCTGAGTCCAATGGGGAAAATCCAACTCGGCCCGATCACTGAGTTCGTTCTGTTGAACGCGCCGACGACGGTCAAATTGGTGCGATAACAATGATGGGCTCGCGTCAGTATCCCGACGAACCGTCAGGCCCCTTCCCGTCGCCGCCGACGACGGTCGATGATCGAGAGGGGCGCTCGATCGAGATCAGGTCACCACCGAATTTCACCGGAGAGGTGCTCGATGACGTCATCCAGATGTACGCCAAGTTCGATCCAACGGATCGGGCACAGGGGATTCCACCGACCGGTGAAGCACGTATTCGCAACTGGCTCGAGACGATCGGTGATGACAGCATCAACGTCGTCGCCCGCCACGATGACGATGTGGTCGCTCACGCGATGCTCGTTCCCGATACCGACGATCCATCGGCGATCGAAGACGTGGGGGACGTAGAGTGGGAGCTCGCCATCTTCGTCCTACAGGCGTACCAGCGGGCCGGAATCGGCACGACGTTACTCGAAAACCTGCTCGGTCACGCGAGCGATATCGGCCTCACCCATATCTGGTTAACCGTCGAACGGTGGAACAATCCGGCAATCGCTCTCTACAGGCGAGTCGGCTTCGAGTCGACTGGAACCGAAAGCTTCGAACAGGAGATGGCTATCCTGCTCGATGCTGCCGAGGACGACGGCGAACGCTGACCCAGTGCGTATCCCTTTCTCCGAGATACCGGATCGCGTCCGACTCGCTTCGTTCCGACGGTGCCCGTTCGAAACCGACGTCGAAGCGTTTCGATCCCGGAATCCCTCCGAACGCATCGCCGTGAACAGTCCCTCCCAGGAGTACAGTTCCCGCAGGCACGATCGTCGATCTCGTCTCATCATCGCGGCAGTCTACTGGCTACTCATCTGTACAGTCGTTGTAAACGGGACGCGACTCGAGCATTGCGTCGCAGTTCCGTCTCCGCCGAGTGCGCTGTCGGACGTACCCGAGACGGCACCGTCGTAACCGATCGATGGTCGGCAGCCGTCAAACTGAGAGGACGGGCTGACTCGCGTACGACAGGACGTACTCGGCCGCTTGCTCGAGGACTTCCGCTTCAGTCCCGGTGATCGGTTCTCGAGGGAGGACGATGAAGTCGGCATCGATCGCATCGGCGGTGTCGAGGACGACGTTTCCGGGATGACGGGTTTTTCGTGTCCGCGAGAACCCGTCGTCGACGGAGGTGACGAGCGGGACGTCGGCGTCGCCGGCGATTTCGTCGATGTCATCGAAAAAGCCCTGGGTGTTCTCTGCGACGGCGGTTTCGTCGACCGTGCCGGCGTCCAATCCGTAAACGACGCCGCGTCCGAGGATGAACAGCGCGTGAACGGTGGCATCGTACCGGTCGGCGACGGCGATAGCATACTCGACGGCGGTGGCTGACTCCGCGCTGCCATCGACCGGTGCGAGAACGGTGTCGACGGCAAACGGCTCGCTGACGTCCATACGCCGCAGTGGGTGGCCCGTCACAAAAAATCCACCCCACTGCGGTGCGTATACGTCGGGTTGCATCTACGATCGCAGCTTGCAGGTCGTCCGCTGGTGCCCGTCATTTGCTGCTCGGCGTTCGGAGACGAACGGGGATATTTAAACGGTTACGAGCGTAATCCACGGCTATGTTCGATACGGTCGTGGTTGCCACCGACGGCTCCGACAGCGTGAAACGGGCCGTCGACGTCGCGCTCGATCTCGCAGACCGGTTCAACGCCGAGGTCCACGCGCTCTCGGTGATCGACGCCGGAGAGGTCGATGCCTCCCCGAAGCAGCTTCGGAACGAACTCGAGACTGCCCTCGAGACAACCGCCGACGCCGCACTCGCTACCGTCGAAGGTCGCGCGGATCGAGACGTAAAGACGGCGATCCGTGACGGACATCCGGCCGTGGAAATCTGCGATTATGCTCGCGAGGTCGACGCCGACGTAATCGCGACCGGAACCCGTGGTCGCCACGGCGAAAACCGTCTCCTGCTTGGCAGCGTCGCCGAACGGATCGTCCGTACCTCTCCAGTCCCCGTCCTAACGGTTCGACAACTCGATCCAGCAGAGCCTGACGACGGTACTGAATCCGGTGCCGAAGCCTGACTCCGCGCTGGCAGTACTGGCATTACGCACTGTCGGCACACCGACAGCGCTCTCTCGATGTTCGAAACAGAGCGGTCGGCTCCCGAGACCGGCGGTTACTTCCCTACCGGTCACACACCAGAAGACATGTACGACGAACTCATCGATAGCGGCGACCTGCCGCTCGCCCGCAAATCGGTGGTGCCGGGAACTGGCTTCTTCTTGCCCGACACGCTCGAAGCAGACCTCGAGGACCAACAGACCGAAGCCGCGCTCGAAGGGGCCGAAGTCGCCGTCATCGCGGACCCCGATGCCGACGGATTGGCCTGCGTCGCGCTCATTCGGGAAGCCTACGGCGACGTCCAGTACGTACCCGCGCCCGACGAGGACGACGGAAAGCGGAGTAACGGTGATGACGACCGACCGGCGGTGGCGGCCGATGCGGTGGACGACGCCGACGATGAGGACGATGACCAGGCCCACATCGGCACCGGCGACTCCGAGCCGGCGCTCGAGGAGCCCGAGCCAACGCCGCACACCGTCGCGCTCGTTCCAGCTAGCCCTCACGACGTCGAGGATGCACTGGCTCGCGTCGCCGAGTACGGTGACGAGGGACTCGACGTCTACGTCTGTGACCTCGCGCCGGACAGATACGAGTACGTCGAAGACGAACTCGCAGCCGCGCTCGGGACCGCAGACCGAATCGCCTGGTACGACCACCACCAGTGGGATGATGACGTGGCGCGCGCAGTTCGCGACGTCGGCGTCGACCTCGTCGTTGGCGACTCAGACGAGGAGTGCAGCGCGGACGTCGTCTGTCGCTCGCTCGAATACGATTTCGGTCCGATGTACGAGGAGCTGGCGGCGGTCACGCGAGATCACGACCTCTGGTTACGAGAGGATCCGCGCAGCGACGACCTCGCGGACTACGCGTACTGGACCGACCCCGCCGAGTACGTCGAAATCGTCCGGGAGTACGGTGTCGACCTGCCCGAATGGGTCGAGGAGTTCATCTCCGAGCGCCGAATCGAAAAAGAAGCGCTGATCGAACAGGCCGTTGGACGGGCGGAACTCCGCGATATCGGCGGGTACACGGTTGGAATCACGTACGGCAGGTGTTCCCAAAACGAGGTCGCAGAGGCCATGCGAGAACAGGGAGCCGACGCCTCGGTCATCGTCAAACCCGCCGGATCGGCCTCGATCCGAGGAACGGACGCGTTCGAACGCTGCCACGAGGTCGCGGGGAAGGTCAACGGCGGCGGCCACCCCAAGGCTGCGGGCTGCAAACCCGACATCTACGACGACATGCTCGACTACGCGAATCACTGGACGACCCGCGGTGCGGTGACGAAACGGGTGATTCTCGACGCCTTCCGGGAGATCGTCGAAAGCGAGCAACCCGACGGTGACTCGGAAACGAGCGACGACTGACGACCCGTGATTCGATCGCGACTCGAACGCCGGTCGGAGTACCGTTACCAACGCACCACAGATATATCAGAGCGTTTTACTCTATGGACTGGAATCGATACATATGTCGCAGGACCGTCTCTTCGCCGGATCAGCCGTTGCAATCGGCGTCCTCTCGATGACCCACGCGGCGTTTACGTGGCCGACAGCCACCACGCTCGCGTTTTTCGGTGGGGGCGTGCTCATTGCGTTCGTCGGCGAGGCGACTGCCATCAATCTCGGGTGGCTGGACCACCATATCGGACCCACAGTCATCGGCGTCCCGGTCTATGTGCTGTTCGGGTGGACGGGGACGATTTACGTCGCCTTTCGCATTAGCCTCCTTGTTACCGACGGCTGGATGGCTGTCGTCACCGCCGGCGTGCTCGCGACTACCTACGACGTGCTTACCGACCACCAGGGCGTCGCGAACGGATACTGGACGTACACGGACGATCTCCCCGGCCCTCGGTATCGCGGTGTTCCCTGGTGGAACTTCGTCGGCTGGTTCACGATCAGTTGTCTCACAGCGGCGCTCGCCGTCACCGTCGCCTGACCAGTCAGTCGATCGTTGCGTCGGAGATCTACCCCAGACACCCGTCCGAGCCGACCGATCACTGTCGCGACGCAAAATACCGCATCACGAGCTGGAGGACGTGGACGAAGACGCCAGCGACGGCGATGTATACCCCGATCGTCTGTAGCGTAACCGACGCGTTCCGTTGGTCGCGGACCTTCCAGATTTCCCACCCCAATCGGAGCAGAAAGCCGAGAAAGACGAGTACGAAGCCGAGTAGCAAGACCGGCGCGACGAACGTCCCGACTGCGATTCCGATGATGCCGCCGATAAACGCGTAGTTAGCGTACGATCCCCAGTGCTCGAACGACTTCGACCGCGCGTAGACGTAGGCCCCGATTGCGGCGGTGAGCACGGCGACGACGACCGCCGTCACGACGAGGATCGTCAGGTGGGCGTCTCGAGGAGCAAAGCGAAGGACTCCAGCGCCGAAAATTCCGAAGGCCAGTTGCAGGATTACCATCCCGACGAACGCGATCCCCGTATCACCGCCCTCGACGCCTCGTTCGGCGATCAGTTGGCCGCCGACGATAGCCGCCCCGTAGACGATCGCCCCGACGATAGGCAACGCAAACAGATACTCGTTGATGGATGCAAGCGGCGTTACGACGAGAACGTACATCAACAGGACGTTGATCACCATCAGGACGCTCGCACCGCCGATCACGCGCGCTTCCCGGCTCGAGAGACCGAACCCGCCGCCGGTCTCGTATGGGGCTTCGGTCGAACTCATCTTTGTTTCTGTACGTCACCCGACGACAAAGGCTAACGGGCGTCGCTTGCCGGCGGAATTTACGCCAGCGCGACCGACGACGACCGTCCTCCGAGCGAAACGGCCATCTAACCGTGCTTCCCCTACGCATTACCGCGCCGCCGTGTCGGTCGCGTTCCATCGATCCGAATACGCCGTTCCGCACGTACACTGGGCGTAGGCGTGGATGACGTCACCCTCGGCGTAGATGCTGCCGACGTCTTCGTTCTGTTCTTCGGCAAACGCGAAGACGAACTGGACCGCGTGTCCGTCGTCCGACGATGCTTCGGGACACTGTCCGTCGGTGAGATCGTCGTCGATGCTCCCCTCGAGGTTCATCGCAGATTTGGCGAATTCCATCGCGCCGGTGCCGGTCGCCGCCCGAAAGGCGTTCCGACCGCGTTCACCGTCGACGACGATCAAAACGCCGTCGTCGACGCGATCACCGAACTGCTCTAAGCGCGCGTCGGAAACGTACGAATCAGCCAGAAATAGCGCGACGTCATCAGGCTGTTCGCCCGCCAAAAACGCTTCACGTGGGTCACTCATATCGGCAGATTCGCGCTCGAGGTGGAAAAAGGGCGGTTTTTACGTTCGATTCAGTCCGACGAGTCGAGACGGATAGCCCCGGCTGTTGGCACTTTCGGTACAGGAGACATGCATTGGTTTTCTTCATCTGAATTGTAACTTTTAGTTTTCTACGTCAAGTAGAAGTATAGGGAGATTCTGAAAACATAGACTCGGAGCGGCTTCCTCCCTGCTTGACGTCACGGGAATGAACGGTCAACACCGCGTTCCACTCGTTGTCCACCGTGAAAGCGCACGACGACCACATGTGTTCGCGAACCCATAGTGGGTTGCCCGTCGGGACACTACCGACCGTACACTCGTTTGTCGTTCCAGTCGGACCGACCCCGCGAAGCGCGTCTTTTCGCGTTCGACGACGATACCTCGAGAGGGTGTGAAAGAAGTCGCGGCGCCTGCGCTTTCCGTCAGCGTCATAGTAGTCGTTGAAACGAGTTACTCACCGCTCGCATTGCTGCGGCCAACGAATCCTCGCTGGCCGCGAATTCGCAAGCGGGAGGTACATTGAGTTTCAACATCTACTATAGCTACTGGCGCAAAAAATCGAGCCGCCGTCGTATTCCCTGTAGTGTGTGACGGGTTCCAGTCAGACCTCGAGATCGGACGCCGCCAGCATTACCTGCAGTGCTTCGCTCGGCGACAGATCGTCGTCGAGCTGGCCGGCGTACCAGGTCAAGAGGTCGACGAACACCTCGCGGACGTCGTGCGACGTCGCGCGATGATGTGCGATCTCCCGGTCGGTCTTCAGCGTGATATCGACACCGTGCGGTTCGGACGCATCGGCGAGTTCACTCGAGTGTGCGTGAGGTGTGCGTGCGTGATGGTCACTCTCGGTATGGCCGTCTCCAGCGGGCAAGTCGCCCGCTGGCGGCGTGTCTACAGCCTCGGTGGCTGGCGGTCTCGCAACGCGTTTCGAACCGGCCCCCTCGGATCGAACGAGATACCGGTTCTCGCCCAACTCGTCGACGTGATCGTCGTCTAACCGCAACTCGTCGGGGGCGAGTACGCCGTCATCTTGCTCGAGCGGATCGGGGGTCATTTATCGTGTGTGGTTGTGTAGGGGGATTTAGACCTCGACGACTTGCTTGTTCCCAAACGTCGAGGGTACTTCGACACCGTAGCTGAACTGCGCACCGGACAGATCGATGAGCTTTATCGTCGCACCCTCACCACCTTTGAGTCCATCGTCGAGTCCGTTAGGGTCTTCGATGACCGTGGTGTTGATGGTAAGCGTGATACGCTCTTCATTGTCCGTCAAGAAGGCTTTGCCATTGTTGACGGCGAACGTCGTGAAGTGATCGCTATCCGCTGCGTAGAGGCCCATCTGGGTGGGGTCCGAAATGGAATCGAAGTCCGTATAGTCACCAGCTGAAGCAGTGTATCCGCCCACGTAATGATCGAGTTCGGCTTCGGCACCGGATGCATTTGTCGAGATATCAGCGTCAGTCGCCTCCTGATAGGTGGTGTCGGACCCGCGATATGTTAGCGTTCTATCGACACTGTCACTCGTATACTGAACGGTCATCGAACTCACATCGATGGCCTGTGAGCCAGCCGATTTCTTGATTGTCAAGTTCAGTCGATCGACGTAGTCTCCATCCTGAGTGATGTTCCCGCTTGCGTGTACGACTTCAATCTGGTTTGCGACCGCTTGTTGCGTTTCGGATCCAGTGTCCGAGGCCTGACTCTGTAGGACACCGGCAGTATTGATCAAGACACCGGCCGCGATTGCCGCGACCAGGACCATCGCGATGAACACGATGAGCGTCCCGATTCCAACCTGCCCGCGCTCCTCGGAGTCTATTGTGGCCTCGGACATCGTTAGACCTCCACGACCTCCTTGTCACCGAAGGTCGAGGGCACTGACACGCCGTAGCTGAACTGCGCACCGGACTGGTCGACGAGCTTTATCGTCGCACTGTCGCCGCCCTCGAGGCCTTCTCCATTCAGGGTTTTTGCCAGATCGCCCCCTGTGCCAGATACATTATGTGTTCCGGCTTCGATCGCGGCGACGTGAAGTGTGATTTTCACGCGGTCTTCAGTACTGATGAGTTCGGTGTCGCCGCCTGCATCACCGGCAATGTTGGCCGTTGCGAACTTGGTGGAGTTTGCGTCCCCAGAGACAATGCCATAGGGGCCACCAGGTGCTCCATTTCTGGTTAGAAATGCTATCGAGGTATTGGTTCCACCGTGCGTCAAGGTCTTATCCGTCGAGTCGCTCGTATACTGGATCGTCATCGACGACAGATCGATCGAGTTTGAACCAGCCGATTTCATCACCGACAGGTTGATCGAATCGACGCGACCATCCGCCGTCGTGGCGTTAACGCTCCCACTCGCATGCACGACTTCGATCTGATTCGCCACTGCCTCTTGTGTTTCGGAGCCGGTATCAGACGCCTGGCTTTGCAGGACACCCGCAGTGTTGATCAGGACCCCAGCCGCAATCGCCGCGACCAGTACCATCGCGATGAACACGATGAGCGTCCCGATTCCAACCTGTCCGCGCCTGTCAGAATTTGTAATTTCTTCGAACATCGTTAGACCTCCACGACCTCCTTGTCACCAAAGGTCGAGGGCACCGTCACACCGTAGCTGAACTGCGCACCGGACTGGTCGACGAGCTTTATCGTCGCACTGTCGCCGCCCTCGAGGCCTTCGCCCTCGAGAGCGTTCGCGAGATCAAGACCAGTGGAACTCTCGTTGTGGGTGCCAGCTTCGATCGCAGCGATGTGAAGGGTGATTTTCACGCGGTCATCGGTGCTGATGAGTTCAGTGTCGCCCCCATCGTCACCGGCAATATCACGCGTCGCAAATTCGGCTGAGGTAGCGGACCCACTGACAACGCCATAATCACTCCCACCAGCAGTCACCGTCTCGATTCCGATCGCTGTATCGGTTCCACCATGAGTCAACGTCTTGTCGGTGGTATCACTGGTGTACTGGATCGTCATCGATGACAGGTCGATCGAGTTCGACCCGGCCGATTTCATCACCGTCAGGTTGACCGAATCGACGTAGCCATCCTCCGTACTTTCGTTCACTCCGCCACTGGCGTGCACGACTTCGATCTGGTTTGCAACGGCTTCCTGAGTCTCCGAGCCGGTGTCGGACGCCTGGCTTTGCAGGACGCCCGCAGTGTTGATCAGGACCCCGGCCGCAATCGCCGCGACCAGCACCATTGCGATGAACACGATGAGCGTCCCGATTCCAACCTGCCCGCGTTTGTCAGGATCTTCGATTGCCTCAAACATCGTTAGACCTCCACGACTTCCTTGTCACCAAAGGTCGAGGGCACCGTCAGGCCGTAGCTGAACTGCGCACCGGACTGGTCGACAAGCTTTATCGTCGCACTGTCGCCGCCATCGAGGCCTTCACCTTTGAGTGCATTGCCAAGAGCCTGTCCACTGGAACTCTCGTTGTGGGTGCCAGCTTCGATCGCAGCGAGGTGGAGGGTGATTTTCACGCGATCGTCGGTGCTGATGAGTTCCGAGTCACCGCCGGCCTCACCTGCAATGTTGGTCGTTGCGAACTTAGTGGAGTTTGCGTCACCACTAACGACACCAAACGTGTAGGTTGTTGGAGTTGCATCAGTATAGGAATTTTCGGTAATTCCGATGGCAGCATCGTTTCCTCCATGAGTTAACGTCTTGTCGGTGGTATCACTGGTGTACTGGATCGTCATCGATGACAGGTCGATCGAGTTCGACCCGGCCGATTTCATCACCGTCAGGTTGACCGAATCGACGTAGCCATCCTCCGTACTTTCGTTCACTCCGCCACTGGCGTGCACGACTTCGATCTGGTTTGCAACGGCTTCCTGAGTCTCCGAGCCGGTGTCGGACGCCTGGCTTTGCAAAACACCTGCCGTGTTGATCAGTACCCCTGCTGCAATCGCCGCGACCAGGACCATCGCGATGAACACGATGAGCGTCCCGATCCCGACCTGCCCGCGATCGTCGTTGTCTGTTATTACTTCGAACATTGTGTGTACACCCTGTATGCCGTCCTCGTCCGCATCGCGCCAGCGTCGTCGCGACGCGAGCCGTCAGCGAAGACGCAATCCGCCGGCTCGACGGGCCGTGCCCGTCGCTCCCTCCGTGGGCGTGGCGACGAGACACCGGTGGCGTCCCGTCGAGGGCCGACGTGTGACGAGATCAGTGGCATCACAGATTCTGGGGATGTACCCCGGCCGGCACAAGGACTAGTCGGAGTATCAAGCTCAGTATCACTTCAGGAGATGTATCGAGACTCGACTCACGACTCGAAACACGGTCCGATTCGGCGGACGTACTCGAGCGTAGACCTTTAGGACCGACCCCGTTACTGTGGAGTACTATGACCGTACCGTCCGATGGGGACTGGCGCCTCCGCCACCGGCGATCAACGTCGAGCCGGGTGTCACGCGTGCGGGGATAAGATGGATTTCGGACTCGACACGCTACGGAACCTCATCGAAGACTTCCTGAGTAACAGCGGCGGTCGCCGAGGCCGCGAGCGTGAACAGCGCCGCCAACAGCAAGGCGACGGAGGTGACGCCTCCGCTGCGGCGACGGCCGACTCACAAGTCGACGACGATGCTCCCGAGCAGACGGATGGCTCGTCGGGAGACGAGCGCCGCTCCGAGTCCGATTCCGACGGGGCCGGCGGTCTGTTCGGTCGCGGATCGACCGGCGACGAAGAGGACATCGACGACCTCTATTACCGGATCGAGGAGCTCGAGGACGAACTCGAATCCAAGAGTTCGAAACTGGGATCGGTCCGCGATTCCCAGGAGCAAGTCGCAGAGCAGGTCGAGGAGATGAACGATACGGTTCGTCAGTTGCTCGGCGTGTACGATATGTTGACCGACGACGTGAACCCGTTTACGGGAGAAGGCGAAGAGCGAAACGGATTCGGCGTTTTCGGCGAGGACGAGTCGACAAACGATGGACCGCGCGAGTCGGGAATCGGACCCGAGAGTGGAGGTGATCCCTCCAACCGCGAGGAGACGGTGTCGTTCGACGACCTGAAGGGGGTCATCGAGGACGCGACAGCCCAGTCAGATAACGCAGAGGCCGATGGAGGCAAAACGATCACGTTCGACGAAGAGGACGGCGATACCAGCCGTGCTGACGACGACACCCGCGTCGAAGTGCAAGCAACCGACAGCGTCGACGAACCGGACGCTGACGACGACCCGGGCGAGGAGAGCGATGGAGGCGATTCCGACGTCACCCTCGAGACGCTCCCGGACACGTACGCGACGGACATCATCGTTCTCGAATGGCTTACCGAACTGGTTCGAACGGCCGGGCCAGCCGCGACGTTGCGGGCGATCTCGTATTACGCCGAGATCGGATGGATCGACGGGGAGGTAAGAGAGCATCTCGAGGCGATGCTCAGCGGGCCGGATCTCGACATACACGTCGATCCGGGGTCGACGCCGGACGAGCTAACCGCCGAGGATCACGCTGACAGTTACACGTACATCATGAAACTGCAAGAGATTCACGAGACGAAACGAGAAGTCGAACCGGACGTGGAATCGGGGGCCTAGCGTGACCCGGGCAGACGACGGATGGTGATCGAACGTGGGATTCAGTACCAGTGGCGCGACGGCGATCATTTTCGTCGGCGTACTCGTCGCCGCTGGGATCGCCTATCCGGTGTTTCAGACGGCCCAGGAAGAACGGATGGCGGCAATGGAAGAGCACGACGACCGGGCGCTCGCGATGCGGAATACGGCGATCGAAGTCGCGTCGTGGAGCTACAACGAGAGCGGAAACGGAAATTTCACTATGAGCGTAAACAACACGGGCTCGACTGCCCTGTCGGTCCCCGAGACGGATCTGCTGGTCGACGGCGTTTACGAGGAGTCATACGAGGCGTCAGTCGAAGGACGGGCCGAACGGGAGCTATGGCAACCCGGCGAGACGCTTGCTGTGAACGTTTCGACTGCTCGCCCGAACAGGGTGAAGCTCGTGACCGAATATGGGATCGCCGAAACAGTGACGGAGGTGTGATCGATGGCCGGTGACTCAGTATCGACGCTGATCCTGTTCATCGCCGCGATGCTGGTCGCCGCAGGCGTCGCCGGGACGCTGGTGACGAACGTCAACGAGCTCAGCAACTCGGTTGACACGCAAAGCGACGACGTCACCGACAAAATCGACACCGACATCGAGATTATCAGTGATTCGGGTAGCCAAGCGGTATACAATTCGAGCGGCGCGGAGAACATCACGCTTCTCGTGAAAAACACCGGCAAAAAAACGTTACCGGCGAAAAGCGGCGAACTCGACGTGCTGGTCAACGGCTCGTACGTCTCGAGCAGTGAATTCGCGGTGACGGTTCGAGACGGCGGCGGCTCCTGGCGAGACGGAACGGTCGCCGAACTCGAGATCGATCGATCGATTTCGACGCCGGATGAACACAGAGTCGTCGTGATCGTCAACGATGCGGAGGAGGTGTTCGAATTCTACGCCCCATGACCGACTACTATTCCATCGGATTGAGCGGACGAGATCGTGTGAACAACGCCATCGGCGGTGGCATCCCCGAAGGGAGCATCGTGCTTATCGAAGGGCAAGACGGTGCGGGCAAGAGCACGCTCTCCCAGCGATTCTCGTACGGGATAGCGACCGAGGGTTCCTACGTCACGTACGTCTCGACGGAGCTCGAGTCCTGGGAGTTCGTCCAACAGATGAACTCGTTGTCCTACGACGTGGTCGATCTCCTCCTGAGCGAACAGCTGTTGTTCTTGCACGCGAACATCGACACCCACAACGAGGGGCGAGAGCGCCAGCTTCTGGCACGACTCGCGAGCGCAGAAACGCTCTGGAAAGCCGACGTCGTGTTCGTCGACACGCTCTCGGCCCTTCTGCGGAACGATCCGAACTACGAGGCGGTCATCGAGGACGGTGACGAAGACCACGTCATACAGCGGCTCGTCACGTTCTTGCGACAGGTAACGATGCAGGACTCGTCCGTCGTGTTGACGGTCGATCCGGCCAGCGTCGCGGACGACGCGTTGCGTCCGCTGCGGAACGTGGCCGACATCTACTTCGAGATAGAAACGGACACCGTCGGGCAGGAAATCAGACGAAAAGTCCTTGTTCGACGGTTTCAGAACATGAAAAATCCGGTCGACGACTCCATCGGCTTCAGCGTCCAGCAAGGCCGGGGAGTCTCGATCGTCAGCAGGACGGTGGCATAAATGGCAGACTTCGGCTCGGCTCGACTCGAGGACGAACTCGACGCACTGGCAACGGAGTACCCGCACCTTCGAGAGCACCTCGACTGGTTTTACGATGAGTACGGTGAGTATCCGAAACTCATCGACGAACCGTCGGGCGAGTGGGAATCCGATCGGCCGAACGTCATCTACGAGGCCAAATACCCGATTTTCTGTCACGTTCACGGAGACCTCGGGATCGATACCACGTATTACTGCGTCGAACCGACACTCGAGGACGAGGATAAGGCGCTGTACAATCGGATCCGCCACCGAATTCTGGACAAGAGCGTTACGCGCCCGGCACCGGGCAACAACGAGGAGTTCGAAGAGCATCTGGACGAACTTCTGGACGAAGTCGTCGAGATTACGTCGGGAATCACGGGGCAGTCGATCGGGCGGCTCAAATCGCTCGGAACGAGCAAGATCTCCCTCTCTCGAAATCAGTTCGACCGGTTGCGATATCAGCTCCAGCGTGACATCGTCGGACTCGGCCCGCTGGAGCCCGTGATGGTCGACACGGCGAACGAGGACATCCACGTCATCGGACCGAAGCAGTGTTACCTCGATCACGGCACGTACGGCATGATCTCCGCGACGGTCGACTTCGGGACGCCCGAGGAGTTCGAACAGTGGCTACGGAATATGGGCGAACGGATGAATCACCCGGTCAGCGACTCCGATCCGGTGATCGACGCGACGCTGCCCGACGGATCGCGTATCAACATCATCTATTCCGACGACGTCTCCGTTCAGGGGCCATCGCTGACGATCCGGCAGGGCGAAGAAATCCCACTGTCGGTGTTCCAGATCACGAAGTGGGGAACCCTGAGCCCCGAACTTGCGGCCTACCTCTGGCTCTGTCTTGAGAACGAACAGACGGTCTTCGTCGTCGGCGAGACGGCTTCGGGGAAGACGACAACGCTGAACGCAGCGCTGTCGTTCATCCCGCGGGATGCGAAGATCTACACGGCTGAGGACACCGCTGAGGTCGTCCCGCCCCACGATACGTGGCAACAACTTCTCACCCGTGAGGGGTCAGGTGATGAATCGGCCGACGTGGACATGTTCGACCTGGTCGCGGCCGCCCTCCGCTCACGACCGGACTACATCATCGTCGGCGAGGTCCGCGGTGCCGAAGGACAGATGGCGTTTCAGGCGGCCCAAACCGGCCACCCGGTCATGCTGACCTTCCACGCCAGCGACATCGTCTCGATGATTCAACGCTTTACCGGGGCCCCGATCAACGTCCCCGAGACGTTTATGGACAACTGCGACGTCGCCCTGTTCCAGAACCGCGTCAAGCAGGGCGACGACGTCCTCCGCCGGGTCACCTCGGTCCAGGAGATCGAAGGCTACTCGGACTACGAAGGTGGCGTCGTCACCCGGCAGGCGTTCAAGTGGGACCCCCGCGACGACAACGTCGCCTTTACGGGTCGCAACAACTCCTACGTTCTCGAGGAGCAGATCGCAACCCTGCTCGGGTATCAGGATACGCGCGAGATCTACGACGAACTGGACCGACGGGCGGAAATAATTCGCCAACTCATCGATGCCGACGTGCTGGGGTACCACGAGGCAAATCAAGCGATCGCCGACTTCCAGCGCGACGGTCTCGAGGGGCTTCCCATCCAGATCTCCGGGATCAACCAGTTCGCCTAACGACGATGTCGACCGATTCCCAATCCGCGCCGGATATGAGCGCTCGAACTGCACTCGAGTCGCTGAACAGGGCGTACGCGAACATGGAAATGTCCGCGTCGCGGTACCTCCTGTTGATTATCGCGCCCTCTTTCGTGTTCTTCATCGGAACGGGCGTAGCAGCCATCGTTCTTGGCCTCTCTCTGATGGTCGCACTGCCGGTCGTCCTTCTGGGGATGTTGGCGGTGGTCGTCGCGGTCATCTATCCGAAGCTGGCGCAGGATCGAAAGCGCAATCAGGTTCGCCAGCGGTTTCACCTGTTCTTGACCCACATCACCGTCCTCTCGATGACGAACATCAACCGCGTCGAGATTTTTCGAACGCTGGCAGAGGAAGACGAGTACGACGCGCTGGCCGAAGAGATGGGGCACCTCGTCGCGATGGTCGACACCTGGAATCAGAGTCTCGACGACGCGTGCCGACTGCGCGCCAAGCAGACGACGAGTCCCCTTCTGAATGACTTTCTGGAGCGGCTCGCATATACGGTGGGCGGCGGTCAGCAAATCAGCGAGTTTCTGATGGACGAACAGGATACGATAATCCAGCAGTTCGTCACCCGGTACGAAGCGGACCTAGCGAAACTCGACGTGATGAAAGAGTTGTACATGTCGATGATGCTATCGGTTGCGTTTATCCTCGTGTTCGCAATCGTGCTTCCGATTCTGATCGGGATCAGTCCGACGCTGCTGATCGCCGGGACTATCGTCATGTTCTCGATCGTTCAAGCGGGTTTCGTCTACGCGATTCACGTCGTTTCGCCGTACGATCCCATCTGGTACATCGAGGAGACCGAAGGGGTCGGTCCGCTGACTCGGATTCCGCGGGCACTCGCGATCGGCGTCGGGTGTAGCATCCTCCTCGCGGCCGTCATGGTGCTCGCCGCGATCGGTATCATTCCGGCGGTAGCGGCTCGCGTTCCGTTACCGCTGATGGCCGCGATACCGGTGACTCCGCTGCTCCTTCCCGGCTGGCGGATGCGCCAGGAAGAACAGAAAGTGAAGGTCCGCGACGGGGAATTTCCCAGTTTCATTCGCGCACTCGGCGCCGTCGAAAGCGTCAAACAGACATCGACCGGGAGCGTCCTCGAGAGCCTGCGTCGAAAGGACTTCGGGGCGTTGACGGATAACGTCGACGCACTCTACAAGCGACTCAATATGCGAATCGACGATGTCCGTTCCTGGCGGCTGTTCGCCGCCGAAACGGGTTCCTATCTCATCCAGAAATTCGGCGACATGTACGTCGTCGGCCGCCAGATGGGGGGTGACCCGCAGGTCCTCGGCCAGGTGATCAGCGAAAACCAGAACGAAGTACTCAAAGTTCGTGAAAAACGTGAACAGGCCGCGATGACCCTGATCGGCGTTCTCTACGGCATCACCGCCGCGGCCGTCTTCTCGTTTTTCGTCGGCCTCGAGGTCGTCGAAATAATGATGGGCATTACGAGCAATATGAACCTTCAGGAACGAGGTGACGTCGCCGGAAGTCTGCTCAGCACCGAGCAGTACGACATTCTAACCATCAGGTACTTGCTGATTCTGACAATTCTCATCAACGCAGCCCTCTCTGCGGTGATGATCCGAATCACCGACCGAGGCCACATCATCAGCAGTCTGGTGCATTTCGTCTTCATGACCTGGCTCGGTGCCGTGATTGCGGTCGTCACGGAGTTCGTCGTCAACGCTGTCATCAGCGTCTGAACGCGCTTCTCGTTCGTTTCAGATCGCACACTCCTCTGTCTCTCGGCTCGAACGCAGTCCGTTTTAGTTTCCAATCGTAACTCACCGCTCGAAATGACGTGAATCTTCATGGGTGTTGCACAACTGTATCCGCAGTAGACCGGCGACGCCGGCCACCCATGTTAGATTCACAACCCTATCTCGAGTCGCTCGAACAATCGACCGGGCGAACCGACGCCACGATACAGTGGGCACGCTTTCTCGGCGAAACATTCGGGACGACGGGCGCGCTAAACTGCCTTCGCTACTACGAGGACATCGGCTGGATTAGCCCGCTCGTTCGCGAACAGATGACGTCGTACTTGCGCGGCCTCTCACTCGGCGAAATCCACAACAAGCGCTACGACGAACCGACGACCCTCGAGTACCCTCTCGAATCGCTAAGCGGGACCCTCTTTAGCGCACACGCCCAGAGCCTCGCGTACATTTCGAAGATTCGAGATGATGACCTCGAGGAACACGTGATGATCGCTCGGATGGCAGAACGACGCGTCGAACGCCGGATTGATGATGACGACGACGATGCTGACGAACCGAGCGAAATGGTGAGTCTCATTCGCGACGGGCCGTCCATTCATTGATCATCTACTCGGAAGGAGGCCACAACACTTATCAATACACCCCATAACCCACCCATTTTAATACAATTACCACATTTTAATCGATCGATGATTACGTTTGGTAACTTCCATAGATAGATGACGCCGATCACGAACAGAATACGAAAGAGACAGTTATTATGTTATTCACGATATCTTTATTTATGTTTCCGGCGTACCTTTCATTTCCCTGTCTATTAATAGCTGCCAGTGTCAGTAAGTCAGTACTCGTGAGTGGGGCTGTTTTCGATCAGCCGGCGACAGTGCGTGGTCGACGGTTGTGAAACGTGCCACATCACGAACCCCAATTAGGTGGTAGTTAATGCGTGAGGACACACCCAATACTGAATCCGTGCTCGACGAACTGTCGAGGGCGGCGACTGCAGGAAACCAGTCGGAATCGTACGACATCTCGCTCGGATCGACCGACGATTCGACCAAGGACGTCGAGCGCGAACTCGACGAACTGATGGAGCAAGTAAACAGCGCGCTCCCGACCGACGAGGTCCAGTTCGACGAAGCCATCATCAAGGAGAACTTAGACGAAATTCTCCTGATGCTCATCGCGCTTCATGAAGAAACCCACGGGAAGGAACTCCTATCGGACCTGACACACCTCTTCGGGGCGCAACTCAGTCCGGGTACCGTCTACCCGAGTCTGCACACCCTCGAGGAAAACGGCGTCCTTTCGATGCACGCCAAGGTCCGAACCAAGGAGTACTCCATCGCCGACGAGGAGTACGTCCGGGCGTCCGTCGAGCGAACGATGGTACAACACCTGGCCTTCGGCTTGTTGCTGTACGCGTTTCTTCCGCGACTGTAACTGGTTCTCTCGGATCTTTGTCGACGCTTCCCGATTTCAACACGGAGGACCATATCCCCAGTCTCGCGTGCGTTCCTCAGTCTCGCGTGCGTTCCATGGGACAACCGCTCAGTTCAGTCGTCGTGCCCAATCCGGGTAGCGATTACCCAACTCAAAACCGATCTGGATCCGCCCACGGGTGAGGTCGCTTTTGGGGCTGTTACTCCTCTAGGTCCTTCGCGATCTCGCTCAAACTGTCGTTTGGCGGTTCCCTCGCGTCGTAGTAGGCCGTTTCGCCGGGCGCACGACAGCCGTATAGAAACTCTGGCTCGACGATATCGATCAGCACAGAGCCGTTCGCAGGGACATCGTGATCGTCGATCCACGAGGTGAGCCGATCGGTCGCGTCGCTCGGATTACGGGCTCCGTCCGGCATCTCGTAGACGCCCGGAATCGACAGTTCGTCGCCCGTCAGCGCCCGCTCGATTCGTGCGAATAGTTCGTCACCGTCGAGGACAACCCGGACGACCTCGTCGACCGGAAACGAATCCCGTTCGTCTGCGGGCACCTCGAGTTTGACGCCAGTTGCCGTCTCCGTACACGTCGAGCGAATCGTCTGAACCGACGGATGATCGCTCGCAATTCTGTCTGCCATGAAAGGACAAATGTAGAGATCAGTCGCCGCTTGTTACTCGTCGTCGCCGTCGCTTTCGCTGAGCAGTTCGTCGACTTCGGTGCTGCCACGATCGGTGATCGACGCGTTGACCTGTGCGACTGCGTCGGAGACCTCGCGTCCGCGCACCGTAATTCGGCGGCGTTCACCGTCGCGCTCGGGCTTGTAACCGGTCTGGCGCTCTTTCATAAGCACCTCTTTCAGGCTCGAACCGGCGACCTCGCCGTTGAGCGGGCGCCCGGCATCGTCGGAACCGCCGGTGATCTCGAGCGTGTAGCCGTCGAGGCCGACCGCACCGCCGTCGACTTCCTCGCCGATCGATTTCCCGATGAACCGGTTTGCGTCCTGATCTTCCGCCTCGAGCTGGTAAGACGACCCGGATTCGGGGTCGCCAACAACGACAGTGAAACTTGCCATGTCCGACGGAAGACGGCCGCGGCTCAAAAGAACATCGATCCCGAACGTTTGCAGCGATCGATCTCGGCTTTTTGGATGCGATTCGAGACGTCAGTAAGCATACGTAGCGCATCGCCTGCTCGAACAGTCAAGTAGATCGAACCCCTACAGTAACTCGTGTTCATCGATCCCGGCCGACTCGAGATACGCCTGCGCGACGAGTTCGGGGGGACGACGGGGCAGTCCCGCGTCGTCGTTCGGCAGGCCGTCGACCTGGCTGATTCCGGCCAGTACGAGGCCGACGTGGGGGCGACACTGACGAACGACCTCGTCGTAGACGAACTGTCCGATGCACCCGACGGAACTCCTCCGGAACGGTGGAACTGGTGGATCGGGTCGCTCGAGACGGCGTATGGTGGCTACGGCCGATTTGGAATTCGACAGTACCGGAAATGACCGATAGATACAAGAGGGAACACCGATGACTCCCACAACACAGAGGCGGCAATGAGTGAACTATCACGTCCGATCTGGCCGGCATATCCGCTGTCGGCGCTCGTTGCAGGTCTTGGCCACTGTTACCTCGGACGGTGGAAGCGGGGCTGGATCTGGTTTGTTTGCTACGGACTCGCGATCGCATTCCTGAGCGCACGGTCGATCGGCGGTGCGCTCGCTTTCGACGAACCGTTCGTCGTGACGGCCCTGCAGGTGGGAACCGTGAGCTACACCGACGTGGCGGTTCCGCTCGCGATTTTGCTGATCAGTCTGCTCGACGTCTATCTCATCGGGCTCACGGAGCGGACGGCAACCAGAACGCCCGGCGCGGACGATTTCCGTTCGAATAGTTCCTGATTCTCCGCCAGCGCCACCGTGAGCCACCGATACGTTTCCTGAGTCGGTGTGCAACGAGCGCTCGACGGCCCGAACTAACGGAGGCACTGATATACTCGCTAGAGAATCGCTTCACGGAGTTTCCAGACGTCAGCTCCCGGATCGAGGTTCGATGGTTCAGCGCCGCGTGACGTCAAAATTCCGGCGTGGTACAGCATCGCCTTGAGCTGGAAGACCGTCGGCGAGTGATATACGTCCCCGTCCATGAGTTCGTCTCGCAGAAGTTTACCGTCGACATCTAGTACGCGACTACGGACCTCCTCATCGCCGCGTACGAACAACTCGACCGTCAAGGAGGGATGGAGCTCGTGGAGGTACTCGACGAGCAGAGGGAGCGTCGGTTCAGCGATTCCGTCCTCGTGCATATGCTGGAGTTCCTCGACGAGGAGTTGCGTCGCCGGATACGCGTATACCACGCGGCGAGTTAGCATGCCCCATTTTGGCGCGAGATCAGCGAACCGCTTTCGGGACTGCTTCCACTCGTCGAATACCTGTAAGGCTGCGTCAGCTGACCCGTACTCTCTCCGGCCGAACCTGACGACCTCTCTCCCGAGCGGTGTCAGCCGAACGCGGTCGGGTTGCTCGTCGATGAGATTTAGAAACGCAGCCCCTGTCCGGGCTCCAGCGACGGCACCAACGACCCGTTCGGAAAGGACGCGTTCCGTATCATCGGAATGGAACACTGCTAAGGGATACGCGAGGTAGTTCTTCGGGTGGTTGAGGCTGAACGATTTGTTCGCGACGCCCTGTGCGCTCGCCTGAAATCGAATCGCGTTAGTCTCGGTCGTCGTTCGGTTGCCGACGATGCGGGGAACTTCGACCGGTTCGACTGCCCCACCGCTGTCGACACCGAGGACGCCGACGTTGAGTTCGCATGCGAGCGTTCGAGCACCGTTAGAGATAGCACCAGCCGGTGCTGCCACGTACACGGCATTCGCTTCGTTCAGACGGTCGTACGCCTGCACGATGCCACGCTCGATGTCGACGCCACCACCGTCAGTATACCCCTTCGCTTCGACCGCTACGAGCGGCGGTTCGTCTCCCAGCCGATCGACGGCAAGGAGGTCATCGCCGAGTACGCGGACGCCGACGAGATCCGGATATCCCGACCCGATGCGTACGTGATTGAACGGAGCGAGTGCCTCCTTGACCCCAGGGTCGATAGTCTCGTTAGCGAGCCATCTATCGGAAGAGAATTGTGTGTCAACGACGACGTAGCCGCCGTCAGCATCCGCCGGGAAGAGGCGGCGCTTCGTGTGTGCGAGAACGCGCGGTTCAGTCAGTGAGCGCGCCGCGCTTGTCATGTCCCCTCCCTTTCGGCAGCTGGAATATGAAGATTCGGCTTCGGGATGTGCCAGAACGCGGCCAGCACGCGGGTCGAAGGAGGATTCCACTCTTTTCTCGTCCGGCGACGGTTGCTCGACTCACGTATCTGGTTTCCCGTCCACGAAGTTCGGTACGTAACCGAGGTGCGAGGGTCCGCCGAGTCGTCTCTGCAATCGCGTCATCTTCGTCTGCAGTATCGCTCGAGCACACCGACGACTCTGACGGTTCGTGCCGAGTAGGTGTTCATTGACAATTCTTCGTCGGCCGCGTTCACGTTCCGGAACGCTAAATCGTGATTTCGTCGCCTACTGCCCCTACTGCCGGCGCCACTGCGTCGTAGCCACCGCTATCGAGTTCCGCAGCGAACGCTTCGCAGCGATCACCGAGATAGTAGACTTCCTCCCCGAGTAGCTTCACCGAGATAGTAGACCTCCTCCCCGAGTAGCTTCACCGAGATAGTAGACCTCCTCCCCGAGTAGCTTCACCGAGATAGTAGACCTCCTCCCCGAGTAGCTTCACCGAGATAGTAGACCTCCTCCCCGAGTAGCTTCACCGAGATAGTAGACCTCCTCCCCGAGTAGCTTCACCGAGATAGTAGACCTCCTCCCCGAGTAGCTTACCGTAGATTGTAGTCGGCTTCTCACTCGGAGGATTTTGTTCAGCCTGATTACTCAAATGGACTGTACAGAGCCGATCGTGGGTGCGGTAGCCTCAAAGCCGGCTTCTTGAAGTACAGTAGCGAACGGTTCGCATCGGTCGCCGTGGTTTACCAAAATAGGAGTGTTTTCGTACGAATCGAGAAACTCAAACAGACCACTACGGTCAGCGTGTGCTGAAAAGTCGTACTGCTCTACCTGCGCGCTGACGGGCAGTACGCGGCCTTCAAGTTCAGCACTACCTGTCTCGAGTAAATCGTGACCGGGTGTCCCGTCGACCTGATAGCCAGTCATTGTGATCTTGTTCATCGGATTCGCTCGAATTTCGGGGATATAGGTCATCGCAGGGCCACCAGACAGCATTCCGCTGGTTGTGATGATCGCTGCCTTCTGTTCAGTTATCCGCTTTCGCTGACCGTTACGTCCGGTGACGAACCGCGCGTGGGATTTTGCTCGTCGAAACGCATCTGCGTCGCGGACGAACTCGGGATGCTGCTGAAGCATCTCGGTCACCCGCTTCCCCATCCCGTCGACGTAACAGGGGATGCCGTAGGCGTCACAGATGAGCATCATCTCTTGCGTTCGCCCGATCGCGAATGCGGGGACGACGACCGTGCCGCCCTCCCAAAGTGTCGTCTCGACGCTCTCAGCGAATCGCTCCTCAACTACGGATCGGTCCTCATGCTCAACATCGGAGTAGGTGCTCTCGCAAATGACGACGTCAGTCTCGGGTCGTGCGGTCGACCCTGAAACCAACCGTTGGTCGTCAGTGTGGAAGTCTCCCGTATAGAGCAGCCGTGTCTCCCCATCGTCAACGAGCACGTGAGCGCTTCCCGGGATATGTCCGGCATTGTAGAACGTCACGTCATAGCCAGCCGCCTCGAAGGGTTCCTGATACCCGTGGGTTTTCGATACCTGTGTGACGCGCTTGAGATCGGTTTCAGTGAACGGACAGTTGTACGAGCCTCCGTGCAGTTTGAGTGTATCCTGTGCGAGAGTAAGAGTCAACTCGTAGGTTGGGGGAGTCCAGTGAATCGGAGGACGAGATTCGCCAGAAAGGAGAGACGGTATTGTACCGACGTGATCGAGATGCCCGTGTGAAACGACCACTGCATCGGGGTTCGGTGTTTCGATCGGAAACTGAGGTGGATTGTCCGTCAACATCCCGAAATCGAGTAGAAGAGAATCGTCCACGAGAATGGCGCTTCGGCCAATCTCGCGTGCTCCGCCGAGAAACTGAATATCCATTACCGGACGTATACTCGCCAGCCGCTTTTCTTCGTCGATTTACCCAAAGCTACCTGTAGAGGGAGCCAATACCGATCAGGTGTAATTCAAAAGGGACGGTTCAGGTGGCAGTAATCAAGGGCAATATTCTCGCCTCGCAACAGAGGACGAAACATCTTCCATCCACAGGGACACGTAGAGTATTCGAATTACTCGGCTTCTGTCTGGAGTAGCGTGGGCGACTCAGAGGGGGATGCAGTGGACGGGATGCGCTCGTTTCGATTCCGGCAACGGGACTGTCCCGTTCGGTACACCTGCTCCGACGTCGATAGCGGACCGTGACGTCGGGGACCAGTTGGCGACATGCATTTCGCTGACTCAATACGGCCGCTCGCACAGTTGGTGGCCGGTGTGACTGCCCACCTCCAGATCGGGACGGCCACGTTCGCACACTAACAGTCTCGCGTCAAGGCTGTTAAAGGACAGCACCCATCCTGGAACATGTCACTTGATGATAGACAACTATCGAATCGCCGCCGGCGGGCAGTCGAAAGGCTTCGGGTGCTCGCAGTCGCAGGCGACGCGGCCGCGACAGCAGGCGAACCGTGTTCGGCACTCTCTGGCGACGGTGGCACGGGTATCGACACGCCAACCGACGGGTACGGCGGGACGTCGCCCGCCACTGCCAGGGAGTCAAGCCACCCACCCGCCCGGCCGCACGTCGGCGCACCGAACACGGTCGAACGGCGGTCCGAAGTCGAACGTGCCCACGTCAGTGATTCCAACCCGCCTCGACGGTGCAATATTCGACGACCAAATCACGTCGACACACGCCCTCCACGACGAACGAGGTGATGGTCCATGGACCTGAAGGGAGCGTTTCTCAAGACAGCAGCGGTCGTGTGGATGATACTGCTGTTCGGTACGTGGATATACGTCGACGCGGGCTACGCCGGGTCCACCCTGTCCTTCTCGGAGGTCCCAGGTGGGTCGATGGGGGCCTTCGTCGGCGCTATGATCATCACTATCGCCGGGTGGCGCGTCATCGGCAACCTCCAGTACCAACACGAGGCCGACCAGTGGCGAGAGGTGGGCCAGCAGGCGGGTCTCCAGCCGACCGGCAGCGGGAGCCCGCCGAAACTGACGGGCACCGTCGACGGCCGAACCGTCACTGCCCGCTTCGAAAAGCACCAGGTGTCAGGGAGTGAGGAGGGCGGAGGGCGGTTGGTCACGTTCACGTTCGCCGATGCAGAGCTAGCCGGCCCCGCCGACGAGGGGCTGGTCGTCGGCACCGCCGGCGAACGCGTCCGCGCCCATAACGGGGTCGGAACCCTCGACTTCGACGACCTGTACGAGACCGCGTCCGCCGCAGGGCTCGTCGCCGCTGAGACCGAGGACCTCGTCCTGGTGGGGACGTCGTCGGCGGTCGTAGAGGCCGTCGTCGACGGCCTGTCGGGGCGGGCGTTGCACGCGATCAGGGACCTGCAAATCGTCTCCGCCGGCGACGCCTCCGGCATGGTCGCCGAGTGGGCCGAGGCCCGCAACGATCAGATGGAGGGCGTCGGGAGCTCGCTCGCCGAGCATCCAGTGGACAATCTCGTCGAGCTCGTCCCGGGCGACGCCGCGACGGTCACCGTCGAGACGAAGGCGGCGATACAAGACGGCGACGAACTCCGTCGATTCGCCGAGGGGACCGTCGCCATCGCTGACGCCTTCGAGGACGCTTCCGGGGCCGAGTCCGGATTCTGAACGTGACGCTCCTCGGATAGTAGTTAGGGAACGAACCGCGTGACAGCAGCGGAAAGAATGCTGGACATGCCCATCGTGTATCGGGGTCGAGAAGAGGGCCTCCTCGTCGAACCCCGTATGACGCTACGTACATAGCGTTATACTTCTCGGTCGTCCATGGCAGTCCCATCGATATGCCGAGAGAAAGACACCGCGTCGGTGCAGACGGGGAACGGACGCTTTCTAGACGAACCGTCCTCGCAGCAGCCGCGACGTCCGCCGCGGCGCTCGCCGGCTGTACCGATGAACTGACCGAACACGAGTTCGAGGCGACGCCCGTGGGGCTGCCAGAAGACGGCCGCCAGGAAATCGTCCTCGGTGAGAGCGGCCGGGATGCCTCGACGATCACCCTCGAGGTCGAGCAGATCGACGGCGAGGTCATCATTACCAGCCACACGGTGGCGTACACGCGAGAGCAGGCGTACGCCCACCCGGACGACTTTCCAGCCCTCACTGATGCGGTCCAGCCCTGGATGCTCGGCCAGTTCCTCGGCGGCGTCAACGGCACCGAGGGGCCCGGGTCGGCGGTGGTCGTCAGCGGGCGTGATCTCGGTATCGACGAACTCACGCTGCCGATGTTCGAAGAGGAACCGACGATACCGGGCCGCGGCTGGAGTCTCGTGGTCCCGGCCGGTGCTCGAACCGACGGTGAGGTATCCCTCGAGGAGACGGTGGCTCTCGTGCCCGGTACTGCCTTCCCGGGGTCGGAGTGGGTGCCCGGCAACGAGTGGTTTCCGGGGTCGGAGTGGGTGCCCGGCAACGAGTGGTTTCCGGGGTCGGAGTGGGTGCCCGGCAACGAGTGGTTTCCGGGGTCGGAGTGGGTGCCCGGCAATGAGTGGGTGCCGGACGACCCCGAGTCTCTGCAAGTCATGCTGACAACTCGTGACCCGGAGACCGGGGCGCTGTTCGACTTTATCGGCTCGAATTACGATGACCGTCCCGGGCGTCCCCTCGACGAAGGCGAGGTGTTCGAAACGGGTGACAGCGTGCTCGCTGTGTCGGGAGCGGAAGTGCTTTCCGACACCGAGGGCACCGTCTTCAACCCAAAGAACGGGACCAATGGTGCGTACTATCCACTGCCCGCTGGGGAGTTGTTCAACCAAGTCGTGGCCCCGACCGGAGGCGCGACCTATGGGATCGGTGTCCTCTCGACGCCCGCGGCGGAGGTGGCGGGGCAGTCGCTCAACCCGATCGACGGGATGGATATTGAGACGCTGCTCACCAGCGACGAAGCCCGCGGACTGCTGGGGGAGGCGGGCATCACCGACGCCGACGAGGTCGAGTGGCTCCAGGGGCCGGAGGCGGTGGCGGTCGGCGGTCAATCGCCGTTCACGCTGCTCGGCGAGGATGCCGACCAGGGAACCTTCGCTGGCGTCGTCAGGGGCTCGAACGGCCCCTGGGGTGTCGTCGCCAACCTGGCACGTGTCGTGGCCGACGACCTGGTCGTCGCCGTCGGGGTCCAACGGCGACCGCTGTCCGCCGAGGTTCCGGCTTCGGACTGGCTCGAGGCCGATGGTGGGACCGAGGTTCCGACGACGAACTGGCTCGCTGGCGGCCGTGAATTGAGCGCGGCGAGTTTCGAATCGCTCCAGTCGGACGCGTAGGACGCTGGCGATCACGACTGCGGTGATCTCGTGGAACGGTCTCTGTGAGCCAGAAAGGCGAGTTGTTCTCCACGAGGTGTGTCGGCTTAGCTGCTGGTATGGCCCGAAGTTTAATTATATTCCATCTAGACGACAATCCATGGACGAAGTGGCAGGTTCGTCGGTGGGCGAAGAGGACCTGATCGCTGCGTCGGTCGACGGGGTCGGAATTCTGGATCGGGGGACGTTCGTCAAAGCCAACGACGCGCTAGCTACAGCCTTCGGCTACGACGACGCCGACGACGTC
This sequence comes from Natrinema halophilum, assembly GCF_013402815.2. Lineage (NCBI taxonomy): Archaea > Methanobacteriati > Methanobacteriota > Halobacteria > Halobacteriales > Natrialbaceae > Natrinema > Natrinema halophilum. The sequence goes on from NZ_CP058601.1 coordinate 2,200,732, forward strand.
GTCGGAACCGCTTGGACCGAGCTGTATCCGCAGGCGGAACGCGAGCGCATCGAACGTGAGGTGTTTCCGGCGGTTCGCGAGGAGAAAGACTGGCGTGGCGAAGTGGCCGGAGTGCGGACGGACGGCTCCAGGGTTCCGCACCTGCTGTCGATACGCGCGGGCGGAACCGGTCAGAGTACCGATCGACTCGTATGGGTCGTCCGTGATCGAAGCGACTGGGACGACCGCACCGCAACCATCGGCACAACAGAGCCCCCGGCGTTCGACGAAAGCGAACGCCAGTTCGAATCGCTGGTCGAACGGGCACCCGTGCCGCTTGCCGTCTTCACCGACGAACGAGGACTCGTCTACGCCAATCGGACAGCCATCGCCTTTCTCGGGGGAGAGGATCGTGCCGACGTCCTGGGCCACGATCCGGAACAGTTCGTTCATCCGGCGGATCGCGAGCAGGCCCGCCAGCGGATTCGGCGTGTCCTCGAGGATCGAACGCCCACCGAACCCACGACGTACCGACTGGTGGGACTTGACGACGGCGACCGAGTCGCGGAAATCGCAGCCTCCCCCATAACATACGAAGGCGAACAGGGGGCGTGCGTCGTATTGAACGATATTACACCGTACAAGCGTGCTCAGGCCAATATCAGGCGGGAACGGCGCTTTCTCGAAACCGTCATCGATGCTGTCGACGACATCGTTTACGTGCTCGATGAGGACGGACAGTCGTACCTCTGGAACGAGACGTTGGTGGAGACCACCGGATACAGTAACCAGGAGATCGAGTCGATGCATCCGATGCACTTCATCCCCGAAGAGCACCAGGAACACGTGCCCGGTCTGATGGAGGCGATAGAGGCCATCGAAGACAAAAGAGTGAAGCTTCCCATCCGCACCCGGGACGGCGAGACCATCAACCACGAGTTCAGGGGAACAACATTTGAGGACCCGGAGACCGGGGAGGTGTTCCGCTGTGGGATCGCTCGTGACGTGACCGAGTGGCTCGAACGCGAACGACGACTGGAGCGCCAACGTGACGAACTGGCGACGCTGGATCGCGTCAATCGTATCCTTCTCGAAACGACTCGCGACTTGATCCAGACGGCCGATGTCGATGTCATCGAACGGACAGTCTGTACACAGCTAGCAAATTCTGACCTCTACCAGTTCGCGTGGGTGGGCGAGCTGGCTATCGACGGAGATCAAATCGTCCCACGTACGTCCGCCGGAGATGACCGCGGGCTTCTTGATGCAATCACGACCGAAACGAATGGAGACGTGGTCGAAGGAAATCCCGGGCACCGGGCGATAGAAACCGGGAACGTGCAGGTCGCCGACCGGGACAATTCCGAATGTACCGCCTGGAAAGCCATCGCCAGCGAATGCGGATTCGAGTCTTCCGCGGCGATCCCGCTTCACCACAATGGCACAGTCTATGGGGTCCTACTAATCCACACAGAGCGAGAAAACGCCTTCAACGACCGTGAACAGGACGGATTCGACGTGCTCGGTCGCACCATTGGGTACATAATCAATGCCGTCAAGAACCGCAAATTGTTGTTTACGGACGCCGTCCGTGAACTCGAATTCCAGACAGCGGACGCCGATTCCGTGTTTGCCAACATCGCTGCTACTCTCGATTGTGAACTCGAACTGGATGGATACGTCGCTTCGGGTCAACGGTGGGTGCTCTACTTCGAAATCCATGGCACATCGGTGGACGACGTTGTTGCGATCGCCACCGAGGACCCGAGAGTGAAGCGAGCCAGAGACATTAGCGTGGCCGGAGGCGAAGATCGCATCGAACTGACAGTCACCAACTCGTCAGTGGTTCACACCGTCACTGGTGTGGGCGGCTCCCTCAGCGCCGCCACCGTTAGTCCGGACGGTATTCGATTCGTCGTCGAGGTTCCTGTTGACGCCGACGTTCGCGAGATCGTCGATCACATACAGGCCGAACACGCGGACATCGACTTCGTCGCTCAACGCGACCTGGACCACGATGTCTCTACCGTTAGTCGGCCCGACGGGGTGCTCGGCGAGTTGACTGACCGTCAACGAGAGGTACTGGAGGCGGCCTATCGTTCGGGGTACTTCGCCTGGCCGCGAACGAGTACGGCCGAAGAGATCGCGGAATCGTTGGATCTCGCGTCGGCGACGCTTCACGGACACCTCCGAAAGGCCGAGGCAGTCATCATCTCGACGCTGTTTGACGCGACCTGACATACTCCCAAGCGAAACACAGACTGTGGATGTACCGCACCCGGAATTCCATGATTCATCTATGATCGGTGAGACGAGTGCTCCTCACACCCGGACCTGCCCTAGACACGTAGCGACCCGATTTATGGAATCCCGACCGATTGTCTGGACAAATTCATGATACCGGAGGAGACAGATGTACCGAGGTTTGGCGGGCGGACACCGTTCATCATCCACGTGACCGGACCGATCAACCCTGCAGTCACCATCGAAGGTTGTGCATGGCATTGATACGCAAGAGCGATCTGTACCGGATCGCAGCAATAGCTTGGGGAATTGTGGTTTTCGGCTTCATCATCCTCACCATCTCCGGGAACGCCCAGCCGTTTCTCTCCCCGGAGGCGCTACCGATCGACGGACCACTCCAGATGATCGGCGTAGCGGTGGCGCTGATTGCCCTCGGGGTTTTCGTCATCCTTCAGCTGGAGACGAGATCCTGGATAAAAGCCGGCAAGGAGGCCGGTCTCTCCCCCAACGGAGCTGGCATCGCCAAACCGGCTCTTGCCCGCAACTCCGCACTTTGGTCGATACTACCAGTTGGGCTGGAGATTATGAGCAAACCAGATCTCGTCGGCACCGTCGACGGCCGCGAAGTCCGCGCCAGAACCGTCGCCCGCAACGTGGGCGGAGATGGGGAATCAGGCTCCAATACGGCGAGGTTCACCGTTGTCGAAACCGACCTCGTGGAGTCGACCGACCGCGGACTCATCGTGACGGCCGGCAGCCCACCGACGACCGGAATGGAAGACGTGCCCGCCGACCTCTCCAACCAAATGAAGACCGTCGGTGACATCGCTGTCCTGGGGGAATCCGAAAGGTTCGCTCGGGAAGCGGTCACACCCCGCGTCCAGAACGCGCTCGCGGAGACCGACACCCTTGAGGGCGTGCACGCTGGCAAGTCAGCGGATGTGTTCCTGGAGACGATCAAGGATAGCGGTGGTCTCGCCGGGTCGCTGGTTGGTGCCATCGAGACCGAGTTCAGGGAGCGTATCCCCGGCGGGCCCGAAACCGTGGGCACCGATCGAAAAGGGGTCATTCTAGACGGAGCCGACCTCGAGGCGCGAGCCCGAGCCGTCGCCGCTGTCGCGGATGGCTTCGAGAAGGCGTCCGAGGCTGTATCCGATGACCAGAGTTTCCGATCGTGAAGCTGTTACTGATCCGAAATCGCGCGAGACGTCGAACGCGATTATCGACGACCGATTACGAGCTCTCGCAGTTCACTGCGTCCGCGTCGAGCCGAGCAGTCGTTTCGGCCACCAGTCGTTGTCTGCTGTATGAAAGTCCCCGGTATAGAGCAGTCGCGTTTCGCCGTCGACAACGAGGACGCGGGCGTCCCCTGGGATGTGGCCCGCGTAATAGAACGTCGCCTCATGACCGGCCGCTTCGAACGGTTCTTCGTATCCGTGGGGTTCGGATTTCTGCGTGACGCGTCGCACCTCTTCTTCGGTGAATGGACAATCGGAGGTATACGCATGCAGTTTGGCGTGTCGCGAACGAGTGTTAGCGCTAGGTCGCGCGTAGAGAGGAGTCCAATGTCCAATGGATCGGAGGACGGTAGTCACCGAATAGAAGAAGTGGGATCGACTCGACGTAGTCAAGGTGGCCATGGCTGGCGACGACAGCATCTGGATCGAGAATCGCCACCGAAATACTCGTCAATCACGGCGATCGCTGCGAGGCGTTCGCGACGGAACTGCGCGAGGGTGGTTCCGAAGGGACCACCCCGGAAGTAAGCGAGCACGTCGGGAGAGGAATACGCCGCCTGCCCGGCGAGCGAGCGTCTGAACCGGCCGCACACATCGGTGGGTTCGGCGACGCGCGCGGGAAGTCCGGCAGGTTCAACGCGTACGGTTTTGCCACGGGACGTGGTGATCGACCGCATGACTGACATCGATTCGAACGTCGGGCCTGACGCGGACGTAGAGTCGGACGATCTCGAGTTGAGCGATAGCGAGCGTACGGCTCTTCACAACCTCCAGTTGAGCATCGAGCACATGCATCGAGCGTACGGCACCCTCCTCGAGTTCCACCACGAACTCGGCCACGCGATGGACCACATGAGCGACGCAGAGGACCACCTCCGAACGGCCGACCACGAGGGATGGGCGAACGAGCTCCGAGACGATCTCCTTCCGGCCGGTGCGATAAGCGATCAGTGGACGTTCGAACTCGTCGAGGAGTTTTCCTCGGAGTTTCTGGACGAAGTCGACGCGTTCGAAGAGAGCGTTAGAGACGAGCTGGCAGACGGTGTCGATCACGTGACCGAGCGCCGTCAAAAGCGACAGTTGCGGGAGCGTGCAGAGCGAGACGAGTAACTCGAGCAGCGATCGGCTCTCGCAACCAGACATCGTGGCGCCGCGATCGACGGCAAGTGCGCTACAGTTCGCCGATTATCTCGTCGGCGAACGTTGAGAGCGCCGCTTCGCAGTCGTCGTTTCGGAATCCGACGATCACGTGATCGAGTCCCAGTTCCTCGAGTCGGCCGAAGTACTCCCGGAACCACTCGGTACCGGCCCGGAATCCGAGATGGAGATGTTCGGGCTCGGCCGACGGATCGGCGGCCAGTTCGACCTGGACAGCGATGGCGAACGGTTTCTCACCCGCAGCCTCGCGCCAGTCCGCGATATAGCTCTCGAGGGTCCGTTCCGGCAGCTGATAGAACAGCCAGCCGTCACCGTGGTCGGCGATCCACTCCCGAGATTGGCGCGCGTGACCGGTCGGCAAGAGGGGGATCGTCCCCGCAGTCGGCTTCGGAACCACGTCGAGGTCGCCGTCCAACGAGCCCCATCGTCCCTCGTGTTCGGGATACTCCTCGCGCCAGACCGTCCGGAGGGTGTCGACGCTCTCCCGAAAGAGCTCTCCGCGTTCGTCGCGGTCGACGCCGAACGCGGGATACTCCGGATCGCGGTCACCGGAAGCGACGCCGAGAACTAGCCGGCCGTCCGAGAGCTGATCGACCGTCGCCGCGGATTTGGCGACGTGCAGCGGGTGCCGAAGGGTGAGGACGATGCTCGCTGTGCCGAGGGCGATATCTTCGGTGTGGGCCGCGACGTGTGAGAGCCACGGCCAGGTGTCGAACGTCTGCCCTGCGTCGCGGAACTTCGGCCAGTATGTCGGAACATCCCGCGCCCAGAGGCCGTCGAAGCCGAGTGACTCGGCGTGTTTTGCCAGTCGAAGTTCGTCATCGATTTCTGGGCGTTGCTGACTGGTGCCGGTCAATGGAAAGCCAGTCCCGAAGGTGAGACCGTCGTCCGCAAACAGTCGCCGATAGCCTCGATTTTCGTGGTCGGATTCCCGCTCGCGATAATCCGAGTCATCGGGTCCGGGTGCTGCCGGTCGTTCCATCTCGGTACCCGTTTTTCACCGCATCCGTTTGGTCTTGTTCCTCGCGATCGCCCGTCCGGGTTCCGTCACCGAGGGGAGGTGCGGCCCGCCGCGAGCGCTTTTCTGGGGGTGACCCGATTGAGCAAGGAAGTGACCCGATTGAGCAGCGAGAGCGGAGTGAGACGAAGTGGAGAACCGCCAGTGGCTTTTTCAGGGTCTGATCTGTATCACAATCGATGGCGCCGGGCGCGTTCGACCTGCTGTTGATCCTCTCTCTCGGTATCACAGTGATACCGACGGTCTACGCGTGGCAGCTACGGGGTCGCAAGGGTGGAACGCCCCTTTTTTTGATTCTGCTCAGCACGATCGTCTGGATCGTCTCGGCCCTCTTTGCGTCGCTTGCAAGCAGTAGCGAACTCGTTCTGCTGGGAATAAAAGGGTGGTTCGCAGGCATTATCGTCGTCTGTCCGGGGTTTCTGTTCTTCGCGCTCGAATACACCGGAACCGACCGGTACATGACCAAACCGTTGGTGTCTGCCGTCGTAGTTCACGGCGTACTCGCGTTCGTTCTGGTCTGGGTCGATCCAGGCAGATACTTTCTCACCGGCCTTCAAGCAAATGCAGACACGATGAGCGGCTATCGCCTCGACTACGGATTGCAGGTCTGGCTCAACCTCGCAGTCTGGTATAGCTATCTGGTCGTCGGTGCCGTGTTGATGATCAGGTTCATCATCCAAAAGCGGCGCGCCCATCGACGACAGATGATGCTGATCCTGATCGGGCTCGTTGCACCGTGGACCGCAAACGTGTTGTTCCTCTTCGGACCAATCGCGACCGACTTCACGCCGATCGGATTCGCTATCCTCGGCCTCTCGTTTACCATCGCCATCGCCCGGTATCAGTTGGTCGACATGGCACCGGTCGCGTGGGAGACCGTGATCAACAACATCAGCGATAGCGTCTTCGTACTGGATGCGGAGGACAGAATTATCGACGTTAACGCCGTGGGCGCACGCTCGTACGGGCTAAACCGGGCTGAAGTTGTCGGAACCCACGCATCGGAAGTGTTCTCCGAATACCCTGAGGTGTACAGCCGATTCAAAGCCGCCACGGAAAGCGAAGAGGGTGTGGAAATTCCAACGAAATACGGTCGGCGGATCATCGACCTCGAAGTGACGCCGCTGTTCGACGACAGTGGCAGGGAACTCGGCCGCGTGTTCGTCGCACACGACCTCACCGACCAGAAGCGACGCCAACAGGAACTCGAGCGCCAGAACGAGCGTCTCGACGAGTTCGCCAGCCTCCTCTCGCACGATCTCCGGAACCCGATCAACGTCGCACAGGGCTACGCCGACGTCGCCATGGAGGAATACGACGACCCCGTCTACGTTGCGGAGATGCAAACCTCCCTCGATCGGATGGAAACGCTCGTCGACGATGCGCTAACGCTCGCTCGCGAGAGCCAGACCATCACCGATCCGGAACCAGTCAGCGTCGAGGACGTCGTCTCCGCGGCCTGGCGGAACGTCGATACGGTCGATGCGACGATCGCAGTCGAAGCCGACTGGCAGACGGTCGCGGATCGGTCGCGGCTGCTTCGGATCTTCGAGAACCTCATTCGCAACGCGATCGACCATGCTGGCGAAACCGTTTCAATCACCGTCGGAACGATCGAACGCGATGCAGATAGCACGAACGGGTTGGTCGAACACGGCATCTACGTGGCCGACGACGGCCCCGGCATCCCGCCCGAGAAGCGCGACGAGATCTTCGAACACGGCCACACCACCAGCGATGACGGAACCGGCCTCGGACTCTCGATCGTCGGGAACGCGGTCGAAGCCCACGGCTGGGACATCTCCGTCGCGGAAAGCGACGACGGCGGTGCCCGATTCGAGATTATGGGGCCCACGCCGATCGCGAACGGGGAGTCACCGCAGGCAACCGGGATTGAGGCAGAACTGGTCCCGGACGATTCCGAACGCGGCACGTGATCTCCTGACACGGCGACTTGACCGACCGGCTGACACGGCGACTTGACCGACCGGCTGACACGGCGACTTGACCGACCGGCTGACACGGCGACTTGACCAATCAAACCGGCGGCTCGAGCGTTCGACTGTAAGCGACGTCGAGGCCGCAAAAAGAATCGACGTTCGGCCGAAAACCGGACGGCGATCAGTCGTCGGCGGGTGCGGCGCCGGCGCCCTCGGCCTGATCTTTCGTCCAGGAGAGTTTGCCGCCGGCCGCGAGGATGGCGCGTTCGCGCTCGGAGGCGTCGAGGACGGCCGTGTACTCGTCGCCGTTGACGCGGACGGTGAACTCCTCTTGGCCGCTGGTGACGGCGTCGTAGACGTCGTCGACGATCTCGATCTCGTCGCCCTGATCGATGTTCTCGTAGGTATCTTCGTCGATCGTCAGCGGGACGATCCCGAAGTTAAAGAGATTCGCGCGGTGGATCCGTGCGAAGCTCTGTGCGAGGACGCCCTCGATGCCGAGATACATCGGACAGAGGGCGGCGTGTTCGCGCGAGGAGCCCTGGCCGTAGTTCTCGCCTGCAACGAGGAAGCCGCCGTCGGCCTCGAGCGCGCGCTCGGCGAAGGTATCGTCGACACGTGAGAGCGTAAATTCGCTCAGTTTGGGGACGTTCGACCGGTACATCAGGATGTCCTGGGTTGCAGGGATGATGTGGTCGGTCGTGATGTTGTCCTCCATCTTCAGCAGGGCTTCACCTTCGATATCGGAGCCGAGCTGGTCTTTCAGCGGCACGTCGCCGATGTTGGGGCCCTTGATGAGTTCGTCGTCGACTGCCTCGTCGGGGCCGATGAGGTCCGTCTTGGAACCGGTGTACTCGTCGGGGAGTTCGATGCCGGGTGCCTCGAGGTCGCCGAGGTCGTCGGCGAGGTCTCGCGGGTCGATGATTTCCCCTTTGAGCGCGGCCGCGGCCGCGACCTCCGGCGAGCAGAGGTAGACGTTGTCGTCTTCGATTCCCGAGCGGCCCTCGAAGTTGCGATTGAACGTCCGTAGCGAGACGGAGTCGGAGGATGGAACGTGGCCGATGCCGATACAGGCGCCACAGGTCGCCTCGGAGAAGTTGACGCCGGCGGCCATCATCTCGGCGACCCAGCCTTCGCGGGCAAGCATCTCGGAGGCCTGCTTGGAGCCGGGTGCGACGATCGTCTCGGTCTCCATCGAGGTTTCACGCCCCTCGAGCATCTTGGCGACGGGGAGGATGTCCTCGTAGCCGCCGTTGGTACAGGAGCCGACGATGACCTGCTCGACGGACTGGCCGGCGACCTCGCGGACTGGCACGACCTTGTCGGGCATCGAGGGCTGGGCGATCAGCGGCTCGAGATCGGAGAGGTCGACGACGATTTCGTCGTCGTACTCGGCGTCGTCGTCGGGTTGCAGTTCGACGTACTCGTCGCCGCGACCGACGCGCTCGAGGTAGTCCTCGGTCTGCTCGTCGGTCGGGAAGATCGACGTCGTGGCACCGAGTTCGGTCCCCATGTTGGTGATCGTCATCCGCTCGGGCGCGGTCAGCGACTCGACGCCGGGGCCGGTGTACTCGAGGATCTTGCCGACGCCGCCTTTGACGGAGAGACGACGGAGCATCTCGAGGATGACGTCTTTTGCGGTGGCCCACTCGGGGAGTTCACCCTCGAGGCGGACGTTGACGACTTCGGGCATCTCGATGTAGTACGGTGCGCCGCCCATCGCGACGGTGACGTCGATCCCGCCGGCACCGATTGCGAGTTCGCCGAGGCCACCCGGTGTGGGCGTGTGGCTGTCCGATCCCAGCAGCGTCTTGCCAGGGGCCGCGAAGTTCTCGCGGTGGACGTTGTGGCAGATACCGTTGCCGGGTCGGGAGAAATGAGCGCCATATTTACCGGCTGCAGAGCGGAGGAAACGGTGGTCGTCGGTGTTCTTAAAGTCGAACTGGTAGGTCTGGTGGTCGCAATACTGCGCGGCGATTTCGGTCTGGACTTCGTCCAGCCCCATCGCTTCGAACTGGAGCCAGACCATCGTCCCGGTCGTATCCTGCGTGAGTACCTGGTCGATCTCGATCCCGATTTCCTCGCCGGTTTCGAGTTCGCCTTCGACGAGGTGGTCTTCGAGAATCTTTTCGGTGAGAGTCTGTCCCATAGCACCCAAAACTCGGCCGCCCGCCCTGATAAAACCAACGTGTTTCTACGGGTCAGGACCGCCAGAAACCGTCTGAAACCGAACGGTTCGAGAAAATATTGCCGGTCGAAGTGTTGGCCACAGACCCCGCGCGATGTCGCTCAGAACCCGTCCGCGGCGAGCGCGGCCGTCCGATGAATCGTGTCGGATGATACCGAATCGTCGAGCGGTCGTGAACGGATACGCTTTTCCCGTCACCGCAGCCTTGAGACGGTATGTTCCGTTCCGGTGCCTTCGTCGCCGATCACGTTTCACCGACGACCGACGCCCAGATCCAGCCGAACGGGGTCGATCTCACCGCCGACGTTATTTTCGAGCAACTGGAACCCGGCCGCATCGGCCGAGAAGGCAAACAGATCGGGGATCGAATCGCGCGACCGCTCGAGGAACTCGAGGAGGCGGATCCCGACACGTACTACCTGCCGACGGGAGCCTACGTCGTCCGCTACGGGGAACGGATCGCAATTCCCGAGGGACACGTCGGCTTCGTCTATCCGCGTTCGTCGCTCATGCGAAACGCCTGTATGCTCAACACCGCCGTCTGGGACGCCGGCTACGAGGGTCGCGGAGAGGGCCTGTTGCAGGTCCACCACGATATCGAACTCGAGCGCGGAGCCCGAATCGCGCAACTCGTCTTCGCCGAGGCCGAACACGAAGACGTCTACGACGGGAGCTATCAGGGCGAGAACCTCGAATGATCGAGCCGGTCGGCTGCCGATTCGGATACCGTTTTGCCGTTCCCGCCCCTATCCTCGAGTGAGAGACCGATGATGGCGACTACCCACGTGTTCGCCGGGCTCGCTGCCGTCGCGCCGATCGCCTACGTGGCTCCCGAGTTCGCGGTCGCACTCGCGGTCGGCGCGATCGCCGGTGGACTCGTCCCAGATTTCGATCTCGTCTTTACGCATCGGCGGACGCTACACTTCCCGGTCGCCGGGGTTGCAGTCGCCCTCCCGGCCGTCGTTCTGGCGACAGTCGTTCCCACGAGTCCGTCGCTCGCATTTGCCGCGTTCGCGGTCGCCGCCTGGCTACATGCGGCGAGCGACGTGATCGGTGGCGGGCCGGAAATGGACCCGTGGAACGACCGCACAGAGCGTGCGGTCTACGACCACGTTCGGGGTCGGTGGCTCTTCCCCCGTCGCTGGGTCCGCTACGACGGCGCGCCCGAGGACGCAGTCGTCGCGGTCGCACTCGCAGTTCCGACACTGGTCGTCTTCGACGGCTGGTTCACCGCAGTGATCGCCGGCGGTATCGTCGTTTCTCTGGTCTACACGTTCGCTCGACGGCGCCTGGTTGCGTGGACGCCCGACTGGCTCGAGTGATAGGGCGGATATGTAGGCCAAATCTCGAGTGATAGGGCGGATACGAAAGCTGTATCGATCGTCAACGTTCACCCGACTGTGACTGTCTCTCGCTCCGAAGTCGGAACGCTGATACGTGCACTTATCGACCACCCTGCTATGGTCGACGTTCTCGCCGCCAGAACGACACACCTCGTATTTGCTGCCCTCTGGGCAGGGAGCGTCTCTTTCGTCGCCGTCGTCGTCCTGCCGCTGGCCCGCGACGGTGAATTCAATACGACCCATCCGCTCGAAGCCATCTCGGGCAAGCTCACGACGGTTTCGCGGGTAAGTTCGCTCGTCCTCTTTCTTTCCGGAAGTCATCTGGCCGGCACCGCCTACACGGCCGAGAGTCTTTTCGGGTCGCTCAACGGGCGACTGGTACTGGTAATGGTCGCACTCTGGCTGGCACTAACCGCGCTCGTCGAGATCGGTGCGAAACGGTTCGAAGCCGGACTTGCCGGGAAGAAGATCCGCGAGCCGGCTCGCGAGGCGCTGCCGGTGTTCAGGGTAGCGACCCTCGTGGCGATCAGCTTGCTTATTATTGCGGGTCTGCTATCGGCCAACGTTGGTCGGTTCCTCTGAAACGACGCACGGAAGATAGTTTTTCTGACGCGAACGTATTGGATATATTCATTCTAGCGAAAGATACTTAGTCGGTTACTGTAAGGTAGTGGCTAATGATTAGGGGTAAAGATATGGCCCTCTCACTTCTTGCGGTGGGAACAGCTGCTGTGGCCGGCTACGTCCTCCGTGCAGAGCACACTGGGTCCTGTACATCGCGATCGAAGGCGAATCTTGGGGCGCGCATCGTCGGCCCGGAAGACGTTCCCGACGATGTGACAGTCGTCGACGCATCTGCCCGACGACTGAGCGAAATACCCGGCGCTCGACGAGCGCTCGATCGGGCGGTTCGCAAAAGCGCACGCGAAGAGTGGGCCCACATCACGCTCGAACGAGACGGTGCATGGTCGGTCGTCGACCGCGTTCGACAATCACTTCCCTATTACGAGGCCGACTGCGGAGAGTACAACGGTGTCTACGTTCGTTACAACGACCAAATCGTGGTTCTCGACGCGATCGGTTGGGCACGTCTCGAGGAACCAATTCAGTAAGAACGAGCAGAAATGAGTAGCAATGCCCGCCCGTTCCGGATGAAATTGCCACAACATTAATCACTTCCACCTTCATCCGTTTGGGCGACAGTGACCCAATCAGGTCAGCGGGTCGTCTACGTCGGCGACGGGCTGACACCACTGCGGGATTTCGAAGAGAGGTTCGACGTCGTCCACCTACGAGACCGAACGGCAGTCGTCGACTGCGTGGAAACGACCGACGTACGCTGCGTCGTCGTCGATGGAACGGGACCGGACCCTCTCGAAATGGTCGCGGCGGCGTCCGATGCGGCTCCAGCGGTGCCAGTTATCTACGCTGCATCAGCCCCTGACGGCACGGTCGCGGCAGCAGCGACGCGTGCCGGCGCGACCGAGTATTTTGTGAACACGGCTAACGAGTCGCTCGCCGACCGCGTCGCGGCCGTTTCGGCTGACGGCGCTGTTTCTCACTCCGAGGATCTGACCGCCGACGAGCCACCACGGGACGGGCCGGGCGAGCGACTCGATTCTGCCGTCAAGAACGGTTCATCCGAGGTCACACGCGGTAATCGCCATCGTGCGGACGTCATCACCGAGTTGCTCGAAACGACGCGAGCGTTGTTCGCCTGCGAATCACACGGGGCTGTCGCGAGCGTCGTCGTCGACGCTGCCGAGCGCGTTCTCGAATTCGACGCCGCTTCTGTCCGACTCTACGATCCGGACACCGAGGAGCTGGTCTTGGCGGCCGCTTCCGATGCGGACGACCGGTTTGACGAGCACAAACGCGTCAGCGTTCACGAAAACGCGATGGGCGAAGCGTTTCGTAAATCTGAACCGTCCGTCATCGAGGATCGCCAGAGTGACGTTTCGTCCGACAACGGACCGCTCCGTGGTACCGTGGGAATCCCCATCGCCGACCACGGAATCCTCAACGTCGCCTCGTCGGGCAACGGTGGTTTCGACGGCGGGCACGTCCAGTTCGCCCAATTGCTGACCGAAAGCGCAGCCGCCGCCCTCGAGCGGGCCGACAGCCGGGCAGACCTTATTCGACACGAGAAACTCCTCGAGACCGTCGAAGGGATGATGTACGCGACCGACGGAGACGCTCGCCTGACGTTGGTGACCGAGCCCCTGGCGGAACGGCTGGGATACGATCGCGAAGCGCTAGTCGGCGAGCACGTTTCGACCATTTTCGACGGCGACTGGGACGAACGCGCGGTCGAGAACGTCCGAGGCCTGCTCACGGATCCCCAACAGGACAGTGGGGCGTTCGAAGCCACCGTCACCGACGCCGACGGCGAGCGATTTCCGGTCGAGATCGAGTGCTCGCTGCTGCCTCGTGATGCCGAGGAAATCGAAAACGAGGAGTTCCACGGTACGGTCAGCGTCGTCAGGGACATAACACGACGCAGAGAACGTGAACAGTACGTACAGGTCCTCAATCGCGTTCTCCGCCACAACCTGCGCAACGACCTCACCGTCGTCATCGGCTACGCTGAACTCCTCTGTGAACAACTCGAGGATCAGGATCTCGCGGCGGCCGCGAGCACGCTCCGACAGACCGCGACCGATCTCGCCCATACCAGCGAGAAAACGCGAGCCATTCAATACGCACTCGAACGGGATGGCGAACTCGAGCCGGTCGACGTCGCCGGGATCGTCGACGATGCCGTTGCCGAGGAGGATGTCGACGACGCCACAGTCTCCGTCACGACGGACGACACCTGCTGGGCCTGGGCGGATCCGGGGCTTCGACTCATCGTCGACAACCTTCTCGAAAATGCGGTTACGCACGCAACACCAAACCCGTCCGTCGAAATCACGGTCACGGCAGACGACGACCGGGTGCGACTGACGTTCGCCGACGACGGGCCCGGCATTCCACCCGCCGAAATCGACGTCGTTACCGGCGAGAGCGACATAACCCAGCTTACTCACAGCAGCGGACTCGGCCTCTGGCTGGTCCGCTGGATGGTCGACAGCTACAACGGCAGCGTTTCGTTTACCCAGTCGACGAGCGGTGGGAGCCGCGTCGTGGTTTCTCTCGAGGCTGCACCGCCGGAGCCGTCCGACGCCTCGTCGGTCGACGGGTCCGAGGACACGGAGTCAACCAGTCGCTACTGAATCGCAATCACTACCACTTCGGCCAGCCGATCTCTACCCATGCAATTGGGGCTGATCGGACTTGGACGTATGGGACAGATCGTCGTCGAGCGTACCCTCGCGGCGGATCATGACGTCGTCGCATTCGATCTTGACGAGGATGCCGTCGCGACGGCTGCAGAGGCTGGTGCCGAACCCGCCGCTTCGCTCGAGGATTTCACGGAGCGACTGGGTACGGACAAGCGCATCTGGTTGATGGTCCCTGCCGGCGAGGCGGTCGACGTCACCCTCGAGGAACTCGAGCCTTACCTGGACGGCGACGATATCGTCGTCGACGGCGGTAACTCGTACTTTGAGGATACCGTCCGGCGCGCCGAGTCCTGTCCCGCGACGTATCTCGACTGTGGCACTTCAGGCGGCCCCGCCGGCGCCGAACTGGGATTCTCGCTGATGATCGGCGGCCCGCAGTGGGCCTACAACGAACTCGAGTCGGTCTTCGACGCCGTCGCGACCGGACCGGACGGGCACGAGCGGATGGGTGAAGCCGGCTCCGGCCATTACGTCAAAATGATCCACAACGGCGTCGAGTACGCGCTGATGCAGGCCTATGGGGAAGGGTTCGAGTTACTCCACGAGGGGCGATACGATCTGGACCTCGAAAACGTAGCCTCGGTCTGGAACAACGGCGCGGTGATTCGATCCTGGTTGCTCGAACTCTGCGAGGAAGCGTTCCGCGAGGAGGGGACCGATCTGGGAACCGTGGCCGACCGTATCGAGGGCGGTTCGACGGGAACCTGGACCGTCCAGGAAGGCCTCGAGCAGGAGGTCCCACTTCCGCTGATCTATACGGCGCTGTCCGAACGGTTCGGTTCGCGAGCCGACGATGGACGGTTCTCGCGGCGGCTCGCGAACCGGCTCCGGTACGGCTTCGGTCGTCACGAGGTTCCACGACGGGAGTAAGCAGTCGAGACCCCGTTCACCGCCCGAGTTCCCCGTTCGATCGTCCACCCGACGGCGGCCCCTCGACACTTCCGGCCGCAAGCATGGGAGTTCGACACCGATAGTAACGTGGTTCACACGTCGAGAGCCGGTTGTCGTGTGTCTCGCATAGAAGGGATGCTATGGCGGATCGAACGCAGTGGGTAGGTAGGGGATAGTTTTCGCAATAGCAGTGGGTCTGCCAACAGTTCATAATTCTACCAGCTACAACCGTTCTCAAGAACCTATTACAATGTTAATTATATTAATTGCTTGCAATGGTTACGACGGGGGCATGGGGTGGCTTTCATCGAATGGGTTGCATTACACGGCGCGATATCCTGAAAGCGTCTCTCGGCTTCGGTACGGTCATGGGTGTCGGGCTCGTCGGGCGGTGGCCGGAGACGACGACGTCGGAAACCTCGTTCGGTGACGGGGTCAACCTGCAGCCATCGTACTTCTGTAGCGCCAACCAGGACATCGGCTGGGACTTCATGAGCCAGTATTCGGACATTCAAACCCTTCGGATGAGAATCGAACCGTTCTCGTTCAGTGAAGTCGATACGACAGTCGAAGACGCCAAACGCTGGATCGATGAGGCTACCGAGAACGGATACGACGTGATTGCCAGTTACCACCACTATCCCGACAACGGGTCCTCCCAAGCGTCGGCGCTACAACACGCGGCTGACTTCTGGGTGGAACACTACGGCACTCTCTCGCAGGATTCCGCGTTTACGATCAATCTGATGAACGAGTGGGGCGATCACAACGTCACTGCGAGTGCGTACGCCTCAGCGTACAACGACGCCATCGATACCGTCCGCAGTGGGACGAGCTACGACGGAGAGATCGTCTGCGATGCCCCCGGGTGGGGTCAGGGAACCCATCGGCTCGCCGACGCTGTCGAGGAGATCGACGACGACGATCTCGTTCTTTCCGTACACGTGTACCCAAACGCATACAATGCGACGACCGGTGAGTGGCTGCGACCGGAACATCTCGACGTCATAGACGAGACCGGCTATCCCTGCATGATCGGTGAATTCGGCAAATATTGGCCGACTCAGTACTCGGATACTGCCGATGCTGACTGGCTAGCCATCGTCGATCACGCCACTTCCCTCGGCTGGCCGGTCATCGGCTGGGCCTGGAACGGCGACACCAACGAGCAAAGAATGAACATGGTCGAGCCGTACTGGGATGACGAGTGTGGCGGCCCCTACTCCGAGTCGTCGTACTTCGACGTCATCTACGAGAAACTCGGTAGCGGTGGCAACGATACCGGCAGAAATGACGATGACGGCGATGAGAACGGTGGGAACAGCGAACCGACGGCCGCTATCGACGCCGACGCAACCGACGTGTCCGTCGGCGACACGCCGTCGTTCGATGCTAGCGCCTCAAGCGAAGAGGACGGGACGATCGAGCGCTACGAGTGGACGTTCGGGGACGGCACGTCGGCGACGGGGAAACGCGTCGACCACGCCTTCGAGGAACCCGGCGAATACACCGTGTTGCTTACAGTCACCGACGACGAGAACGCGACCGACACCGATACGATCACGGTCACGGTCACAGACTCCGCGAAATCGGCTCCCGGTGCGCCGGCGAATCTCACGGTCGTCGCGACGACGACATCGTCGCTTACGATCGAGTGGGACGGCGTCGACGACGCCGACTACTACGTGGTCTCCGTCGACGGGTCCGTCGATCACGAAACGCCCGAAACGACGGCGACGATCGACGAACTCGAGACGGAAACCGGCTACGAAATCGGGGTTTCCGCCGTCGACAATGGCGGGGCCGAGTCCGCGACGAAGACGGTGTCGGCCACGACTGCTAGCGACGACGGCTCCGACGAAGACGATGAGGACCGCGGAAACGGAGATTTCGACGGGGACCTCGTCGCCGAAATACGAGCGAGCACGACCTCGGCGTGGGTCGGCGAACACATCGGTTTCTTCGCCGTCGATCGGACCGGCGACGACACCTGGCCCACCGAACTCGACTGGGACCTCGGCGACGGCACGACTGCGTCTGGCTGGTACACCGCTTACGCGTACGACTCGCCCGGCACGTACACCGTGGCACTGACCGCGACCGACGACGAGGGGACCACGACGACCCACGAAGTCGAGATAGCCGTCTTCCGGGTCCGACGAAGTAGTCCCGCGGTTCGATCTTCCTGAAGCGGGCGCGAAACAAAGACGGCACTCGAGCAAACAATCGACCGCCCGTCTGCGACATCGACGAATCCGTGGCACGCACCGCCACCGGCGTAGAATCCTCGAGGGGACACTCACCGAAGTGCTCGCATCCAAAGACGGATTGCAGCCCCGCTTAGCGAGCGGAAACTGTCCGATTCTACGGACGGAAACCCTTCCGGAACCACTTCACTGTGTCCATCCGCGCACGTAAACGGTTAGTTTGTAACCGTTCCCGCGCGAGACAATTGTTCCCAAATATGATGGGGTAATAGTAACTATTATTCTTGTTGTTTTTTGTCCGAGTGTGGCTATGGAGACTGTACACACACGGCGTAACATCTTGAAGACGTCTGCGGCCGGAACGGTCGTCGGTGCGGGGCTCATCGGAAGCAGTTCGAGTGCGATGGCAGCAGGAGCCTCGTTCGGCGACGGTGTCAACCTGCAGCCATCGTACTTCTGCGATGGCGACCAGGATATCGGCTGGGAACTGATGAACCAGTACCCGAACATCGAAACCCTCCGGATCGAAATCGAGCCGTTCTCGTTCGGCGAAGTCAATACGACGGTCGAGGACGCAAAACGCTGGATCGACGAAGCAACCGAGAACGGGTACACCGTGATCGCCAGCTACCACCACTACCCCGACAACGGGGCCTCGCAAGCGTCGGCGCTGCAAAACGCGGCCGACTTCTGGGCGGAACACTACGGCACCCTCTCGCAAGACTCCTCGTTCACTATCAACATGATGAACGAGTGGGGCAATCACAGCGTCTCCGCGAGCGACTACGCGTCGGCGTACAACGACGCCATCGACACCGTTCGCACCGAGACTACCTACACCGGACCGATCGTCTGCGATGCCCCCGGGTGGGGCCAGGGCACCCACCGACTCGCCGACGCCGTCGAGGAGATCGACGACGACGATCTCATCCTGTCGGCGCACGTCTATCCCAGCGGGCACAACGCGACCACCGGGGAGTCGCTGAAACCGGAGCACCTCGATGTCATGGACGAGACCGGCTATCCCTGCATGATCGGCGAGTTCGGCAACTACGCGACGACCACTGGCGCTGACTGGTCGGCCATCGTCGATCACGCCACTTCCCTCGGCTGGCCGGTCATCGGTTGGGCCTGGAACGGCGACGGCACCGACGGCGGAATGAACATGGCCGACCCGTACTGGGGCAACGAGTGTAGCGGTCCCTACTCCGAATCGTCGTACTTCGACGTCGTCTACGACAAACTCGGTAGCGGTGGCAGCAACGACGGCGGTAACGACGATGGCGGTAGCGACGACGGCAGTGGCGGCGGGAACGCCGAGCCGACGGCCTCGATCAACGCCGGCACGACCGACGCGCCCGTCGGCGAAGCGGTATCGTTCGATGCCAGCGCCTCGAGCGACGAGGACGGGACGATCGAGCGCTACGAGTGGACGTTCGGGGACGGCACGTCGAGTTCGGGCGAACGCGTCGACCACACCTTCGGAGAAGCCGGCGAATACGAGGTGACGCTGACGGTCACCGACGACGCGGGAGCAACCGCCAGCGACGCGGTCACAGTCGTGGTCTCGGGGGAGGCAGGGCCTCAGGCGCCCACGAACCTCGAGGTTGCGGAGACGTCACCCTCGTCGATCACGATCCAGTGGAACGGCGTCGACGGTGCCGATCACTACGTCACGTACGTGGATGGGTCGGCTGATCACGAGACGCCCGAGACGTCGACGACGATCGACAGTCTCGAGGCCGACACCGACTACGAGATTGCCGTGTCCGCCGTCGCCGACGGCGGGACCGAATCCGTCGCGAGGACGGTCTCGGCGACGACCGAGAGCGACGACGGCTCCGACGGGAACGACGGTTCCGACGAGGAACTGAACGCGGAGATACGGGCGAGTACGACCTCGGCATCCGTCGGCGAACGCATCGGTTTCAACGCCGTGGAGACGACCGACGAACGCACCTGGGTCACCGAGTTGAGCTGGGACCTCGGCGACGGCACGACGGCGTCTGGCTGGTGGAACGCCCACCGATACGACTCGTCGGGGACGTACACCGTCGCGCTGACCGCCACCGACAACGAGGGGGTCGCCACGACCCACGAGGTCGAAGTCACGGTCGGGTCCGGCGGGAACGACGATGATGGCGGAAATGACGGTTCCGACAGCGACGACGGTTCCAGCGAGACTGGCGGAGATGGCGGGGCCGACGAAGACGGCCGGTCTAACGGAAATGAAACTCCTCCCACCGACGGTTTGAATGCCGAAATACGAGCAAGCACGACCTCGGTGTCCGCCGGCGAGCGCGTCAGTTTCAACGCCGCGGAGACGACCGGTACCAGCACCTGGATTACCGATCTGAAGTGGGATTTGGGCGACGGCACGACAGCGTCTGGCTGGTGGAACGCCCACCGATACGACTCGTCGGGGACGTACACCGTCGCGCTGACCGCGACCGATAACGAGGGGACTGCAACAACCCACGAGGTCGATATCACCGTTTCCTGATCACAGCCGCCCTATTGACGGCTCCCCGCGACCAGCCCGTCTTGTATCAACGTTAGACTCCGCTCTGTTCCACACGAGGGGGGTTTACCACCCATTTATGAATTCGAGCGTTCGAACCAGCGGCGGATTTGCCAGCTACCAGGACGGGTCGAGAGTGAACTCACGGATAGGCACCATCGACGCATCGAAGGGGCACAGAGTAGTTGATCGAGACGAGTCTCCTTTCATAATGTCTTTGGTCAGTGCTCGAGTTGTGGCCGATAGATGCCTCCACGCGAACCGTTCGGCCACTCCGGCCGTTTCCTCGCCGGCGTCGTCCTCCTCGGTGCCCTGCTGGGTCTGATGTACTGGACAGGCGCGGTCGGCGCCGAACCGCTGGAACGAGGCTATCCGGACGAAGTCGACGTGACGCAAAACCGCGACGCCTACGTCGGCGAAACTGTCGCGCTCGGCGGCATCGTCGTCGAGACGGAACCAGTCGTAATCGCGACCCAACGGAGCGGATACGGCAGGTTCACGGTAGTCGATGCGGACGAAAGTCTCATCCAGTCGAGTGGCCCCCTCGAGACGGGCGATCGCGTGACGGCCTTCGGGACGCTCGAGGACGAATCCACCCTCGTGGCGGAGCGAACTGTCACCGATCGGTTGCGGGACACCCTGTACATGGTTCTCGTCTCGTTCGGTGCCGGTTGCTGGGTGCTCGTGCGCCTCGTCCGAGGCTGGAGGATCGATCGCGATCGGTTCGCGCTCGTCCCCCGAACAGCGACGGGGGGCAACGGCGGCGAACGCGATAGTGGAAACAGCATGGCACCGCGGGAAACGCCGGTTTCCGACGGCTCGAACGAGGACCGCTGGGGACGCAAAGCCGCCAACCAGGCCCCCGACGGAGGTGATCGGTGATGCCGGATCTCCTGACGCACGTTCTGATCGGGTACAGTATCGGAACGCTCCTTTCGTTCAGATACGAGACGATACGCCCGGCGCAGGTCACCCTCGTGATGGGCGGTGCGCTCTCGCCGGACCTGGCGAAGGGTGATCTGTTTTTCCCGAGCGAGTTCGTCGAGTACCTCGTCGGCATCCCGTTCTCGTGGGCGCCGCTACACACGCTCGTCGGCACCGTCCTCGTCGTCCTTTTCGGCTCGCTCCTGGTTGCACCCGAATATCGGCGGCAGGCGATCGCACTGATCGCTATCGGTGCAACGAGCCATCACGCACTCGACGTCGCGTTGCTCACGGCCACCGGCGAGGCATATGCCGTCTTCTTCCCGATCAGTGCGTATCGGCCCCCGGCGCTCGATCTCTATCTCAGCACCGATCGCTGGCCCGCGATCGTGTCGGGTACGTTCGCCGCCGTTCTGTGGGGAGTGCGTCGATACGGCTTCGCCACGCGGTCGACTGCCGCAGAGTGAGCACCGACGGTGTTCCGACGGCAAATGTTCTTTCGCCCGGAAACGGGGCTCCGCCATACCGGCCCCGAACGATCGAATCGGCAAGAGCTCCCGCGAACGATCGATCACCCAGAAAAACGGCGGACGGGCGACAATTTCGCATCGATACAGACCGACGACGACCACCGATATTCATACGAAACGTGGACGGACGATCAAAGGAAGGCTGGATAAGCGACCAGAGGAAGGCTGGGTGAGTGCCCAAATCCAGTTAAATACCTCTCTCGTATACCGAACCGATGAGCGATAGTTCGAGCAACGAGGTCGATGCAACCGACCAGGAGCATCGCGAAGTTGGACGGGGACTTCTCGACGAGGAGATGGGGCCCAGCGGGGCGATGGCCCACCTGTACCGGGGTGAAATCCACCGAATGCGCTTCTGGCGCGAACGCCTCGATCGCACGACGAACTGGGCCGTCATCATCCTGGCAGCCCTCCTCACGTGGGCGTTCTCGAGCGAATCGAACCCACACTACGTACTGCTGGCCGGATCGACGGTACTCTGTGTCTTTATGACGATCGAGGCGCGACGATACCGAGGATACGATATCTGGCGGTCGCGAATGCGGACGCTACAGAAGAACGTCTTCGCGTACGGCCTCGACCCCTCACAGGGGCTAGAAGACCAGGACTGGCGGGCGAAACTGAGCAAAGACTACCGGGAGCCACGGCTCAAAATTTCGCGGACGGAAGCCATCGCTCATCGACTTCGCCGGGTCTATCTTCCGCTGGTTACCATCATACTCGGTGCGTGGGTCCTTCGAATCACGGCGTTTGCGGACGTTTCGTGGCCAGCGAGTGCGATGATCGGCGTCATTCCAGGGACCGTCGTCACGGCCACGGTCTTCTTAAGCTACATCGCGTTGTTCGCCATCGCGCTCAACAGAAAGACGTGGCACGCCGAAACGGAACTGATGACTGAGGACCTCCGAAATAAGTAGCCACAATCGACCACAGCGCGTATCGGATGTCGACCGCCTCGAGCGGTCAGACATTCGAGGCTGGCCCGTCACCGTCGAACTAACACGGGAGACGGGTACCACCGTTGTGGCAACCGTCGCACGTCCGGTGTCGTCCTGTCGGACGGTTAGCTCGCAGCGCAGTTGTTCGGTCCCAGTTCGAGATCTGCCGCCTCGTCGGTTAGCGGTTCTTTCCCCCAGTTGATGGCCTTGATCTGGTTGTAGTTCGCCGGTTCGTCGGAGAGGGCGTCGACGATGGTCTCGACGAACTCCGTACGGTCGTCGACGGCGACAAGTTCGTTGTCCGCCTCGAGGTCGCCGAGCGTCGTCGCGAGCGGACGGATCTCTTCGTCGCTCATGTGTCCAGGAAGGACGACCGTTTCGTCCGATAGACCAGTGAGCCGATCGAGGCTGTCGAAGAGTTCGGCGGCGGCCTCGCGGACGTCCGTCTCGTCGCTCCCCTCGAGGTCGGGCCGACCAACGCTGCGGATGAATAGTGTGTCTCCAGAGAGCAGGGCGTCGTCCCAGGTGAGCGAGACGCTTCCGGGCGTGTGACCCGGGGTATGCATTACCTCGAGTTCTCGATCACCGACGGCGATGGTGTCACCGTCTTCGATCGCGGCGTACTCGTCGAGGTCGGCGGCATCGGTCGGATGGAGGTAGTACGGAACGTCGAGTTCGGCGGCGAGAGGTCGGCCGCCGCTGACGTGATCCGCGTGTGCGTGCGTGTCGACTGCCGCGACGATCTCGACATCGTGATCGTCGGCGACGGATCGATACTCGTCGAGGTAGAGACTGGGGTCGACGACGACGCCTTCGTCGCCGTCGTAGACGAGATAGGAGAGACAACCCGTTCCGGGCCGGACGATCTGTGTCACGCCATCGACGTCCTCGAGTTCGTAGGTGACGTGGACGCGTCCCCAGCCGTTCATCCCGTCGTCCATCGATTTGGCATCGTACCCGCGTTCTCGGAGGAATTCCGCGGCGTGAGCCGACGTGATGCCCGCCACACAGACAATGGCGATCTCTTTGTCCGTCGGGATATCGTCGAGGGCGTCCTCGAGGCCGCCGAGCTTCCCATCGAGCAGTTCATCGTAGATGGGGAGATTGTGGCTGTTTTCTACCTGCCACTCCTCGTAGTCGCCTTCGTTTCGGACGTCGAGAATGAACAGATCCTCGTCGTCTCGCCTTGCAGCCACTTCTTCGGGGCTTATCGTCGGATCAGCGTGTTTAGTATTGCTCATTACACCCAATACTATGGGATAGTACCAGAAAAGTCTACCGCCGCTCTGGAAATGAGCGAAACACGCCACTTCGCGATCGAACTCGAACTCAGTTCATGTATGGCTGGCATTCCGGTCGATCGAGCTGGCCGACGATTCCCCTCTCCGGGGAAATCCGCACCGGGCAGAGAAAAGACAGAGAGGAGCAACCAGTATACGCGAAACGAACGGAACCAGACCGATCCTCGGAGGCTACGTGTCTTCGTCAGGGTGGTACGTAAAGATATCCTCGATCCGGCAATCGAAATATGCAGCCAGTTTGAACGCCAATTCGAGGCTCGGATCGTACCTATCTCGTTCGATCGAGTTAATCGTCTGTCGTGTGACGTCCACTTCGTCGGCGAGCGCTTCCTGAGTGAGGTCTTCCCTGGCCCGCCACACCTTGAGGTTGTTCTGCATAGGTTATCACGCTCGGTCAGAATTTTCGTTTGTACCAGAGCCTCGAGACGACAAGTATGAGAGTTCCGAAGACCCAAAGCGAGGCGACGATCCCGGAGGAATCCATCGGGAGTCGATACTCTCCGGACTCCTGTATGCCGCCAATCGCGAGAAGGGTCAACAGCCAATACACCGCCCAGAAAGCGACGTATCCCGACCGATAACGGATGTGCATGCTTCGTTCGTCGTACTGACTGGTGCTCTTGTCGTGTAGATACCACCCAAATCCACCGGCAGACAGCATTCCACCACCCAACGTGAGCCACGCATTCGGCTGTTGTAACAGCGCCGTTCTCCCATAGAGAGCGGCCAGCGAAACGATCATACCGATCGATACGACTCCAACTAACGCGTCCCGTTTTGTGGTCGCCATTCTATGTAAAGTATGCATTACATCATGTATTAATTCTTTTCCAAAAAGTCCTAAATTAGATCTGTGCTTAGCCACTCGGATATTGATCGCGATGCGGTGGACCGTTCACAATGCGTGACTTGGCCTCCTGAGAATTGGTTCAGCGCCGTCTCTCCTGGTTGCTGTGCACCTCAAATTCGAGTCATGGTCGGATGAGCAGCACCGTCGACATCGCCATTGTTCCCCGGCGTGCTCGCCCAGTTGCTTTCGTACGCACCGTCTCCTCTGTCGTCCGTCGTAATCGCAGTGTTGCTTGCGCTCGGTCGACACCTCGTACAGGACATCGATGAGATGTCGAGTGGGATCGAGAGTAGCGGCCGGCAGAAGGCCGTGTTCGGGATCGATGGCGAATCAGTGGAAAATCAACGCTTTCAGACCGATCGATAGGAGAGATAGTGCTTCTCCGCCGTATTCTCGTGGAAACGACGAACGACCCCAGAACGGACCGTGCAGTCGCTGGTCTCGAAGACGATCGGATTGCGGCTGCCGGACGCCCTCACGGCCCGTATGGGGGCATCGATCACTCCGAAGTGAACGACGAGTGGGAAGCAACTACAAGGGCGAGGCACAAGTACCCGATACGACACGCTGTTCGAGCCCCGAAGAGAGATCCGCCGTCGCCCGACACGATACACTCCCACGAATGAAAGATTTTCCATCGATTCCACACGTTACGAACGCTCCCGACCAACTCTTCGACGAGGGGCACCTGTGGCTCCTCGAGAAAGTCGACGGCGAGAATTTCCGGTTCCGGCTCCAGCAGTCCGGTCTCATCACGTTCGGAGATCGCAGTCGCACGTACGACGATCCCGATGCCGTCCCAGACGCGTACCAGCACGCCGTCCGCCACGTCCGAGAAAATCTCGATCGTGAGTCGCTTCGACGCGCCGTCACCGACGTAGAGGACGTCGTCTTTTTCGGCGAGGCGATGCATCACCACACAATCGAGTACGAGTGGGAGCGGACACCCTCGTTCCTTGGATTTGACGTCTGGTCGGTCGATACGGCCGAATTTCGGCCCCCCGACGCAGTTGAGGCAATCTTCGAGCGCCTGGGACTCCAGCCAGTGAACGTCTTCGAACGAGAGCGCCGTCCGCGGGATTTCGATGTCGACTCGTATACCGTCCCCCGGTCGAACTGGTACGATGGTCCCGCCGAAGGCGTGGTTATCCGAAACAAACGAGGGCACCGCGCAAAGCTACTCCATCCTGACTATCGAGAAGTCGACGAAACGGTTTCCGTCGATGCAACGGCGGCGGAACTCGCGGCGAAATATGCGACTCGTCGGCGCTTCGAGAAACTCGCAGCCAAACTCACGGATCGAGGGCGACCCGTAACCGTCGAATCGCTGTACGAACTGGCCCTCGAGGATATTCTGCGCGAGGCACACAAACAACTGCACCACAGCGAGGGGGCTGCAGAATCGGAGACGTTCCGCTCCGAGGTGGCCGCACTGACACGAGAATTTCTCGAAGAGCGAAACGGCGAATCGCGGTCGCAAGCGCAGGACCGTTCGTCGCGGTGAAAGACGACGGAGTTCGCAGCGTTGGGCGAACACGACGTGGCGACGTATCGTGACGGTCCTCGGGCGCTACTACCCGCTCGTGCTGGTAAAGTCGTTGAACGCCTCGGAGAACTCGAACGGGTCCTGATCGATCCCGCTGTGGACGCCGGACAGTCCGTCGCCGGGTCTGTCACGTTCGACCGACCAGAACGACAGGAGCCCGATGTCGTTTTTCTCGGCGTAGTCGCGGACTTCGTTGGCGTCGGCCGGGCGGAACGGGCCGCCGGAGTTCTGAACGCCGATCATCGGCGTGATGCCGATCATATCGTACAGTTCCGCGTCCGACCTGTCGGGAAGCCACTCCTGGAGCTGACTGAGGGTCCCCTCGGCACACTGGATACAGTGTTCGGCACTGGTTCGGACCCAGCCCCAGTTCATCGTCATCAGGTTGACGAACTCGATGTCGACGCCGTTGTCGATCGCGTTCGTGACGATCTCGGTGTCCGCGATGCCATTGACTCGCGTGCGAACTGTGTAGGAAACGTGTACCTCCGGACGGCGGTCCTGCAGGATCGCAAGCGCGCGATTTCGCCGGTCCACGACGTTCGGATCGGGCGCCTCGTCGTCGACGTCGAGGTACGGACAGTTGTACTCGTCGACGATGGACTCGAACGTGTCGGCGAGCGCAGCCGGATCGTCGTAATCGGAAGCGAGGTAGTTACCCGTCGCACCGCCGAAGGAGAGGACGACCTGTCCGTCCTGCGACTGGAGGTCGCGAATCTGGTCCCCGAACGGACTCTCGCCGACGGCCAGGTTGGGATTCCCGTCCCAGGCGGGCGTCCCATCGCCGGTCCCCAGAATGAACGCCAGATGGAAGTACTTCGTTCCGGCCTGATCAGCCCACTCGGTGAGCGCCGTGTCCCGAGCAGTACTCACGTGGTGATAGGGGGCGAACACGCTGTCGGGTATACGACCCGGGTCTGCCGGTTGCGACGAATCGGCTGGTTCGACTGAGACGACAACCGAATCGGAGTCCGTCTGCCCGGTGGTATCGGTAACGGTCAGTTCGACGGTGTAGTCACCAGCCGACTCGAAGCCATGGGTGACGGCCTCGCCGGTCGCCTCGGACTCGTCGCCGAGAGACCAGTCGAACGTCTCGAGGTCGCCCACCGATTCGCTCGCGTCGACCGTGATTTCCTGACCTGGTTCGGGAGACTGTTCACTGACGGTGAACGTAGCGGTCGGTCCGTTCGGCGGTTCGGGTTCAGGGTCAGCGGTTCCATCGCCGGCCCGTTTCCAGGGCCCCCATTGGCCACCGGTACCCGGCTCGTTACCGCGGACCCACCACTTGGCCTCCCAGACCACTCCCTGGTGAGTGACCCGATCCCCGGCCGTGTAGACGGTCTCTGGATCCCAGGCGGGCGGTGATTGCGCCCCGCTTACGGTATTTGCCCCGGCCAGTCCGGCGGTAAGTGCTGCTGCTGTTCGAATTAGATTTCGGCGTGTTGGTTTCATCTGTCTGCTGCTGGTCGTAGGTGAGTATTCGTCGACAATCGGTACGGCTCGTTCGCGTCGAGCGGAGGATGGGTATCTAAATTGATCCGTAGGTATCGTTCGCACAATACGATTTGTAATTAATAAAAATTACTTTAATTTTATGTGGTAAATGGGCTGCAGTGACACGATATGAAGAGGTTTGCCGCTGACACGTCGATTGACCGATTCGAACGAACGTCGAAACTGGGGGACGAACGGACGAATGATTGGGTGGCACGGTACCGAACGGAAGGTCCGCACCCTTATACGGTCACACGACCAAGCACATCGTATGAACGTCGTCCCGGATACGAGCGTGGTCATCGACGGCCGCGTCTCGGCGACCATCGAAGACGGGCAGTTCGAGGGAGCGACGATTTGCGTCCCGGAGGCAGTCGTCGCGGAACTCGAGGCGCAGGCGAACGACGGTATCGACAGCGGCTGGGACGGCCTCGAGGAACTACAGCGGCTGGCGGACCTGGCCGACGAGGGGGAGATCGACCTCGAGTACGTCGGTGAGCGACCCAGCGCCATCGAACGAGGTCACGCCTCCGAGGGCGAAATCGACGCCCTGATCCGCGATCTCGCGGAGGATCTCGAGGCTACCTTCATCACCAGCGACATCGTCCAATCGGAGGTTGCACGGGCAAAGGGGCTCGACGTGGAATACGTCTCGCCCGAGGTCCGCGATGTGGGAACGCTGACCGTCGAGGAGTTCTTCGACGATCAGACGATGAGCGTCCACCTCAAAACTGACGCCGTACCGAAAGCCAAACGTGGCGAACTCGGGGCGATGCACTACGAGTCGATCGCCGACGAGCCACTCGACGAAGCGACGATGGACGAATACGCGCGCGAAATCGTCGACGCCGCAAAGGAAGCGGCCGGTGGCTTTATCGAGCTCTCGGAGCCGGGGATGAAGATCGTCCAGTTTCGCGACTACCGCATCGCCATCGGCCGGCCGCCGTTTTCCGACGGCATCGAGATCACGGCAGTCCGCCCCATCGCCCAGACTACCATCGAGGACTACGAGTACGCCGACGAGTTAAAAGACCGGCTTCTCGAGCGTCAACGCGGCGTCCTCATTTCGGGAGCGCCCGGAGCAGGGAAGTCGACGTTCGCGCAAGCGGTCGCCCACTACATCGCAGATCACGATTACTCCGTCAAAACGATGGAGAAACCGCGGGACCTGCAAGTCGGTCCCGACATTACCCAGTATACGGAACTGGGCGGCGACATGGCCAAAACGGCGGACGCGCTGTTGATGGTTCGGCCAGATTACACAATCTACGACGAGGTGCGCAAGACGAACGACTTCGAGGTGTTCGCGGACATGCGCCTGGCCGGCGTCGGCATGATCGGTGTCGTTCACGCGACCAGACCGATCGACGCGCTCCAGCGACTCGTCGGCCGCGTCGAACTCGGGATGATCCCGCAGGTCGTCGACACCGTCGTCTACATCGAAGCCGGAACGGTCGAAACCGTCTACGACGTCAGGACCGAGGTCAAAGTGCCCGCGGGCCTCACAGAGGAGGATCTCGCTCGACCCGTCATCCAGGTGACGAACTTCCAGACGGACGAACCCGAGTACGAGATCTACACGTTCAACCGGCAGGTCGTCACCGTCCCGCTCAAAGACGACGATGGAGGGCCCGCCAGCGAGTCGGGCGTCGACCGCATCGCCAAGCAAGAGATCGAACGCGAAATTCGCTCCGTCGCCCGCGGCTACGTCGACGTCCAACTCAAGAGCCAGGATACGGCCGTCGTCTACGTCGAGGAAGACGACATCTCGACCGTCATCGGCAAAGGCGGCGGCCGAATCACCGACATCGAGAACCGACTCGGAATCGACATCGACGTCCGGACCCACGACGAGAATCCCAACTACGGTTCCGGTGCGGGCGGAGCCAGCGGAGCCGATGCGAACGACAGCGGTGGCGGCGGGCAGGCCGGTCAGATGGTCCAGCCCGAGATTACCTCGAGGCACATCGTCATCCCCGTCGACGGCAATCACGGCGAAACCGTCGAGATCCAGGCCGCCGGCGACTACCTCTTTACGGCGACGGTGAGCCGCGGCGGCGAAATTCAGGTGTCGCGGGGCAGCGCGATCGCCGAGGAACTCGAGCGTGCAATCGATCGCAAAGCGCCGATTACGGTCGTCCCGTCGTAAGCGACCAACCGCGATCGAACGAAGTGAGTGAGCGGCTCTTTTTTGGTGCAGGTTTTTTGGAGGAGCGGGTCGCGAGCGATGCGAGCGAGCCCGACGAGAAAAAAGGTGCGTGTGTGAGATTCAGGTGTCGCGGGGCAGCGCGATCGCCGAGGAACTCGAGCGTGCAATCGATCGCAAAGCGCCGATTACGGTCGTCCCGTCGTAAGCGACCAACCGCGATCGAACGAAGTGAGTGAGCGGCTCTTTTTTGGTGCAGGTTTTTTGGAGGAGCGGGTCGCGAGCGATGCGAGCGAGCCCGACGAGAAAAAAGGTGCGTGTGTGAGATTCAGGTGTCGCGGGGCAGCGCGATCGCCGAGGAACTCGAGCGTGCAATCGATCGCAAAGCGCCGATTACGGTCGTCCCGTCGTAAGCGACCAACCGCGATCGAACGAAGTGAGTGAGCGGCTCTTTTTTGGTGCAGGTTTTTTGGAGGAGCGGGTCGCGAGCGATGCGAGCGAGCCCGACGAGAAAAAAGGTGCGTGTGTGAGATTCAGGTGTCTCGTAGGTATCACACAGGAGTTACGCAGCATCGCGATCGCCGAGGAACTCGAGCGTGCAATCGATCGCAAGGTGCCGATCACCGTCGTGTCGTCGTGACGGGCCCGGAACAAAACGAGGCGAGGCCGCCACGGTGGATGGGTCGGTCAACCGCCTCGGGGTCAAGCCCCGAGGCTTGTCAGTGGACTCCCGTTCTAACCGAGTAGCTCGGTAGGCGTGTAGTCGCCGTTCACGTTCAGCGTCCCTGACTTGAGGGCTAGTTGACTGGTAGCCCATCCACCGCAAGACTTCTGCCCGCGATGGATATACCCGCAATACCGATTAGCGATATTCTTCGCCGCGTTGTAATCCGCATTCACCTCATACCCACACGACTGACACGCAAACTGCTTGTCGTCACGATTGTCCTCGTGGGTGAAACCACAGTTCGAACACCGCTGTGATGTGTACGCAGGATTTACCGTGTCCACGAACAACTCCGTGGACTCGACCTTGTACTCCACGAGTTCCACGAACTTTGCGTACGCCCACTGCTGGAACTTCGACCCATTAGCGATGTTCTCGCGGATATGCGTCAGGCTCTCGAAAATGATGCCGTCCACATCCACGTCTTGCGCTTCCTCGATGAGGTCGTTCGCACGGTTGTGGAGCCAGTCCAACGACCAATCTCTGAACTTGCTGCCGATGGACTGGATGGTGAGGTGTGCCGACCGCGTTCCCGTCTGTTGCAGGCGGGCACGGCGTTGCTCGTACTGGTCGCGCTTGTGGGTGAGGTAGTCTGCGCTGCCGATGAACTCTCCCGTGGAGGTGACGGTGAACGCGCCAGTCACGTTCAAGTCCACGCCGAGAACCACTCCGTTCTCAGGGGGGCCATCACGTGACTCACATTCTTGGCGTCCGCTTGCGTCAACCTCGTAGTTGGGGTTCTTCAAGGTGACGTGCAGGTAGAACGTGTCGTCCTGCTCGTCGTACTGGAGCGTGGCACTCGATGCATCCCACGCCTTACTCTCATAGTACCTGCCGAACGGCGTGTCCTCGCGCTCCTCTTCGGGTGGGAGGACGTATTCGGCGGTGACTCTACCGTTCGGCGTGGAGAGCGTGGCATGGTCGTCGTTGAATGTTGCGGAGCGTTTGTCGTAGACGACGCTCCACGAATCGAACTCTGGTCGGCTCGTCTTCTCTCCCTGCTTGAGTTTCTCGACGCCACCTTTGACGGCTTCGATGGCGCGGCGGATGCCTTTCTGAACGAGGTTTGCGGTGAGGTCGGTTTCCTCGCGCAACTCGCTGTAGAGGGCGTCTTCGGCTTTGCTCTTGTTGGTGATGCAGAAGTCGTCGTAACGCCACGCCCATTCGCTGGTGCGGTTGGCGCAGTGCAGGAATTGAGTTTTGGTTTGATGGAGGTCGCCACGACGCTCTTCGGGCACGTTGAGTTTGATGGGCACGGTACGTCGTGGCGCGTCGTCCATCCGTGATTCACATTACCTTCTGCTGCCTTATAATAGTTTATGCGTAATGGGGAGTCACCCTTGCCATCGGGCGTGGTTTGTCGAATCGAGTGTCGGCTTCCTCCCCGACCTCGAGGGTCGGGGCATCCGCCTCGTACTGCCTGTGAAACGAGCGGCGTCATCGTCGGATTCAGAACGATCCGGCTCGGCGAAGGGGTCCCCCGGGGCCGCCCATCGGGCGGGTCGCGGGTCAGTCCGTCGGGTCCCAGATTCGCTGTTCTCGGTCGAGTAGCGTGACGACAACGACGTGAGGGGGGGTTAGTACGGCTATCGTGACCAGATAGAGCGCGACGACGTCGGGGACGGTCGCGGGCGTCTGCGGAACGGTGAGTCCGATCGCGACGAATATCACCAGTCCGCCGGCGGTCGGGAGCATCGCATCGCGGGAGAACCGGCGACAGGCATCGGAGATTGCACCGCGATCGAGCGCAGACCGGGCGACCGGGTCGACGAGCATCGTCCGGAGGACGTGCCGGAGGGAGTGCCAGAAACAGAAGTACAGGCCGATCGCCAGAACCGGCGGCACCACCGCGAAGTACGCGACGAGTCCAAGCGTCTCCGTCAGATCGACGAGCCACGCCCCCCGATCGTCTCTCCCCGCCCGGATGAGGCCGACGAGTAACGCGAGAGCGATACCCGTACCGACACCGATCGCTAAAGCAGTCCGAAGCGTCGGTGAGACTACTCGTACCACCCTCGCGGCCGAACCGGGAGCGAACGTGCCCACGAGCGTCTCCGCGACGGACGCGTACCGCTCGGGGAACGCGATCAGCGGAACGAGCATCGGAATTCCGCCGCGAACGATGAGCGCGAGCAGACGGTCCGCCCGGGTCTCGAGATAGTCGGCACCGACGAAGGCGAGGAGCGCGTAAACATCGCCTTGCCCCCAGTGGACGAGCGTACCGAGGACGAACAGGGCGAACGCGGCGGCGGGGGCGAGCCACCAGAAGACTGCGTATGCCGTGCCGACGAAGAGATAGAGGACGCACACGAACCCGACCGAGCGCGCGGTGACGGGGGCACCGCGGGCCCGCGGTAGCACGAGATGGTCGACGGCCCCGTGAGGCAACCCGAGGACGACGACGCTGAGCAGGAGTGGAACGTACTGGTAGACGAATCGGGGCGAACCGGCGACGGCCGTGATCGATATCGAGACACCGACCGTGAGCAGCCCGCATCCGAGACTCAGGCGAGCGGCTCGCCGTCGGGCGCCGTCCCGTCCGCGAGCGGTCCTCCCGCGAGGGATCGAATCACCGGTCATCAGAACGCGCGTCGAGTCGGCTTAATGTCCCCGCCGGTGACGGGAGTTCGTGGACGTGCTCGAGCAGCCATACGTACATGACGATCCCCTGAACGACGAACACGTTCGTCACGAGGAAGAACAGCGCTTCCTCGACGGGAAGCCCCAGCAGCGTGTACCCGACGGTGTGCGCGTCCGAAATGACCCAGATGCCGAGTGCGATCGCGATTCGATCGACGACCCAGAGGTATAGCGTCGGAACGCTAATAGCGACCAGCACTGACTGACGAGTATCCCAGAGGTACGTGATGCCAAACCCCCACTGGATGGCGAGAACCGGTCCGGCCCAGGCCAACAGCCACCCGAGGTAGTACGTTGAGGTGCCGCCTATCAGCATCCAGCCGGCGGCAACGAGGGCCAGGCCGCTGAAAACCCCCCAGAGGCGATGAGCGAGAGAGATGCCCAACGATCGATCGATGGCCGGTGGGTCCTGAAACAACCAGAACGCGGTCAGCGTCGTCTGGAGAACGAAAAAGAGGTACTCCTCGATCGGGGTATGCCAGACGGTCGCAACGACCGCACCCTCGCCGTACCACCAGACTCCCGCGGGAATCAAACGATTGGTCAACGGCGTCGTGTAGATGACCGCGAGCGCGATCAGAATACTGAGTCCGGAAAGCGGCCGAACACCCCACCAGGCCCGATCGCGTCGCCGAGCGACGCGGTATAGAATCAGTATCGGCGGCACGATGAACGCCAGGAGAACGCCGAAGTACGTGATAGGGACGGTCATAAGCGGTACAACGCGTGTCGTGGGTACTTCCTGCGAAGTAGCGGGCCGTGCCGGAAGACGGTCCGTCGGAGAGGGAGTCTCGCGCCGACGGAGGGTACGGTTCGACCGTGGATTCCCCCTCGGGACATCTTCCGACGGGGCCGCGGGAGTCGAGCGTCGAAGCGGTCCTGAAACATTCGATTCAATCGTCAGGCGTCGTCGGCCCCGAGATACTGGCGCCGTAGTCCGTGCCGCCGGTGATCGTATCCGGTTCCTCGACGACGTAGGACATGGCAACGAACGTGACGATGTATTTCGTCACGATATCGAGAAGGCTGTAGCCCCACGAGGTGACCGCGACGTCCAGGATGGCGAACCCTTCGACGCCGAGCGCCCAGAGGATCGGATAGCCGAACCAGCCGACTACTGTGAGGAACTTGAGCGTGCGGAACAGATCGCCGGTTCCCGCCCGCTTTGCCTCCGCGGTCCAGTCGACGAGAATGACGTACACGATCACGAGGAAGAAGATCGAACCCAGCACGAACCACCACCAGCGGAGCACCAGCGAGGACGTCGTCAGTGCGGCCGCCAGGCCGGTGACACACATCGCAATCGTAAACGCACTGGACGTGAGGATCTTCGTCCAGTTCGACCCCGCGATCATCCCGAGCGCGATCAGGATGAACGGCGTAGAGAACGTCCACGTGAGATATCGTCCCCACATCGTCAGGACTCCGTTCTCGCCGGCCGTCGTCGCACCCGCGGCCGGATGACCCGCCGGCATCTCGAGGACGCTCAGCGTCAATCCCGACGCGAGTCCCGTGTAACTCGAGATCGAAACGACCGAGATCAGCATCAGAACTGTCGCGATCGCCTTCGATCTGGGATCGGTCAGGTTCCGTCCGAGATAGGCGATCCCGAGGATCGTGATACCCGCGAGCGCGATGTTGATCACGAACGACAACGCGAGCAGGGTATTGTCGCCGCCGAAGACGTACTCGAACAGCTCCGCGTCGGTCATCCCGTTTTGGAGGGCGACGTGACCTGATCGAAATCCGGCTGCGACTAGTGACTGCATCGATACTGGTTACGTCAATCTCGCAATACATAAACGGGTTTCCAGTCCGAGACGGAGACTCACGGCCGTTGAGCCGTAAGTGCCGTAAAGTGTCTACTGGCGATGGCGATCAACTGGCGGATGGGCACTTGGCGGGACCGGTAGAAAGCAGGTCGAGTTGTCGGTTCGGTCGGCGGACGGTCGGAGGATTAGGCGACGCATCGGACGGTCGGGAAGGCGACAGTCAGGGGACGATACTGGTGTGGTTCAGGTCGGTGTCGCGGTCGGTGCGGTCGCCCGTTCCAGGACGGAGCGACTTCGGAGCAGGAGGACGCCGAAACCGACTTTCGCCGAGAGATCGAGGATCATGAACGCGGCAGTCTCCCAGTATAGCGGAAGGATGCCGAAGGTGCCCTCAGTTCCGAGAAGCCAGACGACTGGGTAGAGCAACCAGAGCGCGATGAGCAGGTTTCGCAACGTGCCGAACAGGGACGCGACGTCCGACGTGCGATTTCGGGCGGTCTTGGAAAGCGTTCCAACCAGGAAGTACAGGAGGGCGAGCAGGGCACCGGTGCTGATACCCCACCAGGCGATTCGGGTTGGCGGTGTCGTCGCGAACGCCGCGATCGTCCCGGTTCCGATCATGAACACGTCGAGACCGAGCAACGTTGCGATCGTGTTGCGATCGGCTCCCGCCAACAGCGAGAGGTCAAGGAGCAAAAGCGGCGTCGTGAAGATCCAGTCGGCGTACCGTGCCCAGTAAATCGTGAGCGCCTCGTCGCCGACGGTGACCTCAGTGACGCCGAAACCCGTCGCCATCGCGAAGTACATCACGGCGGCGATGGACGTCACGAATATCGTGATGATGTAGAACTCCTGCATCTTGGGGTCACGCACACCGCGTCCCCGGCCGATGAAGTAGAGCGTTCCGAGTGTCATTCCGATCGTTCCGATCCACAGCCACAGAGATTCTGGACCGACTGGAGTGGCCATAGCCATCACTAACACCTCTCGGATAAATACCGTCTCCCATACCGAGACTGAATGTCATCGAGAACATCCCACTCGTCAGTTGATACCTGAAGATATCGGAGTGTATATCCCGACGCCTCGTTTTCGAACACCTGCCCCCAAACGCCGACCTCGATCTCGAACTGATGAGCTCAACTGACCCGACCGATCCGATCGCGGACGCGCTCCTCGGCGAATCGACGTACGAACGACTTCGAGTGCAACGGTATGCGCTGATCAAACGCCGGATTCCTCGGAAACTCGCCTGGCAAAGCGGCCTGTTGTGTGTTCTCGCGCTCATCGTCCCGATCACCGCTACGTATCCGTCCTCGGTCCGGGCGGCGTTCCCGGGAGGAAATCCGCTGTGGTCGTCGCCGCTCGTGTTGTGGGTTGGCGTCTACGCTGGCGCCATCCAGTTGGGAACGGCGACGTGTCTCGTCGCCGTCTCGATCGCTCGCCACCGACGGGAACCAGGGTTATCGGAGTCGGAGGCAGACACGCTCTTGAACATCGAGGACGTCGCATCAATGTTCGGACTCGCGACCGGTGGGTTCGCCATTTTGCTCACCGTTGGGTTCTTCCTGGTGGGACACGCCGGAATCGAGACGTTCGAGGCGGTTATCGAATCCGCGCCGCGAGACCCGTTCGAACAAACTGTGATCTCAGTCCCCGTTGTCGCCGTCGGCACAGCGGCCGCGGTAAGTTCCTGTGTGCTCTATCTACTCAGTCGGTATCTCTCGCTCGAGTCTCACTGACGTCCGACGGTAGCCCCTCGGTCCGTCGTCGCAGGAAAGTCTGGAGTGATCGTATGTGTATCCGCTGCTGAAATGAGACCTAGTTGTTTAAGGAAAAGCCATAAACACGAGACAAGTGTCTTGTAATTCTGTGAGATGGTTGTGATACTACTCTATGAAGTATGACGTCGGTACAGACGGCAAAAAACGTGCCGCCACTGGAAATACCGCGAACGCCGGGCCTTTTGTGACGAGCGGAACGAAACTCGAGGCGATACGCGAACAAATCGTCGCCGACGTTCGGGCCACGGTCGACGACGCTGGTGCGGACGGCGTCGTCGTCGCGATGAGCGGCGGGATCGATTCGACGCTGACGGCGGCGCTCGCGGTCGAGGCCGTCGGGAGCGATCGCGTCCTCGGATTGGGACTGCCCTGTCACAAGACGGAACTGGCTCACGTTGACGATGCGCGCACGATCGCGGATGGACTGGGAATCGAATTCGAAGAAATCCTGTTGCGTCCGCTCCTCGAGGCGTTCAAGGGGACGGTCGGGAACGAACTCGAATCGCCGGCCGATGGCGACGACCGGCCGAACGAACGGAATCACGAGATCGGAAACGTGACCGCGCGATTGCGGATGGCAACTACCTACTACGCGGCAAACGGTCAGTCACGGCTCGTTCTCGGTACTGCGAACCGTTCCGAGCGGCTGCTCGGTTACGTCACCAAGTACGGCGACGGTGCGGCCGACATGTACCCGATCGGCGACCTCTACAAAACGGAAGTCAGGGCGCTGGCGAAACACGTCGGAATCCCCCGCCGAATCATCGGAAAAGAACCGACGGCGGGGTTCTGGGCTACTCAGACCGATGCCGGCGAGCTCGGTGCGCGCTATGACGTCATCGACCCGTTGCTCTCCCGACTCGTCGACGACGGACTCCCGGTAGACGATGCCGTCGACGACCTCCGATTCGATCGCGAGACGGCGCGCGATATCGAACGGAGACACGCCGCCTCGACGCACAAACGGAACACGCCACCGACGCCGGGAATCGATGGCCGCGGCGATAGCCGATCGGGAAACGGATCGGAAGCGCACGAGTAGCCGCGAGGACACGACGGTCCGGGCCCGATCGGCGGCGGGGATTCGCTTGCGACGCGGCACCACATCGACCTTCGAGGTCGATTCAGCGGCCCGAATCGTCGGCGTATAACTCCGGATTGCGCCACCAGAACAGGCCCCAGGAGAGCAGAAATCCGCCAGCCATCGCGATGATATCGAGGAGAAAACTGGGGAGACCTCTGCCCGAAATCGCGACGAGCGTGATCGCAGCCCCCAGCGCAGCCCCCGTTACGATGAACAGGACGTCACCGGCGATTCGCACCCGCGAGTGGGCCCAGTAGTGCTGTCGGTGTTCGTCGAACCAGACGCCGACGTAGATCACCACGGGAGACATCGCCGAGATGATCGTGATCGAACGGTACGTCTCGGGGAAAACGGCCGGAACCAAGACGAGCACGTTAAGCAAGTTAGCAGCCAGCGTCGCGACGAAAAGGCCGGCCATGAGCCATCCCCATCGCGGTATCCGCTCTTTGTCCATACCGGGGACGGTCACCGCTGGAAAATAGTTCTGCCGCTCCGAGCGTTATTCTGCACAGCAAGCGTCCTTTTTCGGAGATTCTTCGACGCCGTTGCCGTCGGCTGCGACCGGTTCCTCGAGTCGGTACAAGCTCTGGCGAGCATCAGCAAAGTAGATGTCCTCGTCGACGATCCCTATTTCCTCGAGTCGCTCGAGCGCGTATCGCACCGTCCGGGCCGAAAGCATCGATTCCTGGACGATCTGTTTCTGCGTCAACGGCCCATCGTACTCGAGAACCTTGAAGACGAGTTTCGCACTCGGTGGCAGGTCTTCGATCTCTTCCCCGTCGGTCTCTTCCATGTTACGAATCGAAAGGCCCCAGCAGTATAAAAGTTGAGCCTTACCCAACGTGTAACCGGCATATGTTACTTAATTATAAAACCAGTAAATTATACTCTGAGGGGGTTGAGAGTCGAATTTGGGAATGTGGCTCGATCGGGTGAAACAGATCAAAACGAGTGACACCCAATATTGTGTGGTAGAGTACGTGCAAATAAAGCAGGTCCCCGTGGTGAATGATATATTCGACAGGTATAGGAGTCATTGAACGTCACTGCACACCTCGATCGCGAATTCGTGGCCAGCGAGTACTCGCTGGCCGCAGCAGTGCGAGCGGTGGGGACATCGTTTCAACGACTGCTAGAGGATTCGTTCGGGCCCGTCCGTCGCCGATCGTTGAATCTTCGTCTTCCCACTTCGCTTGCGACGTTCGTACTTCTGGATCGTTCCGGTCGCGGATTCGGAAGTTCGGCAGCGTATTCGACTCGACGAACATCCGTGTGATTCCTTCTTGGGTCCCGGATCGCGATCAGCCCGTTTCCGTCGACCGTTGCGAGATCGCCCGTACGGTAGTGGCGTTTGCAAACGCGACGACGTTCACGAATTGGTCGGTCCGTTCTGGCCCCGACGATCGATGGGCCACTCATCCGTCCTCGAAACGCGGATTGACGGTCAACTCGTTTCTCCCCGAAGTGAGGCGGGACGCTACAACTGTTCCCAGATTTCCTCGTCGTCCTCGAAGGCGTCCGGTTCATCGGGGGCTGAAAAGTCGTCGCTTCCCCCGAATTCTGTGAAATCCTTGGTGGAGAACTCGCTGTCAGATCCGACGACGGGTGGTTGTTCCTCGAGGTTCATCTCCGGCCAGGCTGTCTCTTCCCAGAGGCCGCGATCGCTGTAGTAGTAGACGATGCCGTCGTTGACGACCGCGAACAGGCCGCGTTGGCTGTCGTGGACGACGCGTTCGTTGGTATCGATCGCAACGTCGACCACGTCCTCGAGCGTATCGAGCGACACGTGGTAGTCGCCGAGCCACATCGGAATCGATCCACGCGAGATCCATTCGGCGTATCGATGTTCGTGGACTGCCCGTCGAGCGGCGTCGATGTCCGCTGGCGACCGGCGCGCGACGAACGCCGCCCCGACCAGCGAAAGCGTTCCCAGCACCGAGAGGCCGCCGATGAGCGCAGTGCTGCGTGGGACGGTCGTCCGTTCCACGCCGCTTTGGTAGCTGTGCGTCGCCGAATCGGACATCGATCCGCCCAGCCAGTAGGCGTCCTCGGTGATCCGTATCGGCGACGAGGTCGTTATCGTTCCCTCGTGTCGACCGGTATCGTACTCGGCACGATACGTCATCGTGAGCGTGACCGACCCGATACCGCTGACTTCGCTCTCGAGTTCCCGCTGGCGCTGCCGAAGGGCTTCGACATCGATAGTCGCTTCCGACCTTGCGATGCCGTTTTCGATCGACGGCGATTCGCGGAACACGGTGTGGGTTTCGTTCCAGAACGCTGTACCGTCGCGAGACGCTTCGAAGCGAACCTGCAGTTCGTGCGTGACGTTCGCTTCCTCGATTGCTGTTCCGTCGGTCGGATTTCGCAGTTTCGTTTTCGGCGTGATCGTCAATTCCGGGGAGGCGTCGAGTACGTAGACCGAGCTATCGGTGAGTCGTTCGCCCTCGTTCCAGAGCGTGCTATTTTGGATGACGATAGCGCTCGTCTCGACGGACGACGAGACGCGTTCTTCGCCGAACTGGGGCGTAGACGTCGTCACCGGGTTCGCGACGGCCCAGCCGGTCGCACCGAGTGAGAGAACGCCGACGATGACCAGCACGATCACGATCGAGCGAGCGCTTCGTGCGAGCAACAGATCGAGCCGCGGGTTATCGATCACACGTGTGACACCTGCCGAATTCCGATTGGTACTCCCCCCCATTTTCCCGGACCGGCCCGCGTACTGGGCCGGTCGACGGGATAACCATAGGCAAATGATGGAAATCGACTATTATAAGCATAGTGGCCCTGGCGCCGGTTATCGATCGTTCAACCATTTTCGCAGTCTTCGCTCGAGTCGGGTCGAGAGCGGGACGTGATGGCCCGGAGATCGAAACCGGATATCTCCGCTCCCGAAGATCAGGAGGACGAGCGAGACGGTGGTCGCGACGATGACGCCGTTTACGGCCGCGATGGCTGCCAGCGGGTGGAGGTCGTGGAGCCAAACCAAGGCGACCGGAGGTAATACGGCGAGATATCGGTATTCGCCGAGATGACGCGTATATTTGCCCGTCTCTTCCGGAGCGGTTAGCCACACGGATGTTTCCCCGCGGTCCCGAATGCCGACTGTCTGCCACCGAGGGTCGACACCGATCCCGCTACTTTCGGACTCGTGGACGATCGTGACGGGCACGTACCCGGCGTTGTGGACGGATCTCGTGAGTTCTGTCGTCGCGCCGGGAGTGACGATCTGTGGATCGTTGGTCGGCGATTCGGTACTTACGAGTTCGTACTCGTAGGTTCCCGACGGGACGACCATCGCCGCGGTCGCGAACGTCACGAACACCAGTAAGACGAGTCCGAGTGCAGTCCAGAACGCGATCACGTTCTCGCGAGACCGACGTCTCGTCGTCTCGCGCCGTGCGGGTCCGAGCCGTTCGAAAAGGGTGGCGAAGCCGAGGAATGCGACGCCGATCGCGACGAGCATGGCACCGAGGCCGTTCGAGGACGGAGTCGTCGTCACGCCGACGATCGTCGCGATCGTCCCGTAGCCCCGTTCCGCGAACCCTTGAATCGCCATCACGCTGGTGCCGAGGTACGGGATCGTTACGACCACACCCCGTATCTGCAGGGCTTTCGCGACTATCTGCCCGTCCTGTACGGGCGGCTCACCGCCGTCCTGATCGGTAAACGGATTCGCGTCTCCCTTCGTCACGTATCCCTCATCGGTCGTATCGACGACGCGATGCGTCGTCAGACTGCCGCCGTGGAGTTCTCTCGCCTGAAAGACGATGACGTCACCCTCCTCGACGTCACCCGAGACGATGCTCGGAATCGCAATGAAACCGTCACCGGTGTCCATCGTCGGTTCCATACTACCGGACGCGACGTACCCGAGCAAGATCGGCTGTCCGAGGAGCTGGCCGACCAGTAGCAAGACGACGACCAACGCGAGTACGAACCCGAATCCCCGCTTGGCGAGCGCGGCGGCAGTCATGGATGCTGAGCGAGAACGATCATTGTCGACTAACTGTTCGGTCTGACTATACTACTGCTGATGTATAAATGTCGCGAGCCGTCGATGCACGAGGAAGACCGGCGGTTCGTATCCGCCGAGCGACGAATCGAGATGCTCCAGTTCGAAGCGACAGCGTTGCGGTTGCGGGCGACGGTGGAGGGCGACATCCGATCTGAAACGCGCCTATCAGACGATCGTCCACCGGCGGTTCGCAGCCACTATCAGGATCATCAGCCCTGCCGACGCCGGCGGCGCGAGTGCTGCCGTCGTCACCGCCGAAAGTTCTCGATTCCGGATCGCAAGCGGTCCTGGTTCATCGACTCTCACCGTCCCCGCGGTTATCCCGCTCACCGCGATTTCGTACGTGCCCGTCTCGCCGAACGTGCGCTCGAAGGTTAGCGTCCGTTCGCCGTTGGCTGGAATCGAGACGACACGACTGTCGACGACGATTCCGTCGACCGCAAACTCGAGTGTCCGCTCGACCGGCGCATCGGTTGGATTGCTAACCGTCGCTCGGATCGTCGTTGATTCGCCAGCAGTGAGTGACGCATCGTCGACAGACGCGTTGACGACATCGATCGGCGGCCCTTTGACGGTTACCGATCGGCTTCCGACGCCCTCGATTCCCACGTCGAACGACTCCGGCCAGTACATCGTCCGTTCGAACGTGACGGATGTCGACTCGCCGGGCCCGAGTTCGATCGACCGCTGTTCGACGACAGTTCCGTCCACCGTCAACGACGCCGTAACCGACCCCGTTTCGTCGCCGACGTTTCGATACGTCGCGGTCGCCGTCACCGTTTCGCCGGTCTCGAGCGACATCGGCGAGACAGTGAGGTTATAGCCCGATATTACCGGTCCGGTATCGGAGTCGTCACGTTCGGGTTCGTCATCTTCGTACTCCACCATGACCGTGAACGTCTCCGTTCCGTTCTGTGCGATGCTCGTGTCTACCGCGACGCCGATGTGTTTGGTTTTACCGGTTGCCGGCTCGAGTGGGCTCGATTCACTGATCGTGTGAGTCGGATCGCCACCCTTGTAGAATGTGAGGCCGGAAACGTCGTGGTCGATCCAGACCCTCTCGACGTCATCGGTTACCGTGATCGTGAACACGTCATCCGCGTGCGTTACCGCGTCCTCGTTCAGGCGTTCGAGATCTAACTCGAGTTGATCGCCCGAAATACGAGCGTAGTCTCCGTTCGGTCCGGACGCTGGTTCCAACTCGAGTCTATCGGTTGTATCGCTCTGTGGTCCCCCATTTGCAGCGATCACGACTGCGCCAGTCGATACTGTGGCTCCCACCACGGTGAGCAACACCAGAAACGTATACCGAACGGACATAGAGAGGGGGAAAGCGAGGTACCGAGCTTAGTTACTCGTTTTGGTGGCGTTGATGGTGATCGTCACGTCATCTGATGACGAGAACTTGCTGGAATTAAGCGCGAGGCCGACGGATTTGGTATCCGAGGTGCCGATGCTGGTTAACTCGGCCTTGTTACCGGTGGTGTACGTCCGGGTTTCACCGGTATATACCATGATCGAATCGCTATTGGAAGAGACGTTGGCTTTGATAACTCCCTCGTCGTTGTTCTCTATGTCGAGTACGTCGTCGTAATACGTAGTGGCGTTCCCGTTGACCTTCGTGAATTTCAGCCCGAGTTCACCGTCTGACCCGTTACTGTAGCTGATAGCGCTACTGCCGGTGTAACTACTGTTGAGGGAAATGCCGAGGGCCGCATCCGCGTCACCGGTCGTTTCTACACTCACGTCACGCTGCGCTTCGACCTGGCTGAACGCGCCCGAAGCGATAAGCGCTCCACCAAGTAGGATGGTCGTTCCCAATACGAACAACACGTTGCGTCGGTTCATTCTCATGATTATGGTCTCCGTTCCGCAGTTTCCGGCACCCGTATGCGACGGGTAACCGGTGTGCGGTTCTGGTCGTACCGTGGAACGATACCCACTTTGTATTGAGTAGCCAGAACCGGCGAAAGCCCGGCCATACGCATCTTCA
This sequence comes from Natrinema halophilum, assembly GCF_013402815.2. NCBI lineage: Archaea > Methanobacteriati > Methanobacteriota > Halobacteria > Halobacteriales > Natrialbaceae > Natrinema > Natrinema halophilum. The sequence continues at coordinate 2,244,493 of NZ_CP058601.1, forward strand.
AGGGGGGCCTGAAAGCCGATTGCGGCCGTTTTACCGGGGTGGAGACGATGACGTTTCGCCAACCGAACCGCGATCGTTGGCGACTCGAAAGCGACTCTCGAGCGACAGTGGCCACTATTATCAGACCCTCTATATTTACACCAATTAATTCAGTCATGTATGTTATCCCAATCTCGTCCATAATTATCGAGTGAACAGATCGCTTGTGATGCGAAAATCATTCAACAGTACTCAGTCAGGCGTTCGCAGTCGATAGACGCCGTTTTCACGAAGCGATACGTGCGATAGCTGGAGGCCACTGAAGGACAACAAACGTTATATATCACCAGAACAGATATTTATATTGATTAGGAGGATGGCAACAACCGGTGAGAGTCAACCGGCCCAGTCGAGGCCCGGAGACTACGACACCCAATCGAGGGAAGGCGAAATATTCGACCTGCTTTCCAATCAGCGCCGCCGATACGCCATCCACTACTGTAAGCGCGAGGAAACGCCCGTCTCGCTGGGCGACCTCGCCGAACACGTCGCTGCGTGGGAACTCGAGAAGGAACTCGAAGAAATCACCTCGGCAGAACGAAAGCGAGTCTATACATCGCTACAGCAGTCACACCTGCCAGCCCTCGAGCAAGCCGATGTGATCGAATTCGACGACCGGACGGTCGAACTCACCGACGAAGCGGCCGAACTGGACGTCTACCTCGACATCGTTCCGGGCGATTCAGTCCCGTGGGGAGTCTACTACCTGGGGCTGACCGCGGTCGGGGCCGTCGTGATCGCGGGGGTGTGGCTCGAGGTGGTCCCGACGGGGACGATTCCCGAACTCGGCTGGGCGACGCTGGTGTTCGCCCTGTTCGGCGTGTCGGCCGTCGTCCACGTAGTACAGAACCGACGAATGCGAATCGGAAAAACGGAGCGACCGCCGTAACTAACACCCATGGCCGATCGAGTTCGTACGACGCGTCGTGGTGCACTGGGTCTCATAGGGGGTGGTGCAGTGTTCTCGATCCTGGAAACCCAGGGTTACTCTCACGTACTGGGAGAACGGTTGACGAACGTACAGACCGCCACCGATAAGAACGCGCTCCTTGGTATCACCGGCGCGAATGATACGTCGATCACACCGACGTTTACGAACAACACCAACAGACACATGGACGTAACGCTCGATAGCGCCGAAGCTATCGAACTGGACGTCGGAAACGATGGAAACTGGGTCTCGCCTCCGACGTCGTTCCCGCTGGTTGCAGGTGAATCGAAGGAAGTGAACATCCGGTATCTCGGCGTCTGCACCAGCGCAGGCTGGGCGACGGTGGACATTACCGGAGGACTTGCCGACGGGAGTGGGAACACCGTCGGTTCTGTTCACCTTTCTCGAGATTTCAAGATTTCCGAGGCTGGACAGGTGCAATTCACCGGGACTGCGAAAAGCGCCGGTAGCAGTGGCAAGTACGAATTCGAAATAGAAAACACGGGTTGCTCCGATGTGACGTGGACCGGGGTCGGGATCAACGAAACGACGACTGGTGCAGACTACGTCTCCGGAAAGGGAAGTCTGTTTAACAAAAATACGAAACAGGAGTTAGTTACAGATCAAATTCCGATAGATAGCGGTAATCCCGAGAGCGATACCCGTCGTGACTTCAACCAATCGGTTCAATTACTCCGAAACGATCCCATGAGGTTCGAATTCAGGGAATTTATGCAAACTGCATCCGGGAACGGGAAGGGAAACAAAGATTCCAAAGTGGATATGCAGGGAGAGGACATCCGAATCACGCTGTATCTAAGCGACGGGAGTTCTGCCATTGTCAAACTCTGTCTCGGAACCTGTGATTTTAATTGAACGTGGGGGCCAATCGACGCAGCAAAGAATTCTCGAACGTCGTTTCGGCCCAGATAATTGACGTAACGGACGGAATACCCGGTAATTCGGCCAAGGTAACGACGTAACGGACGGAACACCTGGTAATCCGCTGTTCGGTCACGTGACCGCTTCGCACCCAATGCGAACGCCTTTTTAGCACCGGTCCCGCAGTTTCTGTCATGTCGACCGAATCGATTAGCGACCGACGCGAACACATTCGCTCGGTCAGTGTAACCGCCATGTCCGCGCTACTGGGCGTCGGCGCGGCAGTCGCCTCCGCGACGTGGGTCGGAACGACCACGACGGCTGCCCAGAGCACGGAAACGCTCGCGTTCGTCGTCGGCGCAATCGTCGTCCAGTACGTCCTCATCAACGCCCTGGGGATATACGGCGAGGACGAATTCGGAACCAAGCATTATCTGTTCGTGGCGTTCATGACCTTCGCGCTATGGTTTATTACGTGGGGCATTTTGCTCACCGCGGAGGCAACTGGCTAAGATGGCCGACGACAGCATCGCCGTCGTAGACCTGGACCGATGTCAGCCCGATCGGTGTAGCTACGAGTGCAAAAACTACTGTCCGCCAAACCGCACCGGTAAGGAGTGTATCACCCTCCGCGGTGAGGAAGCAGACGAGGGGCAACCCGAGCAGATCCACATCTCCGAAGAGATCTGTCTGGGCGAAACCTGTGGCATCTGCGTCGAGAAGTGTCCGTTCGACGCCATCGAGATAATCAACCTCCCCAAGGAACTTCAGGACGACCCCGCACACCGCTACGGCGAGAACGCCTTCTCGCTGTACGGCCTCCCCGCTCCGCAGGAAGGGCAGGTGACCGGTATCCTTGGTCCCAACGGAATCGGGAAAACGACCGCGGTCCGAATCCTCGCAGGCGAACTCGAGCCGAATCTCGGCCGCTACGAGGAGTCGCCGGGCTGGGACGAGGTGCTCGAAGCCTATCGCGGGACGGAGCTACAGGATTACATCGCAGACGTCCGCGACGGCGACGTTACGGTGGCACGAAAGCCCCAGTACGTCGACCAGATTCCGAACACCTTCGACGGCAACACGCGCCAGCTACTCGAACGGACGAACGAGCGGGGGGCCCTCGACGACCTGGTCGAGCGCCTCTCGATCGAGCCGGTCATGGAGCAGTCGATCGACGACCTCTCTGGCGGCGAACTCCAACGGGTCGCCATCGCGGCCACGCTGGCACGCGACACTGACTTTTACTTCCTCGACGAGGTCACGCCGTATCTCGACATCGGCCAGCGCGTGACCGCGGCGCGGCTGATTCGCGAACTCGCCGAAGAGGAGGACAAGTCGATGCTCGTCGTCGAGCACGACCTCGCAATTCTCGACCTGCTCGCGGACACGCTCCACGTCGCCTACGGTGAGCCGGGGGCCTACGGTGTCATCACGTCCCCGAAATCCGTCCGCAACGGCATCAACGAGTACCTTTCGGGGTATCTCGACAACGAAAACATGCGGATTCGGCCGGATCCGATCGAATTCGAGGAGCACGCGCCCCGAACCGGGACCCACGGCGACACGCTCGTCGAGTACCCCAACCTCACCAAGAGCTACGGCGACGGCGAATTCAGCCTCGAGATCGAGAGCGGCCAGATTCGCGAAAACGAGGTACTCGGGATCGTCGGCCCGAACGGGATCGGGAAGTCGACGTTCGCGAAACTACTGACGGGCAATCTGACGCCCGACGATGGTGATGCCGATCTCGATCTCGAAATTTCCTACAAGCCCCAGTACGTCACCATCGACCAGCATATGCGGGTCGACGCCTTCCTCTCGTCGATCACCGACCAGTTCGGCTCGTCGTACTGGAACACGGAAATTGCCCAGCCGCTCCAGTTAGAGCGTATCATGGAGCAGAACCTCTCGGACCTCTCCGGCGGTGAGCGCCAGCGGGTCGCGATCGCGGCTTGCCTCTCCGATTCGGCCGACCTCTACTTGCTCGACGAACCCTCCGCTCATCTCGACGTCGAACAACGGGTACAGGCGACCAAAGCGATCCGCCGCTACGCCGAACAGCAGGACGCGACCGTGATGGTCATCGACCACGACATCTACATGATCGATCTGCTCGCGGATCGGCTGATGGTCTTCGACGGAGAATCCGCCGTCCACGGCCGCGCAGGAAAACCCCAGCCGATGCGCGACGGCATGAACGAATTCCTCGCGAACCTCGAGGTTACTTTCCGCCGGGACGAACGCACCTCACGCCCGCGGATCAACAAACCCGATTCTCAACTGGACCGCCAGCAGAAAAGCGACGGCGAGTACTACTACGCGCCGTGATCGGCTGGGCCGATCTCGTCCGCATACCCATCCTCTGAGAAAGCGGGTGATCGATTCGGTCGCCGCCAGTAGATCGATTCGGTCGCCGCCGGTTGCAGAGATCGGTCAACAGAAGAACGTGTCTCGCACCCGCGATGAAGACGCCCCAATACGTTCGATAATCATATCTTTTATCTAACTCAGGATGGAGTCGGAGAAATAGAATCCGGCGTATAAACCACTGTTCTCCTGCTCCGTGCGGGCTTCGATTCGAGAATCTCGATCGGTCGCATAATTTAATAATTCTGGATTTTACTGGTACGGTATGGGTAAGCAACAAGTCATAGGACTGGTACTGATACTGGTTGCCGCCGGTCTTCTGGGTGGGGCAGTACTGGGGCCGTTTTCGACGTATCAGGAGGTCCAGGGCTACGAAACGGCAGAAGCGACGATCATCAGTTCAGGCATGGAGTCGGCAACTGAGCAAGAAGATGGAGAAACCGAGACCGAATACTATCCGCGCGTCGAATACGAGTACTCCGTAGATGGAACGAGTTACACGGACAATCGAGTCTTTCACGCATCGCAAATAGAGAACGAACCCGGAGAACTTCGCGGTAAAGAATTCGACAGTCAGGGCGATGCACGGGATATCGTCGATTCGTATCCAGACGGTGACACCGCCAGCGTTTTTTACGACCCAGCCGACCCGGACGTCTCGTATCTGCAGGATCCGTCGACGGATCTTCTCGTGACGACGGCCATAATGGGTTTGATGGGCCTCGTGTTCGGTGGTATCGGGATCGGTGGAACGCTCGGACTCGTCTCGCTCAACGAGGACTGACATCCACGTCACACTTTGAGATCCTCCCCGCCCTGAAGGGCGAGGATTCCCACGGTGGGATATTGTGGTTTACGACGTGACCTGTTCTTGCGGTGCGAACGCACCAGCTTCCGTGTCAAACAGGAACGTTGAAGGCTGTGCCAACTAGCCGTTACTCCTATCATCGCCATCCGTGGCGAGACTCGGAGATACTTTCTGTCGAATATTTTCAGCGCCGTTCACATCAGCGTTCGCTACTGTACCGCACTTATCGCACACGTACAACCCGCGTTCAACACGGTTCGCCTTACGCTTCCGACACAACACGAACACGACTTCCACGTATCACGCTCAGACACCTGCTCGACCGCGATGCCTTCCATCTCGGCCTTGTATTCGAGCAGGTCGGTGAAGCGGTCGAACGCCCACGAATGCCCACGAATGCAGGTCAAGGTTGCCGTGATTGCCCCAGTTCTTCGACTCGCCGTTCTCCTCGTCCTCACGGTTACCAGAGAGGTCACCCACCACGATGGTTCCAACTCCCTCATCCACACACCGTTCAACGATGTGCTTGGAGAGCGTGTGGAAGTAGTGGGTGCGACGAGCCGACTTCTTCTGATTCAACCGCGTGGCCTGCTCGGAGTCGGAGTCGTCACAGCGAGCGATGCGGTTGCTGAAGTAGTAGCCGTCCTGCTTCAGACAGTTGAACGGTGCGTACACGCCATCAATGAGAAGCCCCGCCGTCACCGCCGATAGATGATCGGCATCCTGACGCAGCTGCAACCGATTGCACTGCTGGATCTCGTCGTGGGTTCGCTCTGGCCGTCACCGGACAACGTGGATCGAATCTTCCTGCAAGTACAGTATTCGATTAGCTGATCAACCGTTGGCAACTCCCACAGAGATTCTCCTCTTTGATGTCGACCTCGCGAACAGTCGGCGAAAAGTTCATCACGCAGCGATTGTTGTCACAGTGTTCGAGCCCGTAGGTATGGCCGATTTCGTGGACGATCTCCTTGCGGACGCGGTCTTCGAAGATGTCGGCGGCACTCTGATTCGAGAAGCCGCCGTCGCTCGAGGTCTGGAGGCGGTAGGTGGAGACGACGCTCCCGCTGCCGTCGAGATACGCCAGACCGAAGACGTAGTTGCGTCGCCGATAAAAGAGGTCGTGAGGAGTGATGGCGATGTTTTTCTTCCCGCGACCGACCCGTTCGGCAAGCTGAATGAACGTTTCGGCTGAATACTGGTTCCGATCGGAGTCGTAGGCGCCGTTGGGGACCGACTGCGAGTCGTTGACCGACACGTCGCAGTCGTAAACCGATCGCAACGCAGTGGAGGCCGCCCGCTTGACCTCGGCGGGAACGTTGCCGACCGGCACGATATCGACGAGCATGGCAAGGGCTATGGCCGCGGGCGGCATAAACGTCCCGCCGTGGACCACTCTCGCAGGAATGCCGAGACCATGATCGATTACCTCGCCGACTACGAGCGGGTGATCGAGATCGGAATCGGCCGTCGGACCGACCTGGCTCGGGCGCTCGCAAAGGAGGGGACGACGGTCACTGCGACGGACGTACACGACCGTGAGGTTCCAGCGACGGTTCGGTTCGTCCGCGACGACATCGTCACCCCCGACCCGACGGTCTATGCGAGCGCGGATGCCGTATACGCCCGGAACCTGCCGCCGGAACTCCACCGCCCGGCACTCGAGGTCGCACGGGACGCCGACGCAGACTTCCTGTTTACGACACTCGGCGGCGATCAGCCGACAGTGCCGGTCGAACGAAAGACGATCGAAACGGGGACGCTGTACGTCGTTCGTGCATAATTGGGATAGCGGACAGTACGAATGAATTATCCGTTCGCGGAACGTTTCGATGGTAGTGAACGGAGAGGGGGTCACCTACGTTGGTGGTGCCGTGATCGCCATGGTCGTTTTAGCTGCAGCGATAGTCGGTATCGGCACCATCCTGTGGCTACTGTTCCGTCTCTTTACCGTCCCCGGCGTCGTCGTTCACGAGTTCGCTCACAAGTGGGCCTGCGAATTCGTGGGCGTCCCGGTACTCGAGGTCGCGTACTTTCGACTCAGCGATCCGCCGGGGTACGTCCGCCACGCCCAACCGGAACGCTATCGGGAGACGTTCGTCGTCAGCGTTGCTCCATTTCTGGTCAACACAGTCACCGCGTTCGTCGCCTTTCTCTGTCTCGCAACGTTCCTCGAGACGACGGGCAGTATTCGGGCAGCCTCGGGCGAAGAGATTGTCATCGCCGTTGTTCTAGGGTGGTTGGGACTCTCGGTCGGGATGCACGCGTTTCCGAGCACGGGAGACGCAAACAGCCTCTGGAGCCGTTCGCGAGCCGAGTGGCGGCGATCGCCGACGGTATTGCTCGCCATCCCCGTGGTGGTCGTGATTTACGTCGCGAATCTGCTTTCGTGGCTTGGTGCAGACTGGCTCTACGCGCTTGGAATCGGGGTCGTGGCGTTTTCTTTTATCGGGCCGCCGATATTTTGATCGTCCGGTTGCGGTCTCGGCGGTCGATGCAACAAGATAGCTCTCGGAGTCGTTGAAACGTTTTGCTCTCCGATCGCACTGCTGCGGCCAGCAAATCCTCGCTGGCCGCGAATTCGCGAGCAGGGCGAGCAGTGACTTCAACGACTACGGTAGGCGACGAGTGGGCTGACGAATCACGAATGGATGGACCACGAGCAACGATCGAGGCGTCCGCCGTACAAACCACGAGCAACGATCGAGGCATCCGCCGTACAAATGGTTGGTCTTTAACCTCCGAGACACGTCCGACCGAGTATGAACGCAGACGCCGTCGTTCTAGACATCGACGGAGTACTCGTCGACGTCGGTGACTCCTACCGACGCGCAATCGTCGAATCTGTCGAGGCCGTCTACGACCGGACGATTCGAAAAGCCGATATTCAGGACTTCAAAGACGCGGGCGGGTTCAACAACGACTGGGAACTGACCTACGCAGTCGCCCTCTACGTGTTGGCGATCGAGGACGGATACGATGGGTCGATAACGGCATTCACCGACGAGATCGCATCCGTGGGTGGCGGCCTCGAGGCAGCCAAAACCGTCGTTCAGGAGGCGATCGGTGCACGAGCGACCCAGCGTGTAACCGACCAGTGGGATCGGACGCGACTGCGCGACGTCTTCCAGCAACTGTACCTGGGTGACGAACTCTATCGCGGACTCGAAGGGGGCGAGCCGGATCTCGAGCGCGAAACGCCGGGGTTCATCCACGACGAGCCAGTGTTGCTCGAAGCAGATGCGCGGGACCGACTGCTCGAGGGCTACGACGTTGGCATCCTGACCGGCCGGCCGGAAGCCGAAGCCGAAATCGCGCTCGATCGGGTCGGTCTCGACGAGGCGATCGCGATTGACCGCCGCTTTACGATGGACGACTGGGAGGAAGGCAAGCCCCATCCCCGAGCGCTGTGTACCCTTGCGGAGCGGTTCGACGCCGACTCGGTCGTTTTCGTCGGCGACACGTTAGACGATGTCAGGACCGCAGTCAACGCGACCGAAACCGATGAGGATCGGGAGTACCACGGCATCGGCGTGCTTACCGGCGGGCTGACCGGCGAAGAGGGACAACGGAAGTACGAACGCGAAGGGGCAACAGCGGTGCTGGAATCGGTCAACGAGGTGCCGGACCTGCTCGACTCGTAGCCAGAGGAGAGGACTGGCGGCGTCTCGAGCGGTCGCCGGGAAGACGGCCGAGCGTGAGCCAGAAATCTTCGAAGGAACGGCCGAGATCGATGAACTCGTCGGGTTCGACCGGTTTCTGGACGTAGGCGTTCGCGTAGAGATCGTACGATCGCGCGATGTCCTCTTCCGACGGCGAACTGGTCATTACGATCACCGGAATCGATCGCAGCGTCGATTCGGATTTGAGTTCCGACAGAACGTCTGCACCGCTGACGCCGGGCAGTTGGAAATCGAGCAAGATCATGTCCGGGCGTGGGCTATCCGAGTACTCGTTCCGTTGGTGGACGAAATCGAGGGCCGATTCGCCGTCGGAAACGGTGTGAATATTGCAGACAATGTTCGCGTCTTCGAACGATTCAGAGAATAGACGCGCATCCCCCGGATTGGGTTCGATCAACAGGATACTGATGGCATCCTCGAGCGGTGGAGACATACTTCGATTTCGGAATGGGACCAAAAGAACCGCACGGTCATACGATAGTAGAGTGACCAGTCGTTCGTCGAGAAAGATTCGAATTGGAAGATGAAAGATTGTTCGATGCTCTCGAGACGGAACGGATGGCGAGCAAAGGACGGCATCGCATCGGCAGCCGTTGACTCGAGCCAGTCACTGCGTTGTGACTCGGTCGTCTGAAACTGTTCCCGACTTCGTCGGGAAGCGTCAGTCCGGGCATCGTCCCAGATTTCGCAGGCATGTCAACGGTAGGTATTTTATGGAGGTTGGGTAACGTGATGTATGGAAGATTCCGAAATTACCGTCGACGTCGAAGTAGAGGTCGAAGTGGACTCCGACGAGCTCGAGATCGAAGTCGGGGACAAACGCGAATTCGAGGGCGAACTCGAAGTCGAAGGGCTGAGCATTGAAGTCGAGGCGGAGATCGAGGTCGAAGGCGAAGACGAAGACGAAGACGAAGACGAAGAGGCGGAAGGGCCAGCTGACGAAGACGAAGACGAGGAGGAGGAAGAAGCTGAAGCGGAGGGAGAGGCCGAGACGGAAGAGAAAGACGAGGAGGAGGAAGAAGCTAAAGAGGAAACAAAGGAAGAAGAAGCCGAGACAGAAACGGACGACGAAGCTGAGGAGGACTGATTCGACACAGCGCCCGCGGTCAGCGGGATGCGCATCGAATCGTCGACTACTCAGAAAGGACGATCCGCGTGTCGAAAAACGCAACGTGTTGGCCCCAGAAGGCGGTGGCATGAGCTGGACTGTTATGCCGACGTTTGCGGACTACGAAGCGGCCCGCGAAGGATTTTCGTGGGAACTGCCCGACGAGTACAACCCCGCCGTCGATTTCCTTCGGAAACACGAGGATACGAGTCGAACGGCGCTCCGATACGAGGATCCCGATACAGGACTCGAGACCTATTCGTTCGACGAAATCGACGAGCGATCGGATCGCCTCGCCGCAGCTCTGGCAGCCCTCGGCGTCGAGGCGGAGGACCGCGTCGGCGTCGTCGTTCCGCAGAAACCACAGAACCCGTTGACCCACCTCGCGAACTGGAAACTCGGGGTCGTCTCGGTCCCGTTGACGGTTCTCTTCGGTCGCGACGCGCTTCAGTACCGACTCGCCGATAGCGAGGCGAAAGCGGTCGTCATCGACCCGAGCGTTCGGGAGACGATCGATGAGATCCGAGACGAGTGTCCCGCGCTCGAGGCGGTGATCGAACTCGGTGACGGCGATTCGGTGCAGGGCGAGGCATACGCCTTCGACGACGTAGTCGAGAGCTTCGACCCCGGGATCGACGTATACGAGGCGACGCCGGAGACGCCGACGGCGATCATGTATACGAGCGGGTCGACCGGGCCGCCGAAGGGAGTCCGGCACAGTCACGCGCTCTGGCTCGGTCGGGCCGCCGCAGCGTACAACTACTTCGATCAGGGGCTATCCGAGGGCGAGGCGACGCTGTGGACGCCCGCGGACTGGGCCTGGGGCGCCGCCCTCGGCGGAACCCTCTTCGCGGCGTGGCACCACGGCTGTACGATCGTCGGGTGGCCCCGCGACGGATTCGATCCCGAAGACGCCTACGACCTCATGGAACGCCACGGGGTAACCAAGGCATTCATGCCTCCGACGGCGCTTCGCATACTGATGAGCGTCGACGACCCGGAGGCACGGTACGACCTCTCGCTCGAGACGTTCGCCTCGGCTGGCGAGCCGCTTACGTCGGAGGTCGTCGGCTGGGTCGAGTCGACGTTCGACGACGTCGCGATCAACGAATTTTACGGTCAGACAGAGCTCAACCTCGTCGTCGGAAACGTGGGAAGCTGGTTCGACACGCGACCGGGAAGCATGGGAAAACCGTTGCCCGGTTACGAGATCGCGGTACTCGATCCGGACACCCACAAACGCAGAGAGCGCGGCGAGGTTGGCGAGCTTGCCATCCGACCGGGGGACCGCCGCGTTTTCTTCGACGAATATCACGGCCTGCCGGAGAAGACGGCGGCCAAACGAACCGATGACGGGTGGTACCTGACCGACGATCTCGTCGAGCGCGACGCAGACGGCTACTGCTGGTTCGTCTCCAGAGCGGACGACGTTATACTCACGAGCGGTTACCGCGTCGGTCCGATGGAAGTCGAAGATGCGATCCTCACACACGAGGCCGTCGAGCAGGCCGGCGTCGTCGGCGTTCCGGACGACACCCGCGGCGAGGCGATCAAGGCGTTCGTGAAACCCGCAATCGACGAATACGATCCCGACGGACTTCGGACGGAGATCCGCGAAGTAGTCCGCGAGCGACTGGCCGAATACGAATACCCCCAATACGTCGAGTTCGTGGCGGCGCTGCCGACGACGACGACGGGCAAAATACAGCGTCGCGCTCTTCGAGACGGCGAGGAAACCGACGACGGATAAAGCGATACTGGCAGTGATGGGCTGTCACCGTTTTCCAACGGGCCGGGAAACAGAGGCGGTTTTATTATCTTCGCAAGTGAATGTCAGGGTATGTATCGAGTATTGATGCCCGTCGATGCGAACGAGGACCGCGCGCTCAAACAGGCCGAATACGTCACGTCGCTGCCCGAGGCCAGCGAATCTGTCGAAGTGTATCTCCTGTTCGTCTTCACCGAGGACAGCGACGACCTGCCTAAGGAATTCGAGAAGTTCAAAACCGCGTCGCGGATCGGTTCCATCCGACGCGCACAAGAGCGAATCGAGGAGGCCGGCATCGAGGTCACGATACTCGAGAACAGCGGCGACACCGAGGCGGACATTCTGAAGGAAGCCGACACATACGACGTCGACTCGATCGTTCTCGGCGGTCGGAAACGCTCGCCAGTAGGGAAAGCGCTCTTCGGCAGCACTACTCAGGGGGTTATTCTCAACTCCGATCGCCCCGTGGTCGTCACCGGCGGCGGAGAATAGGTCGACGTCCGTCGGTTCACTCGTGGGGCAGCCATGTCCAAGCCAGCAGCCACCTTATGCGGCTCGATACTGACGGGTACGTATGGAGATACGGGAACCGACCTCGGACGAAGCTGAGCGAATTCGTGAGGTCGTCGACAGTTCGATGACGACTTCGTTCAGGCTCAGCCCGAATCAAATCGACGCAGTGACCGACGATACGTTTGCCGAGGATGCCGTCGCCGAGCGGCTCAAGGACGAAACCACGGTGCTCCGCGTCGCAGAAACAGCTGCTGAAATCGAAGGCGAAGCAGTCACCGGGTTCGTCGAAGGGCGCCTCGAGGATGGCTGGGGAACGGTAAGATGGCTTTTCGTCGATCCGGAACACCGCGGACGAGGCATCGGGACGGAGTTGTACGAGACCATGTCCGAAACCCTGCGCGATCGGGGTGCCGAACGAGTTTGCGTCACCGTCCTCGAGGCCAACACTGAAGGCCATCAGTTCGTCGAACGGTTCGGTCTCGAACACGACGGCGACTGGCGAGTCGACGTCGCCGACGAGTCGCTCGTGAAATACGTGTACACGGACCCGAGCGTCGATGCCGATCATCCGGCCGAGTCGACCGGCGCGGACTCTCAGGACGCCGACGAGGAGGGGTTCCCCGAAGCGGAGATGACCGACGGGACCCTGGCGTCGACCGACGATGGCGAGACGGTATACATCGACCGCAGCGAGGAAGAATCCGGCACGGCGGCGTCGTTTTTCGTCACCTACGAGGATGCCGACTTCACGGACCAGTACGGGTTCTACTGCGCGAACTGCGGTTCACTCGACATCTCCATGGACAACATGGATCGACTCGAGTGCGGGGACTGCGGAAATACCCATGCAGAGCGGTCCGGTGAATCGTACGACGACTCATACCTCTAGCCGGTGAGTCGCGAGGCTCCCCCGTGTCCATCCGGTTCCGAGTCGGTATCCGACCTCGAATCGGTTCATCACTTCGGAAAAAGGGGAATCACTTCGAAAAGGGGAATCACTTCGAAAAGGGGAATCACTTCGCGAAGATGCTGTCGGCCGTCGCCGCACCGACGACGCTGAAGACCGCACCGACGCTGACGGCCTTGAACGTGGTCAGTACGAGATCGCCGGTCGACTCGGTCTCGAGGAAAGTATCGGGTGCTCCAAACAGAAGCGCGAGGACGGTAACGGAGCCGAAGGTGACCAGCATCAGCGAGATAAATCGAACCGGAATGCCGGCGACCTCCTGCTCGTCGTCGGCATCGCGAGTCGTATCGGCCTTGTACAGCGCCGCGTAGCCGATGGTGAAGACAATGGCGACGATCGTAAGCGCCTGGGCGATGTGCATATTCCCCGCGAGCGTCCAGACTTCCTCCGTGACGACGAACGGACCCGCGAGCAAGAATCCCCCGATGATTTGCTGGGCCGAGTCCGCAAGCCGATACTCGGGCGGGCGACGAGGCCGTCGAAGTTTCATGGCGGAAGATGATGGGGAAGGGGTAAAACAGTCCCGCTCGATCGGGGTTAGACACTGATTCTCGATTCCGGCGGTGAGCAAGGAAGACCCGGGACGCGAGTTAGACGAACAGCAAAAGCGCGGCGTAACTTCCCGCACCGACGGCAAACGGCCAGAAGCGGCTCTCGCGGTCCGACGGGAGTTCCTCTTTGATACCGTTGAGGACGACGCCGCCGGCCAGGAACGGAACGAACACCGCGACGAGGAGTTCGGCCCCCTCGAGAGCGTAGCCGCCCACGAACCCGACGATGACGGCTCCCGACAGAATCCACCGACCCCGGTGTTGGTAGACCTGTCCATGATGTTCGCGAAGGCCGTCGTCCGTGACGACGAAGTGAAGCGCCATCGCGACGACGAAGAGGGTGATATTACCGAGTTCGGGGTCCCAGAGGAGAGAGCCGATGATCGCGTTGTAGAGCGCGAACGACCCGAGGTGAATCCAGAATACGGCGGTGGCGGGGATTCCGTCGGTCCGAGTGGCGCCTCTGTTCGCCCGTCGAGCGAGTTGCTCGAGACCGTAGAAGACGACGAATCCGAAAAGCGCGATCAGGTACCCGTACCGGTCGGCGAACACCATTGGTGTCCCGTGGCGCTCGATCGTCACTGCAGCCTCGTGGATGTCGGGGAGAAGATGGACGAACACGTACGCAACCGAGACGCCTCCCGCCACGGACAGCCATCGGCTCCGCGGGATTCGGCCGCCGACGCCGAGACGGCCGGCGAAGAGGTGCACCAGCGCGAGGACGGCCGCATACGCGAAGAGTGCCGGGACGGATGCAGCCGCCGGTTCAGGTGGGCGCATCGCCGGAGGCTACACGGCGGACGGCCAAGGTGTTTGGCCGGTCGACTTAATCGTCCGTACTCCGCGGCCGATCGCCCCCGATCGGCATCGCATCGCCGACCGTCCCTGCGGTTCGGCGGACGAGGCGTCGGAACGACCGGCGGCGGCGGACGAACAGCGCGGTCCCGAGGACGACGTAGATGGCGGTATAGATGAGCAACAACTCGGTACTCGTCACCGGCAAAATGACGAACTCGCGGATGATGACGAACTCGATGACGACCTGCGAGAGGAACAAGACGAGCAGCGTGAGTGCTTCCCTAACGGAGATCTGGAACCGGAGCAGGAGAGAGATGGCGAAAAACGACTGCGCGGCGGTCAGCCATATCTCCGCGGATTGTTTGAAGTCGAACGCGAGAACGCCGTACTGGCCGAGCGCGAGGGAGTGAACCACGACGAGCGTTCCGATGAGGAGCGTCCACTGGTTGAGTTTCGAGGAGATGAGCGCGTTGAACCCTGCGGTCGACCGCGCTTTGTTCACCAGGTAGATGACGACGATGAGTTCCGGCGATTCGGAGGCCAACGGCGCGATCCACTGAATCATGAAAAACGAGGGGATACCAACGTTCTGACCGAGAAGTTCGAGGCCGTGAGCGAAGGGTTCGACGGCAGTGAATATTATTCCGCCAGCGTACGCGAAGAGAAAGAGAACGACGGCGATCCGGCGCCCCTTCGGGAAGCGCTGCAGATACGCTGGCACGCCGACGTGTTCCGTCTCGGGTTCGGCCTCGCCGCGGAGGATGACGGCGATGTAGAGGACGTAGAGTCCCACGAGAACCAGCATGTCGAGGATATCGATGCCGTCGCCGAGCGGCACGAGAAACGCCCAGGCCGTCGCGGCCAGGAGAAACATGACTTCGAGACCGATATCGCGATCGAGGACGACGACGTCGGCGAGGAAGCCGGAACGCCGTTCGACGGCGGGATCGATCGACGACCCGCGTCGATAGATCGTAAAGAGGGCGATACCGGCCCAGCCGATGCCGATGAGGATTCGATTCGCACCCGTCATGTTGGCGACCGCAAGGTTCCCCGCTTCGATTCCGCGAGGAGTGCCGGCGAACTGACCCGCATCCCAGGCGTAGAGGGCGTCGACAGCGTATTCGGGTGCAACCGCCAGAACTGCGAGGACGGCGATCGCGAACGCTCTCGGTACGTCCTTCTCGGCCGTTTCAGCGGCCCATGCGAGCAGGAACGACGCTCCGAGAACGGCGAGACCGGTCACGATCACCGTCCCGAGAGTCGACGTCGATCGGACGAGCGCCGGTGCTCCGTACTCGAGTCCCGGGACGATGGCATTCACAACCCAGGGCAGAAGGGACGTCGTTCCCCACATGACGACCCAGGGAAATGTCAGTGCCAGTGCGATCGAAATGGGGGCAAGCGCTCGTCGTCTCATGAAGATCTATGGAGATGGATACTGCCCGAACGGGCATACATGATACGATGGCCGTTCGACTCCGGAAACGACGCTATTGCTGTGGCGCGCGTTCTTCGTAGGGCTGGACGACCACGAATCCGTCGGAGCCGGAGAAATCCAACTGGTGAGTTTCGTCGGAGGACGAGCCGATCATGTTCGAGAGACTCTTGTCGACGTAGCTGCCCGGGGAGAGAGAGCCGCTCCAGGCAACCGTCGCACTGGGATCGGTTCGAACCGGCGGCTGCAACACCAGCGGCTCGCCGTGGGTGGTAATCGCGACCGCACCTGGTCCGGAGAGGAAGACGTTGGTCATACCGCCGGCCGTGAACCCCGCGATGCTCTTCATCGTTCGAATTTCGTAGTCCACGCTGGACTCGAACGCGAGGACGTCGTTTCCGTTGACCGAAATCTCGTCGCCCGCCTCGAGTTCGAGGATCTGGATCTTTTTTCCCTGATCGGCCACATACAGGTGGCCAGTACCGGTCGCTTCCATCACGTCCGTCCCTTCACCCGTCGCCTTTTCCTTGATAAATCCCGTAATCCCCCCTTCTGCTGAGGACTTGCCTTTGAACGAGATATCACCGTTGTAGGCGATCATCGACCCGGTCTTCGTGGTTACGGACCCGTCGAGATCAATGTCGAGTAACTTTCCGTGCTCGAGTTGAAACGATTCGCCGCCTTCTTTCGGTTCGTTCGCGTTGACAAATTCGTCGACGTTCATAGTGTACCGAGCCGCAAAACGGCTCTATCGCCCTCATTGAGCGGGAGGTGACAAATAGGTACGCATAGAGAACATTTCACCTCGTGAAATGGACGGACATCGATCACGTCTCGCTCCGGATGTAGTCCGCGGCCTTTTCTGCGATCATCGTCGTCGGCGCGTCCGTATTGCCGCTCGTAATCGTTGGCAGTATCGACGCATCGACGACGCGTATTCCGTCGAGTCCGCGGACCCGAAGTCGATCGTCGACGACTGCCATCTCGTCGTCGCCCATCTTGCAGGTGCCGACGGGGTGATACAGCGTCTCCGCGGTCTCGCGAATGTGTGTGGTCAGTTCCGCGTCACTCCGTACGTCCGATCCCGGTAGCAGTTCCGCTCCGCGATAGTCGTCGAACGGTTCAGCCTGTAATATCTCCCGTACCAGTTTCACCCCCTCGAGCAGGATCTCGAGGTCTTCCTCGGCGGTGAGATACTGCGGGTCGATCGCGGGGTCGTCGAAGGGATCGGCAGACCGGAGAGTGATCCGGCCCCGACTGTCGGGTCGCAACCGGAGCGCGTTCAGCGAAAACCCGTGGCCTTCGGGGTTTGCGAAGCCGTGTTCAACGAAGTGTGCGGGGGCGAAGTGGAACTGAACGTCCGGCGTGTCGGCGTCTTCGGAGACGGTCGCGAACCCGCCGGCCTCCCCCACGTTCGACGTCAGCGGTCCGCTCTTCAGGAGGAGGATTTTGAGGAGGTTCACCAGCGAGTCTGCGTCGTCGAGCGTGATCGGTTTCGTACACTCGTAGTCCACGCCGGCCTGCAGGTGGTCCTGCAGATTTCGACCGACCCCGGGGAGGTCCTCGACGACGTCGATGTCGTGGGTTTCGAGGTGGTCGGCCGGCCCGACGCCCGAAAGGAGCAGTAACTGCGGTGAGTTGATGGCTCCGGCCGAAAGGATTACTTCTTCGGTCGCATCGACCGTCGCCGGTGCGCCGTTGGCATCGTCTCGAACGTACTCGACGCCCACTGCCTCCCGCCCGTCGAACCGAACCCGAGTTACGTGCGCCCCGGTTACCGCGGTCAGTGTGTCGCGGTCCAACACCGGCTTCAGATACGCGTCTGCCGCGCTGTGACGGCGGCCGTCCTTCTGTGTAACCTGGTAGAACCCGACCCCTGCCTGCTCGCCGGCATTGAAGTCCTCGTTGTGGGGAAGCCCAACCGCCTGGCCCGCCTCGATGAACGCCTCGCTTAGTTCGTTCGGCGACCGAGTATCGACGACGTTCCGGGGGCCGCTCAATCCGTGGAAGTCCGAGGGTCCGCGCTCGTTGTCTTCGGCGCGCATGAAGTACGGCAAGACATCCTCGTAGGCCCAGCCATCGTTACCCGCCATAGCCCAGCGATCGTAGTCCTCGGGCTGGCCGCGGATGTAAATCATCGCGTTCATCGAACTCGAACCGCCGAGGGTCTTTCCGCGGGGCCAGTACAGTTCTCGACCGTTGAGCTCCGACTGGGGTTCCGTGTGATAGTTCCAGTCAACCGCCGACTCGAAAAGTTCCGAAAACGCGGCCGGAATGCTGATCTCGCGTTGGTCGTCCGGCTTCCCGGCCTCGAGTAACAGCACATCAGTCCCGGCGTCGGCCGACAGCCTGTTCGCGAGAACACACCCCGCCGGCCCCGCACCGACGATAACGTAATCGTAGGATCGCCCGTTCCTCGGCATGATACCAGATACCAAATACCGCGACCACAATAGTAGTATCTTCGCGACGTGACCGTCTCGCTTCGGAGAACGTCGTGTCGGAACGAAAGCGTCCCGGACAGATCACTAAATCACTAAAATAGAGCCGAAGTACTCGGTGTCGAGCACGAAACGACGAGTCACTGAGTGGAACGGTCGTCCGCACCCCGTCGTCCTGAGAACGGTCGTCCGCACCCCGTCGTCCTGAGAACGGCCGTCCGTACTTTAATGACCTGAACGTGTAACGTGACGGCCGAACTTCGGCCGGGTCAAAACTGCAGTAGATGGTTCGTCGCAGAACGTGGCTGGTGATTCTAGTCGCGATAGTCCTGATCGGTGCGACTGCAGCCTACGGTGTCCTCGAAGCGGGCCGACCGCAGGTCGAATCGGTCGACAATGAATGGGGGTCCGTCACGGACGACCGGACCGAAGTCGAAACTCGCATAGCCATCGACAATCCGCGATTGCTTCGCCTCGGCGATGCCGCTGCGGACGTCTCGTATACGGTTTCGATGAACGACATCGAGGTCGCAAACGAGCACCGCAATCGGATGTCCCTCGCCGACGACGACAGTACCGTTACCGTCTCGACGTGGCTCGACAACGACGACATTCCGGCGTGGTGGGCTTCCCACATCGGCAGAAACGAAACGACGACAGTGCGAGTCAATCCCAGCGTCGGCATCGACGTCGCCGGAATCCAGCTCCCGGCAACCGGGTTGACAGGGACTCGAACCGTGCAGACGAACTTGCTCGAGCCGATCCGGACGAACGAGAGTCAGCGCCTCCAGATCAGTGGACGGACGATGTTCGTGATCAACGAGACCAACGCGCAGTGGGGCAAAGCGACCGCCAACCGAACGCCGATCGACGCGTCGGCGACGGTTACCAATCAGTTATCGATTCCGGTGCCGATTACGGAGATCCGGTATTCGGTCGAACTGAACGGCATCGCCGTGGGTCAGGGCGTGGCCGCCCAGCAGACCGTGTTGAAACCCGACAGTACCCGACCGCTCGAGGCGAATGCGACGATCGACAATTCGCGACTCGACGACTGGTGGGTCACGCACCTCCGGAACGAGGAGACGTCGAATCTGACGGTCGAGTTCGACGCGACCATCGAGTACGGCGGCGTCACGCGGACGCTCCCGCTCGAGTTTCTCTCCTACGAGCGGACGTTCGAGACGGACCTGTTCGGCACCCAACCCAACAGGACGAACGATTCGTCTCCGAACCGATCCCGGGCGGTCCGAGACGAGCAGTCGGTTCGGGTGTGGTCCAAGCGGGGGTCGCCTGCTCGCGTCAACGGACGATTTGCGGTATCTCACAGGAACGCTGCGAGGGAGGGATCGGCAATACACAGGTACGTTGCGAATGCGAAGGCGGGGAGCCACAGTGAGCGAGACCGTTCGAACCCGATGCAGGCCGCGCCCGCGACGATTGTGGTACCGAGGACGGAGGCAACGAATACCAGTGAATACGATTGAACCGCGGCTGCACTGAGCAACGGGAGTGCAACGACGAGGACGCCGGCCGAAGCCGCCACGGTCGGAGTCATCGCGACGCCGAGCGATCGCGATCCAAGCCGCGCGACCCGGGCGGTAAGGAGCGAGCCACCAAGCGAGAGGACGACGATCGCCGTACTAGCCGCGCCCGTGGCGACCACACCAGTGAGCTGGCCGAACGGCCAGATGAACCAGATCCTCCCGGACGACCAGGCGATGGTCCCGACAAGTGTCGTAACCGCCCCAACAGCGACGGACGGGTCACCGTGTTTCCGCAGGCCCTGCTGAATCGCACCGTTGTACAGAAGTGCCATCCCGAGCCCGGTCAACACACCCGGAAACACGACCTGCCAGAGCAGCCTGCCGGTCGATAACTGTGGGCCGAAGGGGCCGCCCGGATGCAGGAAGTACCACTCGTCCGCTATTTTGAACGCGCCAATCCACCCCGCACCCGCAACTACTGATACGAGGAAAACGGGAGGAAGCGCCTCTCGGCGAGGGAGATCGATCTCGACGTCGATTCCGCGCGCTCTGCCGTAGCAAACCGCCAGAACCCCCATCAAAACGGGTCCGATCAGGAACGAAGTGACGACTTCGTCGGGGAATACGGGGAGGTCCGTGGTTCCGTGGAGTACGTACGCACCGACGAGGAGGACACTCCCGGTCGCCCCACCGAGCGTGAACAGTGCTTCCCGGTCGAGCCTCTCGGCCGTTGCTCGTCGTCGGCGGGTCACCGCGTACCCGGTGGCGATAGCAACCCCGACGAGCGTCGCGTACACTACCGATCCAACCACCAGCGGGTCGTGTTCCGAGACGCGCGTAGATATCGCCTCGACGCCTCTCAACACCTGTATTTGCAGAAACAGGGATGCGACCAACAACAAAAACAATACTACGTACTCTCGAACTCGCGGACTATTACGGACGATACCAATTTTCCGAGGGGCCGAAGTTCTCATACCTCCATAAATATCCCCCTGCCACAATAATATTTCTATTGTTTTGAAAATCTAATTTAATAGTTGGGTTTCTGGTTAGAATATCCGAAGAATGTTCAAATTCTTCTCGTGGGCATATGAGGGGCCGAAACCGGGGACTCCGGGTCGTATTCGTTACAGTGAGCCGTCTCGTGATGGGGACGGACTGTCCTCACTTAGGCCGATCAGCACCCCCGTTTTCTGCGACGGGTCGTGAATCGTGGACTCCAAAACGACGAGCTGACGACTTCTATCACAGATAGACAGTCGTACAATTCTCACTCCATCGTTCTGTGGTTGACGTCCTCGTCGGGTACACAGACGGCCAGTAGACGCGGGTGTTTCAGGCCCGGTGGAAAGACCTGCGATCGGCGGGCAATCGCCGGGTTTGAGGGGAGATACGCCCCCACTGCTACGGGCTATATCACCGGTATTGCGTATCTGCGATCTGGGCCTCGGACTCATCGCCGGGGAGGTCCAGTTCCCATCGGATAGAAGTCGCGCTATTGTATTTCGAGTCCCCAAAGTTCTCGTTAACGCGCTTTCGGATGGAAGCCCCTACTTCGACGCTAACCTGTTCCTGGGACGTCCAGTCCGGGAGTTCGAATCCAACGATTGCGTTCTGATACTGGATCGGGACCCCGTACCGACTCTCGTTCTGATTGGCACACCAGTTCCACTCCCAACCGAACCCGTTGTTCCCGATTCGATTCATGCCACAATCATCTGGTTTCGCCAACGCTCCGAAGACTGCCAGTGCGAGTCCAACGGGAGAACCGATCGCACCTATCACTTCTTCGTAGAGGGTAGCCGATAGCGATGCCAGCACATCGTCCCATCCGTTACCCGACGAGATCTCATTCTGTGCCTTCTCTTTGTATTGCGAGATGGGGTCGTCGCCATTGACGACCTCTTCCCATCGCGGATCCGTACTCCTGTCGATAAATCCGGAGTAGAGATACTCCGGTTTGATCGTGACATCGACGTAAGACGGTGACTCCGTTTTGAATTTGGTTCCATTCTGGACAGAAAGAGGGTTACCGATATCGAATCTGTGGTCGCCCCTCCACGTGTGGGAAACCAGGCTGAACGCGAACCAGTGGGTCGTGGGACTCGGCGAG
The DNA here is from genome assembly GCF_013402815.2 of Natrinema halophilum. Lineage (NCBI taxonomy): Archaea > Methanobacteriati > Methanobacteriota > Halobacteria > Halobacteriales > Natrialbaceae > Natrinema > Natrinema halophilum. Next base: position 2,266,390 of record NZ_CP058601.1, read on the forward strand.
TAACCCAGATACTCGATGCCGGGCCGAATATCCTTGAACGCGTATTGGAAGATGTTCGGTGTCTGGGACGGAACGAGCGAGTAACGCGCATCAATCGACTCAGTGTGCGGTCCCCAGCCACCGGTGTACCGATCCGTGCCACCAAGGTCCAGATCTGAAATGTCGATGGAACCGACATTCGATGCCGGGGCAGCGCGTGTGCTGTCCGCCGCGGCTCCCAGACCCGTGATGGCACCCACAGTCGTTAGTCCCGCCCGCTTCAGCGTCTGACGCCGAGTAATATCCGCATTCTCGGCAGCCTTCGATTTATCCTCGTTCCCCATAGCCTAAATAAATGCAGGCAAAGGGAGGTAATAAACATATTGAATTCTGTATTTAGATATACGCAATCGATGGATGGAAATTTCTGGGGCAGATTCGGATAGCGAAAGCATCGAGATAGGTCGTCAGAAAAGCTGTCTGCTGTAATGTTTTGTAGGAGGCCACCCGTCGAGAGACCGGTGCGGCCGGTCCGTTGGGGAAAAGTATTCGAACGAACCAGCGAGCCGGCCGATTGCCGCTCCACGGGTTATGGAATCACTTTACCCGCACGTTGAACGGCTGGGACTGACGTTTCGAACGGGTCTGGGGGCCAGGGGTCCGGATTGACCGCCACCGTTCGTCACCCTTCGTTCGCTGCCTATTTCGAGTGACGGCACCCGAAAACCACGTAGCCTGACTCCCGTTTTTTCAAGCTCCGCGGCGAACGACCAGCTATGACCGAATTCCGCGGCGCGTGGACGGAAGCCGAAGTCGAGGACTTCCTCGAAGAGACCACAGTCCCGATTCGGATCGCTACCAACCGACCGGACGGCTCGCTGTGGCTCGTCGCACTATGGTATCGCTACCGGAACGGCGTACTCGAGTGTGCGACCGGGGCGAACGCGACGCTGGTTCGATTCCTCCGGCAGGACCCGGAAGTCGCATTCGATATCTCCACGAACGACGTACCGTACCGCGGGATCAGAGGAAACGGAACCGTCACGATGACGACCGATAGCGACAAGGCGGTGCTTCGGGCCCTCATCGAGCGCTATCTGGACGGAACGTCCTCCCCGCTCGCTCGGTGGTTGCTCGGCGACGACCGCGAGGAGGTGCGCATCGAAATCGAGCCGCGGACGATATACAGCTGGGACTACAGCAGTCGGATGGGTGGGAACTCGACCGAACCGACGGCGTAGCCCGAAAGAGGTGCAGTTACGGCGAAAACGTGGTCCCGCCTTTCACAGTACGTCGGTCCCACCGACCTCGACGGTGCGTCCGCTCGCGTTACGACGTCGAGGAGGGGGCCGTTCGTCCCATCTGTTCCGCCCGGCGTCTGATCCCGCGGAGCATCCCTCGCTCCATGACGAAGTGAGCGGGCTCCCAGAAAAGGTAGTTCACTCCCTCCTGGAGCGCCGGAAACGACGAGAACGGTCCGATCGAAGACCGGCCCGGATTCGACCGCGTCCGCGCCAGGAGCCGCGTCGATCCGTCGGCGACCGGCTCGAGCACGAACGCCCACGTCCACGCCGGCGACTCGCCCGGCGGCCTGAGAACGAGCGTGCGTTCGGTCTCGAGATGTGCAACTTCCGGCGCGGATTCCGGCGACGAAACGGGATAATCCGCCGGTGCTAACCGAACGACGTCGCCCTCCTCGAGAGTCTGGTACTCCGGAACGATTCGATCCGCGTTGTGGATGTCGGCACCGACCGCGTTCTCGAGCCAGTCGTAACTGTAAAAGCCACCTCGCCCCTGTCCGAGCTGGACGAGCCACGGCCAGACTGCCTCGACGGGAGCGTCGATTTCGATCGCATGGGTGACCTGGTCCGTCGCGTCGGGAAGTAAATCGTCGCCCGGGAGCGGTGCACGCGCTTCCCGCGTCGTCGAACCCCAGCGGCGGTGCCAGGGTCGAATGACGAAGTGATACGCGCCGACGAGGGTGAGCGCGGCGGCTGCGACGAGCCGGCTACCGGACAGGCCCGGTCCCCTTCGCGTTTTGCTCCGTTCGCTGGCCGTTGATTTCCGGCGTGCGACGGCCTCCGCGTCGGCCGTGATGCGCTCGAGCGCCCGAGACATCAGGTATCCCGCGAACGGGCCGATAAGACGCCAATACCGGCGGAAGTTTCGGCTGGCGCGCTCGCTCGTGGTCGCCGTACGCGCCTCGTACGTCAGAAGCGTCCGTCGCTCGCCGTACGGTCGGACGGACAGACCGATCGCGAGCTTCGCGTAGCCCGGATCGTCGAACGCGACGAACTCGTCGGCATCGACGTGGCGCCACTCGATGGTCGGTCGCCAGAACTTCCCGACGGCACCGAAAACGAATTCCTCGCCCGGGACATCGGCGAGCCGCGTCCATTCCTCCGTTTCCGCAACGTCGGCGAAACGGAGCCGTCCGGGCGTCGGTTCTCCGGGCTCGCCGCCGCCCCTTCGTGAGACGGCCGCCGGGACGTCTCGAAGCCGGGAGAGTGCGCCCACGATCGGGCCGGTGTCTGTCAGGTCGGACTCGAGCATCGCCTCGTAGGTCGTCTCGGGATCGGCCTCGACGATCGCGTGGCGAACCACCGTGACGTCGAACTCGGGCAGAAATCGGTCGATGTGCATCGATTGATCGGTTCCCGTTGAGACAGCTGTCTGAAACGGATCTCGCATCGGTGTTCATTCGACGACGGCCGAGGTAATAGAACGAACGCGCCGCACGTGCCAGTTCGGCGCCTTACTCGCGGGAGTCGAACTCCTGATAGATGATGTGACCGCATGCCTTGCAGTGTGACGCGTCTCGGTCGTGAGACGACAGCCCGCAGTTCGGGCACGTGACGTCTACTTTCCCCTTGCGGCTCCACTCGCGGACGATCTTGCTCGCCTGCCACGGGAGGACGATGATGGCGGCCAGTATCGACGCAACAGTGACCCATCGTCCGGCGACAGTAACCGGGACGATGTCGCCGAATCCGACGGTCGACAGCGCAACCACGACGTAATAAAACGCATCGCCGAACGTAGCCACCTCGGGGTTGGCGGCGTGTTCCGCGCTGTAAAACAGGCCGGCGGAGACGAACAGGAGCACCAGCACCGTCAGCAGCAGTTTTAGCGCTCGAAGGGCGTTGTCGGAGATCGTCCCGAAGAAGAACTCCGCGTCCCTCGTAAAGCGGTAAAATCGAAGGACTCGAACGACCCGAATCACTCGGAGGAACCCCACGCTGGCAACGGTCGCCGCCCCCGGCCAGAGTACGACGAGTAGCGTCGGGAGGACCGCAATCAGGTCGATCAGTGTGTACACGTCGAGGAATTCCGCGAGGCGGTTTTCGGCCCCGTAGAGTCGCAGCAGGTACTCGGCCAGAAAGACGACGGCGATGGCAACCTCGGCGTTCCAGAGGACGCGGACGACGGGCGAGGAGAGCGGGTACGTCTCCGCGACGAAGATGGCGACGAAGACGAGGTTCAGAACCAACAGCGCGATATCTATCACTTTCCCCAGCCACGTTCGGTGATCCAGCAGATAGAACCGCACGGCTTCTCGGGTGTTACGACGCTGGAGCGGCGATTCGGCCGTCATTCGACAATACTGATTTGGGATCGAGATACGTAGACCCTCGGTTCTAGCGCACGGCAGCAGAATTCAAGACGCAGGGCGTGTTCGCGATCGACAGGGATCGCTCGGTCAGCCGATGAAGGGCAAAGCGACCACGTCTCGAGGGAGACTCGCAGTCGAAACGGTCGATGGCTTACGAGCGAGTGTCAGCGTCGGCAGCGTCTAACAGCCGGGCGATCGTGGGGTCCTCGTCGATCAACACGACGACGCCCTCGCTGTATTCGACGAGGCCGTTTGCCCGCAGCGGCGGGAGGGCGAAGTGGTGGAGGTCCGTTATCGCTCGTTCGAGCGCATCGGTCGGAACCTCGTCTGGATCGCAGTCGTGTTTCCGAGCAGCGACGTGACGGGCGAGTACCGACCGCTTTACGGCCGCACCTTCACGTCGGAGGTGTTCCAGAACGTAGCGACGGGTCGGGTTCGCCAGGAGAGAGAACGCATCGTTGGTGGAAAGCGACGGTTCGCCACCGTCAGTGCAGAGTTTCGCGGGGACGCTGCGAGTCGGTTGCATCCGCGTGTGGAACGAACCGTCTTGCGACGTCATATGCCTCCACGAGGACACAGACACTAAGGACCGCGGCTTGCTGACGCTGAACTCTTTTTACTCGCACCGACTGTGCTCGTCGGCCGGCGGATCGATGACGATCCGGCCGTCGTCGATCGTCACGTCGTGTTCGTAAATGCGGACCGTGACGCCGTCCGTCGAACCTCCGTTCGTGTCGGCGGCCTCGACCGAGCCAACCAGTATCTCCGGATCGGCAGCCTCACCGAGCGGGTCTATATCGGTCGTTGAAACGCCCGCGACCGCCGCAACCGATCTGATTGCTTTGATAAGGATCTCGGAACCGTCGGCGGTCTCGTATTGCTGTTCGTACGTTCCCGTTCGTGCGTCGAGCGTCGGGTCAACAGGGCTCGGCTGATGTGTTCCATTCATAGTGGCACCTCCGCTTTCCGATGGCCGCTATGCGAGACAGGGGCCCGACACTGTTAAATTTGGCCCCCTCGGCACCCCAACGGCGGGAATTTTCTCATCGACGAAATCGTTCCCGCTCGTGAAAACGACCCCGTCGATGACGGAAATCAGAAAATCGTTGCATACTCGGACCGCTCGCGGTAGCGATCGAACACCGACTCGGCCCACTCGTACACCCCGAGGTCGTCGGATTCGACGAGCAGACGAAGGAACCCGTCGTCGTGAGCGGCGATTCCGACCGTCCCGTCACAGAGGAACAATTCGAACGGGCAGTCGTCGTATATCATGACTTCGAACCGGCCGGTACGAGCTGCCTCGCGGGCGTTCTTCCCGTACTCCGAAAAGAGGATTTCGATGACCCGCCGGTCGAAAATCGCGACGACCTCCGTGCCGCTCAAAACCTGCTTGTAGGCGATGTCGAGGAATATCGGGGAGATCACGCCCGAAAAGAGACGGATTCGATTCGACCCGGCGAGTAAGTCCGTGATCCGTGTCGTCGCAACGTGGGCGTGAGCCTGTTTCGGGCGCGTAATCTCGGCACCCTCGAGCCCATCGAGCGGGAGCGTCACCGCCGTGGCGTCTACCTCGTCGAGCAGCGGTTGCAGTCGACCGGCGGTTACGACGTTCGTGCGGTACTCGGCGGTCTCCGTCGCCACGACGCGGCCGAACCCGGTGAGTTCGAACCCGCAGTCGGATTCCGTCAGGACGTGCTGTTCGACGAGCGATTCGATCGCCCGATGGACCGTCGATCGAGAAAACGACGTTTCGGCCTCGAGTTCGCCCGGTGTTTTCGGTCCATCGAACAGCGCGTCGAGTAGTTCGCCGCGCCGCACGAGTTCCACCGGATCGGGCGCGGGTGCGTCTTCGGTCATTCCTGTCGTTACATCCGTTCGATCTCGGATTCGATGGTGTCGCGTTCGATATCCAGATCGTGAGCGTACTCGGCGTGTTCGTCCACGAGGTGGACTATTTCGTCCGTGCTGGCGGCACGCACCAGAAATGGACATCCCTCCTGAAAGCACTCGAATTGAACTGTCATGGCGGTCCGACACAGGAAACGGACGTGAGCCCATTAAATTCGCAGCCAGCGATTGCAGCCGAGACCGGTGGGTCGTTCGTATACAGCTGTCGACAGCGAGGACGTTTCGACGCGTTCGGCGCACCCGCCGAATATTACCCCGTCCGAACCGTACGAACGACAGATGAGCGCGACTCTTCAGCTGGTGCTTCGCGTTCTGTGGCTTCTCGGACTCGCCCTGGTGGTTAGAGTCGCCGTCGATACGTGGCTCGACGTTCCCTACTCGGTCCTTCTCATTCTAGTTGGAGTGGTGATATCGGTACTCCACGTCGACGTCGGGCTTCGGCTGTCCAACGAAGTGGTCATGACCCTGGTTCTGCCGCCCGTTCTGTTTAATGGGGTAATCGAGTTGAATCGCACCGCGTTGCGCGAAAACCTGGCTGTTCCGCTCGTTCTCGTCGTTCTCGGGATTCCCCTCGCGGTCGTTCTACTCGGAACCGTCAGTACCGTCGCGTTCGGACTTCCGATCCTGAGTTCGTTTCTGTTCGCCGCAATCGTGGTTCCGACCGATCCAATAGCGGTCCTCTCGCTGTTCGAGGAAGTCGATGTGCCAGAGCAACTCTCGGTCATGATCGACAGCGAGAGCCTGTTCAACGACGGGGTTGCGATCGTCATCGTGAACGTGCTGACGTCGATCGCTGCCGAGCAATCCCATCCGACGATCAGTCTCGAGTTCGCCGGAACGGTCGTCCAGGATTTCCTCGTCATCAGCGCTGTCGGGTTCCTCGTTGGATCCGTCTGCGGGTACGGGACCACGCTGTTCGTCCGCCGGGTTCCCGAACGAATGGCGATCCTGCTTGCCACGATTCTGACCGCATACGGGAGCTACGTCCTCGCCGAGCACGTGATCGGCGTAAGCGGCATCCTCGCAACGGTCGGTGCGGGCCTGTACGTGGAGACGATCGCTGACGAAGAATCCGTGATCGATCATCACGCGCTCGAGTTCGTACGCGATACCTGGGACGGCGGTGCGTTTCTCCTGTCGACGTTAGTGTACGTCCTCATCGGCGCGCAGGTGCCGATCAGTGACCTGGTCGGCCACCGGTGGGCCATACTCGTCGCTGCCGCGCTCGTCTTGCTCGTGCGGGCGGTCGTCGTTTACGGGCTGGTCGGCGTCGTAAACGTAACTGCCACGAAGAACGTTCCCAACAGCTATCAACACGTGCTCGTCTGGGGAGGGTTACACACCGTCGTCCCCATCGCGTTAGCGCTCGGCCTGCCCCCGTGGATACCCCATCGCGAGTTCATCCAGACGGTGGTTTTCGGCGTTGCAATAACCGGAGCGGTCGTCCAGGGGTTGTTGCTGCCATCGGTCCTGCGCATCATCGGCATTCGAGACCGCGCCTCACGTGTCGGTGCCGTCGATAGGGCGGAACGACGAAGGTGACCTCCGTACATCGTGCTGGGACGACTGCAATCGCAAACGACCGTAATCGGGGCGTGCCGTCCGCTGTGGTCGCGGACGAATCGAACCGGTCGAACGCGGAGTCCACACCGGCACGGGTCGGCCTCGTTCGAGCACGGTGGCAGCACTCGCTATCCGCGTCTCCGACGGATTTTTACTCGAGATGTGCGACCGAGTCGGTCTTCGTTGGCGGATGCAACACGGCAGAGTACCGACGCTATAACCGACCGAATGGCGGTCTCTGATTCGCTGTTACCGACGTCGATCACTCAGTCGCTCAGATAGCCGAGCGATTCGAGGCGGCTCTCGACTTCGTCCTGGTCGACGGCGTCGTAATTCCGCTCGTCTCCCTCCGAGACGGCCGCCAGTACTTCCTCGAGGACGAACGTCACGTACTCACTTGCGTCGTCGAAATCGGTATACGCGACACGCTGTTCGACGTCGTCGACGAGACTGGACGGTAACTCGACGCGCGTGACGTTCTCCGGGGCGACATCCGATCGTGACATAGATGGCGAAACCGCACGTGGTTATAAAAGCGCCCCCCATTGTTTAGGCCGCGACCAGTGAAAGTTTTGGACTTATTATCTGAATAATATTGGCCCCTTTCGGACAGTGTCCGAATGTATGCCCGATGGCAAGAGCGTGGTGCTCGTTACTATCGACAGTTTCCGAACTGATTATTGCGGCGTGGCTGCGGGGGATAGCGAGACGATGCCGACGCTTGCGGCTCACGCGGAGGATGGACTGGTGTTCGAAAACGCCATCGCATCAGGTCCGGCGACGTTCGAGTCTGCTACCTCCTTTCTAACCGGAATGAAACCCGTCGAACGGCCGGACGCCGCCGGCGGGGGCCGCGAGGAAACGAAATCACACGTCCGCAAACACATGGCGGCGCGTCGGTCCGTCGCCGAGGAGTTCTCCGAACGTGGCTACGAAACGGCCGCGTTCACCGCGAATCCGTGGACCTCTCGATACTTCGGCTTCGACGACGGGTTCGACCACTTCGAGGATTTTATGGACGGCGATGCTTCGAGCGGCCTCCTCGAAGGGGGTGAACAGAAGAGCACCATCGGGACGCTGGCGATGAACGCAACCAACTGGTGGCAAGGTCAGGACATGTTCATGTCCTGGGAAGCGCTCGCAGACGAGATCACCGAGTGGACGGCCGAGGCCGAAGCGCCGTATTTCCTCTGGGTATTTCTCGTAGATAGTCACCTTCCCTATCTTCCGCCGGCGACGTACCGGACACAGTCTAGACTCAAGACCTATCCCGCCAACATGGGCCTGTTTCTGGACCGGGACCTTCCGTTCGAGTCCGTCCTCCACGACGTATTGACGACGGCCTACGAGAACACGCTTAAGTATACCGACGAATTCCTCTCGTTTCTCACGGAGGAAGTGGGCACCGACCCGCTGTTCGTCGTCCACGGCGATCACGGCGAGGCCTTCGGCGAACACGGCATGTACGGTCACGGACGGCAACTGTACGAACCCCTCGTAAACGTTCCGCTCGTCGTCTGCAACGGCCCTTCAGGGCGTGTCAAAGAGCCGTTCTCCCTCAGTCGATTGCCGGCCCTGTTAGGCGGCCTCGCCAGCGGAGACGAAACGGTCCCTGACCGCCTCACCGAACCGTACGTCTTCTCGTCGAATCGCATGCCGAGCGTCGCCGTCCGCGGACGGGACTGGAAATACATCTGGTCGCCCGACGAGCAGGAGCTATACGACCTCACCGACGGCGAAGATGAGGAACTCGACGACGACGATCTCCGGACGATCGGTCAGGACCTCGTCGACTTCTATCGCGGGTCCCAGTCCGAGAAGGAACGAGTCGTCGAGGCCGTATCAGACCTCGCCGAGAGCGGTCGAGTATAGCAACTCGAATCGGCCGCTGCGATGCCGTCATCCGCGTCGGCGCCGCCAGGTATCGGTCACGTTCGGCCCGAATCCCGTTCCTCGAGGACGTAGAGACCGCCGTTGCGATCGGAAGCGTAGATCCAGGGCTTCTCCCGCTCCTTGTAGATACCCCAGACGTCCTGAATGCCACCGTTTTGTTCCTCGAAGTCGTCCCCGCCGCGATTGTAACGGGCCGTCTCGACCGGCTTGGAGGGATCGCTGATGTCGAGAATAAGCACTCCGTTCGAGTACCAGGAGACGTACGCTTTGTCGTCCTCGACGATGGTGTTGTGCACGGAGTAGGTCCCCCTGGGATCGCAGCCCTCGTGGGTCGGATCGGCGCTGCAGCGCGTGTCGAACTCGCTTGCCAGTACCGGGTTCGCTTCGTCGGTGTAGTCCCAGATGCGTACGTTGCCCCAGCGCTCGGGTTCGGCGACGGCACTGATGCTTTCGCCGGTGGCACCGACGGTGAGGTCGTCGGCGCTGCCGACGTCGAATACGTTCAGGCCGGTCGTGTGACCGACGAGGAGTCCCGGAATGTCACGCGATTCACCGCTCATCGTCGATACCGCGTCGCCGTTTGCGCTATTGTTGAACACGATCATGCCGTCGTACCCCGCCTCGATAGCGGTCTCGGCTTTCGTATCGAAGCGGCAATCGCCGCGTTGAATAACCGCGATCTCACCCGGTCCACCGGCTTGGGGGACGTCCTCGGCCGCAGGGTCACACCCCAGCCCCAGATAGGTCGTAGGACCGGCCATCGTTTGGTCTGGCAGGTCGGCAAGAGGAGTCGTGAATCCGCCTTCGGCGGCCTCGTACTCGCCGGCGTGTGGGCCGTCGGTAATCCGGAACGTCGTCGCAAACGGGGCGAAGTCCTCTTCGGTTTCGACGACGACGGAGCCGTCCGCCGACGGCCACGCCTGGTGGCTGTTCCCTTCGTGATCACCGGCGGTAGGATCGAGCGCCTGTGAGACGAACCGGGGATTCTCCGGATCGCTGATGTCGAGGAGGATCAATCCGGCGTCCCAGTGTGCGAGGTACGCGCGGGTACCGTCCTGGCTTACGGTGACGTCGTGCAGAAGCCGATTCTGCGACTGGCCGAAGCCGTCTTGGAGCCAGTCGTCGATCATTGCCGTCAGAACTTCCTCGTCGTCCTCCTCGTGTGGGTTCTCGCTACAAAACTCACCCTCGCACAGATACTCCGCGCCCCAGGCGCTGACGAACTCCGGTTCGGTTGGCTCGGTGAGCTCGAAGATCTGGAAGCCGCCAAAGTAGCCCCCGGCCTGGAGGGCGACGTAGTCACATGCACCCTGGGTGAAGAGGAACAGATTGTGTACCCCAACGTCGACGACGCCGAACGTGTCCCGCACCACCTCGTTGGCGTCGTCCACTTGGACTGACGCCAGATGCGTCGGGGCAGTGGGATCGTCGACGTCGTACACCTCGAAGCCTCCGCGACCGCCGTCGCAGGGCTCGTTCGAGTGTACCAGGATCGACCCGGAGTTCATGTCCGCGACCTTGACGTCGTTGATCCGACTGCCCTCGACCGACGGCAAGCTACCGACGTAGGTCGGACAATGAGGATCGCAAACGTCGAAGACGGGGACGCCCGGGCCGAGACGATCGTCCACGAGTCCGTCCTCGTCGAATCCCTCGCCGGTGCCACAGGGGTCCCCGAACGTACCCAGGTACGCGTAGCCATCGTGTGCCCACACGTCCGTCGTCCCGCTCGGTAGTAAGCGCTCGCCGCGCCCGGTGAGGGTAAGGTTCTCGGCGCAATCGGCACACGGTCCGTCGCTGACGACATCACTGGTCGCGGCGTCCTGTTTCATCAGTCGCCGACTGGGGTCCTGGACCGAACCCCCGTGAACGACGCGCTCAGGCAACTCCGCGTCGTCCGTCACCGCGAACGACGGGTGAGTGGTACCCGTTCGTGGTATCACGCCGAGACTGCCGAGGCCGAACGTAGCGAGCATCGATCGCCGCGAGACGGCCGGTGGCGAATGTGATTCTGTCGAACTGTGGTCGGTATCCGTTGAATTTGCTGGTGACATATCGGTTATCTCGCTGCATCGATGCGCAGCGATTCTCTCTCGCCTATCGTTCATACAATCATATATAAACAGTTATTAAGCGATGTTACTATCGGTAATTGGGAGAAGTTGTTCAATAAATACGATGTTAACAGGGGTGAACGGTTTCGAAGCGCTACCGGGCGCGTACAGTGGTGCTATTCCGGCGACGAAACCCCGTTCGGCTTATTCATCGGCCCACTCGGTCGTCGCCGGAGAAGACAGGCGACAGCCGCAGGGCCAGGCGAATCGTCCGCATTCTGTCGAGCCGAAGCAATAGTCGACGGCGATGTCCCGGCCGCAGCGGGGACAGAGACCGAGCAGTGAGCGATCATCCGTCATCGGACGCGATAGCGCTGAAGCCCCGCGGTCTGTGCGGGGACGGCGGCGTTCGGCCGTGCAGTAGCTCGAGCGACGGGATGGCGGCGTTCGGCCGTGCAGGCGCTCGAGCGACGGGACGGCGACCTCACGGACACGAGCCGTCCGAAGTTCTTCGCGCTGGGCGCGTTCGCGACTCCTCGGGCCCGGACTGTGACCGATCCGACGCGGAGTTCGGCTGCATCGCCCCCGTTGAACTAGAGACAGATCGGTTCGAAACAGTTGGGGCTGGAACTCGTCCCCCAACGGCGGTGGAAGTCGACGTCCCGACGATAGTTCGGCCTGACGTCCTCGAGACACCCCTAATATTGTTCATGTATAGAACACCCATCATCCACGTTGTCTCGATCCCTGCGTAACACAGCAATATTTACCGGTTGAACTGCGGCTTTTGATTTTCCCTCCCTTGATCGCTGGCCCAGAGTTGCATTTTCAGGACAATACCTCTTCCATGGCGAACGAGAGGCTAGCACTAGAACAACGATGTTCGAACAAATCACCGCACGAGAACTCGCGAACGAACTCGATGCGGACGACGACGAGTACGCGATTGTCGACACTCGACCGGCGGACAGCTACGAGTCGTGGCACGTCCCCGAGGCGGAGAACGTTCCGTTCGGACCGGCAGAGACGCTCGGCGACGAACAGGAAGCGGAGATCGACGACCTCGTCGACGGAAACCCGATAGTCACCATCTGTGGCAAGGGCGCGACGTCAACGACCCTCGCCGGGGAACTCGACGCGAACGGGTACGACGACGTCGCGGTCGTGAAAGGCGGAATGCGCGATTGGAACTCGCTATACGAACGGGCTCGCGTCGACACCGATGACGACGTTGGCCTCACGCAATTCCAGCGGCGAGGAAAGGGGTGTCTCAGCTATCTCGTCTGGTCCCCGGACGCGGGCGAAGCAGCGGTCGTCGATCCGACCCGACATATCGACCAGTACGTCGTCGCCGCCGCCGAACACGACGCCGAGATAACGCACGTACTCGATACGCACGTCCACGCCGACCACGTCTCCGGCGGTCGAGAGCTAGCCGAGCGACTGGACGTACCGTATCACCTCGGTGCCCGCGCCGAAGAGCGGGACCTCGAGTACGAGTACGAGCCGCTCGAGGACGGTGATTCGATTCACGTCGGCGATGTCGAAATCACGGCACTCGCCGCGCCCGGACACACCACCGAGATGGTGAACTACCGCGTCGACGACGAAGCAATTCTTACGGGCGACGCCCTGTTCGTCGACTCGGTCGGACGCACGGAACTCGAATTCGGCGAGGACCAAGCGGATGAGGGGGCCGAGATGGAGTACGAGACGCTCCACGAGACGCTCACGGAACTGCCGGACGACCTCACCGTCCTCCCGGGACACGTCACCGTCACGAACGACGGTCGGTTCGAAAACGGGTCGCCGGGACGGCCTGTCGCCGCCTCGCTCGAGGAGGTCGAACGACGGCTCGACCTCCTCGAACTGGGTCGGGACGAGTTCGTCGAACGAATGGTCGAGAACGTCCCGGAGAAACCCGACAATTACGAAACCGTGATCGACGTCAACACCGGCCGAGAGCGTCCCGATAGCAGTCGGCAGGCAACGAAACTCGAAACCGGGGCCAACAACTGTTCGGCGTGATCGATGCCGCCGTCTCCGTCTCGAATCGCTCGGCTGTCATCATACCGGAAAGCGTCCTTCGTCGCTTCCGGGCGGGTCGTTCTTCTGTCGAGATATCACCGCCCGCCTGGGACAGCGGAAACAGCATCCTCAGCACAACCGAGGGCCTGAGCAGAAACAGCATCCTCAGCACAACCGAAGGCCTGAGCAGAAACAGCATCCTCAGCACAACCGAGGGCCTGAGCAGAAACGATAGCCTCAATACTCCCAGTCCTCGATCTGATAGCAGTAGCTACCGAATGACGAACTGCGATAGGTCCCGAAGATCAGACTTTCTCGAGAGAATCGCGATGCCGATGAAGTGAATCTCGATCGCGTATACGACAGATCGCATTTCCGCAGAGAATCGCTGTGGGTCCAAGAAACCTCCTTCGGTGACCGAACTCGGCCGGACGTCGCTTTTAGGTCCCGAAATAGTACAGACCAGTAGATGTTCGATTCGTTCGCCGACGCGCGCTTCTGCCTCGGATCGCCCGACGACGTCATCGAGACAATCGAATCGTACCGGGAGGCCTTCGGGACGGACTACCTGCTCTTCCGGACGCAGTGGCCCGGGATGGACGACGACATCGCCGAGTCCTCGATAGACCTGTTCTGTGAGGAAGTCCTTCCCTCGTTTTGACTGCGGCCAACCGACCTCTCGCGTCGGACGGTCTCGGGGTTCAACGCGTGAGAATTCCGATTCAGCCGGGGAAAAGTAACCGAAACCACCAAACCAGACGCCTCGTATGCGAGCCGTCACCCTTTCGGTCGGCACAGTGAGTCGAGCGGTCGCAGATGGCTTCCGCTGGGCGCCGGGCTCACCGTGGCTGACGTCGTGTAGGGGCCAGAAAAGAAACTGGAAGGAGTGGTGAAGGCTGCAACCGATATGATTCGGCCACGACACCGACACTTCGGACCCGACGTTATCCATTAGCACGGGGACACGGGTGCAGCGAAAGGATAGGTTCGGGAGTCGTGCTAAATACAAAGCGCATAGTCAGTAGCAGTCCCATCACGGTTCCATTGACGGTACCTTTTATGCTCACTCTCACGTTAGCGTACCGCATGGGCTCGCTCTTGCCACGAAGTCACTCATCCAGTGCCGCTGCAGCGCTCGTCGGCAGTCTCGTTGGGCTGGCCGTGGTCTGTCTATACTTCGGCGCTGGCTTACTCCTAGCAGGATGGAGCATCAGCGAATTTCTCACTCATCTCTCAGTTGACACTCTCGGGTATCTTCTGGGCATGATTGTCCTCGTGATCACCTTCGTCGGACTCCCCATCGCCTTCTTCCTCCGGTTTAATTTGATCACGCCGCTTGTAGTCCTCGTGGCCGTGGTTCTTGGGTGGCTCATCCTCGGTGCCATACAGGGAATACTCTCACTCCAGACGATTTTCGGTCTCGCCCTCTACGCGGCGTACCTTTCTCCACTCGCTCTCATTCTCTACGCCATCTTTGGCGGGGGCGAGTGTCTCTTCCGAACCAAAACAAGCAGTCGGTAGGACCGACCCGGTCTTGGGTCTGTATACACCCTCTGTATCGGTCACGCCAGTATTGACAAAGACTGAGTAGCTGGAAATGACGCTGCTGAATACAGCGCGCAAATTCAGCACGGTCTCACCGTTGGCCCTCCGCCATATTTACTGTCCGATCACGGCCCGTGCTGGGGTCGAATAGTTGACTGTGATCCCTCGTAAAGGAGCACGAACGCGAACGCAATACACTGATCCGTAGACACTCGTGACCGGGAACAAGTGATCTGCATGGCGGACAACCTGTCGGAGGATGACCCCTCTGCCGGGCCGCGCTGGAACTGTCCAATCTTCGCACCATCCTGTCCCAATACATCCCACGTTACGTACGTTCCGGACGAAAGGAGGGGCGTCGACTTGTCCACTTGATCAGTGGTGGCGACGACATCTCCCTCTGTATTGGTGAGCTGCCAGTCGCCGAGAATCCGACGCGACTTTGCAACCGTCCCCAATTGTTCCCCCGTCTGGGGGTCCAAAATCGTATAGCCGCTGCTTCCCTGGTCCACTTCGACGACGAGGCGAGGATCGCCCTCGGGCTCGATGAACACGTACGCGTAGTGCGGGATGGAAACGGGGAGCCAGTCTGAGTCCGCCGATCCGTTTGTCTCGAAGACGTCGAAAACGTACGTGCCGCCCGACCTGACGACATCGTACTTGTGCACCCGATCTCCGTCGGCCTCCGTCTCGTATCCAAGGTCGCCGAACAGCACGTCACGGAGCGAGATATCGGACAGATCGATCGCGGGCTTGATCCAATACTCCCCCGGTGAGAGGTCGGGATCGGACGCACTTTCCATACAGACCTTACAATTCGGAAAGGAATCATAAGGGTTGTGGGAATCTGACAGTCGGATGAACACTGACGTTTGACTGGTTAGATTCGTATTCATTCGAGATGGATGAAGTCGTCACTTCGTATCGGATGATAATACGTTTCCGGCAATGGGTTCCTCCATGTCATTGATATAGTAGGGCCCGTGGACGGTCCTTGCCCGTGACATGCCACCCTCGCTGGCGAAGGTAGTGATGAATACACCCTCTGGGCCCTGTTTAGACGCCCGAATCCATCAGGTTGAATTGATCTATGTATGCGATTGAACAACGCCAATTCCAATGTGATATATAAGTAACATCAAGGTTTATCCGATGTGCTTACCACTAACTAAAGCAGAATGCCAGAAAAAATCGGGAGTGAGGTCCGAGCCAGGCCATTACTCTCTCGACGGGGATACCTAGCGATGACAGGGACCCTTGCGATTGGGGGCATGGCCGGCTGTTCGCAAGGTGGCGGTGATCAGAGCGGAGATGGTGGGGGAGATACGAACGCCACCCCAATGACAACCCCGCAAACAGCCTCTCCTACTGCGGCCGCTTGTGACTCCCCAACGACGCTCTCACCATCGGACGTCAAGGAAGGCGGCACTATATCGGCGGGCTGCTACCGGGTAGAGAAAACGCTCACAGTCGAGACGGGAACACTGACCGTGGAACCAGCGGTCGTCATACAGTTCACCAACGACGTCGGGTTGAACATCGAGAGCGATGGTCGGATACAGGTCAGCGGCACTGAGGAAAACCCGGTGCGCTTAACGGGGACCGAACAGAGCCGTGGCTTCTGGAAAGGCGTCCAAATCAGAAACTCGAATTCTGCCGATAACGTCCTCGAGCGTACTATCCTTGAGTATGCCGGCAGCTCAGCGTGGAATCCAAACTACTCCCCAGCAGGTCTTTTCCTCCGCGGGGAGAACGTACGATTGTCCATTCAGCATTCAACGTTCCGAGGAAATGCCAACGTTGGCGTGACTGTGACCAAGGCCGGGGCACAGCTCGGCCTTGATGGAGTACTCTTCGAGGAGAACGAGGCGCCACTATATATGCCGGCGAATCTGGTTCGCGGTCTTGAGGCGGCGACCACCTTCACGAACAACGACGAGGGGGTTGTCTATATCGGTGAGCCGAGTGGTGCCGGTCGGACGACCGTCACTGAACCGGCCGACTGGCCGGCGCTCGACGTGCCATACCGACCGCGAATCAACGTCCACGTCGAAGCACCGGTGGAGGTTGCATCTGGGGCAACATTCACGTTCGAACAGGGCAAGGGGATGCAGATCCGTGGTGAGGGCCGGTTGACAGCAGACGCCACCGGTGGGGACCCTATCTTCTTTAGCGGGACCGAAGACATCACCGGCTTCTGGAAGGGGCTTTACTTCGTTAACTCTCTGAGCAGCGACAACGTCCTGAAAAACACCGTCATTGAGAACGGTGGGAGCGGCGAAACCGTTGGCGGCGGTGCCGACGACGTGGCAAACCTGTTCCTCCACGGTGACCAACGCGCCGCCGCTGTCACCATTAGCGATTCGACGATCCGTGGGAGTGGAAAGTACGGCATCGCGATCAGAGACGGAAATGCGAGAGTCATGGGCTGCGATGGGATGGCCTTCGAGAACAATTCGGGACCGGACACATACAACCTCGAGTCGGGGACGTCGATTTCCAGTTGCCAATAGCCGACTACCAGATAGACTGCAATAGATATGATTTCTGCCGTTCGATTGAATCTAGTTTTTCGGAATTCATGCTGACTTGAGTATTCTCGGCGGCACGGTTGTTGGAGGAGATTCCGAAGCAGATTCGGCAGCGCCCTGATTGTGCGACGTGGGAGAACGCGAAGGAGATCGTGAAGGCGATTCCGAATCCGCGGAACAAGGCGGTCGCCGTCCTGCTGGCGAAGACTGGGTGTCGATTGGGGGAAGCACTGGAGATCAAGATGGACGACTTGATGCTCGACGATGGGTTCATCCGGCTCCGAGATCCGGAAGACTTCATCGAACAGGTACAATCCGTCAACGAAGAGGTGGACGGACAGATCGTGCTTGTTCTGGTATCGTCGCAAGATTCAGGCGCAATCCTCGATTGGACCGTGCTCGACTACGAGGATGTCATGTTCGAGCCATACTCGGAAGATGAGCTGATGACGCTCCTGGAGCAGGGGTTCACTGCAGCTGATACCGCCGTTCAGGCTGTTCAACAGTCACTGCTCCACCGGATCGCGGCAGAAACGGTTGAGGAAGCTGAGAGCGATGTCCGGCACGCGTTCAACCGGTTGGAGGATGCGGTGGCTGCTGCGGCTGCCGACGGTGACAGTGTGGTGTCGGAGCAGTATCTTGACCAGATGGTGCCGCGGCTGCAGGGCCGGCGACGTTTCTGAACGATTGTCTACTTCGATTTAAGCGTCGAAGCAACTATGGCAGTTCCGCATAGAACTCATATATAGGAAGTGCGGCCACGGCACTCAAAGTGTACTCTATTCGACCACAGGTTCCTACTGACCTCTCTCAGAGGATAGCAGACACGATTCTATGACGTTCGTACACTTCTTTCCCGAAATGTCTGGATAGAAAGCTGGCCTCGGCACTCATAGGGCTCGTCACGACCGGGTGCCGAGTCCGGCTCTGAGCGGGTGCGTCGTCATCGGCCACTCGAGGCTACGTCTATCGCTCTAAAGACGATTTGGATTCCCGACGAGCCGGCTCTGTCACGGCGGTTCGCGCATCGAGTAGAGACTCGTCGTACATCTCAACCCATCGAATTCGTGCAATTCCAACGAACGATAGTCCTGGCAGCCACGTTCGGTCCGGTCACCGGACGTGCCGACCGTTGTCATCCCTCGAGCGGTCGCGGTTCCGAGACGGTCGCTCGAGACGCGAGCCCTATGCGGCTTCGTCACTGGTTCCGGATGCGAACCCCGCGTTCCACTCGTCGATCAGGTTCTCGAGTCGGGCACGATTCTGGGACGGGAACGTACGGGGGGCGAGGTCGGTCGCTGTTCGCGGGTCCTCGGTGACGGTGCTCGAGGGGGCCGGTCGCGTCGTGGTTCGGTTCAGCGTCGATTCGGGATCGGTGTCCGGTTCGGGTCGTGTGAGGTGTTGTGTGCTCATGTCGGTCTGGTGTGGGATATCGTCGAAAATCGGTACTCGTCATCGGCAACGAACTCAGACTGCTACGTGTACGACCGACATCTCTACTCACCTCCTTTTCCCCACTCCATAATAAATGTTCATGATGTATCCTGCTACGTGACGTACCATCATGCGAGGTAATAGCACGACAACGGCAGGCACGATTCGCGCCGGAAAGGGTACGAATACGCGGTTACAAAGCGCGGTCGGAACTGCCAGCTGTCGATAGTTTGAGAACCCGCGGCCGCATCATCCGAAGTGGACCAAGATGGCGGACGAAGACCGTGACGACGTCGACGTGAGTTTCGTGGTGCCGGCGCGCAACGAGGCCGATTACCTTCGGGGGACACTCGCCAGTCTCGCCGCGCTCGACACGGAATACACGTACGAGGCGATCGTCGTCGACGGCAACTCCCACGACGACACGGTGTCGATCGCTCGAGAGTACGGCGCCGCGGTCGTCCACGAAGCCGGCTCGAGCATCGCCGCGGCGAGGAATCTCGGCGCGGAGCGAGCAAGCGGCGAGTGGCTCGCCTTCGTCGACGCGGATACGCGAGTGCGGGCGAACTACCTGACCGAACTGCTCGGCTTCGTCGAAACCAACGGGCTCGCGGCGGCGAGTTCGTACTGTCGGATCACCGGCCCCTATCGCGCCAAGCTGATGGAAGTGACGATCAACCACGTCTTCTCACGGCTCGAGTACCCCATTCTGCCGGGGTTCAACTGTTTCGTCCACGTGCGGGCCTTCGAGGAAAGCGGTGGATTTCCCCGGGTACCGAACGAAGACACGGCGTTCAGCCGGGCGTTCTCGAGAGAACTACCGACTGCCTACTGTCCGACAGTGCTGGTCGAGAGTTCCGGACGTCGGATCGACGAGTCCGGGCTGACGGGAACGCTGTGGCACTACCTGCAACTGGACGTCGAACGGCTTCGAACGGACTACTGAACGACTGCTTCAGCCCGGCGGTGGTGTGCAACGAGGGAGTGACTACGAGCACACTCAACCGATTGGACAGGGTAATCTGTCTCGGATCGTCGGACGATGGTAAAATGTCCCGGATCGTCTTGTGAGAGCCATGACGTTTCCCCGTGAGGGAACATCCGGGACACAGGAAGGTCGGCGCCTATCGACTTAAAATACAGGATATGGACGGTTTCAATACTGAAATGGTTTTTGTCGGATTCGATGCCACATGAACCGGTAGCCACTCGGGGTACTCCCGACAAACTCGAGCGAGCGGGACGGCTATTCGGGCGAGACGAGAGGGGAAAATGCACGGTGAGAGAAAATAACGCGAGAAAGGTGGCAAAAACGGACTAACGGATTGCCGGAATCGTCGGCGGCGAGTCGGTCACATACTGACTATCGGAACCCGCATGGGAGCTACTTTTGGTCCTCCTCGTCGGCCGTTGAACCGTGACGAGCGTTCCATCGAAAGCCGAACGACTGCTCGAGAGCGAGCCGGTGATGGCTCATCTGGGGACCTGTGTCGAGGGGCGGCCCCACGTCGCACCGGTCTGGTACCGATACGTGGACGGGACGGTAGAGATCGTTACGACGGGCCGGAAACTGGCGAACGTCCGACGGAATCCTCGCGTCTCACTCTCGGTCCAGAAGGACGACGCGGGGCAGACGCGTTGGATGGTGTCCTTGCTGGGGACCGCGACGGTGATCGAGGACGAGGTCGAGACGGACGCGGCTCGTCGGCGGATAAACGAAAAGTACGCTGCCGAGCCCGACGCCTACGCCGACAATACGCTGGTCCGAATCGAGATCGGATCGGCGACGTACAGGACGTACTGACGCCGGCTCGACGCAACGACGCCACCACCCCGGATCAACTTCGAAAAAGGACTCGAGGAAGAGGGGTGATCCCGTCGCCATCGTAGCGATACGCATCCCAGCCGGCGTTCGACGCACCGTCGGTGTCGCATCGCTGTCTCCGATCATCCGTACCGATCCGACGGGATTCAGTCCTCGAGCAACCGTACCGTGTCGGATTCAGCTTGTGCCGTCCCACCTCGTACGAGATGACGACCCGTCGAAGCAGTTCTCGAGGTCGTGCGCTCGAAGCGTCGCCAGTTGGCGGTCGCGAACCCGTTCGTGAGTACTTCGATTTCGATCGTCTCTGCCGGCTGTTCGAGGTCCTCGAGAGCGCGCTGCGGTGGAGACAGCGAGGCGACCACCCCATCGTATGCCTGTCGCTACTCCCTGGAGGCGTTTCCCGGACATCTGCGATGGCGCTGGCCAACACGTCGCGGTATTCCCGATCGGGTGGAGCAAGGACCCGTCGAGATCGAAGGCGATCGCCGTCGTGGTGGGGCCTACTCGACCGGCTGTGAAAAGCGAACATTTCGAATCGGCGAACTGTGGTGCGCGCCGAGGCGGATAATTACTCTCGACCGGGCGACGGCCCACGGAGCCCCGGATGAACGTCCACCTCGCGAACCCGTCGCATCCTGGCGCGGAGGTCGGATTGACTGGCGGGTACAGACTGCTCGAGGTCGGTTTCGCCGTCGCCGTCCTCGAGGTCTGCGAGCGATTTCGGAAAGATGCGAAGGTCCTTGTGAATCGCCAGACCAGCGTAGGCCCCGTCGCTGATGGCGATCGTGGTCTGATTCTGGCCGTGAGTGACGTCGCCCACGGCGTAGACGCCGTCGACGCTGGTCTCCCGTCGTTCGTCGACGGCGATCGCACCGTCGTCGCGGCGGTCGCACCCGAGATCGGCGGGAAGACCGGCGTTGTAAACCGACCCGTACATCGCGAAGCCGCCGAGGTAATCGCGCTCGGTTCCGTCACCGGACTCCGTGCGGCTGTCAGTGGGACGTGGTCCCACGCTGTCGGCGAATTCGAGACCGCCGAGCCACGGCGGTTCGTCCTCGTCGATGCTCTCGTCGTCGTAGGCGGAGACGACGGCCGTGTCGATCCGATCGACGGGATGTGCGTCGAGTTGGTCGGCAGTCTCCTCGTCCCACTCCGGCTTTCGGTCGTCCAACAACAGGTCGACGTCGGGAGTGAAGTTGAGCATCGTCATCGCGACGTGCGCCGCACTCTCGGTGTGACCGAGGACGAAGACCGGCCCGTCGCCCAGCGTATACGCGTCGCAGTGGAGACAGTAGTGTAGACCCCGTCCCGTAAACCGCTCGAGTTCCGGCACGTCGGGGCTCCGGTCCCGGAACCCGGTCGCGAAGACGACTCTGTCGGCGTCGACGGTCGCGTGGGCCGTCTCGAGCCGAAATCGAGGGCGGTCGGGACCGGTGCCGCCATCGTCGGTCTCGCTGTCGGCGTCGGTTGTTTCGGCGGCGCCACCGTCGTCGCCGTCGGCGTCCGGACGATCGTCGATACGCGTCACCGACTCGACGGCGTCCGGATAGAAGTCGCCGCCGTACTGGTCGAGTTGGTCAACGGCGTGAGTAGCGAGTTCTTGTCCGGAGACGTTTTCGGAGACCCCGAGCAGGTTGTGAACGTGATTGACGGCCGTGTGACGACCGCCTTCCTTCTCGAAAACGACCGTCCGATGGCCGAGTCGGGTCGTGTACAGCGCGGTCGTCATCCCCGCAGGACCGCCGCCGACGACGGCGACCTCGTACTCGAGGGGTCCGCTCGAATCAGTCATCGTACGCGCACTCGCGGGCCCAGCGGGTTGAGGCTGCCCCGTGAATATGCGGACGGGACGGTCGCCGGATCGGGTCGTCTCGAACCGGCTGGGGTGAGCCGCTCGGGAAGCCAGAACGGCGACGTTTGGGCCGAAAACCGGATCGTGCCCTCGATCCACGACCTACGACCTACGTCTCTCGACCCACGACGGATTCGCCTTCAGACCGCCCGGCCGCTAGTCGGTTTCCCTATCCCTCGAGTCGCTCGCGCGCGGCCGCAACAACCAGTGGGAGCGTGATCGTCGCATCGGCGTAAACCGAGACGTTCTCGGCATCTTTCTCGAGTTTGCCCCACGAGCGGGCTTCGTCGAGGGTCGCGCCGGAGAGGCCGCCGGTCTGTTGAGGATCCATCGTCAACTGGACGGCGTAGTCGTAGGCGCCGGGGGTCACGAGCATCGTCTGGAGGGTGAAGTTCTTGGGAACGCCGCCGCCGACGACGAACGCGCCGGCTTCGTCGGCGTCGAACGCGATGTCGGTAAGCGGCGTCATGTCGGCCAGCGCGTCGAGCGAGAACGCGGAGGTCTGGGAGTACATCCACGCCTGCAACCCGAGGACGGAATCCTGAACGGCCGGGCAGTAAATCGGCACGTCGTTCTGGTACGCGGCGGCGGCGATACCGGGGTCCTCGCCGACGTCGTCGCGCTCGTTGACTTCGGCGTTGGCCCGGCCGAGTTCCTCGGTGAGCCGTTGGATGGAAACCGGTCCGCCCTCGCGGCTGGTGCCGCCCGCGGCGTCCGAGGTGGCCTCCACCTCGCCCCCCTCGCACTCGGCCTCGAGGACCGGAAACACCTCCTCGCGCAGGTGAGATTCGAACGTCGCGAAGAACTCCTGCGGGAGGTAGACGTTGTAGATGCGGTCGACGCCTTCGTCGCGAAGCGTCTCGTCGTGTTCGCGTTCGGTCTTCCCCTCCGCGTGGACGTCGCCGTGGTGGTGTTTGCCGCCGATAGCCTCGATGGCGTCGTGCGTGAGGTTCGCTCCCGTCGTGACGAGAACGTCGATGTAGCCGTCGCGGATCAGGTCGGCGACGATCGCTCGCATCCCCGTCGGCACCATCGCACCTGCGAGGCTGAAAAAGACGGTCACGTCGTCGTCGAACATCGCCTCCGTCACGTCAACCGCCTCGTGGAGGTTCGCCGAGCCAACGCCGGCGTTACCGTACTCGTCGGCGAGTTCGCCGACCGTCATTCCCGCGCGGACCTCGGCGTGACCGATCGGATCGTGGGAAAACGTGTGCCGTTCGGGCTCCGAATGCCCGCTCGTCTCACCGTCCTCGCTCCCGTCGTGGTCGCCGCCTCCGTGATCGCGCTCCCCGCTCCTGTCGTGGTCCTCGTTCATGTCCTCGGTTCCGCGAGCCACCGGTTTGAACGTCGCGGTCTCGCTTCTCAGAACGGGCCCGGTTCGAGCCAACGGTCTCTGGGTGCCACGTGGTCATCGCCACCACCAGCTCGGAAGTGGACAGAAGTATGCGTTCGCACTCGAGGCCGCGGCGATCCGCTCGTCGTTCGCGAACAGATCGACGCAGAGAGATCCGTCGCTATCGGTTGCGATGAAACAGCGCGTCCCGTTCGCCCGGATGCGCAACTCGTTACGGTCGGTGTCGCTACCGGTTTCCGCGAATCCATCGTCGGACCCCGTCGTCTCATCCGCGACACCGCCGGAAGCGGTCGTTCCATCCGTTTCACCGCCGGACGGGGGATCGATCACTTCCCCGAAGAATTCCTCCTGACACGCGACGTACTCCGGGTTGTCTGCCGAGATGTCGCCACCGTAGGGGACGACGGGGGTTCCCTCTCGGAACGCGTCAGTCGTGTTGATAATGGAGTTGTCGGGAACGTCGTCTACGTCGGCAATGTCGAAGATAGCACACCCGTCGACGGGACCGAACTGCCAGAAGATGTTTCCGATGCCGCTGTCCGTGTCGAACGTCGCGTCGACCATCACCTCGGCGAAGTCACCGACGACGCGGACCGTCTGGCAGTCCAGATACTCGATCCCCTCCTCGACGGGGACGGTCTCCCACTCGAGGTGTACCGGCTGGTCGGATTCGTTCTCGACGCAAAAAAGCGCCGCACCGCGATCCGTATCCGCACAGATCGCCCGAAGGTTGATCTTCGCGGGGTCGACCGTCGACGACTTGTGGTCGTCGGTCGCACTGCTGGCACCGGCGCTCGAGACGCCGAGTACACCACCGCCAACGACCGCACCGGCGGTGGAGAGCGTTCGCAGACAGTCTCGTCGCGTCCGTGAATCGTCAGTTGTCATGGATAGTCTCCCGGAATTGGCCCCGGAAGTTGCCAGACAATCGGCGAACGATGACTATTGTTATCGGCTGACTGTCCGACTGCCACGACGATGATCGATCGTTGTCGTGACTGAAACGATCGGTAGGGCCCGACTGACATACCCCCAACGGAGACGGTGTCCGGTTCGGACCGCTTTCGGTAACTCGCGCCGGTTGCGATCGGCAATCCCGTCTTTCGGCACGCACGCCCACACTACCCGCCCACCTCAAAACCGACGATCTCACAACCGACGACCCAATCGACGATCGCAACCGACGATCGCAATCGACGATCGCAACTGGCGGTCACGATAACACGGTGTTTCCCGATCGAAAACGAAAATTCGACCCTCAGCGGCTACCTATGTTGTTAGCTGCTGCCAGTACTCGACCGTCCGATAGAGGAGATACAGGATCGCATTGAGCAAGCCGGTGAGGACGAACACACCACCCAGTTGCGGACCGAGAGTCTTGAACAGACTTCCCGGGCCTCCGATTTCGGCGATTCCGTAGGTGAAAAACGCCGCGATAACGCCCCAGACGAGCAAAATAGCCGCAATAGTCGCCCCATCGGTCACGTACGTCGATACCGGAAGCGCAGATTGCGGTGTCCGTGATGAAGACATGAACCGTCGGTTTCGACGGTCGCCACTTAATGGTAGGGAAAGCTGAAAGATCGCTTGTAGCTAACGTCCCACGGTAATCGCAAGCGGCAGCGTCGAGCGCGACTGGCCATCGTCGACGATGACGGACGCGACCCCGCTATAGTCCGGTCGGAACCTCGAGATAGGTCGTCTCCAGTCCCCAGTCTGCGACGACATCCTGGACCGAGCGCACGCCGAACGTCTCGGTGGCGTAGTGACCCGCCAGAACGACGTTGATGCCGGCCTCGCGGGCCTCGTGATAGGCCTGCTGTTTGCCCTCCCCCGTCACCAGCACGTCCGCACCGGTCGCGACGGCCTCGTCGAGCCAGTCGATCCCGCTACCGGTGACGATCGCAACGTCCTCGATCCGATCCGGGCCGAACCCGAGCAGCCGAACGGACTGGCCGCCGGTTTCGAGGGATGCCTCGAGTCGCTCGCGTAATTCGTCGGATGGGTAGGGGTCGGATGCCACCCCACGTTGGCCGATATACTCGGGACCAAGCTCGCCGAAGGGTGCCCGGTCCTCGAGATCGAGCAGGTCGGCGACGCCGGCGGCGTTGCCCAGTTCCTGGTGACCGTCCAGCGGGAGGTGAGAAACGTACAGCGCGAGGTCGTGCTCGATAAGCGGCGCGATCCGGTCGTACGTTCGGCCGGTTACGCGATCGAAGCCGCCCCAGGAGAGCCCGTGGTGGACGACGAGGAGGTCTGCGTCGGCCTCGACCGCGCGGTCGACCGTTTCGCGGACGCCATCGACGGCGAACGCGACGCGTTCGATCTCGGCCTCCTCCGGGCCGATCTGTAAGCCGTTCGCGCTGGCGTCGATGTCGGCGTAGTCGGCGGTTCGCAGGGTGTCGTCGAGTCGATCGACGACGCTCGAGAGTTTCATGCCCGTTGGTTCGGAATCGATCTCCTTGTATCCGGTTGGTTTCACCCCTCGTGACGATCGATGGTCGCGCCGACCCGAGGAACGGTGGGACGTGACCGGTTTTCCGCCGAACCGATCGCAAAACGCGAACCGCAGCGCCAGCGCTACATCAGGTAGAACAGCGGGAAGAGAAACACCCAGACGATGTCGACGAAGTGCCAGTAGAGCCCGAAGTACTCGACCGGGCGGTCGTCCGTGAGGTACGCGTCGACGGTCACGACCCGGTAGATCATGAACCCGGCGATGAGCAGCCCGAGGATGACGTGTAGCGCGTGCAGGCCGGTCGTCACGAAGTACATGGAGTACTCGAGGTCGCTGAACCAGTAGATGCCGTGGGAAAACTCGACGCTCCACTCGTAGCCCTTGATCGCGAGGAACAGGAATCCGAGCCCGAGCGTGGCGCCCATCGACGCCAGCAGCCCGCGTTTGTTCCCCCGTTCGGCCATCACCAGCCCGAGGACGACCGTGAAACTCGAGGTCAGCAGGACGTAGGTGTTGATCAGACCGATGAGCGACGATGGCGGCACGGTCTCGACTTCGCCCCAGCCCGTGTGAAGTCGCATGAAGATGTAGGCGCCGATGACGGCACCGAAGACGACGACGTCGGACGCGAGGAAGAACCAGACGCCGGTTTTCGTCGTTCCGACGCCTTCGAACGGCCAGCGCTCGGCGATCTTCATCTCGGGTGCGTGGAACCGCTCGCGGCCGTACTCGAACAGCGTGTATCCGAGTATTCCGACCCCGACGAGCGAGAGCGCAGGATAGGCTGCGTTCGTCGACCCGGCTGTCGAACCGGCGAGTTCGGCCCCTCGCGCCGTTGCGAAATTCGCGACCCACGGCGTCATCCCCGAAAGGCCGAGGAAAAGGACGAACATGCCGATCCCGATGCCGAACGGCCAAATGCTCGCGTGGTCTTCGTGACCCGCCTCGAGCGACTCGGCGTGATTGGCTCGCTCGTGTGTCGCCGCCCCGCCGTCCGTTGCGGTCGACGATCGATCGTCGACGAACTCGAGATTGCCGCTGGCGTAGCTGGGCCGGTTCGGCCAGTTCTCGAGCGGCGGGGGCGAAGTCGTCGCCCACTCAGCCGTTCGGGAGAACCGCCACGGATTGTCCGGCGCATCGGGACCGGACACCAGACTCTTCCCCAGCGTAATGAACACGAGGAGGACCGACAGGGCGAGGACGTATGCCCCGACCGTCGCGAGCTGGTGGTACAGTTGCATCCCCTCGGCATAGTGAAAGACGCGCCGCGGCGTCTCCCAGGCGAGAAACATCGGGAAGTAAAGCAGGTTGAACCCGATGAAGTAGACGGCGAAGCTGAGTTTGCCGAGTCGTTCGGAGTACATCTTCCCGGTGATCTTGGGCCACCAGTAGTAGAGGCCGCCGATCAATGCGGTGACCCCCGCGACCATCACGTAGTGGAAGTGAGCGACGACCCAGTAGGTGCCCCGGAACTCGTAGTCGAGGACGACGGCGCCCAGGAAAACGCCCGTGATGCCGCCGAGGATGAACAACACGACCGCACCGAGGTTGAACAGAAACGGCGTGGTGAACCGGACACGTCCCTTGACCATCGTGTAGATCATCGAGAAGACCATCAGGTCGAACGGCAGGGAGATCCCGATCGTCGTCGCCATGAACAGCGTCTTGATCTCGAGATTGATCGTCGTCAGGAACATGTGGTGCATCCAGACGAGGAACGACTGCACCGCGACCAGGACCATCGCGATGATGACCCACTTCCGACCGACGAGTCGGCGGCCACAGAAGGTCTGGAACGTCTCGAAGATAATTCCCAGTGCGGGGAAGAACACGATGTACACCTCCGGATGGCCGAAGAACCAGAACAGATGACCCCACAACAGGCTCGATCCCTCTTGTGTCGAGGAGTAGTATTGTGTGAGCAGAATGCGGTCGGTGAGCATGAGAATTAGCGCGGACAAAAGCGCCGCAAAGGCAAACAGCATCATCCAGACGGTCAGCAGCGTCCCCCACGTGAACAGCGGCATGTTCCAGGTTCCCATGCCCTCCGCGCGGCAGCGATGGATCGTCGTCAGGAAGTTCACCGAGCCGAGCGTGACCGACATGACGAACAGGGTCAACGCGAGTATCGTCGCAGTCCCACCCGTCGTCAGCGTATAGCCGGGGTTGTAGATCGGGACGTTCAACGGGGCGTACATGTACCAGCCGTTTGCCCACGTCGTGCCCTGGAAGAACGAGAGCAAGACGAGAATCCCAGAAAACAGGTAAAACCAGTAACTCAGGGCGTTCAGGCGAGGAAACGCGAGGTCCTTCGCACCGATCTGTAACGGAACCACGTAATTCGCGAGACCGAACCCGAACGGCGAGATGAACCAGAACACCATCAACAACCCGTGGATCGAAACCGCCTGGTTGTATTCGGTGTTCTCGAGGAGCCCAGTACCGCCGGCCTCCCAGAGGTGAGCACGAAAGAGCAGTGCGAGGACACCTCCAGCAACGAGCATGAACAATGCGGTTCCCAGGTAGAGAATCCCGACGTCTTTGTGATTTGTCGTGACCAGCCACCGCTTGACCGTCGTCCGTGGAGGGAGATCACTCATCCATGTCCACCTCCCCACCAAAACGGACCCTCACGTCGACATCGCCTCGTGTCGATAGTTGATCGAGTACGCCCGCAACCCGACGGCCGAGACGGCCCCTCGAATGGGCGACTGGAACCATAATCATCAGATCACCACCACGATTCGCCGTATCAAGGTATCCGGTGCGCTTGCAGGCGGTACTTATTCTCCGAGAGCCGCGTCGGCTCGTATTCGGCGGGTTCGATCCCGGCAGAATCAGGTACGAGGTCGATAGCGATTTGACCGGACGCGACGACGAACGCGGAGGGAATCGAATCTGTTCACCGCGGCCGACTCAATACGACGAACTTCTGTCAGGCAACACTGCGAAATTTACAGGGCCAGCCGATAGCAGGACGCGATCACTTGAGCCTGTTTGCGCGTCCCACACACCCATCGTCCGACCGGGAAAGCGCTTCCGTTCAACGACTCTCAGCCGTCCGGCTCGTGCCCCCGATTAGTCCGGGATAGTCGGCGATAATGCCGTCGACGCCGGCCGCTGCAAGCCCGTCGAACTGGTTCCAGTTCGTCACCGTCCAGACGTTGACCGCACGTCCTTCCGCGTGGGCTTCCTCGAGAACGTCGATCTCCGGTTCGGCGGCCGAAAAGCCGGCGTACTCCGTCCCGGCCAGTTCCGTCCCCGCAATCGCGTTTCGGGGCGGATGGATCGCCTCGCAATCGTATCGGCGCGCGATTTCGAGACTGCCCTCGAGATCGTCCCAGACGATCACCGCAGCAGAATACTCGGCTACGTCTCGCAGTGCTGCGATCGCACCTTCGCAGAACGACGAGAAGAGGAGGTCCCCGCCGAACGACTCGCAGTCAGCGACGACTCGCTCGACGAACGGCCGCCACACCGTGCGACGTCGGTCGCGGTCGGCCGACGGAAGTGACGCTCCGACTCGTAGGTCCGATCGCCCCGGGTTCTTCAACTCGACGTTCACCCCTATCGTCTCGGGAACGACCGCAAGCAGATCTCCGAGTGATGGTATCGTCGCCTCTGTACCGAGGATTTGCGTTTTCTCGAGGTCAGCGAGCGCCGTCTCCCGGACGAGTCCGGTTGCGTCGGTCAGCGGTCGGCCGTCCCGGGTTCCGTCGAGGTGCTCGTCGTGGACGACCACTGGCGTTCCACAGGCCGCCGGCTGGACGTCGATCTCGAGCATCGCGGTCTCGTCGTGCCCGATCGCACGTTCGACGGCCTCGATGGTGTTTTCGGGCGCGACGCGTGCATACCCGCGGTGAGCGATGACTGCAGGGCGCGTCATACCGGAACGTCGGCAGCCCGGATAATGGAGGCTACGGCGGGCGCGTTCGCACCGCCACCGTTGCGCTTCCCGGGGCGCTTTTGATGCGTTTGCGCCACCGACGACCGATATGACGGAGACGACACTCGCCGACGTCGAACGCGCGCTCGATCGAGCGACCGACCTCGAAGCCGAGGAAGCCGTCGCCGTGTTGCGAACGGCTCGGCAGGACCTCGAAAACCTGGGGGGCGATCCTCAGATCGACGAGGAGCGGCGCCAGGCGCTCCAGACCCAGCTGGAACAACGAATCCGGGAAGTGACGGAACGCGACGCCTACGATAGTGGCCTGGGATCGGCGATGAATCCGACCGAAGACGATGCGCCGTAGACCGGATGACTGCAGTCCGCGAGGATCAATGGACGGATCGGCGTCCACTGCCAGCACGGTGTACAGCCGGGCCGGGTCGGGTATCCGTCACGCCGACAATTCGCTACTGAACGTCTCTGAATCGCCGGAACGATACTCGTCGCCATCCGATCGCCTGGCCTCCCCCGAGCAGCCACAGCCGCCACGGCGCTGTGGTCCGTCGGAGAACCCGGCGATATCGTCCGATCTCCGACCCATTTATTCGGGTGCCGTTCCGACGAGGCCGTATGCGAATTGCACTACTGGGCGGCACCGGCGATATCGGCGAAGGACTCGCATTGCGGCTTGCTCGGGATACGGATCACGAGATCCTCATCGGCTCGAGAGACCCGGAGAAAGCACGGGATGCGGTCGCAGGATACGAAGACGAACTCGCAGAGCGCGATGCCGAGGCCGACATCAAGGGCTTCGGTAACGAAATGGCGGCCGACCGCGCGGACGTCGTCATCGTAAGCGTCCCGCCGTACTACGTCGGCGATACCGTCGAGGCAGTCGCAGACAGCCTCGACTCGGACACGGTGTTAGTCACCCCTGCTGTCGGCATGCAGGGCGACGAAGACGGACTCCACTATCATCCGCCAAGCGCCGGGAGCGTCACCGAACTAGTCGAGCAGCGTGCTCCCGACGGGGTCTCAGTCGTCGGCGCATTCCACAACCTCGCTGCTGACGCGCTCGCAAACCTGGACAACGAACTCGACCTCGATACGCTCGTCGTCGCCGACGATGACGCTGCCGCCGACACCGTTCTGACGATTGCAAACGAAATCGTCGGTCTGCGCGCACTCGAGGCCGGACCGCTTGCGAACGCTGCCGAGGTCGAAAGCGTCACACCGCTCGTCATCAACATCGCGAAGTACAACGACGACATGCACGATGTCGGCGTGAAGTGGATCTAGACGACGGAAGCGCTTTCGGGAAGAGCGGTCGTTCCCTCGGTCGGTTCTTTGCATCGAGTGTTCTCCAGGTCGGTCCGATCGTTTCTCGGTCGACTAACCGACCGCCTCCCGCGACCGAAACCACGAGCATGTGGTATCGGGTAGTCACGGCATACGCGAGCGATCGCAACCGCTCGCTGGCGGGAAAACCGAGAGAACTGGCGGTGATCGTCGACCTTACGCGCCGGCCGATTCGAGAGCGTCTTCGATGTCGTCGCGCTGAGTGACGCCGACGAAGCGCTCGACGATGCCGTCGTCGTTCTCGATGATGAGGGTCGGCAGCGAGCGAACTTGATACTCGTTGGCGATGTCTTGCTGTTCGTCGACGTTGACTTTCTCGACTTCGAATCGGCCCTCCCAGTCGTCCTCGAGTTCCTCGAGAATCGGGTCCTGGGTCTTGCACGGGCCACACCAGTCCGCGTAGAAGTCCTTGAGAGTGACAGTCATGCGGTCAGCGTTAGTAGCGTGGCTGCGCGCATAAGGGTTTCCCACTGCCGACGACTTTCCGTATTCGGCGATGCAGATCGGTCGAAAGGTTTAGTTCAGGGGAGCCGTAGAACCGAGTATGGATAAAGGACAGAACACCGGCGGATTGATGTCCAGTGCCGGTCTCGTCCGGTACTTCGACTCCGAAGACTCGAACGCCATTCGTATCGACCCCAAAACGGTAATCGCGTTCGGTGTGTTACTGGGCGTGCTGGTTCAACTGCTGACGTTCGTCTCGTAACGGAATCGCCGTCTCAATTCTGCCGTGAGCGTCGCCTCGAGGAGCGCCGGCAATCGATATACGGTCACTGCGGACGATCGGTTTCAGGCCCGATTCTCGAGACGGGCGAGCCGGGAGATCGCTGGTATCCGCGCCTACCGCTGTGAGTCGCGGAGTATGAGCGGTTCGATCGCGAGCGTCCGCTTCGCGATCGTTACGATCCGGAGCACGTAGGACGTAAACAAGAGAAACGGCACGAGCGTAATGGTAAACGCCAGACCGATCGCCCACGTCATATTCGTCACGCTGAACGTGCTCCCGGGGAACGTACCAGCGTCGACGACCGTGAGCATGATGCCGGAGACGACCAGCGCCGGCACCGACGCGTAGAGTATCAGTTGCGAGAGCGAAACAAGCGCCCACTCGAAGTACAGCGTCTTGACGTGCTCTCGTGCCGGTCCGAACAGACTCAGCGCCGTTTTGAGATCGTCCAGATGGGCCAGTTCCTCGTCGGAGAGGTCGTCTTCGTACTCGTCGATGATCCGTTCGACCTGAAATATCTTCCAGCCGTAGTTGAAGTTGAGTGCGGCGAACAGCACGTCGAAGCTCCCGAACGACGCGCCCTCGAGTTGATCTTGAACGAGTTCGGCATTCCCGACGAGACTATCGGTGAACTCGTCGACTTCCTCGCGAAGTTCGTCGGTTTCGTTTTCGGAAATGCTTTCCTGGAGCGTCTCGGCTCGCAGCTGAGTGACGCCGACGATCTGGTGGAGGAACGACGACGGATCCGCCGGGCTGGGCGTTCCGATCAACTCTTCGGTGAAATCCCGGAAGTCCATCGCGTTTTCCATTCGAGCGCGCTGCTCGCCGAGCGGACCGTTCTCCTGAGAGAGGACCAGTTGACCGATCGTGACGACGAGCGTGGTGCCGGTGACGATGGCCGTGATCATCGTCGAAAACATCGTTTCGATCGTGTCGCCAGTTCGAAGTTGCGGGATCAGTGGCTCCGGGAGGAAAGTGACGGCAGCCACGAAGCTGACGAGCACGGCCAGCGCCAGCACTGCGGTCACCTGGAGACGGTTCGCGGCGAGGAGCAGCCAGATCTTGAGGCGACTCTCACCCGCGCGCTCGCGCATCGTGTTGGCCGTCCCGATGTCTGTGGAGGAATCAGTGCGGTCGTTCACGTTGACTCACTCCGCAATCGTATCGCCTGTGCTCTCTGCCGGGCGTTTGAAGACGAGATACTTGGTTCCGCCCCCCGTGTAATCGATCGTTTCGACGAGCTCCCATCCGTCTTCGCCGTGAGCGTTCAATTCCTCCTGCGGATCCTCGGCTTCTTTTTTGGTTTCGCCGCGGACCGGCCTGACAGTCTTGTATTCCCAACGACGCACAGTAGATCGACTCACGTTCGATTTTACGTCTTCGATCGCACTAAGCGTAGGGGGCCCTTCCGAAAACGCACGTGCTTTCGCTACGTACTCGAGTCGTGTTTCGTGGCGGCGCTACCCGATTACCCCCGGTCGACGATGGCTTCACGTCGCGACTCCGGTACGAACGTTCGAATTCGACGCCGATGGCGCGGCGTTTTTGACGACACCGTTCATAGCTGTAACCATGTCACTGACTGCAGGCGTCGTCGCCGTTCAGGGCGACGTTTCCGAGCATGCGGCCGCCATCGAACGAGCAGCGGCGGCCCACGGTCACGAGGTCACCGTCCGCAAGATCAGAGAATCGGGAATCGTCCCCGAGTGCGACTTGCTTGCGATGCCAGGCGGAGAGTCGACGACCATCTCCCGACTGATCCACGGTGACGGGATCGCTCCTGAAATCCAAGCGCACGTCGCCGCAGGAAAACCGCTGCTTGCGACCTGTGCCGGACTGATCGTCGCCTCGAGCAACGCCGGAGACGACCGGGTCGACGAACTCGACGTAATCGACGTGAGCGTCGAGCGCAACGCCTTCGGCCGACAAAAGGACAGTTTCGAAGCCCCGCTGGCGGTTGCAGGGCTCGACGAGCCGTATCCGGCGGTGTTCATCCGCGCGCCCGCGATCGACGGGGTCGGCGAGGCCGACGTGCTGGCGACGTGGGACGACCGGCCGGTCGCAGTCCGTGACGGCCCGGTTATCGGCACCTCGTTTCATCCGGAACTGACTCCGGACAGCCGGATCCACGGCCTCGCGTTCTTCGAAAATGATGCGTCTACGGTACCGGCCCTCGAAGACGCTCAGTGACGTCGCTGCATCGGACGAACACACCCTCGACTCGGCCGTGCATGCATTCGCGACCGGATATGTTTTCTCCCTCCCGCGCAACGGTCTGGATATGCAAGCATCTATCGACGCAGTTCGCGTCGCAGGGACTCCCCAAGGGCCGGTCCCGGTCATCGTCCTCACCGTCGACGGAGAAGACGACGTCGTACCGATTTTCATCGGGTTCAACGAGGCGACGAGTATCGCTCGTGGCCTCGAAGCCGAAGATATCGGTCGACCGCTGACCCACGACCTCTTGCTCGACGTCATGGAAGAACTCGGCAGTCGCATCGATCACATCGTCGTCAACGAAATCAAAGAGCGAGACGACGGTCGAGGTGGGACCTACATCGCCGACATCCACCTCGAGACGCCGCGCGGCGAGACCGTCATCGATGCTCGCCCGAGCGATTCGCTTGCGCTGGCTGCGCGAACGAACGCGTCGATCGAAATAACCGAAGACGTCTTCGAAGACGGCCGGGACGACAGCGAAAAGTTCGACGAGCTCGAAGATATCCGAAACGTATCGGGTGAGCTGTAATGGACGACGTACTCGACGACCTGTTCGCCGTCATCGAGGATCGAAAGAAAACGGTACCCGAAGACTCCTACACCGCCTCGTTGTTTACCCACGAGAAAGGCGAAAACGCCGTCCTGGAGAAACTCGGCGAAGAGACCACGGAACTCGTACTGGCCGCGAAAGACGACGACCGCGAGGAAATCGCCCACGAGAGCGCGGACATCGTCTACCACCTTCTCGTCTTGCTCGCGATGAAGGACATGGACGTCACGGATCTCGAGGCGGAACTCGAAGCCCGGCGCTGAGTCTCCGTACCGTGCCCATGCGACGTCCCAGCGGACCTCCATATCGCCGCGGGTCGCGGCCGAAACGCGGCGAAACCGATCCTGGTAACGCTGACCGCGACGCAATCACGTTCTCGCAATCGCCGTGAGCGGTTCGACCGACCAGCGAGAGTTCGAGCACTGGCGC
Organism: Natrinema halophilum; assembly: GCF_013402815.2. Taxonomy (NCBI): domain Archaea; kingdom Methanobacteriati; phylum Methanobacteriota; class Halobacteria; order Halobacteriales; family Natrialbaceae; genus Natrinema; species Natrinema halophilum. The sequence goes on from NZ_CP058601.1 coordinate 2,301,604, forward strand.
TCGACTGACGCTCGAGCGCGCAGTTGGAAAGAACCGTGGGCGGCGACGTGGTGTTCTACATCCGAGTTCCGCTCGACCCGTCTGAGTGACCGCCTAACGGTATGCGTATCACAATCGTCGTCCCATCGGATTCGATCGAGGGCGGCCCGCCGATCCGACGACGTATCACGTCGCGTTGACGTCTTCCCTGCGGTCAAACTCGAGAGTTCGCCCTATTCGCCGAAAAATACGTCTGAACGGCGCTGGCGCCGTGAGTGTTGCTTCCGAGACAGCTATCGTCGAAGGTGGTACGAATCAGGTGCCAACTAACAGGACGCCTCCTGCTCACAGTACGTGTCCTGTTCGTTGTAGTCGATCGAGGCTTCTGCAACCGTTTCGCCGTCCATGGTGAGAGTCACTGTGGCCGTACAATCCGACTCGAGTTCGGTCCGGAACTGGGTCGAACTGTTCGCAGCAACCGTCAGTCCGTCGGTGGCTCCACCGTCAGATCCATCGTCGGTACCGCCGTTAGATCCGTCGTCGGAACCGCCGTTAGATCCGTCGTCGGAACCGCCGTTAGATCCGTCATCGGAGCCGCTATTCGCGTCGGCGGCGATCTGCTTGATTTGCTCGACCTTGTCCGCGGCGTTGTTCAGTGCGTCGACCGCTTCCTGAGCCGCACCACCGAGGTTCTCTTCCAGTCGGGTCGCCTCCTCTCTCGCTTCCGTCGGCGTGCTAACCGGATTAGCGATATCCGTGCCAATCTGTTCCTGAGCCTGGGCGTTGATCTCGTTGACGACCTTCGTGAAGATCTCGTCTTGCAGGTTGCTGGCCGTGTCCGGCCCGATCGAGTCGATCGTGCCGACGTTCTCGACGTTCTCGAGCTTCTCGTTGATGCCTTCGAGTATCCCGTTGATCTCCTGAATCGCCGCTTCGTTACTCCCGCCGGAACCGTCATCGCTTCCGGAGCCGCCGGAGCCACCGGAATCGTCGGAGCCAGTCTCACTGCTCGAGGTAGTGGCACTCTGGGAGCTATCGTCACTTCCGGAGTCGCCTGAGCCGCTATTCGCGTCGGCGGCGATCTGCTTGATTTGCTCGACTTTATCCGCGGCGTTGTTCAGTGCGTCGACCGCTTCCTGAGCCGCGCCACCGAGGTTCTCTTCCAGTCGGGTTGCCTCCTCTCTCGCTTCCGTCGGCGTACTAACCGAATTGGCGATGTCCGTTCCGATCTGTTCCTGTGCCTGGGCGTTGATCTCGTTGACGACCTTCGTGAAGATCTCGTCTTGCAGGTTGCTGGCCGTATCCGGTCCGATCGAGTCGATCGTGCTGACGTTCTCGACGTTCTCGAGCTTCTTGTTGATGCCTTCGAGTATCCCGTTGATCTCCTGAATTGCTGCTTCGTTACTCCCGCCGGAACCGCCATCGCTTCCGGAATCGCCGTCACCGCTGGAGCCGTCGTCACCGCTGGAGCCGTCGTCACCGCTGGAGCCATCGTCACCGCCATCGCTTCCGGAGCCGTCGTCGCCGCTGGAGCCATCGTCACCGCCAGAGCCGCCCGAATTGTACAGTGGGGTCCCTTGAGGTGTGAGTGTGGCCGACTGACTGGCGTTATTGTCGACGCGGAACGTCGCGTATTTGCGGCTCGCGTCGACGCACTCGGCTACGAGTTCTATCGCGCTCGGATCGATGGCCGCTTCTTCCGTGTCGGCCGACCCGGATCCGGAATTACTGCCGGTGTCCTGCATCGTTGCTGAAACACCGAGAGCACCGCTTCCCAGTACCGCGCCACTGGTCGCTAATATCTTCATGCTGTTCCGCCGTGAGATTGGGGTTCCGTCTACCATGATTGTCTCACCCGACTGGAACGCGAACGTCCAGTCAGGATACGAATTAGTCAAGCTTTTTATTATCATTATTATTCGAGCACTAAACAGTTGCAGTGTTGTGTGTTTTGTACGCCGTGTTAATTAACCGAAAGTTTCCATCAGTGATATAGTCTGTACTCGTTGAAAGAAACACGGGACTTTGAGGCGGTATGAACCGGTTTACGGGCGATTAAGCCCTTCGAGAACGGATTTGCTTGTGAAAAGGAGCCCTTTGTTGCAATTACTTCTTCGGCGATAGGATGACGGACACACGGTTTTCTGAGACTCGCAGTGAGCGTTCGTGAGGGCAGTATTAGGCGAGCGTTTCGGTGTCGGTGAAATTCAGCGGCCTTGCCATTTGGTTCACACAGTAAACGGCCTTCGTCGGGTCCGGTCCGATTTGTCGGTCCGAACGACAACGTTTCCCCTGCAACGTATCCCCCGACCGTTTGCTACCGCCTTATCTCACTATTCACGTTTTTGCAACGATTGTTCTGAGCGAAAAAATTCGAACACCGTGTGGGGCGCCCGTGATCGTCGTATCGTTCAGAGCGTCTGGTACACACTCACGGTCGATTGTCGACGAGAACGACCGAACGGGACTCCACACGCTCTCTCACGGCCGATTGTCGACGAGAACGACCGAACGGGACTCCGCACGCTCTCACGATCGACAATACAGTCGGCCGGAACACGCGCGCACCGATGGGGCCTCGAGCAACGATCTACCGGCACGAAACCGACCGCCCACCAGCAACGTCTATCGATCGGTCACCGACGTCTCGTTCCGGTGGAACGATCAGCCGGGTACCCATCCCCCGGAAACTGAACGAACTATTCGATCACGTACTATCGGGGTCGAAAACCGAACCTTCGTGGGAAGCGCGTGTAACGATGCTCGCTGCGATGCCGCCAATCGCACCGAATATCAACGGATAAAACGTTCCGGCAAACCCGATCGTCAAGAGAAGATCGGGTTGCATCGCACCGTCGCCGAGATCGATAGCAAATACGGTCGTGCCGAGAACGGCCAATGGTAAGTACCCCACCATGACGGTCGTTCCAGTGAGTGCGGCGTCGGTCGTCGATTCGAGATCGTGTCGGGTGTATATCGTCACCAGCGCGCCAGCGAAGAGCAAGGTCACAATCGGAACGCCATACAGGAGTGTCGTACTCCCCCCTTGGGCAGAGATGAAATTGTGATTCGGATCGAGGGCTTGCAAAATGCTGTACTGTGGAACATCGATGGTGACTCGGTGTGCATTGTAGAACAACATGCCAATCATTTCGACGGAAAGAGACTCATTAGCGGCAAGTTCCAGCGCCTCGAACTTTTCGTCCGACGTGACGTCACCGATTGCGGTCACGTAGGTGAAGAGATATCCAGCGATCCAGGCAAAAGCACCACCCAGCGTCCCCCTTCCGATCATGACCTTCGATTCGTCATCAACTATCATGCCACACAATACCAATCCACAGTACAAAATAATTACGGACATGCAAATGGTAATAATTTGTTCTCATTTGGGAGGATATTGTCGATACAGCTCGGTATCCCGGCCACGACGATTGATCGACGGTATCCGATCGGAACGGAGAATACGACGACAGTCCAGAGCAAGCGCGGCCGCCACAGCAGTTGAGTCGATCAGGCGAAACGGACGCCGTTGTACACGTTCTATCGGTCTTTAGCAGGCGTCCACGACCGGTTCGTCTCCCCGATGTATCGGGAGACCGGCCGAATCAACGTATTGTTATCGAGTTGCTCGAGAGCGTGGGCCATCCAGCCCGCGACTCGCGACACACCGAAGGTCGGCGTGAACAACTGTTTCGGAACGCCGACACCGTCGAGTAGCGCGGCGGTATAGAATTCGACGTTCGTTTCAAGTCGGCGGTCTGGGTTGTGTTCCCGCAGAGCCTCGACGGCAACCGTCTCGAATTCCCGGACGGTCTCGAAGAAGTCGACGTCGGACGACTCCGCGATCAGACGGTCGGTCGCCGACGAAAGAACCGCTGCACGCGGGTCGCGGACGCGATAGACGCGGTGGCCGAATCCCATCAGTCGCTCGCCGGCGGCTAACTTCTCGGTGACGTACCCGGCCGGATCGCCGGATTCGTGGACGTCTCTCAGCATCTCGAGGACGGGACCAGGTGCGCCGCCGTGAAGCGGCCCCTTGAGCGAGCCCACCGCAGCGGTCGCTGCCGAAACGAGGTCCGATTCGGTCGAGACGACAGTCCTGGCGGTGAACGTCGAGGCGTTGACGCCGTGGTCGATGACGGTATTGAGGTAGGTCTCGAGTCCACGGACGACGGCTTCGTCAGGTCGATCGCCGGTGAGCATGTACAGATAGTTCGCAGCGTGGCCGAGATCCTCACGCGGTTCGACGGGATCGCTTCCCTGCCGGTATCGCCAGTAGGTCGCGATGATCGTGGGAAAAACGGCCACGAGTCGCCGAGCGAGAGCCGGCGTCGCCTCGTCCCCGATTGGGTGGAACGGCCGCGCCTCTTCATCGGTGTCGAGATTCGCCGCCGCGGTACCCATCCTGAGCGCATCCATCGCCGGTTTCTCCGCCTCGGCGGCGTGCCGGAGCACGTCACGAACGCTTGCAGAGATACCGCGTCGGCTCGCGAGATCCGAGCGAAAGTCATCGAGTTCTGCCGCCGTCGGCAACCGATCGTGGAACAGGAGGAATACGGTTTCCTCGTACGTCGCTCGAGTGGCCAGTTCCTCGATCGGATAGCCGCCGATGACGAGTTCGCCGTTCTCGCCGTCGATGTCGCTGAGTCTCGTCTCCGCAACGGTGACCCCCTCGAGACCCGGGGTGATAGTGTCGTTCATGGGCTTCGATATCCAATCGACGACGGGAAGAAATGTAAGCGCTTGGAGCAATTTCGTTCCCCATCCAACAGGGGAGAGAGGGACGGTTCTCGGTGATCGACTACAACGCGGTACGGAGTCACCGGTCAAAACCCGAGACGTGCGGCCCAACACCACCAGTAATGGATGAACGGTCCGGATCGGCCGGCTGGCGTGAGACTGACGGCTCGTCTACTCCGGGGAAGGATCGTTCTCCATCAGTGACGGTCGGTCGATCGGGATTCAGTCCAGGAGATCGTCGAGGAGTTGCTCTTCCGTGAGGACAGTCTCGACGAACGCAAGCCCGGCATCGGTCAATTCGTAGCCGTCCGCGCGATTAACGACGAAGTGATCCCGTAGCTGGCGCAGGTGATAGTTGAACCGGCCCTTGTCCTCGATCGACGACGACGCTCGGAGTGCCGAATACGAAACCGGGTCGTTTCGATCGGACAACAGGAGAAGCAGTTCGAGTCGGTTCGGTTCAGAAAGGATCGCGAGCGTCTCCGAGACCGGTTCGAGCGTCGCCGATTGAACGGGTCGTCGAACCAGCGAGTCCCCCGCCACGTCTCGATTCTCGACCGGAAGCCAGTCTTTCCCCGTCGGGCCGACGTACTGGCCAGTGGGTCGAACGAGGGCGTTGTCGTCCAACTGCTCGAGGCAGTGGGCCGTCCAGCCACCGACACGCGAGATGCCGAACGTGGCCGTAAACAGCTCCTTCGGGACACCGATCTCGTGAAGCAAAGCGGCGGCGTAGACCTCGACGTTGGCCTCTGTACCGCGGTGAGGAGCGCGCGCCGACAGTACGTTCCCCGCAACCGTTTCGAACTGCCTGATGTTCTCGAGAAACTCGTCGTCCCCCGACTCTTCGACGAAGCGTTCGGCAGCCGCCTCGAGTACTTCCGCCCGCGGATCGCGGACCTGATACACCGGATGGCCGAATCCGTTGACGCGTTCGTCCGCCGCCAGTTTCTCGCGAACGTACCGTTCGCCGTCACCGGTTTCGTGGATTTCCCATAGCATCTCGAAGACCTGTTCGAGACCGCCACCGTGGCGAGATCCTTTGAACGTCCCGACGGCAGCCGTCGCCGCCGAAACGACGTCCGATTCAGTCGACATCACGGTCCGAGCGGTGAACGTCGAGGGGTTGAGGCCGTGATCGATCAGAGTGGTAAGAAAGGTCTCGAGGCCGCGAACCGCAGATTCAGCCGGCTCCTCGCCGGTCAGCATGTACAGGTAGTTCGCGGCGTGACCGAGGTCGTCGTTCGGCAGAACTGGGTCCGCTCCGCGCCGATAGCGCCAGTACGTCGCGGCGACCGTCGGGAAGACGGCGACGACGCGCTCGGCGGTCGCTTGCGGGTCTGTCTCGGCATTCTCGAGGGTCGCCGTCGCGATGCCCATCCTGAGTGCGTCCATCGCATGCGTTTCGTCCGCCGCGGCACGCTGGAGTACGGCCCGGACCTCCGAACAGATTCCGCGTCGATTCGCGAGACCTGAGCGAAAGTCGTCGAGTTCCGCCGCCGTCGGCAGCCGACCGTTGAGCAGGAGAAACACGCTTTCCTCGTAGCTCGCTCGAGTTGCGAGTTCTTCGACCGGATAACCGCCGATGAGCAGTTCGCCGTTTTCACCGTCGATGTCGCTGAGCGTCGTCTCTGCGACCGTGACGAACTGCAATCGCGGATCGAAGACGGAAGGGGGCACGATGAATTGGTGGTCGAAGTCGGACGTTGTAATGGTTCCGGGAAAATCGACGCATCGTTCGTCCAGCGGGTCACCGGGACCGAACGATCGCCCGTCTCGCCGGCGAACGGTCCCGTCTCGAGTTAGGCGTTTGTGTCTCGAGTTCGTTGTACACCCATGACTGAGACGACACTCGTTTACGACGATGACTGCGGCTTCTGTACGTGGTGGGCGGAGTACTTCGACGATCGGTCTGATCTTCGAATCGTCGGATTCAGCGACCTCGATAGCGATTTGAGAGGGCGACTGCCCACCGACTACGAGGACTGTGCGCATCTGGTAACCGGCGACGGAGTGTACTCCTGTGGCGCATCGATCGAACAAGCGTTCGTTCGCACCGACGTCGTGAAGCCTGCGGGGGACGTCCTCGAGTTTCTTCGCCAGTTCGAGGACTACGAACGGCTTCGGGAGCGCACCTACCGATGGGTCGCCGACAACCGCGACCGCTGGGGTGAACTCCTCTCGAAGACGCCGCCGACGCGCCGGGAGCCCGAAAACGACTGATCCAGCCGGTTCCAGCGGTCGCCGAACGGACCGTCTGCGTTCCATCGTGCCACGAGCCGACCGATCGCCGGTGCGTACAGAAAGCGAGAATAGAGAAGAAACCAGACGGTGTTTGCTGAGAGAACGACTCGATCCCCATCCCTTGCAAGGGTCAGCTCACCCCACACATGTAGGAGTATGTCTTACGCACATAGACCGGATACGAATGGTATGGACGAATACACCCCTGAAGAACCAATCGACCTCCTGCTCGTCGAGGACAATCCCGGTGATGTCCGCCTCACGGAAGAAGCGTTCAAGTCGACAGACAGCGAGATCGAATTCCACACCGTTACTGATGGGGCACAGGCAGCACAGTATATTCATCGCCATCACGCCGAGGAACCGGATGCCGACCTCGACCTGGTCCTTCTGGATTTGAACCTCCCGCGCATCGATGGGTTCGCGGTTCTCGAGGCTCTCGATAAAGAACTCGACTATCCACCGCCACCTGTCCTCATCCTTACCAGTTCGAAAACTGAAGAAGACATCACCAAAAGTTACGAAAAGAACGCGAATGCGTACCTCACGAAGCCGGACGGCCCGATGGAATTCAACTCCATGGCGCAGGCGATCGAAGATTTCTGGATCGACGTCGCGCGGCATCCGCCAACTCCCACGTAGACACCGTCAGGGAACGCGGAGCGGAATTCGGAACTCACCGTCAAGCGTTGCGCCATCGAACGTGGAATCGAGTCACGACCGGAAAATATCCGATCGAACGACTGAGTGGATAGATTCATCCGAGACCTCCTCTCTAGAACTGCATTCGCGTTGTCCCCGTTCGTTGCCCGGTTGCACTGGGAGCGGAGCAGACGGGACTGTCGATCGACTTCTTCGAGCCAGCGACCGACGGGTCGCGGCGCAGGTGAGCCGGGCTAGCCGTCACCGTACTGATACCGTAGAACACCCCCCGCCACCGCGACGACGAGCCCCCCCGAAGCCAGAACGAGGAGGCCAGGGGCGTACGATCCGGTGACGTCGCGCAACGTCCCGACGAGTACCGGGCCGAGGAATCCTCCTATTTCGCCGACGGCAAAAATGAACCCGACTGCCGTCCCTGTCAACCGCGCGCCGATTCCCTCGAGATCCGGCGGGATGGCACGGACGAGAGGAGAGAGGCCGCCGACACCGAACCCGGTGACGACGATGCTACCGATGAGTAGGAGGCCGATTCCGCTGGTGAGCACGCCCGAAACGCCAAGAGCGGCCACCAGACCGCACGTGAGCAGAGCCGTTCGACGTACGCTGAAGCGGTCCGCGACCACCGGAACGGTGAGGACACCGGTGATGTTGGCCGCAACGAGCAGGCTGGTCGTCCGGCCGGCTCGATCCGCCGAATACCCGCGGGCCTCGAGTAGCGTCGGAAGCCATCCTTGCATCCCGTGAGCGATCAGCAGGTACATCGTGCCGATGACGACCACGAGCTGGAGTTCGCGGTGGGTGAGTACGAGCGTGAGGTCCCGTCGAATCGCCTCGAGCGTGAGTGACGAATCCGCCGCGTCGGCCTCGTTTGACGCACGGTTGCGAGCGTCGATGCGCAGCCGCCGAGCGATGACGAACCAGCAGAGACCGTAGCCGATCGCAACCGCGCCACTCCAAAGAAAGAGCGTCCGCCAGCTACCGAGCAGTGGAGTGAGGATCGGGCGACCGATAGCGAAGGCGCTAGCCGTGCCTGCGGACGCGCCGACGAGGTAGATCGACGACGGAAACCCGGTCTCCGTGGGCGGGAACAACACAGAGATTAGCTTCGGTAATCCGAAGGTGATGGCGGTGGCGCCGACGCCGATCAGCAGCGTCCACGCGAGCAGGGACGGAAAGCCCGATGCGGAGCTACGACCCACCTGGGCGACGCCGTAGATCAGAACGCCGGCCGCGAGGCTCCGACCCGGCCCGAACCTGTCGACGATCACTCCCGAAAACAGCGCAACCGGGATGTAAGTTAACGGGATCGCACCCGCAACAATACCGGCCTCGGTACTCGACAATCCGAGGTCGTCGATAATCGTCGAGAGGTGAGCCGGCAGCGTGAACCAGATAAACATCAAACACGTATACGAAAGCGTCGCGAGGACGACGGCGCCGTACGCGCGTCGTCGATTCATCCGTTCCGTCATCCGTGCGTGGGGTGACGGTCAGGGACCGAGTATCTTGGTATCGCGGTAGCCTGGACCGGCGTGAGTTCTATCCGTTCGGTGAACGTCCGTCCGCCCGTGACACCCGAAGAACAGGCGTTCCTCGAACGGACCCGCGTCGGCGCGTTAGCGACGGTCGACGACGAGAGGAATCCTCACGTCGTGCCGATCTGCTACGCACTCCCCGAGTTCGACGACTCGACGGCGGAGACGGACCCCGCGATCGTCTCGGCGATCGACGAGAAACCGAAAGCGACCCGAAAGCTCCAGCGCGTTCGAAATATACGGACGAATTCGAGAGTGACGCTGCTAGTCGATCGCTACCGCGAGGACTGGTCGCGCCTCGCGTGGGTCCAGATCCGCGGTCGAGCCCGGATTATCGAGCCCGATGCGGCGGTCGGTGTCCGATCCGATAGCACAAATCGAAACCGGACCGGATCGACGCCGCACGACGCCGCGACAGGCGCGCTCGAGCGCAAGTACGACCAGTATGCGGATCACGATCTCGGCGACTGTCCGGTTATCTTGATTCGCGTCGAACGGACCGTCTCGTGGGGGGCCCTCGATCGAGGGGACGGAAACGAAAGCGAAGACAGGGGCAGAAACGAGAGCGGAGACAGGGGCAGAAACGTGGATAGCTGACCGTCAGCGACGCTCACTCGTCGGTGAGTGACCGCTCGGCGTTCCCGACGATGAGCAGGGTTCCCGCCACGACGGCGACGGTGGTCACCAGCGGATTGACGATTCCGAGGACCGCGGCGGGGATCGCGATCGCATTGTAACCGAACGCGAGGCCGACGTTTTGCTCGATTCGCGTTCGGGCTGCCGACGCCAGCGCGAACGCCCGTGCCACGGCAGCGAGGTCGTCGTGGGCGATCGCGACGTCGGCCGCGTCGGCGGCAAGTGCAGTGCCGCTGCCCAGCGAAATACCCAGATCCGCCGCGGCGAGTGCGGGTGCGTCGTTCGTCCCGTCGCCGACCATCGCTACCCGATTGCCGGCTCTCATCCGCCCGATTGCTGCCGTCTTTCCGTTCGGCGAAACGCCGGCAAAAACGTGTTCGACGGACGGATGCCGATCGAAGACGTCGGCTGCCGTTCCATCGTCGCCGGTCAGCACCACGACGTCGACCCCGTCCTCGTCCAACGTCGCGATCGTTTCCTCCCATCCACCACGGGGTTCGTCTCCGACGATCACGATCCCTTCTGCCTCACCGTCTCGACCGACGACGACCGGGAGTCGCCCGGCTGCTCGAGCGTCCTCGATTCGGGTCTCGAGCGCCGCGGTGAGCGCCCAGCCGCGATCGCGGAAGAGGTCGGGGTGACCGACGAGCACCGTCCGACCATCGACGGTCCCCTCGACGCCGGTCGCGTGGGTGTGGAAGTCCCGGACTTCCACCTCGCCTGACGTGGCCGAACCGCCGTCCGCGCGGGTTGCATCGCCTGCATCGTCGTCACCGGCGCGGTCGCGGTAACCCTCTCCGTCGGGGTACTGGTCTGGGCCGTCGAACGCATCGGCGATCGCCGCCGCCGCAGGATGGGCCGCGCGCTGCTCGAGGACCGCAGCAGCCTCGAGCAAGTCGGCCGGCGCGTCGGCATCGTGGACGCTCATCTCACCGGTCGTGAGCGTCCCGGTTTTGTCGAATACGACGATATCGACCGCACGCAGGCGCTCGAAGATCGTCTCGTCGAAGACGACGATCCCGCGGTCGAGGGCTTCCTGCAGGCTCGTCGCGACGGTATACGGCGTCGCGAAGCCGAGCGCCCAGGGACTCGCGACCATGAACGTCATGAGAACGGCCATCGCGGCGGTCGACACGCTCGGGCCGACGAGGACGGAGATCGCGCCGACGAGGACCGCGGCGGCGAGGACGATCGGAACGAGGACCGCCGCGATTTCGTTGGCCCGTCTGGTAATGCCGTGGTCGGCGCTCTGGACGTTCCAGACGACCTGCGTCAGTCGCTCGATGCTGCTGGTCGTCCGCTCGCCGACGTCGACGACCGCCGCGTTGGTCGTGACTACCGACCCACCCACCACGTCGTCACCGGCGCGTTTCGTGACCGGGAGTGATTCCCCCGTCACCACAGCCTCGTCGACCGCACACTCGCCCTCCGCCAGCGTCCCGTCGACGGGGATGCGCTCGCCCTCGCGAACGAGCACGCGGTCGCCCGACTCGAGATCGGAGACGGGAAGTTCGGTCGTCGACCCGTCCGATGCGTACAACCGCGCGGTATCGACCTGCGAAACCGTGAGATCGGTCAATCGTTCCGTCGCGCGGCGTTTGACCGACGTCTCGTAGTAGACCGCACCCATCACGATCGAGGCGACGACGATCGTCAGATCGAAGTAGAGGTGGTTACCGCCGAGCCCGGTGATGACGATACTGTAGAGGTACGCGCTGACGATGGTCAGCCCCGCGAGGAGATCCGTGGTTGGCCGCCGAAGTTTCAGGCTGACGTATGCACCTCGCAGGACCGGGCCGCCGGTCAGGTAGAGAATTGCCCCTGTTAGCACGACGAACAGGGGGAGATACAGTGTCCCGGTGAAGCCGGTGAAGGCGTTCTCGAAGTGCGAGATCGCGCCCCAGTCGGTGAACTCGGTCAGAAACATCGGATAGAGCACGGCAACGAACGGCAACAGGAGAAAAGATCCGAAGACGATACCCACCACGTATCGCATTTCGAGCATATCGTCGGCGCGGCGCTTTCGGAGGCCGGACATCTCCCGGGAGCGCCGGGTCCCACCCGTCTCGTCGTCGGCAGTCGCCTCCTCCCGCAAGTAGGCCGTATAGCCGAGTGTGCTCAGCGCTTCTTGGAGCGCCGGCGCCGAGATTCGGTCGGGATCATGATCCACGCGGATCGTTTCCGTGACGTAACTCGCCTCGGCCTCGGTCACGCCGTCGCATCCCTCGGCGACGGACTCGAGGAAGGCTTCGCAGGTCGCCGAGTGCATACCGTCAACCCGGAAGAAGGTTGTGACAGTCCCGTCTGGCCCGCTTCCTCCCCGGTCGGTATCGTCGATCGATTCCGGATCTGACGTCCGGGTCTCGAGGTCGTTCCCGCCGTCATCGCCGGTATCGCCACCGGCAGTACCGCGATCAGCGCCGCTGCTCGTCCCGTACTCGGCAGCGATGTCGCGACAGCCGGTCGAACAGAACGCGTCCGATATCGACTGGCCCGCCGACTGCGAGAGTACAGTCCCGCACAGCCGACAGCGGTCCGGTTGGTCGGTTCCCTCGCCTCGATCGCTCACTGGTGTCACTCCGAGTTCGACGGCAATAACAGTGTCCGATACGTCCTCGGTCTTGGCGGTTCGATTACCTCCACGACCGTTTCGATCGAGTTCCGTTAGGTGGTATCCAGGTCGAGACGCGAGAACGTCCACGCCTCGATCGGACTGGATTCGAGGTCGAGGCCGTCGCCGAGATCGCGTGCGAGGAGGGTTCGTGACGTCGGTCGGACGAACGCCGACAGCGGTAGTCGGGTGTCCGGGTAGAACCGGTACCTGAGCGGAGACGGTACCGTCTCTCCGAACGCGGTAACATAGCGACGGTCCGCGAAATCGTCCATCGCTGCCACGAGGAGTTGGTTGAGTGGCGCCTCCTCGGGTTCGATCGACCGCGGCAGCGTCTCGACGATTCGCGCGCGGTCGACGCCGCTCGAGACGACGAGCGCGGCGACCGGCTCGCCGTCGCGGCGAGCGACGTAGGTCAGATACGTCTGTGCCGGATTTGCGAACCGCCAGCGGTAGAAAGCCGCAGTCCGGTTGGTGTGAATTTCGGGGGGGATCGATCGCCGATAGATCGCCGCGAGGGTGCCGGTCGGCGGCGTCTCGTAGTACTCGATTCCGAGACCGGGTTCGGAATCGACGAGCAGTCGGTCGCCGGCGCGGTGAATTCGCGTAATCGTGTCCTCGAGCATGTCCGTGAACGCACTGGTCAGACGACCATCGCTGAGCCGTCGGTCGCCATCAGCACGTCGAGTATCGACCGACCGTCCGTCGGTACCGTCCGACGACGGGTCGGTGTTAGTCCGCCGCTCGAGAGCGTCGGCGGGGTTTTGCAGCCGATAGTAGGCAGGCACCGTCCCGATCTCCTGCCAGCCGTGGGCTAGATTGCCCGGCTTCGAATTCTCGTTCGGGAAGTTGAAGAAAAACGACGGCGACCCGTTGGCGTACCGCTCGATGGCATGTTCGTTCATCCGTCCGAACAGGCCACGTCCGCGGTGGCGGGGATGGACCATCGTGTCGCACGGCTGGAACGCGGTTCGAACGGTCCCGCCGATGCGCATCTGCTGGGCGAAAAACGACCGGAAGCCGACGGGATCACCGTCGGACGTCGCCACGATGATCGGAACGTGATCGACGTAGGGATTCTCCCGGAACTTCCAGCGGAACCAGCGCGGGCTTCTGTCGTGACCGAACACCGTTTCGTACAGCGACAGGAACGCCGCTCGATCGTCGGGTGCGAACGTTCGGACGGTGTACCGTGTCGCCGTTCGGAGAGGTGCGTTCATGGTCGAGGCTGGGTTCACGCCCGGCTGCGAGGCGAACTGGAGACGCCTCGCTGTGGGGTCGTGATGATTGTCGGTTCGCTCGAGAGCGGAATACTAGTTCGCCTTGAATACGCCGAGTTAGACACGTTGACAAACTGGTCCGTGCGTTCGACAGTCAACCGAGCGTATCCGAACTGGCTTCCGCCGAGGCAGTCCACTGTGACGCACCGCACCGAGCGAGGAACCGGAGGGCGTGGCACCTCGGGGAGATCGAACACACACTGACCGACCTCGTTGCCGATCAAATCAACGCCTGTCGACGATCGTTCCGTCCGCACCGACTGCGACCGCCCGCCCGTCATCGGAGTTGACCGAGACAGCCAGAAGCGTTCCCGCTGCGTCCACAGCAGCCCGTTCCCAGTCGGCCGCCGCAGATCGTTCATATATTTCCCCGTCCGCGCTGCAGGCGATCGTCTCCCCCTCTCGCCAGGCGAGCCCGGGTAGCGCGCCATCGGCGACCCGCTCCGGCGTCCACGTCCCCGTGTCGTGACGGTGGACGACGCCGTCGTCCGCGCTCACCAGACAGTCGTCTCGACCCAGCGTCGCGACGGCTTCGAGCGTACCGTCCGCGCCCTCGAGTCCAACGCGGTCGAACGAGTCCCCGCCGTCGGTCGTCTCGAAGACACCGTCGTTCGTGTCACAGCAGTAGCCGATCGACGCGTCGGCGAGGGCGATTCCGGTCAGACTCGAGCCGCCGCCGGGTTTGACGGGGTCGGTCCACGAGAGGTCCCCGTCGCGGTAGCGCCCGCGACAGACCGCACCGGAACCGTTGATCAGTAACACGGTCTCGTCTCCGCTGGTCCCGCCGACGGCCGCTCCGAGCCAGTTGGCCGTGATCCCCGCGGGAGCCGAATAGTCCGTGTGACGGCCGGTATCGGTCTCGATACGGGCCACCGCGCCGCCGTCGCCGGCGATCCAGATCGCATCGCCGTCGGCCGTCGCGTCGACCCCGCGAAGGTCGGCTCCCGCTGCGGACGGCCCCTCTTCGAGGACGATTACCCACTCATTCTCCCCGTCGGCGTCGCTCCGATGCTCAGCGATCACTCTTCCGTCATCGCCAGCTGCGTAGACCGCCCCCGATGCAGTAACGCTGACGTCCCTGAGCGTCACCTCTGTCGGCGCGTCGACGACGTGCCACCCTCTCGGTCGGTCGCGGTCGTCCGTCCCGCTGGCTGCACTCGCACCGTTTCGGCTTTGTCCGGCGTCGTGATCCGCGTGCTCTGCCGCGGTCGCACCCTCACCGCCAGCATCGTCGGCACCGGCGTTGGCCTCCGCGACACCGCGCTCGAGTTGCTCGCTTCCCGTCCCGCGGTCCCCCGTTCGGTCGATTGTCCGATCAGCAGTCTCGTCGGCCGGTTCCCGTCCCGCTGCCGTCCCAGTAGATACCGGTGTTTTCCCCGTCCGTCCATCGTTCGCCCTCGCGGTCGGCTCTCGATCGCCGACCGTCGTCTCTCCATTGCCCGTCCCCCTCGCCGCCTCTCGGCCGGCGGCGTCGCGCATTCGACCGGCCGACCGCCCCCGTAAATACAGAACGATCGGCGGCAGAACGTACGAGGCGAGCGCGAGGACGACGAACCAGCGGTTGACGATGGTCAGCGTTCCGAACGCGGTCAGGCCAGCCGTCGCGACCGCGTGGATCCACGTCTTCGTGTAGCGGCGAAAGAACGGGACGAATCCATCCTCGGAACGCGCGTTGTGGGTAGCCATTGGTCGACGTGCGTGGCTGCTCGAATCCGTCTATCGGACTGGCGAGCAAAAACGTACTGCAGGCAGGCGACCGCCGAGGTGGAATTCGGGTCCGGCGTGGTGATACTCCGACCGACATCCTCTTCCGAATCGTTCGGTGTCCGGCTCCTGTCAGAGCGTCATCCGCTTCCCTTCCGAATGACGCCAACCGCTGAAAACCGTCGACAGCCGCTAGAAACCGTCGACAGCCGCTAGAAACCGTCGACAGCCGCTAGAAACCGTCGACAGCCGCTAGAAACCGTCGACAGCCGCTAGAAACCGTCGACGACCGCTAGAAACCGTGGGGCTCGTCGATCAACACCAGTTGGGTCCGGTCGTCGACCCGCTCGTACTCGAGTGAGACGAGCTTCCCGATGACGCTCCCCTGGCCGTACACCTCCTGTGCACGGGCGTCCTCGAGCGGATACGCGAATTCGCGTACCCGCTCGACGGCTGTTTGCCAGTCGTCGACGATTTTGTTCGTACTGCCGACCAGCACCAGCGTCTCCGCGCCGAACGGCCACGCGCCGACGGCGTTACCGAGCGCGTTGGCCCCGAGCAATTCGCCGGTCTCGGCGATCGCGTTGACGCTGTCGACGAAAACGTCGGCGGTGGTGGCCTCCCGTCGCATCCGGTATCGCTCCTCGTCGTCATCCCTCTCTTGTACCCGGTTTCCGAGGTACTCGAACCCGTCTTCGGCCTCGAGATCGTCCGTGAAACCGATCTCCTCGAGCGTCGTCGAGTGACCGTCCATCACCGCTTTGCCGTCCGGTATCTGGTCGCGGAGGTGCTCGCGCGCCGCATCGCCGTCGTCGAAGACGTGGACCTCGATGTTTCGATCCTCGACGTTCGAGACGACGGTCTCTATCGTCTCGTCGTCCGGGGCCTGATCGAAGCGGGACTCGTCGATCTCGAGTTGGTCTGCGAAATCGTCCTTCGTGTGGTAGTCGTCAGCCATTTCGTTCCGAGAAGTCGGTGGCTCGACGGATCAAAGCAGAGCAAGCGAGTACCGGTCGAGCCACCCGGATTCCGCCACTGCCTATCTGTAGATTGACCGGTCGCGAATCGCGAGTCGCCACTGTCCGCCCGTCGAAGGCAACAGTCACCGTCGTCTGAAAGCACCGTTCTCGCGGTGGCGACCGCGGGACCGCGTTTCGAGTGAAATGGTACAAACGCGGTTGTTGTAGATCGCCTCACGATCTCCGCCGAAGACGAGATCGCGGGGAAGCGGCGTGAGAACACGTTCGGCGATATCGTCGTCGCAGTCGACAGCGATTCGGATACGACTCGAGCCGACTTGAACCGTCAGATCGGCGGCGTCGGCTGGGGCGACGTCGACGACGACGCGAAGACGGTCGGCCGGTCCGTCGTAGACGATCTGTATCGGAAACGGGAACGACGCCGTTTCGGGAGGCGAGGGGGTAGACACGGGACCGCGTTTCGACGATGGGTCGAAACATCTCCGCGTGCACAAATGTACGTTTCATACCGACCGACGTTTCGCGCGACCGACGAATCCGCGTACGGTAGCGCACGCTGGGTCGGGGCGAGTGACGCGATTCACCCGTGTCGACTTCTCCCTCGACTGAAGTCGTGGATTATCGCGCTGTTTTCGATGTAAACGAACGGATGCTCTCGCCGATTAGGCCCGCTGTATGTGGGGAGGAAGGCCCCATTGACAGGGCTACACGCGCTGAAAAGCACACCGTTGGTCACAACTCGGTGGCGACCTTCGACGTTCCACGCGAAAGCGTACGTGAGAACCGAGGAAACGCGCAACCTGAATATCCCCTTCGGGGAACCCTCACCCTTTAGGGCGGGGAGGATGTCAAAGATAGCCCAGATCCGCCAGCCGCTTTTTCGTTCCCTCTCGCATCGCTACGTCACCCGTCTCGCCGGCCTCACCGAGAGGGTCAAACTGCTCTTCGAGCCGACGACGAAGCGTCCGCACGCGCTGTGGGTCGTCGTCGCTGATATCCGTTTCCTCGAGCGGGTCGGTCGAAACGCGGTGGAGGCGCTCGAAGCCGTCGTCGCTGCGGACGTACTTGTACTCGTCCGTACGGATCGCCCGCAGCCGTCGGTCGAAGGCCCGGACCCGATCGGGAATCTCGCCGAAGCGGTTTTCCAGGCGTTCGATCGACGGCTGCGGAGCGGCGTACTCCGCGAAGACGGCGTCGCGGGGCTCCGTGTCGGAATCGGGATGGAACGAACGGCTCGACCACTGCTGGCGCAATTCCGGATCGTCGATTCCGGCCGCCTCGAGCATCGTGGCGGGGAGGTCGAGCAACTGGACCAGGTCGTCGCGTCGCCCACCGCGGGTGAAGGCGCCACCGTGACAGACCAGCGGGACGTGCAACAGCGTATCGTAGAGGTTGTACTGGTGGCCGAAAAAGCCGTGTTCGCCGATGTGTTCGCCGTGGTCGCCACAGACGACGAACAGGGTGTCGTCCCACTCGCCCGCAGCTTCGAGGGCGGCCCGAAGGCGACCGACCTGGTGGTCTACGTAGGCGAGTTCGGCCCGGTAGAGGCCGCGGAGCAGGGCGAACTCGTGATCGGAAATGTCGTAGTCTTCGCAGTCGTAGGCGCGAGGGTCCTGACGGATCGCGGTTGCGGCGTCGTAACTGGCGCCGTCGGGGAGAAACCGTTCTGCGTACTCCTTCGGCGGATCGTACTGAACGTGGGGCTCGATAAAGTTACAGAACAGGAAAAACGGCTGGTCGTCGGTCCGATTCTCGAGCCAGTCGGCGACCCAGTCCGTCGACCGAGCAGCACCGTCGTCGCCGGGTGGCTGTAGCAACTCACTGTAGAGGATGTTGGCCGCGTTGACGAACGGGTTGCCGTCGAAGAGCCGATCTCGAGTTGCGACGATTTTCTCCCGAAGATCCTCGCCGCGGACGACTGCCCCCATATCGGCGTCTGTCTGGATGTACTGCCAGCCCTTCCGAAGGTCGTCGAACCCGCGCTCGAAACCGAACTCCTCGGTTATCCAGGTGTTGTTCGAGACGCCGACCGTCTGACGTCCGGCGTCGGCGAACGCCTCGGGGAGGGTTCGAAGCTCATCTTCGAGATAGGTGTGGCCGCCGTGCGTACCGTGCTCGGAGGGGTACGTCCCGGTGAAAAACGACGCGTGGGAGGGCAACGTCCAGGGGGCAGTCGCGAACGCGTTCGTGAACGCTGTTCCCTCGGCTGCAAGTCGGCTCAGGGTCGGCGTCGGGTTCGCATCCGTTCCCTCGGTACTCGAGACGATCCGATCGTCCGAAGAGCGGTCCGTTCCGGCACGGCCGGACTCAATCACGGCCCGATCGCCCGTATCGGTTCGGTTGCCAACGCTTCTGGCTCGAGCCGTATCGAGTACGACGAAAACAACGTTCCGCACAATACGATGTGACTCACCGTCACGTCCGTTGGATTCCGACATATACCTTCCATCCACGTCACGTGCGGAAGGTCACAACCCCGGAGTATGCAGGGGGATAATCCGGGATATCGCCGACTGGTTGGGCGCAAATCGTCGATCTGCGTAATTTCGGCCCGAAACGTCTCTGGCGGGAGGGTCGTTTCACTCGAGTGGAAGCGACGATGCCCAGCGCCGCCGTCCCGAGAATTCAGCAAACGACGCTGGAATGGGTGTCGATGTCCGGGGTCGGGTATTCAGTTGCCGGTCGAATCTTCATCCGACGGGACGGCGTAGCGCCACCGAGTCGACGCCGGTGGGCCGTTCGGCGTGAGCAGCCACTGATGCGTCGCTCGGAGTGCATTCGATGACTGACCACCACGATCACGATACGGCGACGAACGGTTCGACGAATCGTCTCGACGACGTCACCGATCTCGAGGGGGATGACGTCCCGACGGGAACGGACGACGCGGCCTCCCCAGCGACCGTCGGAGTGGCGAGCGGAACGCTGCCGTTAGTCGGTGGCGGCCTGCTGGTGCTTGCCGCGATCCGCTCGCGTATCGAGAATCGGACGCGAGCGATGCTGCTTGGCATCACTGGCATCGGGCTGATCGGGCTCGGCTTTCGAAAGCGTCGCTCGAGCGAGGCCGCCGACGTCCCGGAGGTCGAAGGCGGGACCGAGGGGAAGGAAACGTCGGATGAAGCCGCTTCCGCGGCGAACCGGATCGATTCCGGCCGCGTCTCCGAGATCGAGCCGGACGGGGAGATCGCAGACGAGCCCGAGATCGGCGAGTCCAGAACAGCGGAGTCCGACATCGAGTACACCGAGGAAGCCGACGAAGAGCCGCGACAGAGGCCGGGCATCGAAGCAGAAGAAACCGATCCCCGGCGCGACACTGACGCCGAAGTCGCAGTTGACGTCTCGAATTCGGCGATGGCGGACGAAGAGAGCGAGGCGACGGGACCGAGTTCCGAACAGGCCCAGCCGACGCAGACGGAAGGGACAGAACCGGAAGCAAGCCCCGCGGAGGACGCCTCCCACATGAAGGTCGATCCGCCGACCGAAGACGATTCGGAGCCGGACAGAGACGATGCGGACGGCGAACGCGATGCAGACGATGGAGACGACCAGGGTAACGCAGACGATGCGGACGACCAGGGTAACGCAGACGATGGGGATGACGGTGGCGATACGGACGAAGGCGAACAGTAACAGTCACGATCGTACAGGAGATCGGCTTACTGTGAGCCGGATGGAGCCTGCCGTCCGCGGTTTCGGACCTGCTCGCTTCGGGAGATGACGGGGACCGCGACGAACGTGGCGGCGGCTGCGCCGAGCGTGATACTCCGAAAGGCAAGCGAAACGGGACCGGAGTACGCAGTGATGACAACGAGAACGCCCACCGCGAGGGGTGCGACGATCGCTCTTGCAGTGAGTAGCCGGTTTGATCTGATCGGCCCGCGGCCTTCTTCCCGCGCTCGAGCGAGAAGGGCAAGTTGCCAGCCGGCGAACGCGCCGAGTGATGCGCCGAACAACAGCACAGCGTCGGGAGTCGCCCGAGAGACGATGAGTGTGACGGTGGCAAGTCCGACCGCGAGCGTGAAACCGATCGTGGCGCGAGACGCAGGATACCGGTTCAGTAGTGGCCAGGTGAGAAGCAGCAACGCCGCTCCGGCACCGACACCCGCGACGACGTCGACGAGATAGTGGACGCCGAGTCCGATGCGCGAGAGGCAGACGGCCGTCACGATCGCGCCAGCACCGAGGTACCGTCGACGGCGCGTGCTGACGGACCAGTACTCGGCCAGGCTCAGGTAGACGACCGTCGACATGAGCGCGTGACCGCTCGGAAACCCGTATCCGGTGGCCGTCGCGGTCGCCTCGTACAGTGGCCGCGTCAGTTCCGGCAGCGTCCCGGTTTCGACGAGCACTCGTTCCGGCCGTGGGAGTGCGAAGACTGCTTTCAATCCCGTAATGAGCGATAAACCGGAGAGGGTGATTCCGACGATAGCGGCGGCTTCGTCGCGGTCGGACCTGTCCGTCCAGTAGACGATACCGACGAGCAATCCGAGAAACCAGACGTCGCCGAGTTGCGTGACGAGCCCGAGCAGGACGACGCTCCAGTCCGGAGCGACCTCTCGGAACGCGTCGAACCAACCGATCCCGCGAGTCATAGTCCACCCTACGTGCGTCGGCATACATAAACCGTTTCGCTGGAAGAAAGGATCGTCGTTCCGGCTCGAGGGAGAGTCACCCCGAAGCGGGAAAACCCTCATTTCCGCGTCTCCGGTAGGCTAGCTGAGACGCGCCACGAGCGTGGCGAGGAGAACGCAATGAGCGAGACACCAGTGCCCGAACGCGAAATCGATCCGGAATACGACCACCGGCGCGACGAAGGTGCCGACGAGACCGAACTCGAGGCCCTTCTCACCGAACACGCGATCGGGCGGGACGACCACGAGAACGCACCGGCGTTCGTGATCCGGCCGGACGAGGTTCAGGAGGTACTCCGCCTGCTACGCGACGAAGCGGGGTTCGATCACCTCTCGTGTCTCACGGCCCAGCAGTATGCGGATCGCTACGAGTCGATTATCCACATGACGAAGTACGACCAGCGCACACACGAGGTGACGCTGGTCGTCCCGCTTCCGACCGACGACCCCACCTGCGAGTCCGCCGAACCGATTTTCCGAACCGCTGACTGGCACGAACGAGAGGCCTACGACCTCGTCGGGATCGAATACGATGGTCACCCCGACCTCCGGCGGATTCTCCTTCCGGAGTCGTGGCTGGGCCATCCGCTCGCGCTCGAGTACGATCAGGACAAACCGCAGGTCGTTCGGTACGCAGAGCACGCGAACCCGCTCCAGGCGGACCATCGCGATCGCGAGTCGGAGACGATGCTGCTCAACATCGGCCCACACCACCCGGCGACCCACGGCGTGCTCCACCTCGAGACGGTGCTGGACGGCGAGACGGTCGCAGCCGTTCAGCCAGATATCGGCTATCTTCACCGGTGCGAGGAGCAGATGTGTCAGAACGGGACCTATCGCCACCAGATCATTCCGTACTCGAACCGCTGGGATTACACGGCAAACCTTCCCAACGAGTGGGCGGTCGCCCGTGCGATAGAGGACATCGCCGACATCGAGGTACCTGCCTACGCACAAGTCCTGCGGACGATGGCGACCGAATTTGGGCGCCTGCTCGGCCACTTCCTCGCGTTCGGGACCTTCGCACTGGACGTCTACGGCGATTTCACCGCCATCTTTCAGTACGCCATGCGCGACCGTGAGGTCGTCCAGGACATTTTGGAGGATCTAACCGGCCAGCGGATGATGTTCTACTTCTTCCGTCTCGGCGGCGTCTGCTGGGATCTTCCCGAACCCCGCGAGGAGTTCATCGAAAAGTGCCGGGATTTCCTCGACGAGTTACCCGCGAAGGTCGACGAGTACCACGACCTCCTGACCGGCAACGACATCTTCCAGTTGCGAACGATCGACACCGGCGTTCTGGAGCCCGCGGTCGCAAAGGACTACGGCTGTACCGGCCCGGTCGCACGGGGCTCCGGCATCGATTACGACGTCCGTCGTGACGATCCGTACGGCTACTACGAGCACCTCGAGTGGAACGTGGTGACGGAAGACACCTGTGACAACCACGCGCGCGTCCTCGTCCGAATGCGCGAAGTCGAAGAGTCGGCGAAGATCATCGAACAGTGTCTCGATCTCGTCGCAGACTGGCCCGAAGACGAGCGAACGGTCCAGAGCAACGTCCCGCGGACGCTGAAACCCGACGCGGGAACCGAAACCTACCGCGCCGTCGAGAGCGCGAAGGGCGAACTCGGGATTTACATCCGCGCGGATGGTTCGAATTCGCCGGCCAGATTCAAGATCCGCAGTCCGTGTTTTCACAACCTCGCGGCGTTGCCCGAGATGGCCGAAAACGAGTACGTCCCTGACCTGATCGCGTCGCTGGGAAGCCTCGACATCGTCCTCGGGAGCGTCGATCGCTGAGAAGTGAGACGAGCATCGTCACCGAACTCGGACCGCGCGATTGTTCGTCGTTGTCAGTCCGTCCAGACTCTCCCAGAGGTACTCGCGAGCGAGTGTATTTCCCTTTAGACCGAGGGAGCGTCACCCCTCGAGTGCGTCGCTCCATCGATTCGTTCGGCTGCCAGTCCCGTCCGAGTCCGGTCAGGCCGCTCTCGGTTCTCGAGCATCCCTCCGATGGTCGAGTCAAGCCGGAATTCACCCATCCAACCCGCAACTGCGGTCACGCGCTGCCGACGTTCGGCCTCGGTCACTCGAGTGGAGAGGCCACCGGGCTCGACTACCCCGTCGTATCCGAGCGTCTGTGGTAGCTTGTCGGCATTATTTGCCGGTATCTCGGACAGTATCGGTATCAATTAACTGTAACGACGTTCGGAATCCTAACACATGTCGAGCGACGGATCGTGGTCGAACATCGGCATCGTTATCGACCGCTGGTCGGCGCTGGAACGCGACTGGAAAAGCGTCGTCGTCGGGGGAGCGATCGTCGTGCTGGGTATGGCGTTCGAATTACAGATCCCCTGGTGACGGGATGGACGTTCGTCGTCTCCTACCGGGGATCATCGCGCGCTGTCTCGGTGCGTTTCTCGCCCGAGCGGTCGCGCAGTTGCTCGGGTTCAACCATCTGCTGTTCGCATCGCGCTCGGGTTTGTCATAACGAACGTCGTCGATATTCCGCCCCGAATCAAACCGGGTCTCGCCACGCACAAACTGTGGCTCGGCGCTGGGATCGTTTTCATGGGTGTTTCGGTGTCAATCGAGGCCGTTCTCGAGTCTGAGCGTTTTCACGGCGGCCCAGCAGGCGTCGATCGAGAACGTCTCCAATTGGTTGTTCCTGCTGGCGTTCGTCGGCCTCGGAACCGAAATTCGACTCTCCGAGCTCCGGTCCACCGGGCTAACGCCGGCCGTCGTCGTTCTGCTCGCCTTATTCGTCGGAAATGGCCTCTCGCTAACGATCCTGACCGTTCTGTTCTGATCGAGTCGCTTTCGCGTTCGATCTGCATCTCTGACGCGACGCGAGCGGGCTGAAAAGAGCAGTCGGAGAGAGGCGCAATATTTTCCCCAATGTTAGAACGGCGGAAAATTCGTCAGAGTTGGCGCTGACACGACCGTGGCACAGAACATATTTGTCGGTATGCGCGCAACCAGCGGCATATGTCCAACGGAGAGTTCGAAGGATATGGTGGGAGACACGTTCCAAAGCCGCTTCGGGAGCCGCTCGAGGAACTGGCGACGGCGTACGACGAAGTCGGCGAAACCGAGGCGTTCCAATCGGAACTGCGCGGCCTCCTCGAAGAGTTCGCCGGCCGACCCAGCCCCCTGTACTACGCGCGCAACCTGAGCGAACGCTACGGCGCGGAGATTTTCCTCAAGCGCGAGGATCTGCTCCACGGCGGCGCACACAAGATCAACAACTGTCTCGGGCAGGCGCTGCTCGCAAAGCGGGCGGGCCGAAACCGGCTGATCGCGGAAACCGGCGCGGGCCAACACGGCACCGCGACGGCGATGGTCGGCGCGTTGCTCGACCTGGAGACGGAGATCTATATGGGGAAAAAAGACGTCGAGCGCCAGGAGATGAACGTCTTCCGGATGCGGCTGATGGGCGCCGAGGTCAACGAGGTCACCCGCGGCGACGAAGGACTGGCTGACGCCGTCGACGCGGCGCTCGAGGACTTCGCCCAGAACGTCGACGACACGCACTACCTGGTCGGCAGCGTCGTCGGCCCGGACCCGTTCCCGCGAATGGTTCGTGATTTCCAGAGCGTCATCGGTCGGGAAGCACGCGAACAGATCCAGGAGCGGACGGGAGCACTGCCCGACGCCGCAGTCGCCTGCGTCGGCGGCGGCTCGAACGCGATCGGTCTCTTCCACGCCTTCCGCGACGACGACGTCGAGTTCTACGGTGCCGAAGGCGGGGGCGAGGGATCGGATTCGAGCCGGCACGCTGCTCCACTCGCGAAGGGACAAGACGACGTCCTTCACGGAATGAAGACCCGCGTCATCGACGACGACGTCGAAGTCCACTCCGTCTCCGCAGGACTCGACTACCCCGGCGTCGGCCCCGAACACGCGATGTTCCGCGCCGTCGGTCGCTGCGAGTACCAGGGCGTCACCGACGACGAGGCACTCGCCGCCTTCCGGGAGCTCAGCGAAACGGAGGGCATCGTCCCCGCCCTCGAGTCCAGCCACGCGATCGCTCGCGCGATCGAACTGGCCGAGGCGGGCGATCACGACACCATCCTCGTGAACCTCTCCGGTCGCGGCGACAAAGACATGGAGACAGCGGCCGCGAAATTCGATCTGTAGCTCCGAATCGTCGTTTCTCGACAGTCGCCGAATCTCGAGTCGCGAGTCGCGTTACAGGGCGGATCGGAGGCGTGCCGTCAGCGCTGCGGCCTCGTCGGGATCGAGTTGGCTCCGAGACAGGGACAACGACACGTCGTCGCCATCAAAGCGGGGAACGAGGTGAACGTGTGCGTGTTCGACGGTCCCGACCAGCGGCCCGCTGGTGTGAAAGATGCTGAATCCGTCTGGGTCGAGTGCTTCCTCCAGAGCGCTCGTGACGGTTCGAACCGTCTCGAAAACGGCCATCGAAGCCCCCTCGTCTATCGTCAGAATCTCCGCTTCGTGGGCGCGTGGAACGACCAGACTGTGACCCCGTACTGCTGGACGGCGGTCGAGAAACGCGACCGTCTGCTCGTCCTCGCAAAGTACGTGTGCGGGTCTCTCTCCGGCAACGAGCCGACAGAACTCGCAGGTGTCGACCATAGCCCGATTCTCTCTCGAATCGACATATAAGTACCCCTACTGAAACGTCGACCGTCGTTTGAAAACTGAACCGTCTCTCGCACCGTCGTGATTCGACGGTTCTACAGGCGGAGCAGGCCGAATGCCACGGGGTCGTTCGAAAATCTCCGATTTCCGTGATCAAGCGAAACCAACGGTTTCGCGGACCTCGCGAATCTTCGATTCGCTCAGTCACGAGAATGGAAGATTCTCGACCGACTTGGCCCCGAGGCGGTTCACAGAATCCCGCGATCCTCCAGAAGCGCCCGGTACAACTCGAGATACCGCTCGGCGACGGACGACCGGTCGTAGTCGGCGAACCGATCGTCGAATTCGCGGCGTTCGAGATCGCCCGCCGCGAGGATGGCCTCGCCCAGTTCGGCCTCGCTGGTGGTCCGGAATCCACGGTTCCAGCCTTCGACGAGTTCGTGAGCGCTCGAGTTTGCGTGATATTCCACGATGCCGACGCAACCGGCGGCGAGCGCCCAGAGCATTTCCGTCGGAAAGACACAGTGTTCGGCCGTCTGGACGAAGATGTGCGCCCCGCGGTAGACCGCGATCCGGTCCTCGAGTGTTAGATTACCGAGGAACGTCACGCGGTCTTCGATCCGGAGGTCTCGCGTGAGTCGCTCGTAGGTCTCCCGTTCGGGTCCGTCACCGACGACCGTCGCGGACCAGTCCCGGTCTCGAAGTTCGGCGAGGGCCAGCAGCAGGCTCTCGAGGTTGGCCCCGTCGTCGAGTCGCCGGGCGTATATCACGTCGACTTCCTCGCCCGGTTCGACGTCTCGGATCAGTTCAAGATCGATCGGGTTCGAGATCGTCTCGACGATATCGCCGTCGGCTCCGAGTTCTCGGACCCACGTCCCGACGAGTTCCGAGGGGGTGACGATACGGTCGGGCCTCCCCGTCGCAAGCCGCGTCCACCGCGTGTCGTCAATTCCTCCGTCGCCGTACCACTCGACGAGCAGCGGGGCACGTGCGAGCGTCGCCCCCCATCGGGCTGCAAGGATCTGACCCGGCGGTTGTGCGGCGGCGTGGATCACGTCAGGGTTCGCCGCCGCGAGGACGAACGGAAGTCGCAAATAGAACGAACTCCGTGCATCGAGACCAGTCGAAACTGCATGGTAGGTGATGCCGTCCTGCTCGAGCGTCGAACCGTCGCCGGCCCAGAATCCAGCGCAGTAACAGTGAACGTCGTGGCCGCGTTCGCTCAGAATCTCGAGGACGGTCCGGAATTGTTGGTTCGTCTCGGTGTCGCGGTGATGAACCGTTTCGAACGAGACGAACGCAACGTGCATCTGCTCGCAGAATGCAAGCGAGAGGATAAAAACTCTACTTGTTTCGTACGGGGCCAAATGAGTTCAGGAGGTACACGACGGCCCTATCTCATCGGTCTAACTCGTGACGACTCGCTATTCTCGGGTGGAGTCGCCTGGGTGACGTGGAAGAACGATCCATCACGGACGAGCGGTACACCCGTACCGAAGTATATCATCTTCGGATCATCTCGTCGGTTCCCGCGTCGACGCGACGACGCATCGTCCGGGTCGACGAAACTCGATGGCGCCACGAATTTTACCGTCTAAAACGGTGGGACTCGTGCCAATCGAACGATCGACAGCGGCTTTCCACTGGGTAGCATCCGCTCGAAGTCACCGCGTAGGTCGAACCCGTTGCGCCGGCAATAGTGGGGCTGTCTATCGGAGTCGCGACTGGATTCGACGTTCCCGCCGTATACCGGGTCCTGGTGACACCAGCAAGTCGCCGCGCTCGATGGAACTCGAAAGAGAGCCGACCGACGGGAGAGGAACCGTGCCGTTACAGCGCCCCCTCAACGATTTAGCCTGCTCGAGGTTCTGTGCGCGGGCACCTACTATCGTCGAACGCACTGTTCGTTTAGAGCGTGCGGATTCAACCGGTTTCGCTCACGAGAGTTGCTATTCCAGCTGCTCAGGGTAGTCGTCGGTATCGTTCTCGATCCCTCTCTTTTTTATTTTCGGATAGCTCACACTATGTAATCTCCCATCCATTTCAAAAACGGATGTAACGAAGAGCGACGTCGAATCGAGTCGGGTTACCTCATACTTCGATCGGTAGCTCGCGGCTTTCGTTAGCTGTTGTCACTATTGCTGTCATTACTGGAATTGGTGTTTTTATCGTTGGTGGTACTGTTGCTGCCCCTGTCGTTTCCATTATTGACATCCTTATCATCGGTACCGTCCTGGGCATTGTTGTTGTTCTCGCCGTTGTTGCTGTTCTCTTCGTTGTTGTTCTCGCCGTTGTTGCTGTTCTCTTCGTTGTTGTTCTCGCCGTTGTTGCTGTTCTCTTCGTTGTTGTTCTCGCCGTTGTTGCTGTTCTCTTCGTTGTTGTTCTCGCCGTTGTTGCTGTTCTCTTCGTTGTTGTTCTCGCCGTTGTTGCCGTCCTCGCTGTCTTCGTCGTCTCCTCCATCTTCACCGTTCTCGTCGTCCTCGCCGTCTTCACCGTTCTCGTCGTCCTCGCCGTCTTCGCCATCATCACCATCCTCGCCGTCTTCGCCATCTTCGCCATCATCACCATCCTCGCCGTCTTCGCTGTCTTCGCCATCATCACCGTCTTCTCCGTCCTCGCCATTCTCGTCGTCCTTGCCGTCTTCTCCGTCCTTGCCGTCTTCGCCATCCTTGCCATCTTCGCCATCATCACCGTCTTCTCCGTCCTCGCCATTCTCGTCGTCCTTGCCGTCTTCTCCGTCCTTGCCGTCTTCGCCGTCTTCGCCGTCTTGGCCATCATCACCGTTCTCGCCATCCTTGCCATCTTCGCCATCATCACCGTCTTCGTCGTCCTCGCCGTCTTCGCCGTCTTCGCCATCATCACCATCCTCGCCGTCTTCGCCATCATCACCGTCTTCTCCGTCCTTGCCGTCCTCGCCGTCTTCGCCGTCTTCGCCGTCTTCGCCATCATCACCGTCTTCTCCGTCCTTGCCGTCCTCGCCGTCTTCACCGTCCTCGCCGTTCTCGTCGTCCTTGCCGTCTTCTCCGTCCTCACCATCTTCACCGTCCTTGCCGTCCTCGCCGTCTTCGCGATCCTTACCGTCATCGGCGTCTTCGCTGTCGGTGGCATCTTGACCATCGTCGGCATCTGCAACTTCGTCACCGACGTCTATCTGGTCATCCTGCTGGTCACCGTCTAGTGCCCCATCTGTAACCTGCTGTTTAGCCTGCCGATCCTGGGATACGTCATGTTCTCCACGGTCGTCCGTTTCCGTGGTAACCACGTCTCCAGTTCCATCGGTATTAGCACTGGTACTAACCTGACCGTCCTCGTCAGGACAGTCGATCGTAATTAGCACCTCACTGTCGTCCCCCACCGTCGTAACGTCGTCTGGGATGTCAAGCGGAACCTCGGTTCCGTCCGCTTCAGCAGTGAGGTTGTATGTCCCATCCTCGAGATGAGTGAACGTGACGTTATCGTTCGCTGCAACAGTCTCGTTTTCCTGCTGGGACGGTGGCTGATCGACGTCGACTCGCTCGAGCGTGAGTTCCACCGGTACGTCAGTCGGATTCGAAACGTCGATCTGCCCGCTTCCAAGCTGACACTCAACTGTAACGTCGAGTACCTCCGGTTCGGTCGTCTGATCGTCGTCGGATGACGATGGCGCGTGCGTAGTCGTATCGCCACTCGCCATGGCGAGTCCCGCACCGAACGTCATTCCGATAACAGCCATCAGAACGACGAGTATCGTCAATGATGTTCGTATGTGAGCACCCGAAATCGAATCAGTACTGTCCGCTGGTTTGTCTCTCATGGTTTTCAAACTGCAACCCACCTCGATGATCATCACGTGCTTTGTTATGGACAGAAGACAAACAGTCCGAGTGATTGCTAATTTCCAATACTAGTATTTGTTGATCTGAGATTTAATTGAATGCTTAAAAATTGTCGTATTTATTGCTATGGAACAATCCGTAGTCAAACAGAGAACCGTTACAGACCCACTGCAGTCGTCGAAATGTCGCCTCTTGTTACAAGGTGCGTGAACGAAATATCGATCACGAAGAGCCTCACGGTCGAACGCAAGGAAAGTATGTGATAGCGGCTATTACCACCGCTGCGAATCCGACACGATCCGCTGTTGAACCGCACTTTCCCTACAGACGTCATATGCTGCCAGACGCCGTCAAATCGACACCCGTCGGCGGGATCACGGATCGCGTTTACGTCCTTCCTGGCGGTAATGGCGAGTGACCGGCAACGAATTACCTTTCGTTGCTGGCGGATCACGGGAAAACCGCTCGAGCCGAACGACTCGTACTCTGTATTCGATCCCGGAATCGGAAGAAGGGGCAGTCAGTATCGGCAGAATCATCGGTAGTCTTCCCTCAACCCGTTCCGTCGCTGGCCTCGGCGTCCGTCACTCGGTCGTCCGTTTCGTCACCCGCTGGGTCGGTGGTACCACCAGTCGTTTCATCCTCCACATCGGATTCGTCACCCGCAGTATCGTTGCTGCCATCGGTTTCAGTATCCGCTCCAGTCTCGGTTGCAGTTTCGGTATCAGCCTCACTGCTGGTCTCGTTTCCGCCACCAGTTTCGTACCCGTCCGCCGTCTCGTTTCGGTTGCTCGTTTCGTTCCCATCGGTCGTCTCGTTTCCGTCACCAGTTTCGATCCAATCACTCGTCTCGTTTCCGTCACCAGTTTCGTTCCAATCACTCGTCTCGTTTCCGTCACCAGTTTCGTTCCAATCACTCGTCTCGTTTCGGTCAGCGGTTTGGTTATCACTTCTCTCGGTACCGCCTCTGTCGATCGAATTCGTGTTCGACTCGTTGGTATCCCGGTCAGCGTCTTCGTCTCCGGATACACCGGCGGCCGCCCCGCCTTCGTCACTACTGTTCGATCCCAGCGACGACAGTTTGCTTTCAGTCACCGAATCCTCGGACGCTTTGGTCGCGAACTGCTCTGGGCCGACAGCCGCGACGGTCAGCCCGAATACGAGGAGTATAATCGCAATTGGTACGAAGACGGTCCCGACCGGCGGCGAATCGGTTTCGTCTACCATCGTCCGTAGTAGTCATGTTGAATGACTTCGTTAATCGCTGCAATCTCTCTTCGGACGACACTATCCCGGAGAACAGTCGTTCGTCGTTCGATGTACAGACGATCCATTGATAGGAGGCAATCGATTCCTACTCGGCCGCCCTGAGTGTCAGCTATCACATAGACCGAAACGACTACCCCCTCGAGTCCGTACGGCTGGAGCATGAACAATTACGATATCGAGCGGTATCTCAACGTCCGTAGCGCGTACGGCGCTTCGTTCGGACCCAGCGGAGAACGGCTCTCTTTCCTGATGGATACGACCGGAACCTCGCAGGTCTGGACCATCGATTCCGCTCGTGCCTGGCCTGAGCAACGGACGTTCTTCGAGGAACGGGTGACGTTCGCCTCGTGGTCACCCGAACGGACGGAGCTGATCTTTGGAATGGACGAGGGTGGCAACGAACGTGCCCAACTATTCCGGCTCGATGCGGCGACCGGCAAAATAGAGAACCTCACTGCGATGCCCGAGGCCAAGCACCGCTGGGGCGGATGGAGCGACGACGGCGAACGATTCGCCTTTACCTCGAATCGCCGCGACGAGTCCGTCTTCGACGTCTACGTTCAGGGTCGCGACGAGACGGGCGATGATGCACGGCTCGTATACGAGGGCGACGGCTGGCTCTCGCTTGCCGGCTGGAGCCCCGACGACTCCCGGCTGCTCGTCTCGCAGGCCTACTCTAACTTCGATCAGGACCTGTACGTGCTCGACCTCGAGGCTGAGAAACCAGATCTCGAGCACGTCACGCCACACGAGGGCGACGTCCGCTACCAGAGCGCAAGCTGGGCACCTGACGGTGACGGAATATACCTTGTCACCGACGAGGGCGAGGCTGACACCCTCTATCTGGCATATCTCGATCTCGATGGCGGGGCACGAAGTGCCCCCGAGACCGTCATCGATGGAAACGGATGGAACGTCGACGGCGTTGCACTGGACGACGAGACGGGCAGGTTCGTCTGCTCGCGAAACGTCGACGGCTACACGGAACTGACGGTCGGCGAGTTCGACGCCGCCGACCCCACCGAATACGAGACGTTTCCCGAGCCCGACCTTCCGGGCGGCATCTCCGGCGGCGTAAGCTTCGATCCCGACGCAGAACGGTTCGCTCTCTCGACGACCGGGGATACGGTCAACACGAACGTGTTCGTCATCGACGTCGAGAGCGGCGAGGCCGAACGGTGGACGAGCGCACCAACCGCAGGCATTCCTCGCGAGACGTTCGACGGGTCCGATCTTGTTCACGTCGAGAGTTTCGACGGACTCGAGGTTCCTGGCTTCCTGACCG
Source organism: Natrinema halophilum (assembly GCF_013402815.2). Taxonomy (NCBI): domain Archaea; kingdom Methanobacteriati; phylum Methanobacteriota; class Halobacteria; order Halobacteriales; family Natrialbaceae; genus Natrinema; species Natrinema halophilum. Next base: position 2,333,590 of record NZ_CP058601.1, read on the forward strand.
TGCCGGACAATTGCGAAAACGGAAACACGCCCGTCATCGTCGACATCCACGGCGGACCGGAGAGCCAGCGCCGACCCTCGTTCTCGAGCGTCAAACAGTACTTCCTCGACCGAGGCTACGCGTACTTCGAGCCGAACGTGAGAGGATCTGCGGGCTACGGGGCCGAGTACGCCGCCCTCGACGACGTCGAGAAGCGGATGGACTCGGTCGCGGACATCGAGGCCTGCGTCGAGTGGCTGGCGGACCATCCAGCGATCGACCCTGACCGGATCGTCGCTAAAGGCGGCTCCTACGGTGGCTTCATGGTACTGGCTGCAATGACCGAATACCCAGATCTGTGGGCTGCCGGCATCGATGTCGTCGGCATCGCCAACTTCGTCACCTTCCTCGAGAATACCGGCGATTGGCGGCGGGAACTACGCGAAGCCGAATACGGCTCGCTCGCAGAGGATCGAGAGTTTCTGGAAGAGATTTCGCCGACTAACAACGTCGAGCGGATCGAGGCGCCGCTTTTCGTTCTCCACGGCGAGAACGATCCTCGCGTCCCGGTCGACGAAGCCGAGCAGATCGCGGAGCAAGCGGCCGAACAAGGAGTTCCAGTTCGCAAGTTGATCTTCGAGGACGAAGGCCACGGGTTCTCGAAACTCGAGAACAGAATCGAAGCCTATTCCGCGATCGCAGATTTCCTCGACGAGCACGTCTGATTACCGACGATAGTATTCCGTGTGAGACCCGAAAGACCGTCGATTCGTTCCGAAGACGGTGCAACCGGTCGGAAGGGGCGAAGCGGAATGGGGATATTGATTGCCCGCGTCTCCGTGTCCCTTGCGATCGCCGGTGAACGCGAGTCTGGAAGTGGCAAATCCTCCTGTCGATTCCGATCAGCCGACGGTGCCGTGTTCTCATTATCGCTCGAGGCGCCTGTTCGGCTCTTTCGTCGCCTGAAACTGGAGAGAAATATCTGTTCTGATGGATACCTACAAAAACTATACAGTATTCGACAATGAAATACCGGTTATGGCCGCCATTCAAACAACCGGACTGACCAAGCGATACAACAGGTCAGTCCTGGCCGTCGACGATCTCGACCTCACGGTCGAGGAGGGGGAAGTGTTCGGATTTCTCGGTCCGAACGGCGCGGGGAAATCTACGACGATCAACATGCTCCTCGATTTCGTTCGTCCGACCAGCGGGACCGCGACGGTACTCGGCCTCGACGCACAGGCCGACATCGCCGAAATCCGTCATCGAATCGGCGTTCTACCGGAACAGGCGAGCCTTTATGACAGACTCACCGCCCGCGAGCACCTCAAATGGGTCATCGACACGAAGCGGGCCGACGACGAACCGGGAGCCATCCTCAAACGAGTCGGTCTGTACGACGACGGATACCGCTCCGTTGGGGACTATTCGAAGGGAATGGCCCAGCGGCTGGGGCTCGGAATGGCGCTGGTCGGCGATCCGGAACTGCTGATTCTGGACGAGCCCTCCGCGGGACTGGACCCGACGGGAAAACAGGAGATGCGCAGGATAATACAGATGGAAGCCGACACCGGGACGACCGTCTTTTTCTCGAGTCACATCCTCGGCGAAGTCGAGTCCGTCTGCGACCGGGTCGGAATTATGAACGAAGGGAGACTGGTCGCGACCGGCACGCTCAACGATCTTCAGGGCGACCTCAATCTCGATGCGACGATCACGCTCGAAGTCGAGCGAGCGCCGAAAAATCTCGCCCTCCATCGACTCGACGGCGTCCGATCGGCCAGCATCAAGGGAACGACGATCACCGTCACCTGCACCGACCCTGCAAGCAAGGTCGACGTCGTCCAGCACATCGCGTCCGCAACGGAGGTCCACGACATCATCTCCGAGGACGTCTCGCTCGAGCAACTGTTCAATACGTACACGAACGAAGAGCAGATGGACGAAGAGACATCGGGCATAGGGGTGACAGCATGAGCACGCTCGCGGTGGCAAAGAAGGACTTCCTCGACGTCTGGCGATCCAGAGTCGTCTGGTCCGTTAGCGTCCTCTACATCTCTATCGTCGCTCTATTTTTGTATTCCGAGCAGAACAGGGGCCCAAATCCGGACGTGGAAACCGCTCTGTTGAACCTGATCGACATCGGCGCGATGTTCATCCCGCTCGTCGCCCTCGTTTCGGCGTACCTCGCGATCGCCGGCGAACGCGAGTCCAGCAGCATCAAGTACCTCCTGTCGGTCCCGAACACGCGCCGCCAGGTCGTTCTCGGGAAGTACCTGTCACGAGCCTCCATGGTCACTATTTCCGTTATCTGTGCGTTTCTCGTCGGAGGGGGACTCGCACTCAACTGGTATTCCACACTCGATACGGAGATGTTCGTTGGTATCGCAGCTCTGACGCTCCTCTATACGCTTACCTACGTCGCCATCGCGATCGGCATTTCTGCATCGGCGGCATCCCGATCGCGGGCAATGGCTGGAGCGGTCGGCTTTTTCTTCGTGACGAACGTGTTGAATCTGTTCGGCCCACTCGAACGCGGTATCAGGTTTTTCCTTAACGACCTTGCCGGGCTCGGGGTCCCCGATTTCGGGATCAAATTCATGCAGGTGCTTATCAGTCCGACGGCGGCATACCTCGTCGCCACACCAGTAGCGTTCCCCGGAAAATCGGTCCCGCCCCAGTATCCGTGGTATCTCCAGGGCGAAGTGGTGATCGCCATTCTGTGCGCCTGGCTGATAGTGCCAGTCGTAATCGGAATTCGTCTGTTCAAACGCGCCGATCTCGACTGACGTCAATCTACCCGTTAGGACGGTGTTAGGCGGACTACAGAGGCGTTTTCCCTCTCCTAGCGGAGCGTTTCTCGGTCGCTCAGTCGATGACGCCGGTTTTCTTCGCGACGTCTCGAGCGGCACGCTCGTTCATCCCATCGCCCAGAATCGTATACCGATCTCGAATTTCGTGGCACGTGGTCAGCGCTTCGACGACGGTCTCGTCGTCGATGCCCAGTTCCGCCGCAGTCGTCGGCGCGTCGATACTCGAGAGGGCATTGCGAATATCACGCCAGATGCCCCGGTCGCCTCCATGGAGGTAGGCGGTCATAACTGAGCCGACGCCGACCTGGTGGCCGTGGAGGGCTGCGCCGGGTGCCAGTCGGTCGAGTTGGTGGGAAAAGAGGTGTTCGGCACCGCTTGCGGGCCGCGAAGAGCCGGCGATGCTCATCGCGACGCCCGAGGACATGAGCGCCTTCGTGACGACCCAGGCCGACTCCTCGAGGCCTGGCCGGATGAGTTCGGCGTTGTCGACCAGGATTTCGGCGGTCATCTCCGAGAGCGCGGCGGCGTACTCGGAGTATTCGACGTCTTTCAACCGTTTGGCCAACCGCCAGTCCATCACTGCGGTGTAATTCGAGATGATGTCAGCGCATCCGGCCGTCGTCAGTTCCCACGGCGCATCGGCGAGGGTAGCGGTGTCGGCGACGACCGCAAGCGGCGGCTCTGCGGCGACGCTGTGGCGGGAATCCCCGTCGGGGACGGAGCCGCGATTGCTGACGATCCCATCGTGGCTCGCTGCGGTCGGAACGGAGAGAAAGCCCATTTCGAGATGGTAGCTGGCCATTTTCGCGATATCGATGGCCTTTCCACCGCCGATTCCGACGAGGTACGCGGCGCCTTCGGCCTCGGCAACCTCGATGACTCGCTCGACGGCGTCGAACGTCGCTTTTTCGACCGTTACGATTTTGGGTTCGATCCCGGCAGCCTCGAAGTCAGCAGCGATGGGGTCCGCAGCGACCTCGCGGGGCGTCGGGCTCGTGACGAACAGCGGCCGCCCCTGCAGGTGGAGATCGTCGACCACGTCCACGACCGCGCTCCGGACGCCGTGGCCGACGACAACGTTTCGCGGGAGGCGGATCCACGTCGACTTCTCGAACATATCACTCCTTTCTTACGGGAACATTTAGTAAGTGAGGTTCGCTCGCTGCGCTTTTGGGATTCGAAGACTCCGAGTACGGTTGATCGACGTGCGCCGGATTGCTACTCGCTCGAAGGCGACGGTCTCACTGTTACTCGCCCGGATCGGCCTACACTGGGACAGCGAACGACCAGGAGAGCGACCACAGCCGATAGCGACGGTCGTGCGTCACCGGTCGGCTTGCCTGAGCAGCAGCCGGTCGATCCGACACAAGCGTTCGGTCACTCGTCGCAATCACGTGCCGCCGGCAGCGTAAACGAGAACGTCGAACCGACACCGGGTTCTGCCTCAACCCAGATCTCGCCGCCGTGGCGTTCGACGATTCGGCGACACAGCGCGAGTCCGATACCCGTCCCTGCGTGCTCTCTACGGGTATGCAACCGTTGGAATACCTCGAAGATGCGTTTCTGATCGTCGGTTTCGATTCCAACCCCCTCGTCACGAACTGAAATGACCCAGTCGCTGCCGTCGCGGTCGGTAGTGATGTCGACCCGAGGCGGTTGGTCCCCGCTGTACTCGATCGCGTTGCTCAGCAGATTCTGGAAGACCTGTCGGAGTTGACTCGCGTCTCCTTCGACGTGTGGAAGATTATCGGTCGTGATTTCGGCGTCGCTCTCTTCGATCTGTATCTGCAGGTCTTCGCGAACATTTTCGACGATGACGTTCAAGTCGACCACTCCGAACGGATCGCCGTTCGTTTCGACCCGTGAATACGTAAGCAGGCCGTCGATCATTTCGCGCATTCGCTCGGCACCGTCGACAGCGAACTCGAGAAATTCTTCTCCGTCCTCGTCGAGCGCATCTCCGTATCGCTGGTCGATCAACTGGAGATAACTCGTGACCATACGCAACGGCTCTTGAAGATCGTGGCTCGCGGCATACGCGAACTGTTCCAGTCGTTCGTTCGATTTCTCGAGTTTGCGACGGTATTCCATACGCTCGGAGATATCCTGCATCATCAACATTCCGGCGTAAATCTCGTCGTCAGCGTTTCGAACGGGGAGCGTATACCCGACTAGATGCCGACCGCGGTACTCCATCTCGAATGTCCTCGACTCACCATCGAAGACGGCACGAAAGTGTGGTTTAATCTCCTCGATTACGTCGTCGGAATAGCGTTCGTAGATGGAGGTGCCAACTACCTCGTCGGATGAAATATCGAGTTCGGCCAGAATCTCTCCACCTGCGACGGTGTACGTCAACGCTTCGTCGTAGAGCCCGACTGCTCCGTTCGGGAAGTGTTCGACGAGCGTCCGATAGCGACGTTCGCTCTCTTCCAGCGCTCGTTCGCGCTCTTTCCGTTCGGTGACGTCGCGGGCAACACCGATTCGCACGCGGTCGTCATCGGGTAACAGCGAGAACGTTGCCTCCGAGTGAACCTGGCCCCCATCTGCCGTCTCTATTACCGTTTCTACCATCGGCTTGTCGACGGTTCCCGCCGCCATCTCCGCCTCGAGGTCCGTTGCCCGTTCGATAGTCTCGTCGTCAACAACCAGTGAGACGTGCGACCCGAGCAGTTCCTCTCGAGAGTACCCGGTTAGCTCCGTGTACGCCTCGTTGACCATCGTGAATCGGCCGTTCTCGTCGACCGTGTAAATGCCGTCGTTGACGGTCTCGACGATCGTCTCGTACTTCGTTAGTTCACGCTCGCGTTCTTTGCGCTCGGTGACATTTCGAAAGTATACTGAAACTCCGGATTCGGAGGGGTAGAGATTCGCCTCGACCCAGAACCCGAACGATTCGTCGTAAAATTCGATGGTCATCGCTTCCTGTGAGTTCATCGCCGTCTGGAAGGTAGTTCGGACCTCGTCCTCGCCAGCGACCGCCGGAAATACGTCCCAGTGGTTCTTGCCAAGCAACTCTTCCTCGGAGTATTGGAGGAGATCTTCGGCACGCTCGTTGACGTGGGTAAATCGGAAGTCTTCGTCGACTGCATAGAACGCGTCCGATATTCGATGAAGAATGCGCTGAAGTTCGTTTTCGAGTTCCTGCTCGCGTTCGTGCCGATCGGTCATATCGCGCGTTACTTTCAGATACCCACGGTGAGTGTCGTCCCCGTCCCAAATAGACGTAATCGTCACGTTTGCCCAGAACCGGCTGCCGTCCTTTCTGATGCGCCACCCTTCGTCTTCGATCGATCCTGCTTTCGTCGCTTGCTCGAGATTGTGCTCGGGAACGCCCGCCGCTCGATCCTCCTCGGTGTAGAACGTCGAAAAGCTCTTCCCAAGTATTTCGTCGCGGTCGTAGCCTTTGATTTCTCTTGCTCCTTCGTTCCAACTGATTATGTGGCCGTCCCGATCGAGGCGGAAGATAGCGTACTCTTCGACGGCGTCGACCAGCGAGTGAAACCGTTCCGTGGTGTCCTGGAGGGCATCTTCCGATCGTTTCCGATCCGTGATATCGTAGTAGAGCTCGATTCGGCCGCCAGCGTACTGACCCGACTCGATCGGTTTGCTCCAGTGTTCGAGCCAGCGTTCCTCTCTATCGTCGCCTGCGGCGACGTGGCATTCGAACTCCTCGATGTAACTGTTGTCACCGTAGGTGGCCAGAACCGTCTCCGCGAATCGGTCCGGGTCGTCGATTTTGTCCAACACGTTTTCGCGGACGACCCGTCGTTTGTCACGACCGATAAGGGTCTCTCGATCGAGGTCCAGATACTGTTCGATCGTCTCGTTGGCCGACGCGACCTCGAATTTGTCATTAATAATGAAGACGCCGATGTTCGCTTCGTCGAGAACGCTCGTGATCGAGTCGTACGACGCCCGCGTCGACTCGGACGTTGCTGGCCGCTTCGTTTCTTCGGAGATGTCCCGCGCAACGCCGATCGTTCCCTGACATTCCTCCTCTTCGATAAGCGGGGTAATACGTAGTTCGCAGGGGAAAGTCCCTCCGTTCGCTGTCTGGACGGCGGTCTCAAAGGTAGCGACGCCTGTCTCGTCCGTGTCGAGCAGATTTTCGGTTTCACGTTCGATTCGATCGATATCGTCGTCGGTGAGAACGAGCGAGACGTGCTCGCCGAGGAGTTCATCGCGAGGGTACCCCGTCATTTCGACGATGACGTCGGTAACCGCAACGAAGTGCCCGTCAGAATCGAGCTGATATATCCCGTCGTCGATCGTCTCGACGAGTGTGCGATACCGGTTGAGCGCTACATCGTCCGAAACGTCCCCACAGAAAGCTTCGGTAGTCGCGCCCGCTCGTGAACACATGATCAGTAAAAGACCGTTGCGATAATTAAACCACTCGCTGCCTGTGTGCTGTTGCAATACTACTCGGAGCAACGGATCCAGGGCGATAGCTGGTTCCGATCGCCTCGTCATTCGTCATCGTGATCGACAGATGCTGCCAGGCCGAGTACCCCGGGTTGATCGAAAATCGGATGGTTTTGTGACTGAGTGGAGCGAAGCGGCGTGAGTGCATCGTTCCCGCAAGATCAGCGGGGCGTTCGTCCCGCCGACATTCAAGCAATCATCGGCGCTGTATGCCAACAGCAAGCGATTCGGGAGCCAGGACGCTATCAAAGCGTCTCGAGAATCCCCAGCACGCGCTCTTCGGCCTCCCGATCCGGTCCGTTTTCGTCCCCGTCCCGGTCGCTCTCGAGGTGGTCTTCGACCGACTGCTGCATCGCTTCCTCGAGCGGCGTCGATTCCCAGCCTAACGCGGCGAGTTTCGAAGTCGAGAGAACGTGCGGATACGACCGGTAAAGTGGATAATCGTCCAGTGTAACGTCGCCAGCTGCGAGTTCTCGAGGGCCGGCGTGGACGAGTTCAACATCGCCCGCTCTCGGCCCGCTTTGCTCACCGTCTGTGCGTTCCGTGTCGCTACGCGCCACGCTGTCCAGCGAGTCGGCGATCAACTCGATCATCTCTTGGAGCGTTACGAGCCGTCGATCACCGACGTTGTAAGCTTCGCCGGCTTCGCCGCGTTCGGCGACGATCCGCAGTGCGCTGGCGACGTCTTCGACGTAGACGCGATGGCGGAGGTTCGTCCCATCTCCGGGAACGATGACGCGGTCGAACCGGTTCACGCGATCGACCCACCAGTCCAGTCGTTCGGTGTGGTCGTGGGGCCCGTAGACGATCGGCGGGCGGACAACCATCGTACGGATGCCCTCCTCTGCTGCAGCGAACGCCGCTCTATCGCCCTCGGCTTTCCGGTTTCCGTAGGTCTCGAACGAGTCGTCGGTCGCTTGCTCTGCAGTACAGGATTCGAGCGGCGTCCGGTCCTCGCGTTTCGGAATCTCTTCGCGGCCGTAGGCTGCGCCACTCGAGACGTAGACGTAGGCGTCGCAGTCGGCGAAGATCCCGGTCGCGGCTCGGACGTCCCGCGGGTGATAGGCGACGCAGTCGAAGACCGCGTCAGGGTCGACGGACGCGGCCACTGCCTCGAGAGCCGTTTCGTTCGTCCGGTCGCCTTCGACGTGGTTGACGCGGTCGTCCTCCGCGAACGGGTTCTCGCGGTTCCCTCGAGTGAGCAGCGTCACGTCGTAGTCGTGTTCACGCAGGTCGTCGACGAGGTGGCGGCCGATAAAGCGAGTGCCGCCGATAACGAGAGCACTGTCCATGTGCGACCGTCGCGATTACGGGGGAAAACGGTGGCGGATAACCGGTCGCCGCCACGGGAGCCGTCGGTGCCACACGAATCCGTCGTACTTCCATCGGGTGCAATAGTTGTATAGTGAACAAATACTCGATAGGAACTCGATAGTATTGTCCCTGATCTGCGGTGACGTCGATATGCCGGACTGGCATCGCCGTTCGCTGTTGGCGACCTGTGCAACGCTTTCGACCACTGGCGTCCTCGCATCGGAAGGATCGTCGACCGATCCAGACGACGCAAGCGACGTGGCGCAGTCGGGCGTTGCCAGCCCTCCTGACGGGTGGTCGTCGGCCTGGGGCAACGCCGGAAACACCGGTTACCTGCCCCTCGAAGACGAGTTTCCCGAACCGAATTCCATCGCCTGGCGCTACGAGCTGCCGAGTTTTCGCACGTGGCACGACGGAAAAGTCGCCGTCGTCGACGGTCGGATCTTCCTCCTGACCAACTACGCAGAAACCGACGAGAGAGTCGGCGGTTTTTACCAGACCTACGAGAACCAACTCCACGCGCTCGACGCCGAGACCGGCGAACTCGAGTGGCAGGCCGAAGTCAAAGCGAAAAAACGGCCGACAGTCGTCGACGGAACAGTCTACGTGGAGGGGAGAGACCGCGTCGTGGCGTTCGACGCCGCGGATGGCTCGGTCAGCTGGGAGCGGGAACTCGATACCATCGAGTGGGTGACCAATCCGACGCCAGCAGACGGGGCGCTCTACGTCGTCGCCGGGGAGACCCTCTACGCGCTCGATGGCGACGACGGATCGGTCCGGTGGCGACGCGAACGGGTCACGGTACGGCCGGAGAACGAGGCGATGGGCGACCCCGTCCCGACGTCGTTCGCTGCGGAGACGGTCGCCATCGTGGACGGGACCGTCTACGCGATAACGAGGCCGTGTAACGAGAACAGTTCGAACGAAGTCGAGGAGAAGGAGGGGGTCGCCGCGCTGAGCGCGAAAACGGGCGAACCCGAGTGGGCGGTCGTACCCGAGGGCGGCGTGAGCACGTTGCTCATGGCAGCCGACGAGTTCGTCTTCGGCAGGAAAGTAGCCGACATGAACGATGAAACCATTCTTGACCGCCACACGGGCGAAGTCGTGGGGCGAGAAACGGTAGACACCGTCGCCGCGACGTCGGACGTTCGAGTTACCTACGACGGCGGGGCACCAGGCGGCGGCGACATCAGCGTCCATCCGTACGACGACGGGGAGCACTGGACGGTCAGCGGCGTGCATTCTCAGGCCCCGCTCATCGTGGGAGAGACCCTGATCGCCTTCCAGAACGGTTCGGTCACCGGGTTCGATCTCGAGTCCGGGACGGTGATGTGGCGGTGGGAGCGCGACCTCGATCCACGGGCACTGGTCGCGGTCGACGAGAACACGCTCTACGTCGGGATCAATACTGAGCTCGTCGCGCTACGGCCATCGGACGGCGAAGCCGACGATCAGCAGGATGACCCTGATGATGACGGTCAGCAGGACGACCCTGATGATGACGATCAGCAGGACGATCCTGATGATGACGATCAGCGTGACAGACCGGACGACGAGAACGAAGACCAGTGTGACGAACCTGACGAAACCGACGTCGACCAGTGTAACGAACCGGACGACGAGAACGACAACCAACAGGATGAGTCGGAGAAGCGACAACCCGATGACGACGACGGAAGCAGGGACCCCACCGACGATGACGACGACGGAAGCGGGGACGCCACCGATTCGGACTGTCCGCGCGAAGCGACCGACTCCGTTCGAGGAGATCAGTAAGTGCGGTGATGAGCAGGGAAAGGTTCTATTGGTCCGTTCGTGGTAGCGCGTTCCGGTATGTCAGAACAGCTCTGGACGGAACGCGCACCCGAGTATCCACTCGAGTGCGACCACTGTCACTACCCGATCCCCGGTGAGCCCGAAGAAAGCGACGACGGCCGATTCTGCTCGGTTGCCTGCCGCGAGGCCGCCGCCGATAATTCCACGATGACCGATCCGCACGCCTACAAGCGGGTTGCGACGGGTATCGAACCGATCGATTCCCTCGTCCCGAACGGAATCCCTGCGGATTCGTTTCTCCTTCTCTTAGGCGACGAGGGGACCCGTCGCGCCGAACTCGAGATCGAACTCGCCTGGCGGGCGCTCGAGCGGGGAGAACCCGCCGTCGTCGTCTCCTTCGCCAATCCACCGACGGCGACGCTCGAGCGGTTCTATCAGAACGGCTGGAACGTCCTGCCTGCGCTCGAGAACGATCGCCTTCGGATCGTCGATTGTTATACGCATCGGCTTGACGACCGCGACGCGTTTCTCGACCATCGCAACGAGTGGACCGCATTCGTCGGTGAAGCCGCCGAAGATGCGATCATCGAGGTACGCGACCCGAGCGATCGCCGCGAGCTGACCAACAGCCTATACGGCGCGCTCGACGACCTCGAGATGAACGAGACTGGGCTTGTGACACTGGACTCACTGGACGAACTCGAGACGCTACTGCAGGATCGACAGGTTCACGATCTGGTCAAAGATATTCGGGCGACGGTCTGCAAGGCCAGGTTCGTCCCCGTCGTCGCCGCGGCGTCGACGGCCAGCGACGGCGAGTATCCAGAATCCGAGTACGTTTTCGACGGAATCGTCGATCTCCGATTGGACGACCAGCACGCGCCAGATGCCAGGCTCAAGCAGCTTGCTGTCCGCAAACTAATCGGCGCTCAGACGCTGCCGCAGTGGGTAACGTACGAATACGAACCCGCTCGCGGACTGTTCGCGTTCGGCGGGAACGGAGAGACACCACAGAAGTACGATCTCGGAAACGGGACCCAGCAGCAACCGCAAACTCGGTAGTCAGATCGGCGGAACGACCGCAGCCTCCGTCGGCCTGTGGGACGTACTGTTCGATAACGGCCAGGATTCCGGCGTCCAGCGTGGAGACGGGTTTCACGGCCGTCTGTGGCAGACGGTCGGTATGCACGCGAACGCGCGCTCAGGATTTATCAGCTCGTTCGGTCAAACACCCACCGCAGTACCACGGCCACGAGCGATCAGCGCGTCTATTCGGGCGAGTCACTGATCGACGATCGATCCGCACCGAACGATCCACACTACTTCACCATGAACGACCGATACGACAGCGACCGACGATGGACGGACGAACGGAGCACCGACCGCTCGGGCGAGAGCGAGCACCGAACTGGGAACCGGGACGAAGAGCGGAACCGTGGAACCGATCGAGAGCAACAGGGAGACGACCGTGGCTGGCTCCACGGCCTGTTCAGCCGCGGCGGGAGCAATGAACGGGGCTCGCAGGGGCCAGAACATCGAGGCCGAGCGGAAAGGGGAACCGAGGAATCCACCGGCCGGGGATCGACTACCGATACGACCGGCCGGGGTCGCCAACGGAGGCGTCAGTCTGACCGCGGGGAAGGCGACTTTTCCCAGCGCAAGCAACAGTCCGACCAGCCAGGCGAGCCCGGACAGCAGTTCAGCCAGCAGGGAAGTCGCTCACAGCATCGGCAAGGCGCCCAGCAACGAGGCGGGCAATCCGACCGCCGACAGCAACACAGTGGCTTCGAAACCAACGCGACGGAGCAAAGCGACCTCGAGTACGGTGGCGAAGCCCGGCGAGAGGAACACCACGGTGGTCACCGCCCGCAGCGAGACGCGTTCGACCAGCAGAGCCAGCGCGAGCACCAGGGCCAGCGCGAGCACCAGGGCCAGCGCGAGCACCAGGGCCAGCGCGAGCAGCAACGGGGTAGACAGGGCCGATCGCGACGGCAACAGGGTGGCGGTCGAGAGCGGAGCAGTCAGCAAGGAAATCAGCGAGGCGAAGAGCAACGCGGTCCCCAACAGCGCTGGCAGGGGAACAGGGATACGCAGTCCGAGCCGATGCACAGCAGCCAGGGTCGTCAGGGCGAAAATCGATATCAGAGTGATCGCCAGGGCCAGCGAGGCAACCGGTATCAGAATACCGGTGAACAACACGGCAGCCAGTATCAGCAGGGACAGACCGAATACGGCCGGCATCAACGCAGCGAAGGCCACCAATCCGGCAGTCAGCGGAATCGCGGCGGCGACCAGTACGACCAGGGAACGGAGGGTCGCTACGGGGACACCCAACAATACGACCGGAGACGTAACCAGGACGACACCGACCGCTCCGCTGGTCGCATGAATCGAGAACAGTCGAACACGGGTCTCCAGTACCGTCAGCAAAGGCGGCAATCAGAGCAAGGTGACTGGTCGCAAAGCGGCGAATCGAATCAGCGCCGCTCCGAGGCCGGCGGTAGCGACCGGAATCAACAACTGGACGACGAGGACATGAGTAACCGCCGGCACATCCACGAGCGAGATCCGACCGCCGATTCGGGCCGATCCCGTGACGAAGACTACCGCTCTGGATGACGTCAGTCGACTGACGTTCGAGTCGCCGAGCCGAACCCCGGCCACCCCGTCGGAATTGACTTCGTTCTTTTATCATCGCCGTGTCGAGTATCGGGACGCGTAATAGCGCCGTCAACGGCTGCCCAACCGCTCGGCATCGACCGACGAAATCGGGAGGCAGGGACGTTGCGTGTTGGTAGAGATTCCCGCGGCTGCGTCGGCAGCACCGTCGACCCCAGTTAGAGAGGGCGTCCTCGAGACGGTAGTAGTCGAGCAGGAGACGGCGAAAATCCGCCTGCCGAATTATTACGGGTGCTTTCGAAAGAGGAAGTGTGAGCGAACCAGATTCCGACTCCGAACCAGAATCGACTCCCGAACTCACCGACGACGCGATGGCCCGGTTTCCCGTGCCGTCGTTCGACGACCTCCCCGAGGACCTACAAGAACGAATCGCTGACGAAGCCGATCGCGCCGGATTCACGCCGAACGTATTCTCCGCGTTCGCGTACAAACCCTCCCACTTCCGGGCGTTCTTCGAGTACCACGACGCGCTCGTCGAGGATAGTGCCCTGGAGCGCGAGGAGGTCGAAATGATCGTCGTCGCGGTGTCGGGTGTCAATCACTGTTACTACTGTAACGTAGCTCACGGTGCGCTCGTTCGGATCTACGCGGACGATCCGATGCTGGCTGACCAACTGGTCGCGAACTACCGGACGGCCGATATCGGCGAGGCGCACAGGACGATGCTCGACGTCGCCGTCAAACTCACCGAGCGGCCGACCGAGGTCGGACCTGCTGATCTCGAGGCCTTGCGCGAGGTCGGCTTCAGCGACGAAGCGATATGGGACATTGGAGCTGTCACTGCGTACTACAACATGAGCAATCGAATGGCGACCTTCGCCGAGATTCGCCCGAACGACGAATTTCACACACTCGGCAGGTGAAACTGCACCGCAATCCCCGTCTGCTTTTCGACGGCGTCGTGGCTCCAAAACCGTATCCGGTCGGTTTTTAGATGATGCTAAAGATTAAGTTGATGTGGCCTAAAATAGAGCGCGTGAACGGAGGTGATCAATCCACGAATCCAGCGCGACCTATCCCGTCAGTTACTGCTACAAAACGTGACCGTGCCCGGTCGTAGCAGCCAGGTAGACAGCGGACGCCGACTGAAAGTTGCGAGACGTCGTCTCACACGTGGTCAGCCCTCGTAACCGACGGTCGGCAACGAGCTCCTGACGTCCGAAAAACCCCGCTGTTTTGATGGATACTCCTCGACGAGCCGCAGTGCTCGATGACTCCCGAAGCGAATGGAACGATAGTGAGCGGCGGCTGGCGCGAACGGATTCGAGTCGCCGTGACAGGGGACGGTGACCGACGAGTCCGAACAGAGAAGAACGAGTTACCTGGGCCGGTACGAGCCCTCGCTTCAACCGAAGCCGCCGAAGGCGCGGCCCCTTAGATATTTCACCGATCCATATCGAGGGTGTTCGACCCCCTTACAATCTCACAATCGACGAGCCGATCGGCGGGCGAAGGCATCAACCTGGTTACCGGGCATGGCAACCGCCGCGTTGGTGGTCCAGTAGCCGTCCGTCGAAAACGATCGCAGCCGAATATCTCCGTTTCAGTCGTCGCTCGCTGCAAAGCTGGCCGATTCAGTCTCGAGGTCTGCCTCGGGCATGCCGGGGAGTTCGTTACGGACGTCGTCCGATCCCTGCTCCGTGATCGCCTCGTGGTAGGCGTCGGGCATGACCTTCACGAAGGCATCGAGGGCGCGCTCCCAGTTCTCGAGGAGGCGCTGACCGCGCTCGGAGCCGGTGTACGCCACGTGATTTTCGACCAGCCGGCGCAGCATCTGCTCGTCTTTCTCCTCGAGGTCCTCGTGGAGGGACACCATTCCGGTGTTGGCTTTCGCCGCGAACTCGTCGTCAGGGTCGTAGACGTAGGCGACGCCGCCGGACATCCCGGCGGCGAAGTTCTTACCGGTGTCGCCCAGTACGGCGACGACGCCGCCGGTCATGTACTCACAGCCGTGATCGCCGACGCCTTCCGCGACGGCTTTCGCACCGGAGTTGCGGACGGCGAAGCGTTCTCCGGCGACGCCGTTTACGTACAACTGCCCGTCGGTCGCACCGTAGAGCGCGACGTTACCGATCGCGACGTTTTCGGTGGGATCGTAGGCTGCTGTTTTGGGGGTCCGAACCGTGAGCTTGCCCCCCGAAAGCCCCTTGCCGACGTAGTCGTTGGCGCTCCCGTTCAGGTGCATCGAGACGCCGCTCGCGAGGAACGCACCGAAGCTCTGGCCGGCGGTCCCTTCGAGATCCACGGTGATCGTGTCCTCGGGGAGGCCGGGTTCGCCGTAGCGGCTGGTGATGCGATTCGAGAGCATCGCGCCGACGGTTCGGTCGATGTTCGAGACCGTCGTCTCGAGCGAGACCGGGTCCTGATTTTCGATCGCGTCGGCCGCGGCCTCGATGAGGTCCCGGTCGAGTTGGTCCTCGAGTTCGTGGTCTTGGTCGCGGATCTTTCGGCGAACGTCGCTGCCAGGGTCGGCGAGGACTTCCGAGAGGTCGACGTTCCGTGCCTTCGGGTGGTCGACGTCGTCGCGTTGTTCCAGGACGTCGACCTGGCCGATCATCTCGTCGACGGTGTGGAAGCCGAGTTCGGCCATGATCTCACGGAGTTCCTGCGCGATGAACGTCATGTAGTTGATGACGTGTTCGGGCTCGCCGGGGAACCGTTTGCGCAAGTCCTCGCGCTGGGTGGCGACGCCGACCGGGCAGGTGTTTTTGTGACACTGCCGGGCCATCACGCAACCGCCGGTGACCAGCGACGCGGTACCGAAGATGTACTCCTCTGCGCCGAGCAGAGCCGCGACCGCCACGTCGCGGCCGGTCTTCATGCCGCCGTCGGTGGAGACGCGGATGCGGTCGCGGAGGCCGGTCGCACAGAGCATCTGGTTGGCCTCGGCGAGGCCGAGCTCCCAGGGGAGGCCGGCGCTCTTGATCGAGGTCCGCGGCGAGGCACCCGTTCCGCCGGAGTGGCCCGAGATGTGGACGACATCGGCGTTCGCCTTTGCGACGCCAGCGGCGACCGTACCGATGCCGGCCTCGGAGACGAGCTTGACGTTGATGTCGGCGTCCTCGTTCGCAGCTTTGAGGTCGAATATCAGCTGTTTGAGGTCCTCGATGGAGTAGATATCGTGCAACGGCGGTGGGGAGATGAGTCCCACGCCGGGGGTCGATTTCCGGACGTGGGCGATCATCTCGTTGACCTTCGAACCCGGGAGATGGCCACCTTCGCCGGGCTTCGATCCCTGTGCCATCTTGATCTGCAGTTCGTCCGCGTTCGAGAGGTACGTCGAGGTGACGCCGAAGCGGCCCGAGGCGACCTGCTTGACGTTGCACTCGCGTTCGGTGTTGAACCGCTCCGGCGGCTCGCCGCCTTCGCCCGAGTTCGACTTGCCGCCGAGGCGGTTCATCGCGATCGAGTTGTTCTCGTGGGCCTCCGGCGAGAGCGACCCGAGTGACATCGCCGCGGTGGAAAAACGCTGGACGATGTCCTTGATCGGTTCGACATCCTCGAGCGGGATCGGGTCGCGTTCGGAGTCGAACTCGAGCAGGCCACGAAGCGTCTGAAGGTTCTGTTGTTGATCGTTGATCAGTTCGGCGAATTCCTGATAGCGCTCGTAGTCGTTCGAGCGGACGGCCTGCTGGAGCGCGCCGACGGTCTGGGGGTTCCACTGGTGGTAGATCCCGTCGGATCGGTGTTCGAACTCGCCGTGTCGGTCGAGATCGGGTTCGTCGCCGTCGGGGCTACCGAAGCCGGTCTCGTGGCGCTCGCGGAGGTCTTCTTCGATTTCGGCGAGGCCGATCCCGCCCGTACGGTTCTCGGTGCCCTCGAAGTATTCCTCGACGAGGTCGGAGTCGAGGCCGACGGCCTCGAAGATCTGGGCACCCTGGTAGCTCTCGACCGTCGAGATTCCCATTTTAGCCATGATCTTCAGGAGCCCGTCCTCGACCGCGCCGACGTAGGCGTCGATGGCGACTCCCGTGTCTGCGCCGTCGGGGCCGGCGGTGATGTCGTCGATCGTCTGGAAGGCCAGGTACGGGTTGACCGCGCCCGCGCCGTAGCCGACCAGCGTCGCGAAGTGGTGGACTGTCCGCGGGTCGGCCGACTCAACCACGAGGCCGACGTGATTGCGCAATCCGTTGCGCACGAGATGGTGGTGGACGGCACCGGTCGCCAGCAGGCTCGGAATCGCGACCCGATCTTCGTCGATGCCGCGGTCCGAGAGGACGATGACGTCGTAGCCCGCCTCGATCGCGTCGACGGCGTCCGCTCGGACGCGTTCGATCGCCGACTCGAGGTCGCACCCGAGATCCTCGCTCGTGGATTCGTAGGTGAGATCGATCGTCGCCGCGGTGATTCCGTTGGCCGAACAGTCGCGAATGGACTCGAGTTCGGCGTCAGTCAGGACGGGCGAATCGAGGACGAGCTGTCGGGCGTGTTCGGACGATTCGTCGAGCAGATTGCGCTGGAAGCCGAGTCGGCTCTCCATCGAGGTGACGAGTTCCTCGCGGATGTAATCGAGCGGTGGATTGGTGACCTGCGCGAACAGCTGCTTGAAGTACGAGAAGAGCGGCCGATTGAACTCCGTCAGCACCGACAGCGGCGTGTCGTCGCCCATCGATCCGACGGGGTCTTTGCCCTTCTGGGTCATCGGTTCGATCATGTTCTCGAGTTCGTCGTGCGTGTAGCCGAAGGTCGCCTGGTGCGCACGCAGGCTCGAGAGTTCTTCCCGGGGCGTCGGGTCGGTCGTGGTCCGGATGTCATCGAGGTGAACCTGCTCCCGGGCGACCCACTCGCCGTATCGGTCGTCGGTCAGGTCCTCGAAGACCTCCTCGTCGGGAATGACGCGGCCCTCGGCGGGATCAGCGAGAAACAGCTGACCCGGCTGGAGGCGGCCACGCTCCTCGATGTTTTCGGGCTCGGTCTCGAGCGCGCCGGCCTCGCTGGCCATGATCAGTCGATTATCCGTCGTCACGTCGTATCTGCACGGTCGCAATCCGTTGCGATCGAGGACGGCGCCGACCCGTTCGCCGTCGGTCGCCGCGACCAGTGCGGGACCGTCCCACGGCTCGACGAGCGACGCGTGGAAATCGTACCAGTCCTTCCGATCGGGGTCCATCGCGTCGTCGCCACGCCAGGCCTCGGGAACGAGCATCCGCAGGGCGTGTTCGAGGTCGCGCCCGTCTTGCATGAGCAACTCGAGGGCGTTATCGACGCTTGCGGTGTCGGACTGGTCGGGGTCGTCAATGATCGGCTTGACCGCCTCGAGGTCGTCGAGAACGTCGCTCTCGATGTCGGTTTCGCGGGCGCGCATCCAGTTGATGTTGCCCTGGATGGTGTTGAACTCGCCGTTGTGGATGATGTTTCGGTAGGGATGAGCGAGGTGCCAGGCACCGAGCGTGTTCGTCGAGAACCGCTCGTGAACCATCGCGAACGTCGATTCCATCCGTTCGTCGGTCAGGTCGGGGTAGTACGCGGGGACCTGCACGCCCTTGAGCAAGCCCTTGTAGACGATCGTTTTCGAGTCGAGCGAGCAGACGTAGAAGCGATTGGCGCTGTCGGGGTCGATCCCCTCGGCGGCGTCTCCGCTGGCGTCGCTATCGGAATCTCGGTGAGCGCGTTGCTCGACGGTGTTCTCGAGCGCACGACGGGCGACGTAGAGTCGACGGTCGAAATCGTCGCCGGAGATGTCGTCTTCGGGTGCGACAGCGACCTGCCAGACGTCTGGTTCCGAGTCGACGGCCGTCTGCCCGAGGTCCTCGTTGTTGGTCGGAACGTTACGCCACTCGAGAGCGGCTAGACCGTAGGTGTCGAACGTTTCCTCGACGAGCGAGACGAGGTCGTCGCGTGCCGCGGAGTCCTGGGGGAAAAAGAGCGAGCCGACGGCGTAGGTATCCGGAAGATCAGCTTCGAGAACGTCCTGGAAAAACGAATCGGGCGTCTGGAGCATGATACCGGCCCCGTCGCCGGTGTCTTTTTCCGCACCGGTCGTTCCGCGGTGTTCGAGATTGCTAAGTAGGTCGAGGCCGTCTTCGACGACGTCGTGACCGCCGTTTCCGTCGAGGTCCATGACGACGCCGACGCCGCAGTTTGATCGGGCGTCCGTCGGGTCGGCGAGCCCCTGCGAACGCTCAGCGGGAGGCGATACGTGTGACTGTGACATACGCAGCCCTAGCTGGAACGGATATAAGAGGCTAACCCATAATGACTGAGTGTATTATAAACACATACATACGGATATAAGGTGTAGAGACACACCTTAGTTTCTGTCGCCGGAGCCGGTCCCGAGATGGCTCTCGAGGGAGCAAGCGACACCCCGGTCGCGGAATGAACGAACCATCGAATTTCCGCTACCGTGGAAGAAAACTTCCCGGTAGCGGACAAATGTCAGAAGCACGCAGTGTCCACCCACCAAAGTGAACACTACGAGCCTGTAGTTGCGCTTCCCCGTGTAAGCAACCTCTGGTTAAACAGTTAGGTAGCTATGGCCGGATGCCGGTTTTTTCCGTTCCCGTCTCGCTAAAATAGACGCGTCTGGTTCAGCAGTGAGGGCGAACACGTCGCGAAGCCACCGCAACTCGAGCGGGCCCGGTGAGGCGACAGGTAATGGCATTCACCCACTATTTCCGCGTTCCTCGTAGTGAGTTGAAATAGCCTTCGCTGTGGGTACTGCAACCGCTAATACGATTTCGCGAAATATGCGATTTCGTCGGCGGAGTCTCCGCAGACGCCACACTCATCCGATTCCGGTTCGACGACTTCGCCCCCCGACTTTCCGCCCTCGTCGGTCAGGGGCTGGAGAACTATCTCCGCGGCGATCTTCTCCTTGATCACCTCCTCGCAGGCCTCATCGCCGCACCATGGAGTCTTTACGTAGCCACCGTGTTTGCCGATCGTTCCGAGGATGTCTTCGGGGCTGTGGGCTTCGCGGACGTTCTCTTCGACATTTTCCTCGGCCGCTTCGTAGAGTTTGTCGTATATTTCGTCCAGATGCTCGTCGACCGCATCGACGACGTCGTCCCGATCTTCGACGGTATCTTCGTTGTCCGGTCTGTGGACGGCCGTGACTTCCTCGTCGTCGACCTCGTGAGGTCCGATCTCGAGTCGAAGCGGGACGCCGTTGAGTTCGTGTTCGTTGAACTTGAAGCCGGGATTGCGCTCGTCGCGATCGTCGAGTTCGACGCGGAACCCAGCCGCTTCGAGGTCGTCAGCGATCGCTCGCGAGTACTCGAGCACGTCGTCTTTCGTGTCCTCCTGCCAGATAGGGACGATGACGACCTGCGTCGGTGCGATCGTCGGCGGGAGGACCAGCCCCTGGTCGTCGGAGTGGGTCATGATGAGCGCCCCGATCGCTCGCCAGGAGAGTCCCCAGGAAGTGGTGTAGGCCGTCTGCTCCTCTTCGTCCTCGGCGACGAAAGTGATGTCGAACGCCTCGGCGAAGCTCTGACCGAGGTTGTGGCTGGTCGCCCCCTGGACGGACTTCCCGTCGGGCATGAGCGCCTCGACGGTCGTCGTCGTGTCTGCACCAGGGAACTTGTCGTGTTCGGGTTTCTTGCCGCGCAATACCGGAATCGCCAGGACGTCCTCGTACACGCGCTCGTACTGGCCGAGCCGAGTCCAAACCTCCTCCCACGCGCCCTCGTTGCTGGCGTGGGCAGTGTGGCCCTCCTGCCACATGAACTCCTTCGTGCGGAAGAACGGCTTCGTCTCCGTCGCCTCCCAGCGGACGACCGAACACCACTGGTTGAGGCGAAGCGGCAGATCGCGGTGACTGCGGGTCCAGTCGGCCATGAACGGCGCGATGATGGATTCGCTCGTCGGTCTGACCGCGAGGCGTTCCTCGAGTTCTTCGTGGCCGCCCTGCGTCACCCACGCGACTTCGGGATCGAATCCCTCGACGATGTCTTTTTCCCGCTCGAGGAAGCTCTCCGGGATGAACATCGGGAAGTAGACGTTATCGACGCCGGTTTCCTTGAACCAGCCGTCGAGTGCGTTCTGGATTCCTTCCCAGAGCGCGTATCCGCGGGGCTTCGTGACGATGAACCCGCCCATGGGGGCGTAATCGGCGAGATCGGCCTTCTGGACGACCTCGGCGTACCATTCGCCGGGTTTGTGCGATTTCGACTCGGTGATTCCGAGTTCCTGACTCTCGTCGCTCATTAATTCGACTCTCAGGCAGCGCGGGCTTAAACCATGCGAAGGCCGGACGCCGACGTGGGACGTCTCACGAGGCCGAACCGGGGCACGGCGTCGGGTCCGTCCGTCGATCAGCCGCCGTCGCAGTCGAGTCGTTCCCCACGGGTGTATCTCCCGTGAAACGCGAGCATGTCGAATCCCATCCCCGCCAGCGAGAGTCCGCCGACGCCCACCAGGAGAACATAGATGGGACTATCACTCCCGCTGAGTCCGATCGGTAGCGAGCAGCCGATCAGGACGTCCCCGGCACCGGTCCAGCGGTACCATGCAAGGCGGTCGGTCAGTCTCGTCTCGGTCGCTGCCACGATGTGGAAGGCACCGCCCAACCCGATCAACACCGATTGCCCAAGAAGAACCCGTTCCTCCATCACATCGATACCGAGCAGAACGAGGGTGACACTGCCGACGAAAAGCATGAACAACCCGACGGCGGCACTGAGTTTGGGTTACGACGGTCGTTCATACGGCCTCCGGCGTCGATCGGAAGCGTCGGTTTCGCGTGAGGAAATGCATTGTTTCATATTCACTCGTACTGTACTTAACCATTGGTGGGATGTGTTCGCCTTCGCTGTGAACGGTAAACGAACGGCCAGTTTCATCCGGTTCTCGCAGTTTTATGCGATCGACTGGCGTACGAACGAACGGAATGAAAGCAATCGAAGTCGACGCATACGGTGACAGCGACGAACTCTCGGTCGTCGACGTACAGATGCCAGAACCGGACGCGGGTGAGGTTCGAATCGACATCGAAGCGGCGGGGATCAATTTCGCGGACATCATGCAGCGACGCGGCCACTACCCCGGCGGACCAGAGCCACCGTACGTCCCCGGCATGGAAGCCGCAGGGACGGTCAACGCGGTCGGCGAGGGGGTCGACGACCTCGAGGTTGGCGACCGCGTCGTCACGATGCTCGACACCGGCGGGTACGCGGAATACGCCACTGCCGACGCCGGAATGCTCTTTCCGGTTCCGGACGAGATGAGCCTCGAGGCGGCCGCCGGCTTCCCGGTCCAGTTTCTCACTGCCCACGCCTGCCTCTTCGAGTGGGGTGGACTCGAGGAGGGCGAATCGGTACTGATCCAGGCTGCAGCCGGTGGCGTCGGAACGGCAGCCGTCCAGTTAGCGTCGAACGCCGGCGCGGAGGTCTTCGGGACCGCAAGCACGCAAGAGAAGTTGGACCTCGCATCGGACCTCGGCTGTGACCACCCGATCAACTATACGGAGACGGATTTCCGCGAGGTCATCGACGATGAGACCAATGGCGATGGAGTCGACCTCGTCCTCGAGAGCGTTGGCGACGACGTCTTCGAGCGCAGCCTCGATGCGATGGCACACTTCGGACGCATGGTCACGTACGGCGTCGCAAGCGGCGTCCCCGCGGAGGTCAGTAATCAGCGCCTGCTCTTCGAAAACAAGACCGTCAAAGGCTTCCACCTCGGGCAGGCCGCCACGCACGATCCGGGACGAGTAATGCAGGCCGTGCCCGATCTCACGGAAGGACTCGCAAGCGGTGACCTCGAAGTTATCCTCGGCAAGTCGTTCGCGCTCGAAGACGCCGCCGAGGCCCACCAGTACATCGAGGACCGGAAGAGTTCCGGGAAGGTCGTTCTGCAGCCATGAGAGTGTGGGGAATCTACTTCGAGTAATCAAGTATACGTCCGCAACGCTTGTATACAATGCAAAGGCGGTACTGTGCGCCGAATCAGTACGCGAGGATTCTCGAGAAATTCGATTTCCTCGGCGAGACGCAGGGAACTGTTTCGAGACGTTACTGCCCCCTCGCTCCGTCAAACGAGACGCCCCACTCGAGGTCGGAGTCGACGAACGCGGCTTCGTCCAGCGGCTCGCCGCCCTCGAACCGTAACTCCGCAGTGACAGATCGTCCCTCGAGGACGCCGGGCAGCCAGAGCCGGTCGTCCTCCCACATCTGATCGTAGGGCACCTCGTCGACGGGGACCCACTCCGGATGCGCCTCATCGGAGGATGTGGGCTCGCCGCCGAACGAGCGAGTTCGGTAGACGTGACAGAACGTGTGGTCTTCGCCGTCGAGCAAAAACCGGAGTTCGCCCGCCTTCTCGAGGTCCCGTACCTCGAGACCGACCTCTTCGCGCGTCTCGCGGATGGCACACTTCCGTGGGCCCTCCCCGGGTTCGCACTTGCCGCCAGGCCCGTTGTACCACCCCTCGCCCAGACCGCGGCGTTTCTCGATAAGGAGTACCTCGCGTAACGTGTCGCCGTCCGTGGCGGCACCCTCGCTATCGTCGTCACGGAGCGGGAAGCAAAGCGTCGCCTCGATCATATCCGTCAGTTCGTTCGGAGCGAAATAAGGCTGTACGCTCGCTCGAGTCCGCCCAGCACAGCGGTCAGCGGTAACGTGATTCCGAAACGTCGTCACACGTACACTCGACGTGGACCGATGATCACGGCGACGAGTACGTCGGCTCACCCGTCGACGTGCGAAAAGACGAACTCCCGAACCAGTTTCGCGGCCAGTGCAGCGGCCTGCCCGTCGTCGCGGTCGTTCACTTCGACCACGTCGAAGCCGTCGGCGTGTGGGGCGACTGCGTGCACGACGTCACGGATGTCGCGGGGCTCGAGTCCGAACGGTTCCATCGTCCCGGTTCCGGGCGCGTAGCCGGGATCGACGGCGTCGATGTCGACGCTCAGGTAGACGTCGCGATCCGCGAATTGCCCGTCGTGTGACCACTCCGCGACGTCCTCGGGCGGGACGACGGTTACGTCGTCCGCAGCGGCTCGCTCCCACTCGGCTTCGCTCCCGGTTCGCACGCCGAGCAAGATCGCCTCCTCGATCGAATCGACGTCCTCGACGATCCGTCGGGTGACGGCGGCGTGTGACAGCGGGTTGCCGTCGTAGACGTCGTAACAGTCGAGGTGGGCGTCCAGACAGACGAACACCTCGGGTTCGACCGCTCGGACACCCGCAAGGGAGACAGTGTGTTCGCCCCCAAGCAACAGGGGAATGCCATCGTTCCAGACGACCTCGCGAAGGGTGCTCGTCAGATACTCGAGGTACTCCGCGACGTCGTCCCACGCTCGAACGTCGCCGCGGTCGACGACACCGAGGTCGGAAAAGTGTCGGTCCGACCGGTGGTCATAATCGTCGAACGGCGCTGCAAAAGAACGGATCCGCTGGGGCCCAAAGCGGGTCCCAGGATGAAAGGTCGTCGTGGCGTCCAGGGGCGCACCGACGACCACGAAGTTCGCGCCGTCACGGTCCGACTCCTGCCCTCCCGTGTCGGTGTGACTGCCACGGATGGCGTCGTCCGTCGCATCGGTCACCTCGCGTTCGTCGGTCGCCCCGGGAAACATCAGATAATCTTTCGCTGATTTTCCATCTCGAGATATTCAATATTCTCGTCGGGGGAGACGTCCGCGTCCTCGGGAATACGCATCGTGATCGTCTCGTAGGTCTCGAGGTCCATGACCTGCATGTCGTCGCCGTCGACGGAGACGACCTGGCCCTGTTTGCGCTCGATGATCGGGACCCAGATTTTCGCGTCCACGGGCTGGGAGAGCGAGCGCTTCTTGCCGTCGAAGACGCCTTCGGCCTCGACGCGGGCCTTTGCGCTGCCGTGTTTCCCGGGCTTCGCGGTCGAGTAGGAGTTGATCTTACACGCCGTGTCGTCGATCATGACGTAGCTTCCTTCCTGGAGATCGCGAACTTCGGTCTGCTGTTTCGCCATGTCCCGGGGTAATCAACCGACGTGCATAAACCGTTTGGAATGGGCGCTCGAGCGCGTTCCCTGTGGGAAGGGAACTGCTCCAACGATCGATTTACGACGTGACTGATAAACACCGCCGATCGACCACGAAACCACACATATTTTCACGCGTCTTACCGAAACCAGAAACCGTCCGGGCACGAAACTCACATCCAGGCTGGACCGGAGACGCCCATATCCATCCAGTCCAACCCGGACTTCTTCGATAAATGCGCCGTCTGAAAGGCCTACTGGCCAGTGATGACGCCGTCGAAATGCACACCTGTCACTTTTCCCGATCCGTTACGGGGCCGTGGGACCGGTAACAGCGACGCTGCCCACCGATATCGTCCGCCGATCGCTACCGGAATCCGACCGCCTCGGTCGGCGGTTCGAGCGGGCTCGGCGACAGTCCGTCTCCCACGGCGGGATCGTTGTACGCCCGCGGTGCAACGTCGTTCGGCGAATCGGGATACCACATCGACGCAAGCGTCTGGATCTGGCCGCGGCCGACGCCGAGTTCGAACTGACCGCCGCCGTATAGCCGAACGTCGCGTTCTTCGCAGTACGCGATCGTCTCGCACAGCGACTCGAGCGATCCGAATCGCGACGGTTTCACGTTCAGCCAGTCGGGCTCCCACGGAAGCGCCTCGACGTCCTCGAGGCCGTGGATCGGAGCATCCCAGGAAACCCGAGAGCGAACGTCGGAATCGTCGAATAGCGGCCTCGTCTCGTCGGTCAGCGCCGGATCCTCGACGACCGCGTTTGGGAACGATTCGAGGACGAGTTCGTACAGTTCGGGGTCCGCGGGGACGTCGACGTCGGTCCCCTCGTACTGTCCTTTCAGATCGAGAATCCGGACCGCGTCCGTTCCGACCGATTCTTCGATAGCAGCGACGAGATCCGCGTTCCACTCGGGTGTTGGATCGAGTTTGAACGCGATATCCGGCACCCGCTCGCGCAACGCTTCGAGCCGATCGGTCGTCGGCGGCTCACCGAGGCGAGTACTGGCGACGAACCGAACCGGCTCGAGAGAGCGATCCAGCGCGGCCGCGAGATCCGTCTCCGCCTGCCGCAGGGCAAGGTCGAGTGCAGCGCTCTCGAGGCCCCACCGACGGTAGTTCCGAAAGACCTCGCGGTCGGGCGCGCCGGCCGGAAAGAGATCGAGGTTCTCGAGCCGCGTCGAAAACGAGTCCAGGGTAAACTCGCCCGTCAGATCGGGGAGGCCAGTCTCGGCGAGCGCATCGTGATCAGCGGTTTCGTAGGTGACGTCCTCGCCGCGTCCCGTAACCGTCTCGTCGTCGGCCGATGATGGCCCTGTGAGCGAACATTCCGTCGTCACGCGAGTGAATTCGCTCGAAGTCTCGCGTTCGTGGCGCTTGGTCGACGTCGACTCGATCAGTAGCGGCAGATCGGCGATGAGATCGTACTCCATATTGATCGTTCAGCCTCGACGCAAATAGAAGCTCGCCGCCCGACTCGGAGGACGGCGGGTTTTCGCGTCACGCCGCGCCGTCACTCCCTGCCCCGTCGCTGGCGCAGATTCTGGCGAGTGAACTGCGGTCGCGCGCCGATCGACTTGGGACCGCGGAACGACCGATAGAGCTGGATCGTCAAGAGCACTGCAAAGACCGCCGCAACGATCGATCCCCGCGGCGCCTCGAGCGCATACAGCACCCCCGTCGAGAACAGTGCCATCGTAAGCAACATGCCGTAAACCAGCCGCTTGGCGAGTTTGTCGAAGACGTTTTCCGAGTCCTCGACGCCGATTCGAACGAAGAGATCGTCGCGATCGAGTCGGTCGAGCGCCCGCTCGGTCTTGGGGGCGATCCGGGTCAGCGACTCGCCCGATCGTCGGAGTTGCTGGCTCGTCTCGTCTAGATACTGCCGAATGGACTCTTCGCGGTACCCCTGTTCGGTCAGGTAGTCGGTAGCCGTCGAGATGAAATCGAAGTCCGGATCGAGCGTGACACAGACCCCTTCGACGACGGTCGCGACGCGAAGGACGAGTGCGAGGTTCTTCGGGAGCCGGAACGGGAAGACGTAAATCGAGTCCTCGATCTGGCCGACGATCTGGTTGACCCGGTACTGTTCGACGTCTTCGCCGCGGGCGTCCTGGATAGCGATCTCCATCACTTCGGCCATCACGCCGCGATCGGCATCCGGGCTGAGCGTCCCGATTTCGATCAGCGCGTCGAGGATGCCGTCGATGTCCTGATTGGCGACGGCGACGTAGAAATCGACGATCTTCTCCTGGACGAACGGATCGACCCGCCCCGACATGCCGAAGTCGTAGAAGATGATTCGCCCCTCGTCGGTCACGGCGAGGTTGCCCGGATGTGGATCGGCGTGAAAGACGCCGTCGTCGATGATCATCTGCAAATACGATTGTTCCAGGTTTTCCGCGACCCGCGTCCGATCGATCCCCTTGCGCTCGAGTTCGTCGATGTCGTTGATCTTCGTCCCCGCGACGTACTCCATCGCCAGTACGTGCGGCCCGGAGTAGCTTTCGATCACGTCCGGAACGACAAACCGGTCGTCGTCCGCGAAGTTGGCCCGGATCTCGGCGAGCATTTCGGCTTCGCGCTCGTAGTCCATCTCCTCTCGGATCGTCTTCGAGAACTCCTCAGCGAGGTTCTCGAGGGAGAATGCGCGGGCGTCGTCGACGAAGTACAACAGGATCGGAAGCGACCACTTGATAACTCGCAGATCGGCCCGGACGAGGGGCTTGATATTCGGCCTGCGGACCTTTATAGCGACGTCAAGACCGCTCTCACCGGACTGTTCGGTTCGCGCCGAGAGTTCGCATTCGGGATCGAGGCGCGCCCGATAGACCTGTCCGAGGCTCGCGCCGCTTATCGGATCGGTGTCGAACGACGCGAACCGCTCGTCGACGGGGCCGAGTTCGTCCTCGAGGACGGTTTTCGCTTCGGACCAGGGCGCCGGCGGAACGTCGTCCTGTAAGGACGAGAGAACGTCGATGTACGCCGGCGGGAGGACGTCGGGGCGGGTTGACAGCAACTGGCCGAGTTTGATGAACGTCGGTCCGAGAGCCAGCAGCGACTCGAGTAATACCTCGGCCCGATGGCGGTGAGTGGCGGCATCGACGTGTCGAGGGCGACCGAAGAAGAGGAACCGGCGTCTATCGCGGGCGTAGGCGAGCAACAACGGCAGAAACTGCCGGGCGACGAGGACGAACCGTTTGTATGCGCGGAGTGAGGCCAGCCTCGGTCACCCCGTGTTAGCCGTCCTCATCGACGATGTCGATCGTCGTCTCGCCGCTGGCGCCTCGTTTTGGGAGCGTCAACTCGAGGACGCCCCGATCGACCGTCGCCGCAGCGTTCGCGTCGGAGGCGTCGTCGGGCAGCGGCATCTCGATGTCGAGAAAGAGCGAGCGATTCTCCTCTACGTAGCGGTAGTCGTCGGCGGGCTCTTTCTCCCGGTGAGCGTCGATGAAGATCCGACCGTCTTCGATCGTTAGGTCGAGCGACTCGGCGGAGACCCCCGGAACATCGAGGACGAGCAAGTAGGCGTCCTCGCTCTCGAGTAAGTCGAAGAAGACGTCATCCGAGAGATCCCGCAACGCGTCGCGCAGCGCTGACATGGTCACAGGTTCGAACGCCGATACGAAAAACCCCGCGGTCGCGGTCGATTCGTCGTCCACGCGTTTGGCTCCTCGAGACCGCCAGATCAAACCGTTCGTTCCCCGGAATTCGATTCGTTCGTCCCCTGGAATTCGATTCGTTCGTCCCCCGGAATTCAGCTCTGCATACTTTTATGAGCGGAGACGAGAATCGCGTCGTATGGATCGTGGTGTTCGTCGCCGCCTCGATGTCCTCATCGTCCTCGTGTCGGGTTTGCTCGGACTCGCCCTGACAGTGATATACGTCAGCGAACGAGCGGGCGGATTCGTCCTTCTGATCTCGTCGTTCGTTACGGTCTGTATCGCCGTCTCGGCGCTGTGGTATGCGGAGGGGTGAGCAGTTCAATTACCGGATGGCTCGAATGTCCGCTGGCACAGTGGATTCGGTCAGCCACGTCAGGGCAGACGGCCGACAGTGCGCCCCGCGTGGCGGCTACTCACCCAGTCGATGCGGAGACCCCGTTTGGCCCGATTCCGCGACGAGGCGACGATTCGAGCAGCAGGTCCCCCATGCTTTTGGCGTCCGGCGACCCGAGTCAGGATATGGAAGGAGCCGACCGCGAGCGCACGGAGGCCGGGTTCAAGATTCGGACGCCGGTCGACGAGGCGCGCCGAATTCTCAAAGACGCAGTTGCGGGCAGTGGGGACGCCGGTGCGGACGTGCCGTGTGAGACCGGAACCGAGACGGTCGACGTCGACCGCGCAGACGGCCGGGTCCTCGCCGCACCCGTCGCGGCGGCTCGAGACGTTCCCCACTACCAGCGGGCGGCGATGGACGGGTACGCCGTTCGGGCCGCGGACACGTTCGGGGCCAGCGATCGGTCGCCGGAGGTGTTGCGGATCGCCGAGTCGGCCGACGGGAATACGGGTAGCGATGACGGCGACCACGCCACCGCCGATCGTATCGATCCCAAAACGGCCGCGCGGGTCCACACCGGCAGTGCGCTTCCCGAGGGTGCCGACGCCGTCGTCATGATCGAACGCGTAACCGAACGCGAGTCGACCGGCGAACTCGAGGTCGAGGACGCGGTCGCGGAGGGGGAAAACGTCGCCCCCGTGGGTGAGGATATCGAGGTGGACCAGCACCTCTACGACGCGGGCCACCGGCTCCGGCCCTCGGATCTGGGGCTCCTTCGATCGGCAGGGTACGGCCGCGTCGCGGTCGCCCGGCAACCGACGGTGGGAGTGATTCCGACCGGCGAGGAACTCGTCGCGGGCGACCCCGGCCCCGGCGAGGTGATCGAAACCAACGGGCTCACGGTCTCGCGGCTGGTCCAGCGCTGGGGTGCTCGAGTAACCTACCGCGACGTCGTCACCGACGATCCCGAATCGCTCCGGGTCGCCATCCAGCGAGACCTGACGAAGGACGTAATCGTTACGACCGGCGGCTCCTCGGTCGGCGAACGCGACCTGCTGCCCGAAGTGATCGACGATATAGGCGAGGTACTCGTCCACGGCGTCGGGCTCAAGCCTGGCCACCCAGTCTGCCTCGGTATCGTACAGGATACACCCGTGCTCGCGCTGCCGGGCTACCCCGTCGCCTGCATCGTCAACGCCGTCCAGTTCCTCCGGCCGACCCTGCGCTGGCTCGAGGGAACGATCCCGGACCCACACCCGACCACGCGGGCCGTCCTCGAACGCAAGATACCGAGCGGGCCCGGGACCCGAACGTTCGCTCGAGTCCGACTCGAGAAGCGCGACCCGGCGGGCGAAGGGAGCGAACGTGACGAGCCGAAATACGCGGCGGTCCCGACGCGGACGAGCGGGTCGGGCATCCTCTCGAGCGTCGCCTTGGCTGACGGCTGGGTCGTCGTCAGCGACGATCGCGAAGGGGTTCCAGCTGGCGAGATAGTCGAAGTGGAAAACTGGGAGTACAACGGCTGAAGAGCTGCATCAGCGGTTGAACTGGGAGGGATCGCCGGCATCTCGCCATCGATGCCGGAACGCAAGCCAGAGGCTGACGGCGAGCCCGACGAGTGCGCTCGCCGCGACGATGCCGAGCCGATCGGCGGCGGCAGACCCGAGAGCCGCAAAGAGAGAGTGCTGTCGGCCGAAGTAGACGATCGCGCCAACAGCCGTGTAAAACAGAATAGTGCCGACCGCCGTGTAGACGCCGAACCGAACCTGGGTCATTCCGGCGAGTCCGGCCGGA
Organism: Natrinema halophilum; assembly: GCF_013402815.2. Classification (NCBI taxonomy): domain Archaea; kingdom Methanobacteriati; phylum Methanobacteriota; class Halobacteria; order Halobacteriales; family Natrialbaceae; genus Natrinema; species Natrinema halophilum. The sequence goes on from NZ_CP058601.1 coordinate 2,364,287, forward strand.
ATCGAGACGACCGAACGCAGCGCCGGTAGGAATCGACCCCACAAGACCGAGGAAGCACCCCAGCGATGAAACCACCGACGGCCGCGTTCGACCATCTCCTCCGAGACGTCAATCCGATCTCGAAGCCTCCCGAGCCCGCGAGATCCGGGGCCGCGAAACGCATAAAAGGGGACGAACGCGCCGACGGTACCTCCGATGGCCGCCGCCCCGACGAAGACGAGAAACGAGAGCGGATCCGTGATCAACAGCGCTGCGGCGCCCGGAACGACGACCTCGCTCGGGAAGAACGGAAAGAGCATCGACGTCTCGAGGAAGGTAAAGAGCAGGAGCGCAAGCGGGCCGTATAGTCGAACGAACCGCAATGCGGACGCGCCAAGGTCTTCCGTTCCAGGAACGACCACCCCGACAGCTTCCATAGGCGGGGTTGGAGCCGACGACGTATCACGTGTCGGTCGGAGAACCCGACGACGGACGAGACAGTCGTCCGGCTCATCAGAACGGTAATCGAGCCGTCGGCGGCACATCAGACGGCAATCGAGCCGTCGGCGGCACATCAGACGGCAATCGAACCGTCGGCCAGCTTAGCGAAGCGCCTGCCGGACCGCATCCGCTAGCGCATTCACGCGAGTGACGTGTTCGTACGAGCCGTCGCGAACGCCGTTCGTTACGTACGAAAAGCCGACGTTCTCCTCGGGATCGGCCCAGCCGACGCTGCTCCCGAGACCGGCGTGGCCGAACACGTGTTCGGGGGAGAGGGACCCGTACGGTGCGACCGTCGTCCCGCCTTTCCAGAAGCCGAGCGCGAACCGTCCTTCCCGGCCGATGGTACCGTCCGCTTCCGTCTCGGCCTCGAGACGCGTCATCCGGTCGACGGTTTCCGGGTCGAGGATTCGCGTCCCTTCGAGTTCACCGCCGTTCGCGAGACACGCGTAGAACCGAGCCATGTCTCCCGCGGTGCCGATACCGTTAGCGGCGGGAATTACGGCGCGATGGACCGCCTCGGAATTGAACGGAGCCGCGACTTCGGTGTGGTCGCCGAGACCCTCGCCGGGGTCGCGACACCGATCGAACTCCTCGAACGCAACGAGCGTCGCCACGTCGTCGTCCTCGTCGTCTCGAAGGCCGATTCCGGTGTCGTCCATCCCGAGCGGATCGAAGACGCGCTCGGCCGCAGCGTGCTCGATCGGCGTTCCGGAAATGCGACGGACGATTTCGCCGACCAACCAGCCGAACGTGAGCGGGTGGTACGCGGGTTGCTCGCCCGGCGAGTAGACGGGTTCCATCTCCTCGAGTTTCTCGACGACTGCATCCCAGTCGCCCCAGAGGTCGGGACGTTCGTCGATTTCGCCCTGCGTTAGTCCCGCAGTGTGGCTGAGGATCTGACGGACGGTTATCTCGGCTTTTTCCGAGCCCGCGTCGGCGAACGTTGGCCAGTGGTCGATCACCCGATCGTCGTAGTCGAGTTCACCCTCCTCGACGAGGGAGTGGAGGGTCACCGCCGCGTAGGGTTTCGTACTCGAGAAGAGAACGTGGCGCGTTTCACTGGTTTCGGCTTCACCATCCGGACCCGTGGCGCCGCCCGCGAGGTCGATCACCTGGTCACCGTCGACGTAAACTGACAGCTGTGCGCCGTGGTGGAGTCCGACCGCGAGGTGGCGGTCGAAGAGGTCGGCGATGCGCTCGCGGTCTGAACTGGCAAGCCGTGACATGTTTCATCACACTGGTGGCAGGATTGTAACCGTTCCGCACGGCACGAAAACGTGGTTACGGTCACGATCAGAACCGGACTCGAGCGTAGCGGGAGCGACTGACCTAATCGTCCGGCGACGGTTCGGGGCGATACGCTCGGCTGATGACCTTCCAGTGGCCGGTCGTAAACCGGTAGTAGGTGACGATGGCGGGAACGAGTGTCTCGAGGATCAACGCGGCGTAGAGCGCGCCGATTCCGAGCGGCGTCACGGATTCGACGTACGGAAGGGGGACCGAAATCGCACCGACGAGTGCGACGGGGAGCGCAAATCCATACAGACCGAGCAGCTGGCCGTAAAACGGCCATCGAGTATCGCCGCTGGCGCGGAGGGGGCCGGTCGCACCACTGCTCACACCGCGAAAGACGACGCTGACGCAGGCGACGGCGATGAACGTGGTCACGAGCGGCAGGACCGACGGGTCGTCTACGAATAGGCGACCGATCGGTTCGGCGAACACGAAGACGATGGCCCCGCTGACGAGGTAGACGGCGGTCCCGAACCAGAGGACTTCGCGCCCGTAGGCGTCAGCGTCCCCTTCGTCCCCGGTACCCAGTTCCTGGCCGACCAGACTGCTGGATGCGAGCGAGAAGCCCCAGCCGGGCGTATCCATCAGGTCCCGGGCGCGACGGGCGATGACGTAGGCGGCGAGGACGTTCGGTCCGAAGAGCGCGACGATCGCGAGCATCGGGAACTGGGCGCCCCGCCGCGCGACGTTCGTAAATACCAGCGGCGTTCCGATGCCGAGGACGGTTCGGATTTCGCTGAGCGGCGCGTGCGGTCTCGTGATATCGATCGTGACGGGAAAGTCGCCGACCAGCGGTAGCCGGCCGCGGGTGAAGCCGATCCCGAACGCCGAAAGGACGACGACGTTCGCGACGACCGTTCCGATCGCCGCGCCGACGACGCCCAGTTCCAGAACGAATATCAACACTCCGTTGAGTCCCACGTTGACGATCGCACCGGCCGACCGCAGTATCATCGGCGTCCACGCGTCGTCGGCGCCGACGAGCGTCCGACTGGCCACGAGGTTGAGCCCGGCGAACGGCACCCCCACGGCGACGGTTCTGAGGTACTCCGCGCCGAAGGCGACCGCGGCGACGTCGTCGCCGATGAGCGCGATCAGGTGCTCGGACCCGACCACGTAGAGGGCCGCGAGCGGGAGCAGAATCGCGACCACGATGAGGCCGCTCGTTTTGACCGCCAGCGAGAGTCCCGTCGCCGTCCCGCCGCTGTATCGCTGTGAGACCAGACCGATGGTCGCGCCGGCGATTCCCCCGCCGACCGCGAACGCGAGCCCCCAGTACGGGGTCGCGAGTCCGACGCCGGCGATAGCCGCCGGTCCGAGCGCGATCCCGACCATGGCGACGTCCGCTGCGGACTTCGACATCCGAGCGATCCCCGTAACGATCCGAGGCCAGGCGAGGTCCGTCGTCCGCTCGACGCGTCGCAGATCGATTACGCCTGCTCGAGCGAGCAGATAGCCCACCGCCAGCAGGAGCCACCGGAAGGGGTTCGGGACGTCCCTCGGTCCAAAAGACACGACGGGCGGTTCGCGATCGGACGATAAAACGCTTGATAAACCGCTGGAACCTGGGGCGAGGTCGCACGTTCCGCCGGCGACATCGCCCTTCGGATGCCGCCTCCACGTTCAGTTCGAACATCGACGCCGAGCGTTCCACTGTCCATCGCATTCCCGTCCACCGCAGTCCCCGCACATCGCGTTCTCCGCCCCACGCGGTCCCCCCACGTCGCATTCTCCGCCCCACGCGGTCCCCCCACGTCGCGTTCTCCGCCCCACGCGGTCCCCCACGTCGCGGTCGACCGACGTTTTTACTCTCGGCGATCGAAAGGCGGGTATGAACCGCAAGGAATTCCGTGATCTCGCCTCACCCGACGAAGCCAACGAGGCGATCGAATCGCTCTCGCTCGAGGCCGGGATCGAACGCGTCCCGCTCGAAGACGCGCGCGGCCGGGTACTCGTAGCGCGACTCGATGCCGAACTCGACGTCCCGGGGTTCGATCGGGCGAGCCTCGACGGCTACGCTCTTCGAGCGAGGGACACCTTCGGCGCGGACGAGGCAGACCCCGCTCGACTCGAGGTCGTCGGCGAGGCCCACGCCGGGCAGAAACCGGGGGTTTCCCTCGACGAGGGGCAGGCGGTCGAAATCTCGACCGGCGCGGTGATGCCCGACGGGGCCGACGCGATGGTGCCGGTCGAGCGCACGGACCGCGTCGACGGATCGTCCGCAGACCAGGGTACCGGTCACATAACGAATGCAAACGCGGAGCGGGAAGCAGCGAACGCGGACGCCGACGTAGTTCTGATCCGCACCTCGGTCGCCCCCGGCGACAACGTCATGTTCGCAGGGGCGGACGTCGCGGCCGGCGAGCGCGCACTCGGTCCCGGGACGCGGATCACGCCCCGGGATGTCGGCCTCCTGTCGGCGCTCGGGATCCGCGAAGTTCCCGTGCGAGCACGACCGCGCGTCGGCATCGTCTCGACAGGTGACGAACTCGTGCGGCCGGGTGAGCAACTCGACAGCGAACGCGGGGAGATTTACGACGTCAACAGCTATACCATCGCCGCAGGCGTCGAAGACGCCGGTGGCGAGGCGGTCCTCTACCCGCACGCCGGAGACGACCGTGACGAGATGGAGCGGATTCTTCGGACCGCGGCCGACGACTGCGAACTCGTGCTCTCGTCGGGCTCGACCAGCGCGAGTGCGGTCGACGTTATCTACCGCGTCATCGAAGAGCAGGGAGAACTGCTGGTTCACGGCGTAAGCGTCAAGCCGGGGAAACCGATGCTAATCGGTCGGTTGGACGATTCCGCGTACATCGGTCTTCCGGGCTACCCCGTCTCGGCGATGATGGTTTTCCGAACGTTCGTCGCGCCGGCGATCCGTCGCGCTGCCAGCATTCCGGAGCCCGCGTCTGCCACCGTCACCGGGCGTCTGGCTCGGCAGGAACGCTACGGAGAGGGGCGCCAACGACTCATGCCGGTCGGGTTGGTCGAGACTGCAGACGGCGAAACGCTCGTCTACCCCGTCGACAAGGGTAGCGGCGCGACGACCAGCCTCGCCGACGCCGACGGCGTCGTTGAGGTCCCTCCCGAGACAGACTACCTCGAGGACGGCGAGCCGGTCACCGTCACCCTGTTTTCGCCGGACGTTCGACCGCCGACCCTGTTCGGCGTCGGCGAGGACGACCCGACAGTCTCCCGAGCGCTCGACCGTCTCGAGAACCCGCGCTACCTTTCGGTCGGTACCCGGCCCGGGCTGCGGCGGCTCCGGGACGGGGTCCCCGACGTGGCGGTTGCAGCGGGGCCGCTGGAGCGCGACGAAGGGGCAACAGCCGCCAAATCGGAACGGGAAGGCGGACACGGGGGCGACGCGGTCGAACTCGGTCGCTGGGAGCGCGACTGGGGCCTGATCGTCCGAGCCGGCAACCCCGACGAGATCGAGGGGCTCGCCGATCTGGTCGATCGCGATCTACGGTTCGTCAATCGAACGACCGACTCCGGGTTGCGCTCGAGTCTCGGCGCTTCGATCGCCGACCTCGCAGCCGACCGCGGAACGGACCGGCACGTCCTCGAGGACGCGATCGAGGGATTCGACCTCGGATTGCGCGCCCACGAGAGTCCCGCCCGCACGGTCATCGCCGGAGATGCCGACGCCGGTCTCGGTCTGCGCGAGACCGCCGAACGACTCGATCTTGGCTTCGTCTCCGTCGGCAAGCAACCGATACGAGTGCTCGCGAATCAAGATCGAGCGGACAAGAAGGGTGTACTGGAACTCGAGGAAGCACTAGAGAGGGTATAGCGGACGGCCCCGGAGCCGAGCAGCCGACGCATGGATCGAGCAGCCACTCGCCGGTGTTGCCGGCGGATTACTCCTCACCGTCGCCGCTCGAGGCGGCCTCCTGCCACGACGACTCACCGAAGAACGACTGCAGTGCCATCAGGACGCCGACGTACGTGCCGCCAGCGACGACGAGGAACGGAACGATCAGCGAGAGCACCAGCCCGCCAAGGGGATTTACACCGAACAGCTGAAGGGGAACGGCCATACGCGTTGCTGAGACTTCGGGCTGAAATAGGGGTTCCGAATCGAGCAGTGATCCCGTGCGACGCGGGAATGGGGGTCGGAACGCGGGCCCCGGGGCCATCGCCGGGAGAGGGCCTTTTTCATCTCGCGGTTCTAACGGCTCGTATGCGAATCGTCACGACGCTCCCGTCGGCGACTGAAACGGTCGCCGCGCTCGGGGCCGAGCCGGTCGGCGTCTCCCACGAGTGCGACTACCCGCCGAGCGCGGCGAAAGCCCCTTCGATCACTCGGTCGAGAATCGACGCGGATGAGTCGGCTTCGAGCGCCGAGATCGATCGCGAGGTCCTCGAGACCGCCGAATCCGGCGACGGTGTCTACGATATCGACGTCGAGACCCTCGAGGCCCTCGATCCGGACGTGATCGTCACCCAGGGGATGTGCGACGTCTGTGCGGTCGACGTCGCAGTCGTCGAAGCAGCCGTCGACCGGATTTCGGCCGATCCGGAGATCGTTCCGACCGATCCACACACCGTCGACGACGTACTCGCGGATGTCACGCGGATCGGCGACGCGATCGACCGGGCGGAGCGTGCCCGCAAGGTTCGACAGGATCTCGAGTCCCGAATCGACGCGATCCGAAATCGCACCGCTGACCTGCCGACCGCGGACCGGCCGCGCGTGGCGATTTTCGACTGGACCGATCCCGTAATGATCGCGGGCCACTGGACGGCCGAACTCGTCGACTGGGCGGGCGGCGCGTACGGCCTGGCGGACATCGGCGATCGCTCCCGGCCGCGCGAGTGGGAGGACATCCGCGCGTACGACCCCGAGGTTTTGATCGTCGCGCCCTGTGGCTTCGGACTCGAGCAAATCGCCCGAAACAGCGAGGACCTCCGCCAACGAGACGGATGGGAGGATCTCACCGCGGTTCGAGAAGACCGCGTCTGGGCGATGGACGGCGACCACTTCCTCAACCGCCCCGGGGCGCGACTCGTCGAGACGCTCGAGGCGCTCGCCCCGATCGTTCGCCCCGACCGCTTCGACACCGAGGAAACGCTCGAGGGCTCAGCCGAACCGTTCGGCGAAACGACGATTTCGTTCGATGAAATCGCGATCCCGTTCGACGACCTCGATGGACTCGACTCGGCGACCGAAGAGACCGATTCGCGAACCGAACTTGACCCGAAGCCGTGATCGTCCTGCCAACCGCCGTTCGCGAGGCGATCCTCGAACGCGCTCGGGAAGGGCGACCCGAAGAAATCTGCGGGATTCTCGGCGGAGAGTACAGGCCCGACGGCCGGAGCCGCGTACAGGGACAGTACCCGGCCGAAAACGTCGCCGAAACCCCCCGGATGCGGTACGAAATCGATCCCGAGAAACAGCTCGCGGTCTTCAAACGTCTCGAGGACCGCGGCGAGGAAATCGTCGGCTTCTATCACTCCCACCCGCGCGGCCCGGCGCGACCGAGCGAAACCGACGTCGCGGCGGCGACCTGGCCGGATCGCTCGTATCTGATCGTGTCGCTCGACCCGCTCGAGATCGGCTCGTGGCGCTGGCGGACGGACGGCGAAGACGATGCCGGCGGGGATGGCGTCGACGAGCGATTCGAACGCGAGCGGATCATCGCCGACTGAGTGGCTGGGTGCTCTTACCGGACCACGGGCCCGGTCACGAATTCGACGCCGGATAAGCGGTTCTCATCGGTGGAGACAAGCCACGGCTACTCCGCCGATTCGCACCCCGTTGGCAGACACGGTCTATTCGGGCGCGCCGTCTACCCGTCCGCGCCGTCTTCGAGTTCGTCGGCTTTCTCCCGCGCTTGCGCCGCCTGCGTCCGGAACTCCTCGATTCGCTGGTTCAGCTTCTTCCCCGCGGTGTATCTGAACTCGTCGGGCATCATCCCGTACTCGATGTCGAGCGTGATCATCGTATCACAGCCCTCGACGATTTCGGGTGCCCAGCTTCCCTGCGCCAGTTTCGACTCGTCCGTGACCACCGCCTCCCCGTCTTCCACGTCGATGAACGCGGACACGATGTTCCAGATGTTCGGATTGCTCGAACTCGCCTCGTCGAACAGCCCCTCGAGACGCGAGTCGGTGAGCTCCTCCTCGCGTAACTCTTCGAGCAGGTCCTCGAGCGCGTCGGCGATTGCCGCGCATTCGGCGGCTTCGTCTCGAAGGTCAGCCGGTTGCTCCGTGGCGTCGTCACCGTGGCTCGTCATCGGGTCCCCTCCCGTTCGTCAGTATCGGCGTTCATGTACGGCCCTATCGGCTTCGGAACTGTAAACGTACGCTTCCATTCGGTAGCCCCCGTTCAGTGGCTGCATACGGATACGCGAGGTGGTCGACAACGAGAGCGGTCACGATGCGTTCTCGAGTACGTCCGTCACCCAGACGCGGTTCGGATCGTCGGTATCGTCCATCCACGCGGCCAGTTGCGTTCGCATATCTACTCTGACGTCTGCGTACTCGGGGTGGTCGATCAGGTTGTGCAACTCGGCGGGGTCGGCCTCGAGGTCGTACAGTTCGTCGATGTCGGGGCCGTTGTAGACGTACTTGTATCGATCGGTCCGGACCATCCGCTGGCTGTAGAGACCGAACTCGTCGCCGTGGTACTGGGCGAAAATCGACCGGGACCACTCCTCGTCGGCGGGGAGGTCGCCGCCGTTTTCCAGGAGCGAAACGAGACTGCGCGAATCGAAGCTGTCGGGGACAGCAACGTCGGCGATCTCGAGGAAAGTCGCTGCCAGATCGTGCAGGTGAACCGGGACCGAAGAGCGCGAACCGGCGTCGACTACCCCCGGCCATCGAATCTGGAGCGGGATACGGTACGTATCGTCGTACATCAGCGGTCCCTTGTTGAACTGGCGGTGGTGTCCGGCGAAATCGCCGTGATCCGAGGCGTGGACGACGACCGTTTCCTCAGAGACGTCGTGCTCCTCGAGGGCGTCGAGTATGCGCTCGAGTTGATGGTCGATCATCGTGATGAACCCCCAGTACTTCGCGATCGCTTCTGCCCAGATGTCCCAGTCGAAGCCTGAGACACCTCGGTACGCGAGGTAGTTCTCGTGGACCCGCGGCTTCCCGTCGAAGGTCTCGAGGTAGCTTTCGGGCGGCTCGATCGCGTCTGGATCGTACATCGAGGCGTACGGCTCGGGAACGACGTAGGGGTGATGGGGGCCGTAGAAATCCACTCGATGAAAGAACGGACTGTCCTCGTCGTCGGCGTGTTCCGTGATCGAATCGATCGTCCGTTCTGCCAGGAAGTACGCACGCGTCTCCTCGACGTCGATGGGCGACTTCGCGGCGACGAACGTGCCCTCGCTGCCGTCTCGCGGATCGTCACCGGTGTAGATTTCGTCCTCCAGTGAGACCTGATCGACCGGCTCGTCTCGGTAGTCGCGGTACTCGCGGAACGCTTCGTCGATGTCGTCGTGGTGGACGTCGCTACCCCCGAGATACGAGAAGCCGAAGTCGGCGGGGGTCTGATCGCGACCGGCGTGCCACTTCCCCGTGTACGTCAGCTCGTAGCCGGCCGCGACGAGGTGCTCAGAAAACGTCGGCAGATCGGCGGGCAGGTTCGGCTGCAGTGCATCCGGTTCGTGGCAGTTGTTCAACATCCCGTGGCCGTGGGGAAACTGTCCGGTCAGCAGCGACGCGCGAGCACTCGAGCAGATACTTATCGGTGTGAATGCCTGTTCGAAACAGATTCCGTCACTGGAGAGATCGTCGATCGTCGGCGTTTCGACCGGCGGCCCATCGGGAGCACTGCAGTCGTATCGTTCCTGGTCGGTTAAGACGAGCAGAACGTTCGGACGGGTATCGGTGCCAGCGTCAGCGTCGGCCATCGACCATCGTACGTCGACTGCCCAGTTAATACCGGGACCTGCACGAGGGGTAGTCCCCCGAGATGGGTGATAAGAGCCCGTGGTGTGAACCCCATCGTTCATTAGACTTCCGTTCGACGATCCAGGCGTGCCACGGGCGTACTGCGGTGACTGTGAGTGGATGCACCGAGTCGACGGTGACGATCCGGCCGAACTCAGTCGGGCGATGATCGACCACTTCGTCGAAACCGGTCACTCGCCGATCGAACGGTGTGATGCGGACGAGCGACGGCAAGCCGCTAATCGGGCAGAACCGGCGAATGAAACGCCCGAACGCGATCGAAAGACCCCGCGCGGTCGGAAGTGATCGCTCCGTAATTGACGGGATCGTATCGGGTATCGAAGAACCGAGGGCGGGTATGGGGCCGCACATCCCGTTCGCTCAGCCGAACAGGTAGCGCAGCCGCGGCCGCTGTTGTACGAACTCGGTCTGCTCGAGGACGGCATCGACACCGAGGATGCGGCCTGCGGCGAAGGCACCGATGATCACGAACAGCAACAGACCGAGCAGGTCCCCGTTGACGTAGCCGTGCGCCCAGTCTGCGTTGCCCAGGTAGAACAACGTCATGAGGACGCCGCCGAAGAAGGCGGCGAGGCGCACGAGTACGCCCAGGATGAGTCCCAATCCGATGAGGAACTCACCGAGAGGGATCATCACGTTGGTGAACTCGAGCAGCCAGGGCGTCCCGGCGACGAACTCGAAGAGCCCCCGCGATCGGCGACTGGGCGTTTTCCAGGTAGCCCGCCGTACTGAACGACTCACCCGAGACGAACGCGAACTTTCCCCACCCGGAGTGGAGAAACCAGTATCCGACGAGGAGCCGTACCGCGACCAGCACGTAGCCGGCGACCGAATCTGCGTACTCGAACTCTTCCTGCCTTCCGAGCCATTGAATGGTGGCTTTATTAGTGGACATTGATCGTCACCTCACAGATAGAGATTGGTCGTCTGAGACGATAATACCGGTCAAAATTCCGAGTAACAGGAATCGTTGAAGATGTCACTCCGTACAGGGAGTATTTAAATAGGGTAACGAGCGAAATAGTGCTGGAGGAATAGCGCCGAGAGGAACCCTCAGGCGACGTCCTCGAGGATCGTCCGATCGATGCGGTCGGATCCGCCCATTTCGACGAGAAACCAGACTCCGCAGACGAAACCGAAATACGCCAGCCCGAACCCGAAGACCGCCACGCCGACGCGAAGGCCGTCAGATATCCCCTGCACGATCGAAATGACGGACAACGTCGTTACGCCGGTGAAAACGGTACTCGAGATACTTCCAGGCGTGCTCATCAGCCGACGGATTTCCGGCCGGAGGTACACCGCGATCCCAATGGTGTATAGTTGCCCGATCCCCGCGAGGAGAAACGGTGAAGTATCGGTCGCTCCGGCGAGCCCGGCGACGATTGCCCCGCCGACGAGAATCGCGACGGTATAGCGTGTCGATCGTCTCATGGAAAAATCATTCTCGACCACCACCGTAAATACCTCACCAGTTGCACCTACATGGCATTTCGAGCGAATCGAAGCCTGCGTCGATACCGGGTGATCAGGAGATATCCTCGAACGTCGGTCGCTCGAGATCCCCCGGGAACTCGTCGACCGGTACCTGTGCTTGATCGCCCGATTCCATGTCCTTGATCGTGACTTCGTCGTTTGCGAGGTCCTGTTCGCCGACGATAACGACCGTCTCGGCGTTGATCGAGTCGGCGTACTCGAGTTGTGCGCCGAACGAGCGGCCCGCAACGTCGGTCTCGACGACGTGGCCTCGGTCGCGGAGGTCGCGGGATATCCGGGCCGCTTCGGTGCGCGTCTCGCCGATCTGCAGGACGTAATAGTCGGTCGTCACTGCTTCCTCGGGCCAGACGCCGGCCCGCTGTAACAGGAGGGAAAGCGTCGCGTGACCCGGAGCCACGCCGACGGCGGGCGTCGGCTGTCCGCCGAAGCTCTCGATGAGGTCGTCGTAGCGGCCACCGCCGAAGATCGAACGCGAGACGTCGCCCGCCGAATCGAAGCACTCGAACACGACGCCGGTGTAGTAGTCCAGTCCGCGGGCCGTCTCGAGCGAGACGGTACAGTGCTCGCGAGCACCGAAGTCATCGGCGGCGGCAAGCACGTTCTGGAGGTTCTCGACGGCCGCCGTCACGCGCTCGGTATCTGCAAACGCTTCGACCGCCTCGAGGTCGCCGCCCGCGATGAGGTCGTCGAACTCCGCGGCCTGATCCGCCGTCAGTCCCGCATCTATCAGCAGATCGTGATATTCGATGTCGGAGATTTTGTCGGATTTATCGACTGCGCGGATCGCCACCTCGGTGTCGACCGAAGCGTCGTAGCTCTCGAGGACGCCGCCGAGAATGTCGCGGTGGGAGATCCGGAACTCGAAGTGATCGCCGGTGAGGCCGAGACCGGTCAGCGCATCGGCGGCCCACGCGAGAATCTCGGCGTCGGCTTCCGGTTCCGACGAACCGAAGATGTCGACGTTGGTCTGGTAGAACTCGCGCTGTCTCCCCTGCTGAACCTGCTCGTAGCGCCAGAACGGTCGCGTGGAGAACCACTTGATCGGCTTCGATAGTTCCTGCTGTTTCGCGACGACCATTCGGGCGACAGTCGGCGTCAACTCGGGTGTCAGCGTCACGTGGCGTCCGCCCTGATCCTCGAACGAGTAGAGTTCGTCGACGATTTCGTCACCGCTCTTGTCGGTCCACATCTCCGCTCGCTCCAGGGCTGGCGTTCCGATCTCGCGAAAGCCATACTCGCGGGCGGTCCCCTCCAGGACGTCGATGGTGGCCCGCCTGGCGGCCATCTCGCCGGGATAGAAGTCACGAAAGCCCTTGATCCGGTCGTACATGACAGGTCGTTCGGCGACGCCGGACTTCTATCCTTCCGTTCGTCGCGACCGCGATATCCCCAGCGGTGGCGACCCAGTCTTTCGTTCGGTTCATGGGAAATTACCATTAGTTGCACATTTTCGAAGCTGAGACTGTCCCGTAGCTTGATAGGTGCGTACGTCCAGAGTGGGACCGTGCAACGCGTGGCCGACGAAGACGATTGGATCGCGGAACTCGGCGAGCAGTTGCCGGTTTCGCCGCTGTCGGCGCTGGGGCTGTTTCTCGCCACGATTATCGGGACGCGAATCGCGCTCGAGCACGTCACTACCCGGGTATTGCTCGAAAGTATCTTTCCGCTGCTGGCCGCGACGGCGGTTGTACTCGCCGATCGCTGGCTCGTCGCTCACGACGTATCGCTCCGGGATCGGCTCACCGTTTTCGGCTACGGTCTCGGCGGATTCCTGGCAGCCGTCGTCGTGACGGCGCTTCACCTATACGTGCTGTATCTCGAGGAAACCGGCGCAAGAGCGCCCCTGTATTTGCTTCTGATGGGCGGAACCGTCGGTGTCGGTGCGGGCACCGTCGCCGGCATCTACGAAATCCAACAACGGGCTGCCGTCCGGGAAGCCGAACGGCAGAGCGCCCGGCTCGAAGAGTTCGCGAGCGTCGTCAGTCATGACCTGCGAAATCCACTCGGCGTCGCTCAGGGTCGGCTTCGAGCGGCGTTTACCACCGGGGAAGCACAACACCTGCAGGAGGTCGATGCGGCGCTTGCGCGAATGGACGAACTCATCGAGGAGACGCTGTCGGTCGCTCGTAACGGCACGCAAGTCGAGGATGCCGCCGACGTGGCGCTGGTCGAACTCGCGAGCGAAGCCTGGACGAGCGTCGACACGGAGACGGCGACCTTCGAAACGGTCGGAAATCGGACGCTGCAGGTCGATCCCGTCCGAGCGAAACAGCTCTTCGAGAACCTCTACCGGAACGCAATCGATCACGGCGACGAAGACGTTCATGTTCGCGTCGGCCCGTGCGACGGCGGCTTCTTCGTCGCGGACGACGGCCCCGGAATCCCTGAGGTCGAACACGACGAGGTCCTCGAGCACGGGTACTCGACGACGGACGAGGGCTCGGGCCTGGGCCTCGCGATCGTCCGCGCCATCGCCGATGCCCACGGCTGGCAAGTAGCGGTCGGGGAAAGCAAAGACGGCGGAGCGCGGTTCGAATTTACACGCGGGACCTGAGAGATGGAGCCGGCGATCCGAATCGCCGCTAGCGAACGTCCGTGACGTAGGTCTGGTCGTGATCCGGAAAGTATTCTTCGACGGCTCGAGGTCCGTCCTCCTCTGCGATGGTCGCTCGAAGTTCGGCCTCGTAATCGGCCCTATCGATCTCCTCGCTCGGCCCGACGATCACTTCCAGACGCGCCTCGACGAGTCGATCGACGGCCGACCGACCGAACCCGGACAGCGGCGCGATGTAGTCGATGTGGTGGCGATCCTCGAGGCTCTGGGCCTGTGCCCGCGAAACCGTCGGAACGCGGTCGTCGCGACGTGTGCCGTCGGCGATTGCATCGAACTCTCGAGACGCGAGTTGCTCGAGAGCGTGCTTGTGGACCAGTTGGATGCCGTTTCGAGGGAAACCGTCCTCACGAATCCTGTCGACCGCTTCGCGGGCGATGTCGGGATCACATTCGAGTCGCTCGAACGCGAAGTCGGCTCGGTCGGCCGTCTCGCGGGCGTGTTTCCAGTCGTCGCTAATACCGAAGTGAGCCGTCAATAGCGTGACATCGTAAAACTCCTCGAGCAACAGTGCAGCGAGCGTCGAGTCTTTGCCACCGCTGTAGAGCAGTCCGAGTTCCATCAGCGTCGCTGGATGTCGAAGCTTTGCGAATCGGGTTTGAGCTCTTTGAGGAGCTGTTTCATCTTCTCGTCGTCGATCTGGCCCTGAATCCGGCCGCTCCGGGCGAGGCTAACGACCTGTCGCTCGACCTGTTCGCCGAACTGGGGTTTGCTCATCTTGACGGTATTGAGCCGCTTGCGAGCGTCGTCGGTCAGGTGCTGGCGCAAGAGCGCGTTCTTCTGGGCTTCCGCCTGTTGCTGGGCGGCCTCCTGACCACCCTCGCCTTGCTGGGACTCGGCGCGATCCTGTAGCTGTTCCATCTTCTGCTGTCGGAGCTCCTCGAGTTTTTCCTCGTCTGGTGAACCGCTCATAGGTATCTCTGCTAGCTAATTCTCGCGCAGGTGGGAAAATGATTACGGACAACGATAGCGACGGCTCTCAGCGGTAAAGCCGGCACGAAAACGAGTTCGAATCAGGCGTACCGTTCGAGTTCCGGGCGGTCGAGTTCTTCGAGGACGGACCCCGCAGTGTCGTCGAGCAGGCTTCGGCCCTCGGCGGTGATCCGACGGCCCTCTCCTTCGGCCGTCTCGACGAGGTCTTCTTCTTCGAGTTGCTGGAGGATGGTGCGGATCAGATTTTTCGAGCCGTCGGTGCGGCGGTTCGGCGCGACCTGGTAACGGTTCGAGCCGCCCTTTGCGCCGCCGTACTCCGTCGAGAGTCGTTCGACACCAACGGGGCCGCGGTCGGCGACCTTGCGCAGAAGACTCGCAGCGCGCGTCGCCCAGAAGTCGTCCTGTTCGGGCGGAAGCTCACGGTCGACGCCGGTTTTAGCGAACTTCCCCCACTCCGGTTCTTCGAGTCGATCCGCGAGATCGTCGGCGAGCGCCTCGATGAGGTCGTCCGCCGGAACGTCGTACATCGTAGCCATTGGGGTTTGGTTCCCGGTGGCGGCATTTAAGAGCATCGTATCGTTGCGGGCGCGGCCCGGACCGTTTTTCGCCCTCGAGTCGAAACGGGAGGTATGGACGAACGCGCCGCCCTGCGGCTCCTGTCGGACGAACTCGCTGCGGTCGGCGACGACGCGGCCGTGGTCGATGGCCTGGTCGTAACGACGGACATGCTCCACGAGCGGACGGACTTTCCGGCGGGAACGACCCGCTACACCGCCGGCTGGCGCGCTATCGGCGCCTCGCTTTCGGACGTCGCTGCGATGGGGGCCGAAGCGACGGCCGCAGTTGCTGCCTACGCTGCACCCAGGTTCGACCGCGATGAACTGCTCGAGTTCATTCGCGGCGCAGCCGACGTCTGTGAACGCGTCGGCACGGAGTACGTCGGCGGCGACCTCGACGGGCACGAGGAGTTCACCGTCACGACGACGGCGATCGGCCGGACCGACGATCCCGTTCGCCGACGCGGCGCGACCGCCGGCGACGTCGTCTGTGTCACCGGCACGCTCGGGCGAAGTGCAGCCGCCCTCGAGTATTTCGAACGGGCGACTACAAGCGACACGGCAGACGATCGGCTGGTCGAACGCGCGAACGACCTGTTTCGGTTTGCCCCCCGAATCCCGGCCGGCCAGGTACTCGCCTCGCGTGCGACCGCGATGATGGACTCGAGCGACGGGCTCGCCCGCTCGCTCCATCAGCTTGCCGAGGCCAGTGACTGCGGGTTCGCGATCGAGTCCGATCGGATTCCGATCGACGACTCGGTTCGCGAGGTAGCCGCCACCGACGACGAAGCGCTCGAGCTCGCGACGACCTTCGGCGAGGACTTCGAACTCGTCGCGACGCTTCCCGAAACCGCCCTGTCGGCAGTTCGGGAGGCGGCCGACGTGCCGGTGTCCGTGATCGGATCGGTTCTCGAACCCGATGCGTCGATCACCATGGACGGCGAGCCGCTGGCGGATCAGGGGTATACCCACTGAGAACGAGCACCGATGGGTCGGACGCGTCGGTCGTGATCAGCCGACGACCTCGACCGGCACGGGCATGAAACAGAGCAGGCCGATGCCGAACGTGACGATGCCGAGGACGAACCGGCCGCGTCCGAGCGATTCGTCTCGGATCGGCGTTGCCGGCCCCACCGAGGCGACCAGCGTCGTCAACACACCCCAGATGATCCAGACGGCGACCGTGTTCAGGCCGTAGTCCTGTACGTAGTAGAGATACGCGGCGAGTGCAAACAGCGCGCCCGGGACCACCGCCGCGATCGTCTCCTGAAACTCGCCGGTCATTGCCCGCAGGATGTGCCCCCCATCGAGCTGGCCGACCGGGATCAAGTTGAGGAAGGTGACGAACATCCCGACCCACGCGCCGATGACGACCGGGTTTACTCCCGTCGTCGGGTCGTCCCTGTACAGCGGCTGATCAAAGCCGGCGGCGAGCAACTCGAGCAGCGGCGGATATCCCAGTTTTATCTGGATTGCATCCGGATGCTGCAGTAATGAGGGATCGAAGGTCACGGGCGGGAGGTGAAGCCCGACTACAGCGACAACGACCGTCGCAACCAGCCCTGCAAGCGGGCCGGCGACGCCGATATCGAACAGCGCCTTTCGATCGGGCATCCGGCCTTTCATCCTGATTACCGCCCCCATCGTCCCGATAAGCGTCGGAACCGGAATGAAATATGGCAGCGATGCGTCGACCTGGTGGTACCGACTCAGTACGTAGTGGCCCATCTCGTGAACGCCGAGAACACCGAGGATCGCCAGCGAAAAGGGCCACGCGTATATGATTTCGATCGGGTTCGCAAACGGATCGACCGACGGATACCACCACCACGCACCGACGAACAACGTCGAAGCGACCGTCGCTAACAGCAAGAATACGTTCGTCCACGGAACGCCGTCGATGCCGACAGACCTCGGTTCGGCAACGAGGACGTACTCGCCGTGGCGGGTTTCGAGGGTCGTATCGTACCCGCGGTTGCGGAAGTCGGACCAGAGCTCGCTCATCACCCGCTGTGGGTGGGTCAGTGGATCGCCGTAGTAGACCAGTTTCTCGTTCTCACGCCGAACTTCGTAGACCGCGAACACTGACTCGATGCGGTCGATCGGGGGTCCGTCCTCGAGGGAGCGACTGTCCGGTCCCGCAGTACCGAATCCGGACCGATCGACATCTTCCATCACCGTTCATTTAGAATCTGCCAGTATAAAATGGCTGCCGTCGGCACGGCCGGCCGATTGTAACTGGGCCCTGGGACCCTGGACCGGTTTAACAGCGATGCCACCGCTGGATACCGGATGAAAATCCACTGGCGGCCGACTCAGTGGGCCGAGGTGGGTGAAACCGGCGTCAGCAGGATGCACGCCAATCAGGGTTCGTGTCGGATACGTCGGTAACGCATCGGCGCGGAAGTGCGTGAGGGGTGTACGAAGGGTGCGTGAGGGGTGTACGAAGGGTGCGTGAGGGATGCCACCGGGTGCGGGCGGCCGTGATCGGTCGAGAGTGTGGACAGTCAGGCGGGTGCGACGCGCCACGTCGTCGCGCTCGTGTAAGACCATTTCTCGATCTCGAGGTCGCTAACCGAGTCCGAGAGCTTGACCATCAGCGCGCCGATTTCTTTCGGGGACATACCAACGTCTTCTGCGATGAACTTGCCTTTGAAGTACAGTTCGCCATCTTCAGCACGGTCGCGAAGGTAGCGTTTCAGGCGGCTTTCCTTGCTTTCTGTGGAGGGTTGGGCTGTCGTACTCATCGACATCTCACCCTTCCGACGGAGATTTGTTATAAAGGAGGGATGGTTAGCGGCATTTCGATTGTGTTCAGCTATTTGGGGGGTAAGAGAGTTTTTACCACCGTTTATATGCGTATTAACTGCCGGCTTAGACCACCGGAGACGTTTTAAAACACCACCTAACTCATTATCTCTGGTCAAACACTCACAATAATTATAGAATCCTCCTTTCCGACTGTTTCACTATTTCAACCGGATCGATGAACGAACGGAACGGTCATGATCGGTCGTGGACCCAGAACTCGTCCTCGACCGTCACTTCCTTCTTGAAGAGAGGAACCTCGTCTTTCAAGCGGTTGATTCCGTCTTCGACTGTCCGAAAGGCCTCTTCCCGGTGGCCCGCGAGGACGACGACGAAGACGATGTCCTCGCCGTCCGCCACGACGCCCGTCCGGTGGTGGAGTTCGACCTCGAAAACGCCGTCGCGCGCCTCGAGGTCCGTCTCCAGAGCCGCCATCCGTTCGTCCGCGACGCCCTCGTACTTCTCGAACTCGAGGTGGTGGGTGCGCGCGTCGTCTTCGCTGTCCTTCCCGCGGACGCGGCCGGTGAACGTCGCGATCGCACCCGCCCGGTCGGCCTTTGGCGATCGTTTGACGCGGGCGACGATCGACTCGAGAGTCTCGTATGGCTCGGTCGCCTCGAGACGTTGGACGAGCGCGACGTCCGCGAGTTCGCTCGGCGAGTCGACGGTTGCGATGACGTTTTCCTCAGAGTCCGTTTCCGTGACGGAGTCAGTGTCGGGACCGACTACGACCGACGGATATCGCAGCCCGGAGACGCCGACGACGATACCGTACGCGCAATCTGATGCCAGACGGTCGAGTGCATCGTCGACGGTCATCCTGGTTCCCGAGGCGGCCCAATCTCCGTCGGCGCCGAGTTCGAAGGTTACGTCGCCGCCCATCGATTTTCGCACCTGCGTGCCATCTGCGATCGTCGCGTCGTACCTGACGACACCCACTCGCCCATGCTCCGAGAGTCGATCGACGGTCTGGTCGACGATTCGCTCGACGGTGTCGCCAGCCGCACCACCGTCACGAATGCCGAGTACGTTCATACGTGATCCAAGGGCTGGTTCGACTTTGTAGCTGTCGCCGCGAACGGCTCGCGACTGGGCGCGGGCATACTAGACGGACTCGGTAGTGTCACGCCCTGACCCGCCCGGGATTTTGCGCCTGGAGACCGAACTATCGGTATGCCCCTTCGAATCGGTTTCACGGGCGACGTCATGCTCGGGCGCCTCGTCGACGATCGTCAACAGCGTCGGTCCATCGATGCCGTCTGGGGAACTGTCCGCGAGCGACTGCGAGAACTGGACGGACTGGTGATCAACCTCGAATGCTGTCTCACGACACGAGACCGGGAGTGGCAGCGGACGTATCGGCCGTTTCACTTCCGAGCCGATCCAGACTGGGCCATCCCCGCGCTCGAGCATGCCAGCGTCGATGCCTGTGCGCTGGCTAACAACCATGTCCTCGATTACGAGGAAGTGGCACTTGAGGATACGATCGAGGCTCTCGACGAGGCGGGAATAGTTCACACCGGTGCGGGACAAACGATCGACGAAGCGCTCGAGCCCGCGGTCTGGACGATCGGCAACGGTACTTCTGGCATCGATGTGGCGATGGTTTCGTTCACGGACAACACGCCGGAGTACGCTGCTGCTGAGAACTCACCGGGGACGGCCTGGATCGAAATCGACGTCGACGAGCCGGAAACACGTCGCTGCGCGCGAGAGGCACTCGAGCGCGCACGACAGGCGAAACCAGACCTACTCATCGCCTCCCTGCACTGGGGGCCAAACATGGTCACGGAACCGCCGGACGCGTTCCGGCAGTTCGGCAAGTGGCTGATCGAGGATGGTGTCGACGTCGTCCACGGACATAGCGCCCACGTCTTTCACGGGATCGAGGTCCACGAGGGGCGCCCGATCGTCTACGACGCCGGGGACTTCGTCGACGATTACAGGGTCGACCCGGAGTTGCGAAACGACCGGAGTTTCCTGTTCGTGCTCGCGGTGGCCTCGGACGGGAGGCTAACTGAACTCCGACTCCACCCAACCGAGATAGACGGCTGTTCGGTCACCGAGGCGAGCCCGGCGGCAGCCAGGTGGTCGCGCGACCGAATGCGGGGGCTATCCGCCCAGTTCGGCACCGAATTCGAACGAGACGGCGAGTCGCTCGTCCTGTCGCTCGAGGACGACGAAGCATGATCGCGGCGAATTCCGTGGCGTCGTTCACGCTGGACCACGACGACAGGTCGAGACGGCGCTCGTAGTAGTCCTCGCCTGCGCGATCCTGGTCGATGCTACCGACTGGTGACGGACGGATCTGTTCGACGTCAAATTCGAGCAAGAGGACGAATTACTCGTCCTGACGCTCGATGCAGGAACCGAACCCGAACCGAAGACGGTCAGTCGCGCAAGCGGTTTGTCACCACGACGTCCGGGCAGTTGGCAACCCTTAAGATAGCAACTCCGCTACACCGGGGTAGTATGAAAGTGGTCGTCTCTATCGGTGGAAGCGTCCTCGTACCCGAGCCCGGCGGGGACCGGGTCGCCGAGCACGCTACCGTTATCGAGGATCTCGTCGCGGACGGCTGTCGGATCGGCGCCGTCGTCGGGGGCGGCGGCGTCGCCCGTGAATACATTTCGGCCGCTCGCGATCTCGGGGCGAACGAAATAGAACTGGATCAGCTGGGAATCGACGTGACGCGACTGAACGCACGGCTTCTGATCGCCGCGCTCGGCGAGGAGTCGGTCACGGCACCGGCGAAAGATTACGAAGAGGCCAGCGAGGCACTCCGCCGTGGCGACGTCTGCGTTATGGGCGGCGTGGCACCGGCACAGACCACAGACGCAGTCGGGGCTGCGCTTGCGGAGTACATCGACGCCGACTTGCTCGTCTACGCCACGAGCGTCCACGGCGTCTACAGCGACGATCCGAACGAGACCGACGATGCGACCAAGTACGACGAGCTGACCGCGACGGAACTGGTCGACGTCATCGCCGGCCTCGAGATGAACGCCGGAGCCTCCGCACCCGTCGACCTGCTGGCGGCGAAAATCATCGAGCGCTCCGGCATGCGCACCATCGTCCTCGATGGCACCAACCCGGATCGGATCGCTCGCGCGGTCCGCCACGGCAAACACGACGGCACCGATATCGTACCGGACGGAGTCGGCGCGGTGCCGACCTACTGGGCGAGCGACGATCGATGAGTCCCGATACCGACGCCGAGGACGGAACGGCGGACGCTCCAGACCCAGACGCGATCAGTCCCTACACTCTTCAAGACGACGGCGCCGACGAGACGCGACACGCGTTCTGGGCCGACACGGTCGCCGACAGGGTAGAAGATCGGGATCCCGAGGAACCGATCGTCGTCAAGGGCGGCATTTCGCCCTCAGGGGTCCCACACCTTGGCAACGTCAACGAAATCATGCGCGGCTACTTCGTCGCCGAGGTACTTCGGGACCGGGGATACGACGTCAGACAGGTGTTTACCGCCGACGACCGCGACCCCCTCCGAAAGCTCCCGCGTACCCTTTGTGACCTCGAGGGAAACCTGGTCGATCTGGGGGACGTCGATGCCGGTGCACTCGGCCGAAACCTCGGCGCACCCTACACCGACATCCCGGATCCATTCGGCTGCTGTGATTCCTACGGCGACCACTTCTCGAACATTATCCAGGACAGCGCCGACGCCGTCGGCGTCCCGATTGACCTCGTCTCGAACACGGAGCGCTACGAATCAGGCGGATTCGAGGACGTGACTCGATTCGTCCTCGAACATCGTGACCGCGCACGGGAGGTCCTCTCGCAGTACCAGGACAAAGTCGACGAGGAGTACGTCCCGTTCAATCCGATCTGCGAGGAGTGTGGCAAGATTACCGAGACGGTGACGAGCGTCGATCTGCAGACCGAACCGCCGACCGTCGACTACGAGTGTACAGACATGGACGCCGGTGACCGCACTATCGAGGGCTGCGGTCACGAGGGCACCGCGACGCTGCGCGAGGGGAAACTTCCCTGGCGCTTCGAGTGGCCCGCCCAGTGGCAGTTACTCGACGTCGACTTCGAACCCTTCGGCAAGGATCACGCCGAAGGCTCCTGGCCCAGCGGCCAGGACGTCGCTCAGAACGTCCTCGAGATCGAGCCGCCGGTGCCGATGGTCTACGAGTGGTTCACGCTCGAGAACGAACCGTTCTCCTCGTCGGCAGGCAACGTTATCCTCGTCTCGGACGTCCTCGAGTTGCTCGAGCCGGAAGTCTTGCGCTATTTCTTCGCGAAAGACCCCTCGAAGGCGCGGGACTTCAGCATCGAGCGACTCGATCAGCTAGTCGACGAGTTCGACCGGTTCGAGGCGATCTACTTCGGCGAAGTCGAAGCGAGCGAGGACGAAACGGCCTTCGCCGAACGGGTGTATCCGTTCGTCGTGGAGGAACCCCGCGAAGACCGAATCAGGCTGCCCTACACCTTCGCCGCAGTACTCGGAATGACCGACGATCCAGACCTCCGCGAGGAAATAGCCCGCCGCGAAGGTCACATCCCGGAGGATGCCCCGGAGTGGGCCGTCGAGGGTGCACTCGAGCGCGTCGAGCAGGCCCGCAACTGGGCCCGCCGGACCGAAAACGCGTTCGACTACGAACTCAAGCGCACCGAGATCCCGACCCACGAGTTCGAGGCGGAGACGGAAGCTGCGCTCGAAGATTTGGCCAATTTCATCGAAGAAGGACACGATCCCGACGAAATCCAGGGCGAGATCTACGAGGCCGCAAAGCGCCACGACGTCGGAGTCGGCGACTTCTTCGGCGCAGGCTACCGGCTGTTCTTCGACGAAGAGCAGGGTCCCAAGCTTGGCCCCTTCCTCGCGAAAGTCGATCGGGAGTTCGTCGTCGACCGTTTGCGACGGGAGCGGTGACGAGAGTCGGCCACCGTGGTTCCCAGACAAAAGCCATTTGAGAATGCCACTCGGAGTTAGTACCGATGGAACACGGCCCCCCTGCTGTCATCTCGCCCCCCGAAGTATACGGATCGGAGCTTCTGACGTGGGTCCTGCTCGGTCTCTTGCTTTACTGGGTCGGAATCATCGCGCTCCAGAACACGGGCCGATTGCCCGACTACGTCGGTACCCAGGGTCCCATTCTCACGTTTCATACGAAGTACGGTCGCGAATTGCTCGACAAACTCGCCCAGCCGAAGCGGTTCTGGCGGGCATGGTCGAACATCGGCGTCGGGATCGCCCTGGTCGTGATGGTCGGAATGTTCCTGTTTCTCCTGCAAGCGGCCATGGCCGTGCTCTCCTCGCCGCAGCCGGCGGCCTCCGCCGTTAGCCAGCCGCGCAACGTCCTCGTCATCCCCGGCGTCAACGACTTTCTGCCGCTGTCGGCGACGCCCGGAATCGTCTTCGGGCTACTCGTCGGGCTCGTCGTCCACGAGGGCGGTCACGGACTGCTCTGTCGCGTCGAGGATATCGACATCGAATCGATGGGGATCGCGATGCTCGCCGTCCTCCCTATCGGCGCGTTCGTCGAACCCGACCAGGAGAGCAGCAAGTCGGCCTCTCGAGGCGGCCAGACGCGGATGTTCGCCGCCGGAGTCACGAACAACTTCGCGATTACGCTCCTCGTCTTCGCCCTCCTGTTCGGTCCTGTCGTCGGCTCGATCGCCGTCGCATCCGGGGCCGCCGTCGGCGGTGTCGCACCCGACTCCCCCGCTGCTGATGCCGGCATCGAACCGAACGACCGAATTACGGCGATCAACGGGACCCAAGTCACGGAGAACGGCGATCTCGCGGAGCAGCTCGAGTCGACCGATGGCGAGCAGGTCTCGGTCCAACTCAATGGCGAACGGACGGTGACCGTCGATCGAGCGTTACTGGTTACAGCGACGATGGAAAACGGCCCGACGCAGCTTTCGACCGGCGACAAAATCCGCGCCGTCGACGGGCAGCGCATCGCGACCGAACGCGGCTTCTTCGCCGCCATCGGCGACAACGAAACGGTTACGCTGACGGTCGACTCCGGGGACAGCGGCGAGCAAGTCGAACGCGACGTGGCGGTCGGCGCGGCGGTCTCGATCGTCGAGGGCGAGCCACTCGAGGCACAGACCGGCTCGACCGAGGAAACCTTCGTCATCACCCATTTCGACGGCGACCGGATTCACAACTACGAGGAGCTCGGATCGGCACTCGAAGACAGCGAACCCGACCAACAGGTCGCCGTGACGGGCTATTTCGGCGATGAACGACGACAATACAACGTGACGCTCGACGCTCACCCGCGGTCCGATAGCGGATTCCTCGGGATACAGGGGCATCCGGGCGCCTCCGGCGTCGCAGTCAGCGACATCGGCGTGCAGCTCTATCCGGCAGCGGAGTACCTTTCGCTGCTCGGCGGAAACGGCGAGACGCCGTTCGGGCCGATCGGCGGTACCTTCCTCGGGCGGATCGTCGCCGCACTGTTCCTCCCGATAGCCGGCGTCATCGGCGTCATGCCGTTCAACTTCGCCGGCTTCACGGGCGGGATCCAGAACTTCTACGAGGTGCACGGCCTCCTCGGTGCGTTCGGCGACGGAACCGTCTTCCTCGTCGCAAACATGTTGTTCTGGACCGGGTGGATAAACGTCCAGCTCGGCTTTTTCAACTGTATCCCTGCGTTCCCACTCGACGGCGGACACATCCTTCGAACCAGCACGGAAGCGATCATCTCTCGGCTGCCGATCGACGCCACCCGCGGAATGGTCCGCGTTGTGACGACGACGGTCGGAGTGACGATGCTCCTGAGTTTCTTCCTGATGCTATTCGGACCGCAACTGCTCGGCGGGTGACGGTCTGTTCGGCAGGTGACGGTCTGTTCGGCAGGTGACGGTCTGTTCGGCGGGAGACACCGAATTCACGTCTTCCGTCTTGGACCGAAAGACGTGAACTAGGACCCGTTTGGTTCAATTCCGTGGCGGTCGTAGAACTCCGCCGGCGTCTCCTCGAGGCGGTCGAACGTGGTGTCGAAGTAGTGTTCGTGGTGACGGACGACCTGTTCGACGACCCACCGGCTGAACTCCTCGTCGAATCGCCATTCGCCTTCCATCTCACAGAGGTCGAAACGATCGTCCGTCGAGAAGGCGGCGTAGACGTGAAAAAAGCCGAGAATAACGTCGGCGAAGTCGCTCGCTTTCTCGCAGCCGCTCTCACGGCGGTCTTCGAGTTCTGAGTAGCCGCCATCGGTGAGTTCGAAATATTTCCTGTCGGGTTCGTCCTCGCGTTCGATGCGCTCAGCCCACCCTTTCTCCTCGAATTTGTAGAGAATCGGATACACCGATCCGTAGGACGGCTCCCAGTGACCGCCGCTAATCTCGCGAATTTCCTTGAGGATCTCGTATCCGTACCGCGGTTTCTCCTCGAGGAGTTCGAGGACGAGATAGGCGATGAGTCCTTTTGGCGGCCCACTTTTCCGCATATATATCGTGGATAAAACGGGCGGCGGTAAATGGTTTCGGTCACCGGATGAATCGACAGGAAGTCGACCGAGCGGAGCGAGGGTGATCGTCCCGAATGGGGGGACGCCCCGGCGATGGAGCCAGGTCGAAACCCGGCCCTTCTTAGCCTCGCCGTTCCAACTTCCGCTATGGAACGACGGCGACCGCCACAGACCGAAGAGGGCTGGTACGTCCTGCACGACTTCCGGTCGATCGACTGGGACGCCTGGCGTGGGGCCCCCGAACGACGTCGCTCACAGGCGATCGAAGAAGGAATCGACTACCTCGACGCCTGTGAGGCCGTCGACGACGCGGACGAAGGGGAGTCCGCGACCTTCGCAGTGCTGGGACACAAAGCGGACCTGCTCGTCCTCCACTTGCGGCCGACGCTTGCCGACATTGACACCCTCGAGCGGCAGTTCGAACACACCGCGCTCGCCGAGTTTACGACGCGAGCCGACTCCTATCTCTCGGTGACGGAGGTCTCGGGCTACATGTCCGAGGAATACTTCGACGAGGACGCGACGGTCGAAGACACCGGAACCGCCCGATACATCGAATCGCGCCTCAAGCCGGAACTGCCCGACAGCGAATTTCTGAGTTTCTACCCGATGAACAAGCGTCGCGGGCCCGACCACAACTGGTACGAACTGCCCTTCGACGAACGCGCGGACTACCTCTCGAATCACGGTGAGATCGGCAAGGACTACGCCGGCCGCGTAACTCAGATCATCTCCGGCAGCGTCGGTCTCGACGACTTCGAGTGGGGCATCACCCTGTTCGGCGACGATCCGACCGACGTAAAGGAACTACTCTACGAAATGCGCTTCGATCCCTCGAGTTCCCGTTTCGCCGAATTCGGGCGATTCCTCTCGGCCCGTCGGTTCCCGCCGGCAGACCTCGGGGCCTTCCTCGCGGGCGAACGAATCCCACGAGAAGGCGAGAGCGTCGACCATCCGCACGTCCGTCGCGAGTCCGCGGGTCACCACGGCGGCTCCGATGGACATCACCACGGTGGCGGCGATACGGGGGGCCACCCGCACGGTGACGACGGCTCCGACGACGAGGAAGAAGAGTTCCGTACCGAACTCGAGGAAATGGGCGTCTACGCGGGCCAACCCCACGGCGAAGACGTCCACGCCGTCGTCCTCTACTCCGCCGCAGACGCCGACGAACTCTTCGACGAAGTCGACGGACTGCGCGAGAACTTCGACCACTACGATACGCACGTAAAGACGGCCGTCTACGAGCCACGAGACGAGAGTAGCGAAACTGCCATCGTCAGCCTCTGGGAAACTGACCGCGCGGCGAACACGGCAGCCGGGTTCCTTGCCGACCTCCCGGACATCGTCCGTCAGGCGGGTGCTGACGAGACGGACTCGTGGGGAACGATGGGCATGTTCTACACCGTCAAACCCGACCATCGGAACGACTTCACCGGCGCATTCGAGGATGCCGCCGGCCTCCTCGCAGACATGGACGGCCACCGAAAGACCGACCTGCTGGTAAACCGTGAGGACGAAAACGACATGTTCATCGCCAGCCGCTGGGACTCCCGCGAGGACGCGATGCAGTTCTTCCGAAGCGACGCCTTCTCCGAAGCCGTCGAATTCGGCCGCGACGTCCTCACGGACCGGCCCCGACACGTCTTCCTGGCCTGACGGATCGAGGATCGATTTTTCGTCTCGGGTTTCGAAAGCCGAGGACTCAGATACGGGCCTGCTCGGACGTCTCGTCGTAGAAAAAGTACGCGGCGATACCGGCCAGTCCGAACGCCAGCGTCACGAACGGCCACTTGCCGGCGTCCCGGCCGGTCATAAACGCGTGTACCGTCACGAACATCGCGAACCCCACGTGAGCAGCGAGCGTCGCAGCGAGAAACGCCTGCGCTTCCATTGACTGTGAAATTCTGCGCCGCGTCAAAACCGTTTCGAAGCCGACCGGAAGAAACCGGACAGGAGGGGACGAAGCTATGGCCAGGGCTGTCGCTCACCGCACTTCGGTGAAGCGCCTGCCCCGCTGAAAGAGCAAGCCTTTCCCAGCCTCGCGGAAGCCAATTCCTGCTCAAAGAGGACCGGACTGTTCGGTGAGAACGACTGCGAGCGGACTGACCACTGCTGTGAGGGAACCGAGCAGTGAGGAGTATTTTGATCACCCGTATACGAGGGGCATCGCAACGAGGTACGTCGCACTTCGCTCGCAGTAGACTGCAGTCCGTGAGCACAACGCTCTCCCGTCACCGAGCGGGAGTAAACACTCCGCGAAGGTGAAAGGATCCGTACGGCTCTGTTACCGATCACGACAGACGGGGAGCGTCTGTCAAACGACGGCGTTAACGGTCGTTAGAAGTCGTGATCCGGATCGTCTTCGACTTTGCGTTTCATCGAGTCGCGACGGGATTTCGCGTCCCGGCCAGTCGCCTCGAGGAGAAAGTCGTTTTTGGCGTCGACGGCTTCACCGGCAGCCTCGAGCTCGTCGGGGCCGAGTTCGGTGGGATCACGTTCGTGGAACTCGACGGCGAGTTTGTCCTTCTTGCCGGAGTACTCGACGGCTCCGACGATGATCTTCTCGAATACGGGGTTGTCGGGCTCCTCGATGAGAAAGAGGTCGCTTCCCCTGAACTCGTGGGTGTCGGTGATGGGGCCGAAGTACTCCTCGACGGTCGACTCCATATCAGGGATTCGTTCCTCGAGATATTCACCGCGACGCATCTTGTACTCCTTCATGATTCGAAGAAACACGGGGGAGTGTTTACCTCTTTTCATAGCCGACGTTTCGGGTGTCTGATTGGTTGACGGGGTCGGTAACAGACGATATTGCAAGCCGGCGAACGATCGCTCGAGAAGAGAGTGGCGTCTGTAACCGTCGGTCCACGCGATCGGACGTGGGCGCTGGAGGGGAAGAAAAAACGAACCGAACGGTGAGAGAAGCGAAACTCGGGGGTCACAGACCGAGAGCGGTTGATCGTGGTTCGGCAACCCTGGAGCGGGGCGCTACTGTTATCGCTTGCGTTCGCTGAGATAGCCCTTCCGACAATCGGGACAGATGTCGCCTGCACGTAACGAAGCGCGGTCACCGGCGGCGACGAAGTCGCACCGCGGACAGTAGTACTCTGTCGGCGCGTTGTCGGCGGAGCGACTCGCGCTCTCGGTCGGGGTCGGCGCCGACTGAGCTCGTTCGATTCCGGTTCCCGGATCCGGCGTGGATCCAGGCCCCGAAGCAGTAGTGTCCTCTGTGGCAGGGCTCGTCGTCACCGACCGGGCGTCCGTTGCGGCCGCAGTCGCTCCACGAGCGGCACCGTCACCGTCACCGTCACCGTCACGGTCACCGTCACCGTCACCAGCACGGTCATCAGCCGAGGGGTCGTTCTCGAGGACGACCGCGTCATCCGTGTTTTCGTCCGGGTCGAGGTCCCCGTTTCCGGCATCGGACTCGCTGTCTCTCTCGTCCGGCCACTTGGCCGGGTCCGATTCCGCGCCGATCGGGGGGCCGACGTCGTCCGAGTCGGGCCACTCGCCGTGATCTCGGTCCCGGTCGGGTTCGGATGCGTCGTCCGTGAGAATTTCGCCGTCGTCGGTGACGGGGTCGCCGTTTTCGTCGGTCGGAAGTTCGTTCTCATCGGCTGCGTCGGCAGCCGCGGCCGCAGACGGTTCCGTTTCGGGCGCACTAGCTTCGCTCGCTTCGACGGCATCGGCGTCGGCGATGTCGGCAGACGCATCGTCAGCGGCGTCGGCATCGATGAATTCGGCGTCCGAGGTCGGTTGGTCTTCGAGAGCATCTGTCTCGAGTGTCGATTCTGGCAGATCTGTGTCATCGTGGGGCGCGTCGTCGTCCGTCCCGGCAGAGAGACTCGTCACTTCGGTGTTCTCGCTGATGACGTGTTTCTCGCCACAGCGGGAACACTCCTCGTATTCCTGGACGGTAACGACGACTTCACTGCCCCGTTCCTCGCGCTCGCGTTCGACGTCGGGTTCGCCGTAGTCGTGTCCGAGCAGCGAACATCGCAGGACCATTGTCCCACCGTACCGAGCCATCCCATAAAAAACGTACTGCCTGTTTGTCTTCCGACCATGACAGTCGCTCGAACTGTCCGTTTGCCCAGAACGTGACCCGAGGTGGTGGTCGCGCCATCGACCCACACAGGAGCCGAACGTGATTCCCCGAGTGGTACCCGTCGGAACGACAAACGTCAAATCCCATGTGGTCGAATGGGTATACGGATGAGAGCAAAGCGGGAGTACCGGAACCGAGAGAGGACGGAGGTGGCGGTACTCGATGCGCTGGTCGATCGCGCCGAGGATGGAATGACCGTCTTCGAACTCCGGGCGGCCGTCGAGGTCGACATCGACGAGCTCGAGGAGGCGCTGTCCATGCTCAAAGAAGACGGCCTGATCGTCGTCGAACCCGGTAACGAGACGGTGATCAAGCCCGACGAACGGGTCGTGCCGGACCAGCCGTCAGACGAGGACGATGAGCAATCGATCGGCGAATGGCTTCGGGAGCGAATTCCTTTTTGAATCGAAACGCCTGAGGCGTTCAGGCCCCAGAACGTACCCATGAGCGTCATCGAGTCCATCCACACGGACCACGGAGCCAGCTTCGGCGAGCGCGCCGACAGAACGGTCGTCGAACACTACGGACGACCGGAGCGGACCCACCGCGCCGTTCGCAACGGCGTCGGACTGCTCGAGATGGCATACGGGGTGATCGTCGTCGAAGGCTCGGATCGTCTCGAGTACGTCGACAACGTGGTATCGAACCGCGTCCCGACCGAAGACGGGCAGGGATGTTACGCACTGGTCCTCGATCCACAGGGTGGAATCGAAGTGGAGCTATACGTATACAACGCGGAAAATCGTCTTCTCCTCTTTACGCAGCCCGACACGGCCGAGGAGCTCGCAGAGGAGTGGTCCGAAAAGGTATTCATTCAGGACGTCGACATCCGCGTCGCGACCGACGACTACGCTGTCTTCGGGATTCACGGCCCACAGGCCACCGAAAAGATCGCAAGCGTCCTCAACGGCGCGGCCTCGCCCGACGAGCGGTACGCTTTCGTCCGCGGAACGATGGGCGACGAGGGCGTCACCGTCATACGTACCGATGCCCTCACCGGCGAGGAAAGCTACGAGGTGATCTGCGGGGACGACGACGCTGAAGCGGTATACAATACGTTGCTCACGCAGGGGTTGAACGCGGCCCCATTCGGCTACCGAACCTTCGAGAGTCTCGCGCTCGAGGCCGGTTCGCCGCTCTTTCACACCGAACTCGAGGGGACGCTTCCGAACGTCCTCGGCCTGCGCAACGCGCTGGATTTCGAAAAGGGTTGTTACGTCGGGCAGGAGGTCGTCTCCCGGGTCGAGAATCGCGGCCAGCCGAGCAGACGGCTCATCGGGCTGATGCTCGAGGGGACAGCCGTGCCCGATGGGGGCGCAGCCGTTTTCGATGGCGACGCGTCGGTCGGCGAGGTGACCCGCGCCGGCGAGAGCCCGCTTCGCGAGGTCGTCATCGCGCTCGCGCTGGTCGACTACGACCTCGAGAGCGACGACCTGACGGTTCGAGTCGACGGCGTGGAGGTAGATACGACTCCGACCGACCTACCGTTCGTCGAAGGATCGGATCGATCCGATCGACTTCCCCAGTATCAATAACGCAGAGACGGCCTCGCGGCTGTTTCGGGGTTACGACTCGTCGCCGGGACCGAGAACTCAGCCACCCGGATCATCGGTGGTCGGTAGCCCTGCCGTCACCAATCGGCGAAGCAATACGACGATCCCGTTTTCGAGACCCCGGGCGAAGATAGCTTGCTCGGTCGATCCGCCGGTCGCGTTCGGATAGTACGACCCGATAAGGAGCGTCTCGCGGTCGACGAGCAAGATTCGACTGATTGCTACTTCGTTGCCGCTCTCGATGCCGGTGAGCCAATCGAGACCGGTTTCGAACACGTGGGTCGACGCGGTTTCTGTCCCGAGCGTCTCCGTAATTGCGTCAGTCTGTCCGCCCAGAAGGAGAGAGATGTCCCGAGAAGCCGCCGTCTTCAGGCTGTCGAATAGCACCCCGGACAGGATATCCTCGTCGACGACGAGGAGTGCGATTTCCGACTCCGCTTCGTCGAGGAGATCGATCGTCCGCGACTCGATCGCGTCGTGACCGGTCAGCGACCAGACCTCCTGAACCTGATCGTCCTCCTCGACGTCTTGGACGTCCGTGTTTTTGAGGTGCGTCTCGAGCGTTTCGATGCGGTCGTTGTACTTCTTCCGCAACGTCTGTGTGGCCTCGTCGATGTCGACCGCGCGGTACACCTGCGGACTCGTGTGTTGTACTTCGACCAGTCCTTTCGATTCGAGAACGCGAATCGCGTCATACACTCTCGTCCGCGGCACCTCGGAGATTTCGTGTATCTCCTTTGCCGTTCCGCTGGGACGTTTGTTCAGCGCCATAAAGCAGCGCGCTTCGTACTCCTGAAGCCCGAGGTCCTGCAGCAGGCTAATCGCCTCCGTTGTCGTTTCGTCATTTTTCATGGCCCAACCACGAATTCGGATATCCGAACATGCGGGATTCAGGTCGCGGAAGGAAAAAGGATTCGTGTATTCGTTCATCGGCACACCATCTATTCAGTCGTGACGGGCCGGATTATTCTATTCACTCGAATTGTCACACAAGCTACTTGGGTGTACGTTCGATAGGGGGAATCGGCGAGTTCTGTAAGGCCCAACCACACGGGACTCGCCGGCTGCCACCTTCGGGTGGCATCTGAGAGCGTGTCCGGGTGATTCAGGTATCGAACTGTCGATTTGAGAGCGACGCACGACGTATACGCGTGGCTCGCGAGGACGAGAGAGTAACCGTGGGATCGGCGGGACCGCAGGGGCACTGGTCGGTGCTGTTCGAACGCCTCGACGGTCGAAACGAACACCATTCACGACCCGGGTTACGTCACGGAGGCGCTAGCGTCGACGGTTTTTGCAAGGATTCTCGATCGTGGGTGTTTCTCTCGGCGTCGGCGAACCGAGTATCGATCCAGTCGGTGCAATACTGGTACGAGAGGAACGACAACGGCTCTTGTGACATCGATGCATCGGTACGGACAGCCACCACTCGGCTTCCTCGAGCAGAGCGCCGCGGGTGAACGACAGAGAAAGTCACATATTGAGGGTATCGGCCTGTGCCACCTGTACCTCGCGCAACTGCTCCAGGATCGGCCGGATATCCGCGAAGCGATCACCCGCTTCGACGGTGTTCGTGCGCTGGTTCCAGTCGATAAACCCGTAGTCGTCTAATTTGGGGAGATGGACGTGGTGACACTCGATGCTGGCTATGTTCTGGCCGCCAGCAGTGTCCGGGGGTACATCGATGCAGATCGGGGACTCACCCTGCCGCTTCCGGTCGATCAAGCCGAATAGAATTCGTCGTCGGTGTTCGTTTGCCAGGGCTTCGAATAACGCATCGTATATCTGAGACATCTCATAATATATACGTCGCATCTCCGTATAAGTACGTGACATTTTCATCCTGCGTCGGGTGTTGATTAATCGGGTGAATGAAGATAGCGTTCAGAACCATCCCATCGGGTACCGACGAATCCGTTTTCGGAGCTACTGTTATGTGGTCCCAACCCAATGAACAATTTATGACAGGAGATGCCCTCGAGCATGACCTCCTCGAGCGAGAACCCGACGATCAGGTTCAGGTACTCGATGCCGACGGGACGGTCGTTGCGCCCGACCTGGAACCGGACCTCGAGGTGGAGACCCTGCGGTCGATGTATCGAGATATGCGGTTTTCCCGGCGGTTCGACGAGCGGATGATCAGTCTCCAGCGACAGGGGCGACTTGGAACGTACGCTTCGCTGGCCGGCCAGGAAGGGTCCCAGATCGGTTCGACGTACGCGCTCGCCGACGACGACATGCTCTCCTTTCAGTACCGGGAACACGGCGCGATCGCCGCGCGAGGGCTCCCGTGGGAGTACCTGCTGTACTGGATGGGCCACGAGGACGGTAATGCCGCGCTGGCGGACGTCAACGTCTTCCCGCTCAACATCTCTATCGGCGGACACCTCCCGCACGCGGTGGGTTGGTCGTGGGCTGCGAAGCTAAACGAAGACGAGCGCGTGGCAGTCGTTCACTTCGGCGACGGTTCGACCTCCGAGGGCGACTTCCACGAGGCGATGAACATCGCGGGCGTCTTCGACACGCCGACGCTCTTTTTCTGTAACAATAACCAGTGGGCCATCTCCGTCCCGCGCGAGCGCCAGACCGCAAGCGCCACCATCGCCCAGAAAGCCCGCGCCTACGGCTTCGACGGCGTACAGGTCGACGGGATGGACCCGCTCGCGACCTATGTCGTCACCGAGGCGGCGCGGGAGAACGCGCTCGAGGCCGACGGGGATCGGGCGCGGCCGATACTGATCGAAGCGGTCCAGTACCGGTACGGAGCACACACGACGGCGGACGATCCAAGCGCCTACCGGGACGATACGGAGGTCGAACGATGGCGCCAGCGGGACCCGATCGATCGGTTCGAGGCCTACCTGCGAGCCGACGGCGTTCTCGACGACGACCGGATCGACACGATCGAAAGCGAGATCGACGACACGCTCACGACCCTGGTCGACCGCGCCGAAACCATCGACGGGGAACCCGGCGAGATGTTTGAATACACCTACGCGGAGCCGACCCCGCGACTCGAGGATCAGCGAGCGTCTCTCGAAACGCTACGTGAAGACCACGGCGACGATGCATTACTCGAAGACGGGTAAATCCAGCCGCAAGCGGAATAAAACAGCCAGTGTGACAGGCCAACGGCTATCCGATTCTCGCACAGAGAAGCGATCGATATGCAACTCGAGCAGCCGTCCCAGGGGACAGCACGGACCTGGAGCGGTACGGTGCCGAGCGCGGTCGACCCGCGAGTACTTGGCCTGATCGTCGTGACGGCCGGTCTCGCGGCATCGATAAACGTTCCCTACGGAGGATGGCCGGCAGCGGCCGCGGCGTTCGCGCTGCTTTCCGGCGGTGGTATCGCGCTTCACGTACTCGGCGAGCGGAAACTCCGCCGAATCACCGACGGTCTCGTCGAACGATGGGATACGGCAGGTGGACGGATCGAGGACGTTACCAGGTCTTCGAACGGCATGCAAACGGAGTGGCGGGTACACACTCCCGACGGTGAGATCGTCATCGGCGGAATCGCACTGATTCCGATAGCCCGGCTGACCATCGAGTGGCGCGGTATTGGCGATACGATGGCAGCGAGTGAAGCCGAATCGAACCTCGATCAGCTCGCGGCGGGGCTCTATCGCGAAATCTTCGAATTCGATTCGACTCGCTGATCAGATCCCAGTTCGCCGCCGTTCCGTGCGTACCGTCGGTTCATCCGTCCGAGCGGCTACTCGAACACCTCTTCGTGGCGCTGTGCCAGGTCAGTGTACTCGCCAGATGAATACGACTCGAAGATCGACGCTGCGTCGATTCCAGTCTTCTCGAGCGGCGTGATATCGGCGGGGACGCCGCGAACGAACGACTCCGGCGGGATCGAGTACCCGTCGGGGACGACGGTCCCCGCGGCGACGATGCTCCCGCTGCCGATCGTGACGTCGGTGTTGATCGTCGCGTTGAACCCGACGAGCGCCTGCGTTTCGACGATCGTTTCGTTAAGGATGGCCCCGTGGCCGACCATCACCTCCGCGTCGAGTTGCGCGGCGTGAAGCGTCGCGTTGTCTCCGACGTGCGTCTCGCGACCGATCTCGACGGGACCGACGTCGCCGCGACAGACCACACCCGGCCAGATGCTCGCGTCCGCGTCGACCGTTACGTCTCCGACGAGTATCGCGTCCCGGCTCACCCGGGCCGACTCGTCGATCGTGGGCCGCTCCCCCTCGAACGCGTAGGTTCGACTGTCGTCCATGGGCGATCGGACCACGGACGAGAGTATAATACCGGATCGTCCCGACGGCGACTGTCAGTCAGACCGGACGGTTCGAGTACCGGAACGGAGGCGACAACGCCGTGCGAGGTCGAATCAGGATTCGATTTCGTCGACGATCTCTTTCGCCTGTTCTTTCGCCTTGTCCTCCCCGACGTGTTTCTCGATCAGGACGCTCGTAACCTCCCAGTCGTCTTTACCCTCGAGTTTTCCCGTCCTGACCTCGCTGCCCTCGGATACCGACTCCGCCGGATTTTCCGCCCACTCCGGTGTCCGGATCTCGTCGTATCGATCCGGGTCGCGAAAGCGAACGTGAATGTACTCGTCTTCGGTCTCGACCGCGTTGACGTCTGGCGTGTCGGCCATAGGTGATCGTCCGACAGCGGTGCATCTAAAGAACGGCCCTGAATCTGCCTCCAGCCCACCGCGATGGTCAGCGAACGAAGGAGCCGTACTGTCCGCTCGGCTGGCGGCACGTCGGGCCGGCGACGATTTCCGACTCGCGCTCGAACGAACCACATGCTCGTCCTCGGCGACGCCCACGCTGCCGACTCGGATCGACGGAAAACTCTCCTCGAGTTGTACCGAACGCTCGAGCCGGATCGCGTCCTCCAGGTCGGCGACCTCGAGCGGTACGATCTGCCGGCCCCGACCTGGTTCGTCGCCGGTAACAACGAGGACTTCGACGTCATCGACGCGCTTCGTGCAGGCGATGCGTCGGGAACGACGAACGTCCACCTCCTCGCGAGCACGGCGGCCACACTCGAGGGACTCCGGATTGCCGGCCTCTCGGGAAATTTCGCACCGACCAGGTACGATCACTCACGAGCGGACCTGTCGGACGACCGTCGTCGCCACTTTACCCACGAGGACGTCGAACATGCAGCCAAACTCGAAGACGTCGACGTCTTCCTCACCCACGAAGCACCGACCGGGCTGCTGTCGTACGGTTACGATCCCGGCTGTGAACACGTCGACGAACTGCTCGAGGCGCTCTCCCCGTCGCTCTGTCTGGTCGGTCACCATCACCGCCACCGAACGGCCGACATCGGCGGGTCCCGCGTCGTGAGTCTCGCACCGGCCTGGGAACGCTACTACACGCTCGATCCGGAAACGCTCGCGCTCGAGTCCCACGACCACGAGCTATCGACGAGCGAAGCATAAGGAGTCGGCGACAGTCGGCAGTCGGCAGTCGGCAACAGTCGGCAGTCGGCAGTCGGCAACAGTCGGCAGTCGGCACCAAAAACGAAGCTGTGGATCGACCCTCCGTCCAGTGGCTCAGAACGTCTCGAGGTAGCGGTCGAGCTCCCACTCGGAGACGTCGACCAGGTAGTCCTGGAACTCCTGGCGCTTGGCTTCGACGAACTTCGAACTGACGTGATCGCCAAGTGCGCTGTAGATCGCTTCGTCTTCTTCGAGAGCGTCGACCGCCTGCCCGAGGTTCGACGGGAGCGTGTCGATCCCGTACTCTTCTCGCTTCTCCTCGTCGAAGTCGTAGATGTTCTCGCGGACGGGGTCCGGACACTCGAGGTTCTTCTCGATCCCGTCGAGTCCGGCGTGGATCATGACGGCGAGCGCGAGGTAGGGGTTACAGGACGGATCGGGCGAGCGCAGTTCCACGCGCGAAGCCGCGGGAGTACGCGCTGCAGGCTTGCGGATCAGCGCAGAGCGGTTCCGGTCGGACCAGGCGACGTAAACCGGCGCCTCGTACCCCGGAACCAATCGCTTGTAGCTGTTGACCGTCGGATTCGCGATCGCCGTAATTGCGGGCGCGTGCTCGAGGATCCCCGCGGTGAAGGCGTGGGCCTCCTCGCTCAGGTTGAACTCGTCGTCCTCGTCGTGGAACGCGTTCTCGCCGTCTTCGGTGAACAGCGAGATGTGCGTGTGCATTCCCGAGCCGTTGATTCGCGGGATCGGCTTGGGCATGAACGTCGCGTGCAAGTCGTGCTGTGCGGCGATCGCCCGAACGACGGTGCGGAAGGTGCCGACGTTGTCGGCGGTCGTCAGCGCATCGTCGTAGGTGAAGTTGATTTCGTGCTGGCCCTCGGCGACTTCGTGGTGGCTGGCCTCGACCTCGAAGCCCATGCTTTCGAGCCCGTAGATGATGTCGCGGCGGACGTCCGACGCGAGATCTTTCGGTGCGAGGTCGAAATAGCCGCCGGCGTCGTTGGTCTCGACCGTCGCGCGACCCTCCTCGTCTTCCTGGAAGAGGAAGAACTCGGGTTCGGGCGCGGCGTTGACCGTATAACCCATCTCGTGAGCGCGCTCGAGGGCGTTTTTGAGGACGCGACGCGGATCGCCCTCGAACGGCCTGTCAGTGGAGGTATCGTAGACGTCACAGATCATTCGGGCGGCTGCGCTCTCTTCTTTCTGGCGCCACGGGAGAATTGCGAAGGTGTCCGGATCGGGCTTGAGTCGCATGTCCGATTCTTGAATCCGAACGAACCCTTCGATAGACGACCCGTCGAAGTAGATCCCTTCCGTAAACGCCTTCTCGGCCTGGCGGGCCGGTACGGAGACGTTCTTGACCGTCCCCAGAATGTCCGTAAACTGCAGTCTGAGGAAGTCGACGTCCTTTTCCTCGATTTCGTCGAGTACCGCCTGTTCCGTTTCAGAGAGGTTTCCGCTTGTCATCTTTCTCGTCGTGCTATCCTCGTAACTCTGCTACTAAAACACTACTGCTCCATGCAATTCTTCCATCTCTCGTAGGAAAGTGCATATTCGTAAAGTTCTAAAGGCTCCGGTGAGAGGGTAGATGTGATGACGTATGAAAATCTCGATGCAAAACTAGTAAATGCACTTCTCGGCGATGGCCGAGCGAGCCTTCGCAGCCTCGCCGAAGAACTGGATGTTTCGGTTACGACCGTCTCGAACCACCTTTCCGCTCTCGAGGAACAGGGTGTGATCGACGGCTACACGCCGAAAGTCGATTACGATGCGGTCGGGTACGACGTGACCGCGATTATCCAGCTTCAGGTCGAGGGGAACGCGTTACCCGACGTCACCGACACGCTACGCGATCACCGCCAGATGACCAGCGTCTACGAGGTCACCGGCGACTACGACGTAATCGCCATCGGGAAGTTCACGGATACAGATGGAATGAACGACCAGATCAAACAGTTGCTGACCGACCCTGACATCAAGGCCTCGAACACGAGCGTCGTTCTCAACGCCGTAAGCGAAAACGAGCAGTTCGAACTCGAAGTCGAGGAGAACGACTGAATCGAAATGGTAGTCAGAGACGGAACCGAACGCGGATACTGATCGTACTTCTCGGCGCGATGTCCCGTCTCGTAGTGGCGGTTTCCGGCCGACTGATTTTGATGAGTCAACAGACTGTTCAGCCTCCGTGACTCGCAAACGGCCTGCTTGCGAAGCCGAAGCGTTGACAATCTCGCCGCCGAAAAGGGAGGACAGAATGGACGACAGTTCCGAGACGCAGTCCGCACAGCCCCAGAAAGCACGCCCACCGTTGCCGGGCGAAAATGCGATGGTCACTGATGAATACCAACACGGAGACGAATTGTGGTTCGTTGTAACGAGCATGTCGACGCCGCTGGTCGAATTCCACGTTCGCGAAGCCGACCTCGAGCCGATCAACGGGTGACGACGAACCGGTCGATAGCGACCACACGAGTGACCTGACTGCGACCGATCGGGACGCAAGATTTTCCGTCCGGTGCGTTACGGTGACCGGGAGAACACTGAGTCGTCGGTGGTGCATCGGCGAACATGGTAGCCGATCGTATTCCGCGAAAGCGAATGGTCACCCGCTGCTGATAAGCAAATAATATTACTTACGGATATATTTTTATGAGTGCTAGGTGT
This sequence comes from Natrinema halophilum, assembly GCF_013402815.2. Lineage (NCBI taxonomy): Archaea > Methanobacteriati > Methanobacteriota > Halobacteria > Halobacteriales > Natrialbaceae > Natrinema > Natrinema halophilum. Next base: position 2,403,603 of record NZ_CP058601.1, read on the forward strand.
ACGCACACTGCCGGAGACGGGAAATAGCCGGAGACGGGAGACGGTCGGTATCGGCTGACGACTATATGTGAAGGAGGTACAACACATGGCACAGATTGACACAATGGAAATCCCAGACTCGGTCCGAGAGGACCTCGAATCGACCGAAAATGTAACCGGAACCGCGTTCGGGCTAAAGCAAACTCGGGAAGAGGGGATCACGGATCGAGAAGCGATCGTCGTCTACGTCGAAGAAAAGCGCCCCGAAGAAGAGCTGGCCGACGAAGACATCCTGCCCAAGGAGCTCGATATCGACGACGAAACCTACAAGATCGACGTTCAGGAGTCCGGAGACGTAAAGATGCTCGAGCAGGCGATGCGGCCGTCGGAGCCGCCGATGGAGATGGCCGAAGCGGAACCGGAACTCGAAGCGATTCCGCCGAGCCTCTCGAGAAAGGAGAAGTGGCGACCGGCACCGGCCGGCGTCTCCGTCGGTCACCCGGACGTAACCGCTGGGACGCTTGGAACGCCACCGTTGCGGACGACCGACGGGCGAACCGTTTTCCTCACGAATTCACACGTGGCCGCTGATAGCGGAGACGCGAGCGACGGCGACGACGTGTATCAGCCCGGCACGTACGATGGCGGCAGTTCGAGCGACGTGATCGGCACCCTCGTCGAATTTAGCGAGATTTCGACGAGCGGGAACAACACGACCGACAGCGCCCTCGTCGAGGTCAGACCGGATCACCTCCAGTCGGATATCTTCGAACTCGGTTCGGACCTCCGGGCGTTCACCGACGCAGAGATCGGGGAACGGCACACGAAAAGCGGCCGGACGACCTCGGTGACGAACGGCAAGTGCACCGCCCGCAACGCCACGTTCAACGTGGGGTTCAAGCACGGGACTGCCCGGTTCGTCGGACTCGACGTCTTCGAGCCGATCGCGTCCGGCGGCGACAGCGGAAGCCTCATCGGCGTCGAGCGGCCCGACGGGTTCTACGGGTCGAGTCTTCTGTTCGCCGGAAGTAGCAGTCTGACGCTCGGAATACCGATGGACGCCGTCCAGCAGTTCCACGGCCGCCTCGAGCCGATGACCGGGAGAGAACTGGTCGACCCGGACGATATGCGGATCACAGGGACCGCGTTCTCCATGAGCCTCAACGCCGGGCAGTCGGCCTACCGGTGGAGCGGCCCCTGGCACGACCGCTACAGCGTCGATTTCGATGCGATTCCCGAAACGGCGGGTGGATGGGTGAGTAGTTCGGTCGAGTCGGCGTACAAGACAACCAGCGGCGTCTACTACCGGGTTCGCATACAGAATAAACGAACCAACGCATCGGTGGACTGTGACGTCAAATACGCCGTCAGACGGTAGTGACACACGATGGAAATAACAATATCGACCCACGAGACGGAGGCCGTCGACGTCGCCACCGAATCGGCGGAGACGGAGGAACGGCAAGCTGATGTACAGCCGCCGGAGGACTCGCCGTCGGGAACGGTCGTGCCGCCGCCGACGGAATACCAGCCGAATCGGCAGAACGAGCAGACGGCGACCGAACTCCCCACCGGCGACCGTGAGAATGTCGTCACGGCGCCCCGGGAATTCGGACCGCCGGGATCGATGTAGGCGGCCTCAGTGGAGCGTCGCGCGTCGGGTGCTCGACAATCCGCACTGACGCTCCGATCGCGGGCCGTGTTTTTAGCGGTGGTGCGAACGGCAGAAAGCGGTTGCGCCGAACCGATCTTACATCATGCCGCCCATGCCGCCGCCCATGCCGCCCATGCCGCCCATGCCGCCAGGGGCGCCACCGGGACCGCCTTCCTCGTCGTCGCCCTTGTCGGTCGACAGGTCACCGGCGGAGATGATGTCGTCGATTTTGAGGACGAGGTTGGCCGCTTCGGCGGCGGAGGTGACGGCCTGCTCTTTGGCGTGGGCCGGTTCGACGACGCCGGCCTCGAAGGTGTCCTCGACGTCGCCCGAGAAGACGTTCAGGCCCGCCGTAACGTCATCATCGTCGTGGGCTGCTCGCAGGTCGACCAGCGTATCGATGGAGTCGAGCCCGGCGTTCCCGGCGAGGACGCGCGGAACGAGTTCGAACGAGTCGGCGAACGCTTCGACTGCCAGTTGCTCGCGACCGGAAACGGAGTCGGCGTAGTCGCGCAGTCGCGAAGCGAGTTCGACCTCGATTGCACCGCCGCCAGCGAGAACGCGGCCGTCGGAGACGGTCTGGGCGACGACGTCGAGTGCATCGTTGACTCCGCGCTCGAGTTCGTCGACGACGTGATCGGTCGAGCCGCGAAGCAAGAGCGTGACGCCGTGTGCGTCCTCGCCCTCGACGTAGAAGAGTTCGTCTTCGTCGTCGCGGGTGACGTCGCCGAAGCCGAGGTCGGCCTCGGTCGCGCTCTCGAGGTCGGAGACGACCGACGCGCCGATGACCTCCGAGAGGAATTCCAGGTCGCTCTTCTTGGCTCGGCGCACCGCGAGGATACCCTCTTTGGCGAGGTAGTGCTGGGCGAGATCGTCGATGCCCTTCTGACAGAAGACGACGTCGGCGCCCGTGTCGGCGATGTGATCGACCTTCTCGCGGAGCTGCTTTTCCTCTCGGTCGAGGAACTTCTGGAGCTGGTCCGGGTCGGTCACGGAGACTTCGGTATCGACGTCGGTCTCCTCGACCTCGATAGCCTCGTTCAGAAGGAGGATGTCTGCGTCAGTGGCTTCGGTGGGCATATTGTCGTGGACGGGGTCTTTGTCCACGATACCGCCCACGAGCAGTTCGGATTCGCCGGCACTGCTTCCGGTCTGGGTTTCGATGTTGAGGAACTCGAGGTCGACGACGTTCTCGCCTTCATCGTCGACGACGGTGACCTGTCGGATCGCCTCGACGATGAGTTCGGCGAGGTATTCCTTGTTGACCTCGGTCCCCTTGCCGGTCATCGAGGTTTCGGCTGTCTTGCGAAGCAGCTCTTCGTCGTCCGTGTCGATGTTGGTCGCGATGTCGTCGATCTCCTCGCGGGCCTGCTCGCTGGCGAGGTGGAAGCCTTTGATGATCGCCGTCGGGTGAATGTCCTGTTCGAGAAGGTCCTCGGCGTTTTTCAGGAGTTCACCGGCGATCGCGACGGCCGTCGTGGTTCCGTCTCCCGCTTCGTCTTCCTGTGTTTCGGCAACCTCGATGATCATCTCGGCCGTGGGATTGTCGATGTCCATCTCTTTGAGGATGGTGACGCCATCGTTGGTGATGGTCACCGATCCCATGGAATCGACGAGCATTTTGTCCATTCCCTTCGGGCCGAGCGTCGACCGGACGGCTTCAGCGACCGCACGGGCGGCACTGATGTTGTAATCCTGCGCGTCCTTGTCCTTGACGCGCTGGGAGTCCTCGCTCATTACGATCATCGGCTGACCCTGCTGCATTCGCTGACTCATAGTCGGATGGATGATTGATTGTGATTCTATATAAATATTTCTCTATCACCTCGACCAGCGTCGAGCGATCGAACAGTCATCGTCGGAGAGAAACCGTGGCAATGCGGGACAATTTCGTCGGTTTGCGGCGGTAGATTTCGAACGCCAATAGTTCACAGTCCAACAGGAAGAGGCTCTTTTTATAATGGTATACGAAACACGCTGTCGGTCCGACACCGCGCTCTCTTTGCGCCGCCGACGACGGGTGCCGATGGAGAGATTGTCAGCAACGCAGACTGGTCACAACTGGTAGTCCAATCGCAACTGGGTGCGTTGATTAGTCTTACCGATGCAAAGCGCAACGGAGAGGAGCAACCAAGTTAGACTGAACGTCAGGCCAACCAACGCATGGATCGATGAAACGATATGATAACGAGACAGGCGAGAACTGAATCGGCGAGTTCCGTCTGCAGTGTACGCCATGACAGAGGCGGCCACCGAGACAATCGTTGACTCGGTGCCGAGTCAACGCAACGGAAGAGTTATGACGGTAGTCACGTATTACCACTCGATCAATGGCCGAGTCTCCGCCATTTTCCGAAACGTTCGACGATCCCCGAATCACTGCTCAGTTCTGCCGCCGGCTTCCGGGTATGGCGGGCGACCTCGTTCTCCTCGGCGTCGTCCACGATCACCCCGCAAGTATCGCCCGCGTCCAGCACGTTCTCGAGCGCGTCGAGCCGAAAACGCTCGCGCTCGAGCTCCCACCGGCAGCGCTGCCGCTGTACCGGGTCTACGCTCGTAACGGCGACGCCGACGGCTCGACACCGCCGCGTTTCGGCGGCGAGATGAGCGCCGCGATCCGTGCGGCTCCGGATGCGGATCACGTGGGCATCGACGCACCGAACTGGTCGTTCCTCCGAGAGCTCCTTACTCGACTGGTAGCCGATCGCGTCTCTCCCGGAACGGCTCGACGCGTCATCTCGAGTCTCGGGGGTGCAACGCGCGAAGCCCTCGCCTGCCGTGTCGCCGCGACGATGACGCACGCAACCTCGATGACTGTCGCCCCGGACGACCCGATCGAGTACGACTGCGACGTCGACGATTCGCCGGAACGACAAGCCGCACACGAGCGCTCGCACGTCGCCGGCGTACAGGCATTACTGGGAAGTGTCGATACCGACGGAAGTGCACTGGCGTACCGAGACGAGACGCGCGAGCGCTGTATGGTCGGCCGTCTCGAGGAGATTCGTTCGGAACCGGGTGACGTCGTCGCCGTCGCCGGCGTCGATCACCTCGAGCGACTCGTAACGGGGCTCTCAGAGCGAAGCGACGAGTGAAAATCGGGACGCACGGACCGCGTTCCGTCGCGCGGTTACCGGTCGGCGTGAAGATAAACGTCGTTGGGTCGTCAGGGCCGGCGATAGTCAGCGTGCCCGGAGAAAACGAGTGCGGTTAGCGGCGGGCAGGCGGTTCGATCACGATCTCGCCGGTACCGCTGACGCGGACGTGGTATCCGTTGACGTGGAACGAAAGCGTCGCGCCCGACCGCGGCGTGCCGTCGTGGCGCGGCCGGAAGAGTTTGTCGAGAGCGTCAGGATCGACGGAATCGTAAAGCGAGACGCGGCTGTCGGTTACGTCCACACCCATACAATCAGCCAGCGCGTGAATGACAGTCGTACTGAGCGTGGCCGGGCCCGTCGGGTCGTGCGTGGCGCGATACACGGATGGAGAGCGAGACTGCGAGGCAGGGGATGCATATCCGGTCATAACGGTTCGTCTTCTATCCATCTCTGTTTGAACACCAAAAGCGTAATCGTTGCTTACCGGACCAATTCGTCAGATTGAGCGGTGCTCTCTCGTCAGTATTGGTGAATTTCACCGAAAAGGGAACGAATCGTGAATATCCGTCGGCTGCGGTCTGCCTTGCTGACCCACGCTCACCACTCGACAGACCTCGGTCGAACACGTGGGTGAGACGCGACACCGGTATCACCGAGTGGCGCTCACTGCCGGAGCCCGGAGATGCAGTTCCAGCAGTACGTAAACGTCTGGTCAGTCGCGTTGGGTGCTCCACAGTGGGGACAGCGTATCGACTCGCTCCCTCCCTCGAGGTCACGGCCGTCGCTCCCTGGATCAGCGTCACCGACCTCGTCGGCAGATCGCTGAAAACGGTCAGAACCGGGTGCCGACCGAATGCTGGCGCGGTTAGGGTCGGCAAACGATGGCGTGCGATCGTTGTCGCCATCGTCGCGACGGGCGTACAGATAATACAGTAACAGGTGAAGCAGGGCAAACAACGCCACGTAACCGATGAGCCAGCCCCAGAGCTCCATCGGTGTGAGATACGTTCTCGAGGCACTTGGGTATTCCCCGCATTACGATTCGATGAGAATCACGAAACGGTGACTATCGGGATGAGTGAAAATCGCGCTGGAATTCGTCGAAGACCGCGAGGTCCTCGGGAAGTTCGTACTCGAGGTGGCGTTGCTCCTGTCGGTTGACGCCGGCTTCCTCGACAGGAATAGCAACGTCTTCCCATCCGGGTTTGATCTTGACGCTGTTTGCGGGCATGCCGACCGCGATATGATGGGGCGGGATGTCGTGCTGGACGATGCCACGCGCGCCGACGATCGCGTTTTCACCGACCTTGTTTCCCGCGCGGACCATCGAGTCGTAGGTGAGTCTGACGTCGTCTTCGACGATGGTGTGATAATTTCTGACCTCGGTCTGGTCGACGACGTCGTGATCGTGACTGTAGATGTGAACGCCGTCCGAGATCGACACCCGATCGCCGATGGTCAGTTTACCCCGATCGTCCAGGTGGACGTCGTCGTGGACGACGACGTTGTCGCCGATCGTTATGTTGTGGCCGTACGTGAACGAAATGCCTTTGAAAAACCGACAGTTTTCGCCACAGTCTTCGAACAGGTAGTCCGCGAGCATCCGCCGGAACCGCAGCGCAAATTCGACGTTATCCGCGATCGGTAGACTGTCGAACTGACGCCAGAGCCACTGGAGATGTTTGGACGTTCGGAACTTCTCTTCGTCTTTTTCGGCGTAATATTCGCTCTCGAGAGTCGTGTTACATGGATCGTAACTCTGGAGACGAACGCGCTCAGCCGGCGTGGCCGACGCGCCGTTTTGCCACCGTTCGTAGGCTTCCCGATCCCCCGAGAGGTCGATCAGAACGTCCTCGACGACCGAACAGGTGTCCTCGTCGCTCGACAACCGTCGGTCGACTTCGTCGATGAACTCGCGCATCCCCGCCTCCGCCTCGTTGGGGAGCGAGATGTACCGCTTTGTCATACAGCGGAGTATAGTCCGCCGAGTTGATAGTGGTTCGGTTGTGTGGTCGAGATTGCCGGTCCCACTGGCATGCACGTTACGTGAACCGATTAGTAGCTAATCGGTGTTACTCTTTCTCGTCCGCTGACTGCCACTCGGAAAGAATTAGCGCGGGTAACACGAGCGCGAGGCCGACCAGTGCGACACCGAGCACGACCGCCCCACCCGTAATGCGGTCCCGCGGGAGGTCCAGCAACGCGACGCCGAAACCGACGACCGCTACGAACGCGACGACGGCGAACAGGGGGAGGTTCCGCTGACGGGACTCGTCCATACGCATCACTGTTCGGCGGAGTCAAAGAGCGGTTCGACTTGAACCGTGGCCCCAATCCGGATCAGGCCAGGACCCGTCCCCAGTCCGATTCCCGAACGGGTTCGGATCGCCCGTTCGAGCGTTCCGTACACCATAAGTTCCCCCGCTCCGAAGGGGCGAGTATGCAATACAGCGAACTCGGCGAATCCGGCGTCGGCGTCAGTGAGGTTGGCTTCGGCGCGTGGGTCGTCGGTACCGACTGGTGGGGCGATCGATCCGAAGAGGACGCCCTCGAAATGGTCCGGTACGCCGTCGATCAGGGAATCACCTACTTCGACACGGGCGACGTCTACGGCCACGGCCGAAGCGAGGAATTACTCGGTCAGGCGCTGTCGGAAGTCCGCGACGAGGTCACCGTCGCCACGAAAGTCGGCTACGACTTCTACACCAACCCACAGGCCGGCCACGGCGAACTACCCAAGGAGGTCGACCCCGACTATCTCCGAGACGCCGTCGAGAAGAGCCTGGACCGGCTCGGAATGGACTCTATCGACGTCCTCCAGCTTCACAACGCCAACGTCGAAGAAATTACGCCTGCCGTCCTCGAGTTGCTGGACGAACTCGAAGCGGAAGGCACGATCGACGCCACGGGACTCGCGCTCGGCCCCTCAATCGGTTGGCTCGCCGAAGGCGACTTCGCGATCGAAGAAGAATTCGATTCCGTCCAACTCGTCTGGAACGTCCTCGAGCAAGAAGTCGGAAATCACTTCCTCGAGACGATCGAACGAACGGGTTCCTCGACGAGCCTCATTCCCCGCGTTCCTCACTCGTCGGGCATCCTCAACGAGCAGGTCACCCCCGATACCGAACTCGGCGAGGGCGATCACCGCGGCTTCCGTCCCGACGAATGGTACGAGACGGGCTGGGAGAAACTCGAGAAACTCCGCTTCCTCGAGCGAGACGGCGAGCGGACGATGGGGCAAGCGGCTATCGCGTGGTTGCTCTCACACGACCCGGTCGCCAGCGTAACGCCGACGTTCCGCACGAAAGCCGACATAGACGAGTGGGCGGCCGCCAGTGACGTGCCGAAGCTTTCTGACGAAGAGATGGCCCGCGTCACGGAACTGTACGAAACCGACTTCGACATCGACCGGGACGACGGGATGGACGCGCTGCGCTCGTCAGTCAGCGGCGAGGACATCGAATCGGCCGGTCTGGACAAACTCACGGCCGACTGATCGGTCCCGGATTCGAATCAAGCAGTCATCTGACCTATCTTTTTCAAGGAGAGAATCCCGGCGTTTACGCCGGGCGTGAATCCGACGACTCATTCACACACCACCGTCGATGGCAGGCCGGATATTTAATACCAATCCGCACTATTAAGTAGGATTGTCTACATAGACTATGTATGGCGATTCAGGTCACTCACACCTATGTTGCTACCATTCGCAACCAGCAACAGGTGCAGAGTGATCTGGACTCGCTTGGGTTTGCCGCCGCAAAGCTCTGGAACATCGCACGCTGGACGTGTGACCGCATCTGGGGTGAAACAGGGACAATCCCTGAGGATGGCCCACTCAAGGCATATCTGAAGAATCACGAACGCTATGCCGACCGTAATTCTCAGTCGAGTCAGCGAGTCATAGAAGAACTCGCTGAAGCGTTCAGTGGTTGGTATGCTAAACGCCGAAACGGGGACGACCGCGCAAACCCACCGAAGTATCGGAAGAACGGCGACGATCACCCACGATCGACAGTTACGTTCAAAGAAGACGGGTTCAAACACGACGCAAAGAATAATCGGATTCGACTCTCTAAAGGTCGAAATCTGAAAGAACACTGGTCAGACTTCATCCTCTGTGAGATTGAAACCCGACCAGACGTGACGATCGAGAACGTTGGCCAAGTGAAAGCAGTCTGGAACGATTCTAAAGGCGAATGGGAACTTCACATCGTGTGCAAACACGAAATCGAGGCCGAATCTCCCGGCGACGAAACTGCTGGCATTGACCTCGGTATCTCAAACTTCGCCGCCGTCTCGTATTCTACGGGCGACCACGAGTTGTATCCGGGGAACGCTCTCAAGACCGACGAACGGTACTTCGCTAAGGAGATTGCGAAGTGCAACTCATCTCGCTCGAACAATGCCTTGAGACTCCGCAAGAAGCGTTCTAAGCGTCGGTCACACTACTTACACGCCGTCACGAAACACATCGTTGCAGAGTGTGTTGAACGAGGTGTTGGGACAATTGCTGTCGGCAACCTCGAAGGCATCCGCGAAGACGACGAGACTGGTGAGGCTCGGAACTGGGGCGACCGTGGCAACGAAGGCTTGCACGGATGGGCGTTCGACCGCTTCACGAACTTACTCACATACAAGGCGAAAGCCGAAGGTATCACTGTGGTCATAGTGAGCGAGCGAGACACGTCGAAGACGTGTTCGCGTTGTGGGCAGAAACGAGACGCCAACCGTGTTGAGCGAGGCTTATACGTCTGTCGTGAGTGTGAGGCCGTGATGAACGCCGATTCGAATGGTGCGGAGAACATTCGGTGTCGGTTAGACCAAGCAGAAAAGGTAACTCTGAATCCTCGATCTACAGAGGATAGGAGTAGCGGGCGTGTGGCACGTCCAGTAGTCAACCTGTTCCGTCGTGGAGAATACGACCATAGTCGTGGACAGGGGACGTTCGCTGAACAAGCGAGCAGCTGCAAACCACAAATATCCCAACTGCGGTAGGGAAGCCTCGCCGTCGTCGGGCTCTGCCCGACTGCCTGAGGGATCTTCGATCCCTCTCCGTTCACGGCGAGGAGGATGTCACACCGACTCTGACGACGTTTCCGTAAGCCGGAACTCGAACTCGAGTTTCCCATCCGTCTTTACGTTCACACCGCCGAGTTCGTCCGACAGTTGCTCTCGTGCTCGAGAACTCGGCTCGACGGTTACGGAGACGCTATTACTGTTTGCGTTGTACGTGATGTTACCGACAGCAACGTCGAAGCCGAAGAAGTCCGGAACGTCCTCTCTGAGTTGTGTCCGGACGTGGTCGACGTCCGACCGAACGTCAGCCATTTCGTCGTTCAGCGAGCCCATTTGCAGTGGTAGATAGTAGCACAGTATAACCGTTCGCCATGAACTGTACAGTGGACCAAACCCGCTCCGGGAAACGCGTATTGACGTCCTCCTGCACCGAAAGGCGCGGGTATGCGCTCCCACTGTGTCTCACGCTACTTTCGCTCCTCACGACGGCCAGCTACGCCACGCTATACCGGCAGACAGAGCTACGACGGCATTCGGAGCGCATACAGGATAGTGAGTAGACCGGTCACCTGGCTGCACTGGCCGAGAACGGCGGCGATCGGTTCCGAAACGAACGGCAGTGCTACATAGAGCAACAATAACAGGAATGGCACGGCGAGCGCAAGCGCAAACCCCACGGCGATAAACAGCATCGGCCGACTGTCGTTTCGCCGGTAGCCACGATAGGCCTGATACGCGATGAACAATCCGATGAGCGCGCTCAGGACGTCAGTCGCCTGGACGAACGTCGCGATCCACTCCGGCGGCAGCGACGCGTCCCAGAGCTGGAGCGGCGGCGGTCCCAGATCAGAAAGTGACACGGGTCCAAGGTCGGGCAGTGGCGTCGACCTCACGTCACATCCCCTCGATTAGTTTCGTAAACCGATCAGCGATATCTTCGCGACGGTCGAGGTGGAGTGACAATCCGTCGTCCCCGAGTTCGACCGTGATTCGTTCCAGATTCGTCGCGTAAACGGTCCGGTGGTGACCCCGGTTGGGGTCGGGTTTGGTCCGCTCGATGAGGAGTCCGCATTCGCGGAGGTCCTCCAGCCGTCGATACACCGTGGGTTTGGACGCGTCGCAGTGATCGCTCAAGGTGTTCGCTGTCATGGGTTCCTGGCTCGTCTGGGTGAGGATCGTCCGCACCGTCGGGTCCTCGAGCAAGGCCCCGATCGTTTCGACGTCGACCTCCTCACTCACGGTTTCCGTGTGTACAGAGAACGCACATAAAGGGATTTTCGCCACTGCAGGTGCTGCAGTTGTGCCAGCCGGTTTTTTCTCCCACGTCCCGTCGGTCCCGATAGACGATGACACGGCATCACCTGTCGGATGCGCTCGAACGGTTTGTCGAACGAATTCGTCTCGGAACGTCGCGGGCGGGGGCGCTGTGGACGAGTTCCACCGGCGGTCGGCTCCGCCCGACCGGCGGTGGCGGGCTACTCGTCGTACTCACCAGTGCTGCGGTGAGTCTCGCGTCGGCCCAGGCACTCGGAGACAGCGTCCGCATCCGCTGGAGCGTCGGCGCGTACTACGGCCCCGAGTACGCGCCGACGCCGCTCGCGCTGGCGGCGTTTCCGGTGCTCATCGCACTGATGTATCTCGGATTGCGGGGGCTCGCGCTGGGCCTCGAGCGTTCCGTCGCGTTCGACCCCGATTACACCCGCGGGCTGTACGAACTGTGCGTACTGGCGACCCTGATAGCGCTCCTCGTTGGACAGCTGGCGTTCGTCGTCGCGAATCTCCTGTGAGGACGAGCCCGAACGGCGCGGGTCGCAGCGATCACTCGAACCGGGATTCGGCCCACTCGTCCCACGTCACCGTTCCGTCGGCTCGATCCGGACAGGTCGCCTCGCCGGCGCGGAACCCGGCGGCGATCGACCCCGGAAGCGGTACTCGGACGACCGGCCGTCGCAATCCCTTCGCCCCGCGGTAGCTCCGTGCGAGATCGCCGACCGTTCGCACTTCGGGACCGCCGACGTCGGGCGTGCGACCGCGTGGTTCCGTCGTCGCACACTCGACGACTGCATCCGCCGCTTCCCCGACGTCGATCGGCTGGAGCCGAAACGCCGTCGGTAACGGCCAGATAGGTAGTCGCGATACCATCTCGAGCAGCTCGCCGACGAACGGGTGGAACTGCGTGATGCGGCGGATCGTCGACGGTACCTGGCTCGCCTCGACGGCCCGCTCGGCCGCCAGCTTGTGCTCGTAGTACGAGTACGGAATGTCGTCGATGCCGACGATCGAGACGTACACGAAGTTCGAAACCGCGGCATCGGCGGCTGCCTCGAGTAGTCGCTCGGTGCCGCGGACGTCGACGGCCTCGCTATCCCCGCGAGGCGCGCTGGCCGCGTGGACGACGACATCGACGTTCTCGAGCGCGGCTCGGACGCCCGTTCCGTCGATCAGATCTAGAGCAGTCCACGAGACGTCGTCATCGTCGCCAGCCGGGGGTGAGCGACTCGCCGCGCGAACGTCGTGTCCCGCATCGCATAATCGAGGACGCAACGCCGTCCCGAGCGTCCCGGTCGCGCCCGTGAGAAGCGTTCGAGTGGTCATAGCGGGAATTTCGATCCGAAGTAGGTAAGCATACGTGCCGGATTCGTCTGTGGGGTTTAAGTCAACGAGGGAGACAGATGTCTCATGAAACACGTTCGGGTCACGCTCGACGCGAACGGCCGCGAAGCCGAGATACACCCGATGTACGACGTCCTCGCGAATGCGTCGTACGTCGAACGAGCGACGGCGATGCACTGGAACGTCGCCGGCGACGAACTCGGTATCATGCACTACGTCGTCGGCGACCGCGAGCCGTTCGTGGCGGCGATGGAGTCGATTCCCGAAGTGCTGGCGTACGAACTCACGTCGGCCGGTGACGACGCGTTCTACGTCTACATACGGGACGCGACGAACGAGCCGATGCGAGAACTCTTCGACGCGGTCACGCGAACGCCGATCGTCGTCATCCCGCCGATCGAGTACGAACGCGACGGCACCGTCTCGTACTCGGCGTTCGGCCCGTCGGACGCGATCCAGACCGCACTCGAGGAGATTCCGGATCCGATCGCGGTGACGATAGCCGAGATCGGCGGTCTGGCGGCGACGCCCGGCGTCCTCGAGTCGCTGTTGAGCGAGCGCCAGCGCGAGGCGATCGACGCGGCGTTCGACCTCGGGTACTACGAGATACCTCGTGAGGCGAATCACGAAGCAGTCGCGACTGCGATCGACTGTGCTCCGAGTACGGCCGCCGAACACCTGCGAAAGGCGGAATCCAAACTCCTCCGCTCGGTCCTGACGGGATGAGCGTTACGTTCGTCGACAGCCCCGTCGGTGGACGGAAACCGGCACGAAATCGCCGCCACCCAGTCCAGCCGCGTTGAAATCGAGGACAGCACGGGACCGGAGGTGACCGCGAGGCCATATATACGTCCCTCTATATCTGGGTACCCCCCCTATGCGAAGAGAGACCATAGAGTAACTGAGGAATCCCCTCCCGAGACCAATGAAACCGTACGAATTCACGTGCCCGGATTGTGGTCGAGAGATCCCCGTCACGGGACCGATGCGCGAGGCAACGCTGGCGAACGGGTGCCCCGTCTGTGGGCGATCGGTGACCTCCGACAACTTCGCGATGTGAGCGGCTGTCGAATCGTCGCTATACGGGGACCCTGAACGGCCAGAAAAACAGAATCATACCCTGAGAACGGACCGCTGAAACGAGTGCGACGGCAAAACGTAAGCGAAATGGAGCGGTCAGTGTGACATCCTCCCCGCCGTAAACGGAGAGGGACCGTCGGTCCCTCAGGCAGTCGGGCGTCGCCCGACGACGACGGGGCTTCCCACCGCACCGCACGCGGTTGATTTGGGAACCTCGGGTTCGTACACCGACGATATACTGGGAGTGCCACGCCCCCGTTATCCCTATCCCACACGGGATTCGGGAGTATCTTGCTTGTTTTCCGTCGGTATCCGACTCGTTCTCTTGGCAGGATACTCCCAATGAATGCGGACGGAATCCCGATATTGTCCGATTGTCCCGACATGGGGGCGGATGTACCGCCTCGTGGCGTACCTTTCGTTCCAATTCGATAAAAATTTAATGAGAGTACTCGATTCACGCCCGTCCCCAGAACGCTATGCGTTCTGGTGTGCGAACGAGACGCTTCGCGTCACGTCAACGCCGTAACCGGCGGGATTCTCTCGCTGTTTAAAGATAGAACTCGAGTCCGCATCCACGCTCGAGCAAGCACCTGCGCTCGAGTCAGTTGCGGCTGCTATCGTACGTGTCCAGAAAGGCCCGTTCACGGCGCAGGAGTTCTTCGACACCGTCTTCGAGGATACCGTCACCGAGAACCGTCGCTCGGTAGTATGCATACAGTCCGTCGCCGTCCCGTTCCGTTCGGACGCGTTTCTCGATCAGCCCCACGTCGCGGAGTTCGTTGAGGTGGTAGTGAAGCGTGCTATCGTCGACATCCATCACTGCATCGAGCTCGGTGGCCGTCATCTCACCGGTATGAGAGAGCCGGTACACGATCTCGAAGCGCGTCCGGTTCCCGATCGCAGCCTGCATGTCGAGATACTCGTCGAGGGAGAGAACGCTCATCTCTGGGAGGAATTCGTTCGGGTCGTCCGGAACGTCGTCGGCGATCCTGGTACGTTTCGTCCCCATCTTGTCTCGCGATACTCGCTCTCAGCTTTTAGCCGTTGTCGAGCCAGCATTCGCTGAAAACACTACCTTTTATTTTCGAAAACTCTTCCAGAACGAAGACGCGATAGACGAAGCGAAAGCGCTACTCAGGCGTGTTCAAGGCCATCTTCGGACAGATCCGGGAGTGAACGCGTTTCTCGCAGTCGACGTCGATGTCGACACGGAGCAGGTCGATGCCGTGACGCAAAGGATCAAATACGCTCGTCACTCGAATGCGACGGTATTCGTCGTTCCGTTCCTCGGACACAATTTCGGGGTCGGTGAAGAAGCGGGGAGTATCCTCGAGAACGTGGCTGACACACACGGCGAGAGGATCGTCTTCGTACACGAAGCGAACGTCACCAGCGAGATGATCCGGTCAGCGCGAACCAGATGAGACCTCCGAATCGAAACGTACGAGACGGCAGACGAATTGGTCGACACGGTGAGACGGTTCGTCGTAACTACAATGAATCGCGAACAGTTCGGTACGCTCGACTCTCGCGAGTAACCGGTTCGAGTCAGATTCGTCGAGAACGTTCCGAGAGCGGACGGCCTGCTGAACGGACATGACGTCACTTCGAGAGGGCGCGTTCGACAGCCTCCGCAACGCTGGTCGCTTTCTCGGCTAGCTCCTCGGAAACGAGGCCATCATCGACGGCGTCATCGAGATCGTCCCTATCGACGACGTCCACTGCCCCATCGGCGCCACGAATAACGTCGACATAGAGATCGACGTATCGTACGGCGTCCGGAAACAGTTCGACCGGCGTACAGACGTTGACGTAGGTTCCTTTCGACGTCCCGTCAGCCGCCTTGTACGTCGTCGGGTACCACCATCGGCCTTCGCGGAACTTCGTTACGGCGACGTCACCCGCCTCCTTGGGGACGCCGAGCGCGTCGTACTGGCCGCCACCGCGCATCGAGCGCTCGAGGGTCACGTTCCCCGCTGGATTCCAGTCGGTTACGGTGCCGCGTCCGAGGGAGACGAGCCGTCCGTCGGGTTTGCCGTGACCGATCTCGAGCCGATCGCCGCCCGTCGGGCCGAACTGGCGAGCCACCGTCCCAAACGGGAATTCTGAGTCGACATCGCCGCCGTTCGTTCCGAACGACCCGCAAACGGTTTCGGCGAAGTCGACCGCCGCGCTCGCCGCTCGATCCGCAGCTTTCGTCCGGTGATGTCCCGGCATCGTCGTTTCGACCCGCCGTCGAACGCCGTCCAGTGCGAATCGTGACTCCCGGCCGAACCAGCACCACGCTGTCGTCTCCGGTGCAGCGAGCAGAGCCGGTCCGCTCGGTTCGGCCGATGCATCGGCGAGCGCGTCCTCGAGCGATTGCGCCCGATCCGCAGCATCCTCGAGGGCAGTTTCCATCGCTCCGAGGTCCGCGTCGGCCGCCGCGTGCTGCCAGCGTATTCCCCAGTCGTCCGGAACGTCGACCGAGAGGAGATCCGTCATACCGACGAGTTCCTCGGCTCGGTCACCGCGAAGCGCCGCCGTAACGCCGCTCCGACCGCGCGAAAGGGTACACAGACCGCCATGGATCTCGAGGGTCGGTCGGACGAGCGGCCGGTCGTCATCCCACGGCGGCGCGGGCTCGTGGACCTGGACTCGATATCGGTTCCCATCGTCCACGTAGCCGTCGACGTCGTCGTAGTTCAGGAATCCGCGGCGGCCCTCGCCGAGGTCGACGACGGCACCGCCGCCGCCCCCAGCCTCGAGCACTTCCGCGTCAAACACCGCCCCGCGAGCGACGTCGGTCGGCCAACGGAACGAGTCGATCGCGAGCGCCTCGAGTTCGGTCGCAACTACCTCGACCGCATCGGCTGCGCCCGAAACCGCGACGCCCTGTCGGTCGCGGGTCGTCTCGACCGAAACGTCGGCCGGCGCGGCGTCGAACGATCGGTCGAACCGGTCGCGGATCGGCTCGGACGCCTGCACGACCTCGCAATCGTTCTCCGCCAGCAGCTGGGTGACGGCCGTCGTGTATATGCCTCGGACTCGTGCCCTCGTCATCGCCGGGCCTCCCCCTGCTGCGATCCCTCTCTATCCTGTCGTGGACCCCGCTCGATCGACCCGAGCCTCGTCTCGACCGCGGTGATCATTGCATCGTGTCCCGGTCGGCGGCGAACCGAATCCGGTCGTTGATCGTCGGCCCGAGGGAGAGTTCGACGTATTCGTCGTCCAGAATCCGGCCGTCCTCGACGTAGACCCCCCACGTATCGAACCGGAGCCAGCCGCGCATCTCGTCGCCGTGGGTCGTGATGTCGGCGTAGTCGACGGCGTGTTCCGGATACTCGGCGCTCGAATGGGCCATATCCATATCGGAGTAGACGGTGTCGTGTTCGTCGAAGAACGCCTCGAGCGCTGCCGCATCCGCCTGAACGGCCTCGACGACGGCCTCGGAGGCGGCCCGGAGATCGTCGGTCTCGAGGCCGACATCGCGAAGCGCCTGCTGCGTTCGCTGATCGAAGTGCATACGCGCCGATTGGGTCGGCAGGCCTTTGACGATTCCGTGTTCGAGCCACCACTACTATAGATACACCTCGACTGACAGCCGTCGCAAACGGTGTAAGCGGCGCGGTCGACGACCGTCGACCGCCCGCAAGAGCGGAATCGACCGGCCGAACCGTTTCCAGTCGCCGTCACTGTAGGCGAAACGTTTGATACCGAGAGCCGCCAACATGGCTCATGATAGACGAACCGTACAGGACGGAAATCATCGAAGAGTTGGCCACTGGTATCGCAAGTGCCGCACGGACCAGTCTCGGGGACACTCTTCGGAGCACGATCTACTTCACACCGTCGGACTTCGACATCCTGTACCTCCGACAGGACCTCTACGACTCGGTGGACGATGCTCGGCGAGCCAAAGCACAGTTGGTCGAGTTAGAACAGGTCGGGTTCGCGGAGGGACCGGTCCGGACGGCGCTCGGTCACGGAGACGCCGGGTCGAACATCGGCGAGTATGAGTTTACCGTCCGGTTCCACGACGACGGCTTCGTCCTTCGAGTGCTCCAGGGCGGGTCCGGTGTCCTGCTGACGATCGACAGTATGGACGCAAACGCATTCGAAGACGCAGCCATCGCTGTTCAAGAACTGTTACGTGGCGAGTAGCGACGAACCGCGACGAAGAACTTTCGGATGTGCGATCCGATGACCGAAGCGCTCCAGTATCGGAATTTCCGTCCGTTCGGCATCGCGCGGATGGGCAGTACATCTGTCTGCAGACCGGAACGGCCGCCCCTCGAGACGCGACAGCCCGTCTTGAAGCAGCGCTCGAGTCGTCAGTGGCCGAACCTATACCGGGCAGGAAATCGTACGGACGACCATGCAGCGCAGGCACGACCCGATCGAACGAGCAGAGGAGCGAAACGGCGACGGGTCGACCGATCTTTACGACGTCTCGACGTGGGAACCGAGATCGATCCTGGATCGACTCGCATACGCACTCTACAAGGTCGGTAGATACGGATTTCGGGCGGCTATCTTGCTTTTCGCGCTCGGAATTACCCTCGTTTTACTGGTCTCACCTGCCGCAGTCGTCCTCGAAGATCCGTTCGTCGCTTTCTTTTTCGGCCTCTCGATCGTCCCCGCAGCTTTGCTCGCGGCCTACATCTGGTATGCGGATATAACGACGAGCGAACCGCTCTCGTTGCTCGTCGTCACCTTTCTGCTTGCGGTGCTGTTCGCGACGTTTGCGGCCCTCGTTAACTCGTCTACGCAGACGCTGTTCGGTGTCAGCATCGGCGGCAGCATTCTGTACTTCTACCTGATAGTCGGCCCCATCGAAGAGACGGTCAAGTTACTCGCCGTCCAGTCGTTCGCCTATCGAAGCGACAGTTTCAACGCCGTCATCGACGGTGCAGTGTACGGCGCCGTCGCAGGGCTGGGATTCGCGGCCATCGAAAACGTACTCTACATCAGCCGAGACATTGGACAAGCACCCCCCGAGGGGAATCTGTTCCTCGCCGCGAGCGGGATCGCGACGGTTCGGGCGCTTGCCGGACCCGGTCACGTCATTTATTCCGCGATCGCAGGCTACTATCTCGGGTTGGCGAAGTTCAATCGCAACTACGCGGGCCCGATCATTCTCAAGGGGCTGCTCGTTGCGGCGTTCGTCCACGGAACGTACAACGTGACGGTCGGCTTCGTCCCGACCATCCTCGCCGATCTCCTTCCCCTCGGCTTCGGTGTCGCGTTCGTCGTCTACGTGGTCGTCTACGACCTGACGATCGGCTACTATCTCTACCGGAAGATCTCCCGCTACCGCGACACGTATCGCGCCGTCAGGGGCGACGAAGAGGTCTCGCAGTCGGAGGTGACAGAGTTCGACCCACCGAACCGCCGCCGGGACTAGGGAACTGCAATCGATTCATCACGGTCGCGTCAGTTCGGTCGTCTTCGTGCCCGTCACCGGTATCGATCGGCTGACTTTCGTAGACCTGCGCTTCGATCGGGTTCGTCGGCTCACGAGCGGCCCGCGACCCGACGCCCGATGACGACTTCGGCGGTTCGGATTCAACCTCAGTCGAAACGCGCCTCGAGCAGTCGTTCGACGTACTTTGCCAGAACATCGACCTCGAGGTGGACGGGATCGCCGGGTGATTTCTCCGAGAGCGTCGTTAACTGATAGGTCGTCGGGATGATTGCCACGGTCACCCGACCGCGGTCCGGATCACGGTCGGCGACGGTCAAGCTGATGCCGTCGAGCGTGATCGATCCCTTCTCGACGACGTAGCGCTCGTACCCTTCCGGAAGGTCGAACTCGAAAACCCAGTCCTCGTCGACCGACTCGACGTCGGTGACTGTGGCAACCGCGTCGACGTGACCCTGGACGACGTGGCCGTCGAACCGGCCGTCGGCCGGCATCGCCCGCTCGACGTTGACCGTGGCACCCGTCTGGAGATCGCCCAGGTAGGTCCGCTCGACCGTTTCGGTTGCCAGAAAGACGTCGAACCACTCGCCGTCCGCATACTGTTCGACCGTCAGACACACGCCGCTAACGCTGATGCTCTGTCCGTGTTCGAGCCCTCGTGCAACGTCGTCGGCCCCGATTCGCAGTCGAAGCCCGTCCTCGGTCTGCTCTCGAGCGACGATTTCGCCGGTCTCTTCGACGATTCCAGTGAACATAGGTCCAGGTGACGGCCGACGAAGGAAAGCGGTTCCGGGTTCAGACGCGCCCGCCGGTCACGGTACCGACAGAGAGGGTGCCATGGGGGACCCACGGAGTCGGAACCGACACCGCTTGGAGACTACGTCTCGATGTCGAAAGACCCGTCGTAGACGGCGGTTCGAACTCCGGTAAAGTCGAATCGAGCACCGCCGGCTTCGCTTTCTGAGACGGAGACATCCCAGCCGTGGGCCTGTGCGATTTCGAGGACGATGTTTAGCCCGAGTCCCGTTCCGTCTTCGGTCGTGGTCCAGCCCGGTTCCAGCACCCGATCGCGCTCTGCTTCGGGGATCCCGGGCCCGTCGTCGGCGACGTAAAAGCCGTCTTCGACGACCCCGACGGAGACGGAGACATCCGTGCCACCGTGTTCGATTGCATTGCGAAACAGGTTCTCGAACACGTTTCGGATCCGGCTCGAATCCGCGTAGATGACGCCATCAAAATCGACTCGGAGCGTCGCATCCGCGGTTGCCACGGTCTCCCAGCACTCCGTGACGAGAGTACTGAGCACCAGCGGTTCGACGGCGTCGACGTCGTAGCCGCCTCGAACCATCGTCAGCACGTCGTCGATGATCCCCGTCATCCGATCGAGAACGGTCTCCATCTCGTCGAGTTCCGCGACCGTGTGGCCTGCTCGAGCGTCTTCTAACAACGCGTAGGCCACGTTGAGGGGGTTTCGAAGGTCGTGTGCCAGGATGCTCGCGAAGTCGTCGAGTCGGTCGTTCTGCCGCTCGAGGGAACGTTCGTATGCGAGCCTGTTCAGGGCGATTTCCGCGTTCAGCGACAGAATCGACGCGAGTTCGTCGTCTGACCGATCGAACGCGCCGGCTTTGGGATCGACGATGCTGATTACCCCGTGGTCCCCCATCGGGAGATAGAGTGCGGAACGGACGTTGCCACGGTCGTAGCCGTCCTCGATCTCGCGGACGTCATCGTACCGGTGAAGTTCACCGCTCTCGTACGCACGGCTCACGGGATTCTCACCGTTGGTCGGATAGTCCGGGCGGTCCCCCATGTCCGCTTTCGCCTGATCGGTCACGGCGACCGGATGCAGGTGCATTTCATCGTTCACGAGCCGGACGACGTTGCTACTATATCCGAGTATGGTCTTCGCCGAGTCGGCGACGAGACGTGCGATTTCTTCCCGGTCGTCCGCTCGCATCAGTCGACGCGTCGCCTCGTGAAGCGCGTGGAGTTGTCGTTCGTACTCCTTTCGGGCCGTCACTTCGCGGAAGACGCCCGCGATCAACTGGCGCTCCTGTAACTCGAATACGTGTGCGTTGATTTCGACCGGAATTCGCCCACCGTCTTTGGTTTCGACGTAGATATCTGAGCCGTCCGGGAACTGCGTGAGTATCGACTGCTCGGCTGTGATGTATTGCTCGAAGAGGCGCCGATACCGGTCATCTTCCGTCGTCGGGTGAAGGACCGACTGGCGCTCTCCAACGAGTTCTTCCGTCTCGTATCCCAGAAGGTCGGTGACCTGTTCGTTTATCTCGACGATCTCGCCGGTCGTCGCGTCCGCTACGACGACCGCATCCGGAACCGCCTCGAGGATCGTCTGATATTTCATCCGGAGCGCGTACTGCTTGCTGATGTCTCGAACCGCGGCCATAACCTCGAGACCGCTATCGCTTTCGATCGGACTGAGACTTATATCGATCGGAATCAGTGACCCGTCCTTCCGGCGGCCGAATAGATCGAGATTCGCCCCCATCGGGCGAGTTTCGGGATCGTCGATGTATCGATTCCGCTTGTCGACGTGCATGGCGCTGGACGATTCCGGCACGAGAATCTCGATTGGGTCTCCGAGGAGTTCATCCGGTTCGTACCCAAACAGATCCGTGACTCGTCCGTTCGCGTAGGTGATCCGGCCCTCGGTATCGACAAGGACGATCGCATCGGGCGATGCTTCACAGATCGCTTCGTATCGATGTCGAGATTGTCGGGATTGTCGAGACATATCGTGGGTTCGCCGCGCTCAGGTCGGTATCGAATTACGGTGTGCAATCCCGTTTAAACTTTTAGTAATCGATCCGCCATGTCCGACGAAAACGAAAGATTGGCGAGTTATTCTGATGGGAATATAACAGTTTAGATCGAATATCCAAAACGAATTATCAAAAGTGTCATCCGTCAAATATTGAGGTGGATGGTAACTCGAGTTCATCTCAGGCCACGAACCGACGACTGCGACGCCGCCCGTCGTCGGCCTTTTGGCGGTGCCGAAACTATCCCCTTGCAATGGCCGGAATTATCGACACGATCAAGCTCGGGGGGACTCTCGTCTTGGCGCTCCCCGCAGCGATCGCGGGGCTCGAATTAGTGATGAGCGGGCAGACGAATTATGGCGTTGCGCTCATCGCCCTGGCGATTGGACTCGTCGTGGTTCAACACTGGCTCACGCTCCCGTCGGACATCCCCGAACTACTCGCAAAGCGGGTCGTTGGAACGGTCACAAAAGAGTCGGAGCCAGATCGGGAAGACGACCGACCGTAGCGGAGATCGCGTCGTTACGACAGCTGCCAGCAACGAGGCACCGCCAGATCCGATCACACAGGGTTCCAACCGATAATTATCGGCTGCCATCGAAGGGATCACTCGAGTATCGCAGACGGATCGAGCGACTGCGACGGGGCCACGAGCCAGGTGGGACGCTCGCCGTCGTCCGTACATTCCAGCAGATCAGCTATCCGGAGCCAATCGTTTCTGTCGACTCTCGCGGCGACGTCGAGACGTACAACGGTCCCAAGATCGAGCGTGTCGCCACCGTCGACGGGCCGTTCGCGGGGTTCGAGTCCCACACCCGAAACCTGCGTCTCGATCGCGTCGCTGTCGCCGATACCAAACGAACGAACCTCCGCTTCGAGGTCAGCCTCGACGGCGGTGACCGACTCCGGACCGGCTGTCAGCATCGACCGCGCCGAGCGAAACGACTGGGTGACCGCGACGTGGACCCGTCGCTCTCGCCCGCCGTCGCTGTCGACGACGAACGTTCGGACGAGTCCGCCGTAGTAGCCGGCCGGGCCTCGGGGCGCTGTCTCGAGTACGATCGGGTCACCCGGTCGGAGCGCAGTGTCGATGGTCCCGGTATCGGATGCGGGATTGACAGCGGTGTTACCAGCCGGAAGCGCACCGGCCCTGACGATAGCCTCGTCGATGGCGATCCGTACTCGTGCCGGCGTCAGAAACTCGGGATCGGTATCGAGGTCAGCGTCGGTATCGGGGGCGGTTTCGCTCCCGTCTCCGACGGTATCGCCGACCGCGAGTCGTCCATCGACGACCACTGCGTCGGCCAGAATCGATGCCGCTCGCCGAATGCCAGCGCTCGCCGCTCGCTGGGTGGCCGTAATACGCTCGCACTCGCCGGCCGTCTTGACCGCCCGCGCTCGTTCGAGCGCGTCCGTCGAAACCAGTTCGAACCCCGCATTTTCGAGGTGGAGCGCGGCGTCGTGTGGCACTCCAGCTGGAGTCACTATTGTCCCCTCGCGGCCGCGGTCGGCGAGAACGGATGCGACCCGTTCGGCTGGATGAGTGCCGGGCTCGTCGGCAGTCGAGCGGATGAGCCACTCCCGCTCGATGCTGTCGTAGGCAATCGCTGTGAGTCCCTGCTGGGATATCTGGGACGCGTATCGGATCCCCGGATCGCAGTCGGTACCGACGTGAACGAACGCCGCCGCATCGTGCCCCGTGAGGGGGTCTGAAAGGGCTGCGACCACACGGTCGCGTCGCTGGGTGCCGATATCGACGTCGAGGGCTGCGTGAACGTCGTCCCCGGAACTGCGGTTGGTCCGCTCGGTCACGGCGCTTCGGCTTCGGCTTCGACTTCGTCGGCGTCCGGGTCGGCGTCGGGTTCCTGAGCCAGCTCGATCAGTTCATCGATCGACGAGTCGGTGAGACGGTTCCTGAGCAGCACGTCGATCGGCAACGTCGGTGCACCGTCTACGAGGTTCTCGAGCAGGAAGAGACGTTCCCTGGCGCGGGACATCCCGACGTAGAAGACGCGGCGTTCGTTGTCGGTAAGGACAGGGACGGGCGAGGTCGTCTTGGTGAATTTCTCGCATTCGGGAATGTCCGTGGGATCGTCAACACTGGCGACCATCTGCTCGACGACCTTCTCGGTGAGGTCGGTCCCGACGAAGACGTGGTCGGCCTCTCGCCCCTTTGCTGAGTGGATGGTGCCGACGCGGACGCGGTCGGTGTCCATTCCCTGATACTCGCCGATTGCGAAGTACGACCGGACGCTCTTTTTCTGGAAGTTCGTGACTTTTCGGAGCATGTCCGACGCCGAAGCGGGGCCGGGCATGAACGGGGCATGGTCCTCGATTACGGACGCCGGAATCATGAGGTCTTCGAGATCGTCGATACCAGCGTTCTCCTGGCGGTCGTCTATTTCGTCGAAGAGAGCGTCGCGCTCGTTGGTGCCGAACGCGGACTCCTGAAGCATGTCGGCCAGCCGTCGGGCCTGCAGACCCGTTACGTCCTCCCCCTGGTCGACGGCCTCGACTGCCCGGACGTACTGGGTGAGCCGGTCAGTCCACATTCGCTGGTCCGTAAGAGAGGTGAACGGAACGCCCTCAGTGATGAACTCGTCGATGAACTGGAACATCTGATAGCGGGCTCTGAACAGCACCATGATCGTGCCGTCGCCTTCGACGAGCGTCCGCCGAACCATACGAACGACGTCGAGCATCGACGCGTTCGCGCGAGCCTCGACAGCGCCGCCTTCTTTGCGCGGCTTGAGGTCTTTGTCCTGGCGCTTCTCGATGTGGCGGATTTCCTTGTTGACCGCGTTGAGGACGTTCGACGGAAGTCGGTAGGAGTTCGGGAGAATAATGTCGTCGTCGACCTCCTCTTCGAGCAGGAGTGCAGGATCTGCACCCTGCCAGGAATAGACGACCTGGTCGTCATCACCGGCTATCAGGACCTTTTCCATGTGGGGTTTCCACTCTTCGTAGACGTCGTACTGGAGGGTGGTGATGTCCTGAAACTCGTCGATCACCAGGTAATCGACGTTCGGCAGGAGAGAGCGCTGTTTGACTCGCTCGAGCATGTCGGCGAAGCCGATCTTGCCCTGCTCACCCTTATACGAGCGCCAGGCACGGATGGCCTCGGGAACGTCGATGCGATCGTCGTCGCTTGGCCAGGTCGGTGTGTACTTGTTGCCTTCCTGCGCGTTTGCATCGATCTCCGGGGGGAGACGCACTTCCTCGTCGTTCCACTGAAACGGGACGTCGTACCAGTCAGAGACGTCGCGACTGGTTCGCTGGAGCCACTGGCTGGTCGCGATGATCTTGTTTCCGATCGTCGTCGACCGTGCAGTCCGGCGACCGGCACCGCTGTACTCGTCTTCGTACTCGAGACCGTAGTCCTCACAGAATTCCTCCTTGTCCGATTCACCGATAACGTCGCTTCGAGAAAGATCGAGTAGTTCGTACGCTTTGGCGTGCATCGTACAGACGTTGCCTTGCAGCGCACGTGGACTTTCGTCGAGGCGGTCAGCGAGTCGTTCTCGAACTTCTTGTGCTGCCGCTCGCGTGTATGAGACAACGAGAATATCCCGAAAGGTGACGCCATCCTGGTCGAGGATATCCTCGACATGGTCGAGAAGGGCGGTCGTCTTCCCACTTCCCGGACCACCAAACAGGCGGATGACCTTCGTGTCCGTCGTAGCCATTGTAGCTATACAAGAGCGCGACACCCATAAGTGACGTGGGTTTTCTTCGACAAGAAAACGCGGTTAGGGATCCCGGGGGGAGCGGGCATCTCTCACATCGGCACCGTCGCGAATTTTGTCCTGGCAGTCCGGACAAACACGCGGGTCGTCGATGTCGCGTGGGGTGAATACCCTGGCATACGCGTCCGTAACGAATCCGCCACAATTCTGACATTCCGGCATAGTTCTTCTCGATACGCGATACTCAGTAATAGATTATAATTGTGTCGAATTGCCAGTGATAAAAACGCCTCGTGAGTGCATCGGCTGGTTGGGTTACTCGACGCAATTGCCGAAAGAAAACGCGGGTATCGCTCCGTGAATCGACCTCCTGTGACACAGTCGCTACGTCGCTGGTTCCCACCCGCAGACTGAACAGGAGGTTGCCGACGTATCGTGGAGTCCACCACAATCGGGGCACTGCTTCTTGTTATACTCCTGTTCCCACCCTACTTTCTCGACCGAATGACCGCGATCGGATAGGAATTGATCGATGACGTCGTCACCGGCATCCGTGGGTGAGGTTGCCATAAGTGTGTGAACTCATGCCACACTATTAAATCGTTGGGTCGATGAAGATGCTGCCTCCACCGGAGGCTGCGACGAGAGATGTCGATGAAGTCACATACGGGTGGTCGGAAACTGGTGACGATATAGTAGCCGTTGAAACGATTTACCCACCGCTTGCATTGTTGCGACCAGCGAATACTCGCTGGTCGCGAATTCGCGAGCGGGGTGTGCAATGACGTTCCACGACTACTATAGCCCAACCCGCGGACTTTTCTCGGTCTCGAACCAACTGGAACCCATGAGCGACTTACGCCTCGATGCGACCCAGCTTGACCGCTACTCGAGACACGTAATTATGGACGAGATCGGACCCGAGGGGCAGAAACGACTGCTCGATGGATCGGTCCTGACCGTCGGTGCGGGTGGGCTCGGCTCGCCGGCGATTCAGTACCTCGCAGCAGCCGGGATCGGCCGACTGGGGATCGTCGACGACGACGTCGTCGAGCGTTCGAACCTGCAGCGCCAGATCGTCCACGGCGACGCCGACGTCGGCCGGCCGAAAGTCGACAGCGCAGCCGATCACGTCGCCCAGTTGAATCCGGATATCGAGGTCGAGACCTACGAGACTCGTGTCACGCCCGACACTGTGGCGGATCTCGTGGCGGATTACGACGTGGTTCTCGATGCAAGCGACAACTTCGCGACCCGGTACCTGCTCAACGATCACTGCGTCCTGACGGAGACGCCGCTGTCCCACGGCGCAATCTACCGGTTCGAGGGGCAGATCACGACGTTCACGAACGAACGCAGCGGAAACGAGTCGCCGCCGTGCTACCGGTGTATCTTTCCGGAAGCGCCCGAACCCGGTACTGTCCCCGACTGTGCTACCACAGGCGTTCTCGGCGTCCTCCCCGGCACCGTCGGCTGCATTCAGGCCACGGAGGTCGTCAAGTTCTTCCTCGAGAAGGGTGACCTGCTCGAGGGGCGACTTCTGATGTACGACGCGATGGACATGAGCTTCGAGGAGGTCCCGGTGCAGTCGAATCCGTCGTGCCCGGTCTGTGGCGACGACCCCGAAATCGAGTCGGTCGGGGACGTCGCCTACGAGGGGACCTGCGAGATTTCGGCGGACTGACCCCGGGGTGAGAGGACTATAGTAGTCGTTGAACGTCATTGCACACCCCGCTCGCGAATTCGCGGCCAGCGAACACTCGCTGGCCGCAGTAGGTCGAGCGGTGGGTAAATCGTTTCAACGACTACTATAGCATCTCATTTTGACCGACTACTTTCGATCGGACCAGCGCGTACAGCCGTTCGATTCGCCCGTTAGCGGCTCGGATAGAGCCGACGGACGGTCGAGTCGACGACGGCTTTCAGTTCGAGCGCACCTGCCAGCGCGAGACAGGAGACGAACGCGGTCGTACCGAGTTTGCCGCCCGCGCCGGTCAGTGCGGGGGCGACGGCGAGAAAGACGAGACCGCACAGGAGGCCAGCACCCGCGACGTGGGCTGTCGTTTCTAATCGTTCGCCGCTCGACATGCCGACGAACGAGGCACAGAAGGCGACGGCGGCAAGGGTCGAACCCTGTCCCGTCAGGAAACCGAACAAGACCGGGAGCAGAACGACGGCACTCACCCCCACCGCAGCCGAGGCAACGACAGAACTCATCCCGCCGCGAGTGCGGAGTCCGACGGTCGCGAGCGCGGCGAGGATGGCGACGACGACGATCGACGGAGCGAGCGATGGGGCGAGTGGACTTCCGGTAGCGTAGTCGGCACCCGTTAGAGACACCGTCACGATGCAGCCAAAGAGGGCGATCGTCCCGTACTTACCACCGAACCCGCCGAACGATTTCGCCGTCGAGACGAACGCGAGGCCGGCGACAGTGCCCGCTATCGCAACTCCCTCAAGCGAGGGAAACACCGCCGGAGAAACCATCCCGACGAACGAACCGCAGTAGGCCGGCCCGTCGATCTGCGGGAAGCTGAGGCCGACGACCAGTCCGACGAGCGCAGAGGCAAGTATCGGACCGAAACCGAGGTTCGTGCTCAGAAGATACGTACTGACAGCCCCAATCCCGACCGTCCCGACGTCGACGACGTCGGTTCGATCGAATCCGGCCGCATCGAGGCTCGAGAGACGTCGGCGCTCCGATGCCGCAATGACGGTTCCCGTCAGAACGATGCCGAACTGAAGGGGTGCAAGCTCGGTCGGGACTGCGGGCGGTGAGCGAACTGCAGCGAGGAGCAACGTGGCGGGTGTCAACAGCAATGCGACGTACCCAGCGAACTGAACCGGACCGTACACACGACCGACTCTTCCGAGCGGTGCCGAGAGAGTTACGATTCGACGCTCGTTAGCTCCGCATGAGTCCGCCGTCGATCGGTACCTCGATCCCGTTGACGAAGCTCGAGCGTGGACTCGAGAGGAAAGCGACGACGTCGCCGAGTTCGCGGGGTTCGCCGATGCGCTTCATTGGGATGTCACTTGCTAGCGCTTCCAGTCCCGCCTCGTAGTCGGCGTAGGTACCGCGCTCGATGCCGGCTTCGACCAGTTCCTCGATTCGAGCGGTCTCGATGGTACCCGGCAGAACCGCGTTCGCTCGGATTTCCGGCGCGAATTCCCGCGATATCGTTTTGACGAGGCCGATCACGCCTCGGCGGACGGAATTCGAGAGCAGGAGCCCGTCTACGACCTCCCGGACGGTTCGTGACGTGATACAGGTGATCGTCCCGTTTTCGGAGGAAAGCAGCTGTTCGTACGCCTCCTCGATCGTCCAGACCACACTCATCACTAACATGTCGTAGGCCCGGTACCAGTCCTGCTCGTCCGTCTCCAGAAAGGTCGTACTTGGCGGCCCACCCGACGACGTGACGAGGTGGTCAAGCCCGCCGAAGGCAGTGACCGTTTCCCGGACGAGATGCGAGACGTCATCCGGATCGGTCAGATCCGCTTGCACGGCGAGAACGTCGCCAGTCGCCATCTCAGCGAGGTCCTCCCGGGCCGACTCGAGTCGATCGCCGTCACGGCCACAGATCGCAACGTTTGCGCCTTCTTCCGCCAGCGCCTGTGCGCTCGCGAAGCCGAGGCCACTCGAGGCTGCGGTTACCAGTGCACTGTTTCCGTGTAGGTCGAAGTCCATACCGAAGCCGACGCAGGCAGCGTACAAATCTCTCGGGGAGTCGACAGCAGGCCGGACGCCACCGGATACCGGTCGGAGGACGCGTCGGATGGAGCCGAGAAAGCCGAAACCGGACCCGACACAGCGGTCCCCGCAACGACGTCAGAAGCCGCCGCCGAAAATCGTCTCGAGAACGTCCTGCAGCGAGAGGACGGCCAGAACCACCGACAGGCCGACGAGGACAATGTTGGCGACGTTCTGGCGCAGATCGCTGACGCGATTACCCATCGTCTCCTCGTCGTTAACCGCCCAGAATAGCAGGCTGGCCGCGATCGGCAGCCCGAACACGCCGTTCCAGGCGGGGAACAGAATGATCATCTCGACGACGCTCAGGTTCAGGACAACGTGGACCAGCGGCGAGAGGCCGCTGACCAGACAGAGGGCGACAAAGACGCAGAGGGCGACAAAGACGCAGAGGGCGACAAAGACGATACGGAACGACCGACGGGCTCGCTTGGGGTCAGGCGATCGAATCGCTTTCCCGCGGGCCTCGTGGAGGATATACGCGGGACACCACAGAATCGGACTGATGCTATTGGACGCCGCGGTCAACTCGAATCCCCAGAGGACACAGCCGATCGAGATAAACGATAGCAGCACCGTCGCACCGCGTTCACCGAGCTAGCGCCGCGTGAACTGACCGAGCGAATCGCCGAAAATGCTCACGCGAGCGCTCATGTCCTGGGCCATGATCCCGAGGAGGACCGCAAGGCCGATCAGCCACGCCATCGCGTCGCCAAACTGCACCCCAGCGGAGCTTATGATGAAGACCGATCCGGAGCCGAAGTAGCTGGCGACCATCACGAACGCCAGCCCGAACCGCTCGAAAACGTCCGATATCGACACGGCGAAACCGTCGAACAGTCGCCCGTAAACCGCCGATCCGGATTGAGAGTTACTCACGTACGCTCACCTCCGATGGCGAGTACACGACGGGATCGACGGGAACCCAGTTTCGGGACGATACACCGATCGAACCGCAGTTCGCATCGATAGTGTCAGGTTTTCGATTCATGTATTCGATCACCGTAACACCGCGTCCGATCGTTGCTTACTCGGCGCGAAATCGTGTACCGCATCGACTATCGTTCCCGGAAAAAGCGAAAATTGTGGGATATTCTGTCCCACAGACTGGAGCGCGTGTTGAAAGGATGATTCGAGTGGGGTGCGCCCGGTTGCGAAAACCGGATTCGAAGGTCGGGCACGCGGTTGTGGAAGCGGCCAGCGGTCGGCCGTCCGTTCGCCGACTCGAATCACGCGAGACGCTCGCCCTCTCGGTTGGACGTCAGAGAAACAGGGAACGGAACGGAGGCTGGTGGACGCAATAATCGACGTTTGACGGGTGCAGGCCGACGAAGTACCGCTCACTCCTGATGGCGAACCCGAACCATCCCCTCGGATGTGACGCCGACGATCAGCGGTGATGACACTTGCCGGCCCGAGACCGCGTTTCCGGCGGCGTCGCTGATGACCTTCATCAAGTCAGGTGCGGTATGATCGACCTTGACACCGGCCTCGTCACAGGCATCGTAGACCAGTTGGGGCACGTCGTAGAGGTCGGTCCCAGCGGGAACACGAACGCGAACCGGTGCGCGAAGTGCCTCCGCAAATGCGACCGTTTCCCGGGCTTTCGCTACGTTTTCGCGACCGCTGGACTCGATCGACGAGACGTTCGCTCGCGAGGTTCCCAACTTGTCTGCGATATCGGCCTGAGAAACGCCGCGTTCTCGCAGCACGAGTACCTGAGCCTGTCGGTGGGTCAACACGCTGGTCTCGGCCTCGAAGCCGATCTCCTCGAGAAGTTCCTCTACCTCGTCGATCATAGTTCCCCCCTCCAGCCCGATACGCAGTCTCGCGTGCGCATAGTAGTAATAGCTGCCGGTGGGATCAAAGCTTCCCCGGTCCCGGCACTGAGCGAACCCGGTATCGAGACCATCGCTGGGTCACGCTACGGTCGCTTCGGGCGACTCGACCGCCGCCAGGAAGAGGCTTGTGCGGACGTTGGGAGCGATCACAACAGAACTTCGGACGTTGGGAGCGATCACAACAGAACTTCCGACGTTGGGAGCGATCAGAACGGGGTCGTACAGTCGAAACCAAGCCGAGAAAGCAGACGAGAGACGTGTCGATTAGTCAGCCGAGTGGCCGGTCGCACCGCGATCGGTTTCGGTCGCCGTTCCGGTCACTGACTGGCGCGTCCGCCGGATCAAGGAGCCAACGAACCGAGCAACGTTCGCGGGGCCGTCGTGTGGACCGGGCGAGCGGTAGCAGACGATTAGCGACCACATGGTCGCGACGCCGAACGAACCGACCGCCGAGAACGACATGTCCATCGTCCCGTACGTCAGCGCATAGATCGCACCGATCGTCATCGACGGTACACTCGAGCCGAGCGGGATTCGGGCCGTTGAGTCGCGTACCGTTGGTGCGAGGAAGACGATCGAGAGGGTGCTACCGGCCAGGAATACGAGATCTTGCCACATCACAGTCAACTCTTACTCGGCATAGAGTAAATACTTCTCGGTGCCGGGCGGCTCGCCGATCGGTTGGCCGAACTGTATATATCGGTCGGAGACTGACGCCGTGCATGAACGTATCCGCAGCAGCCGAGACTAGTCAGGACGTCCTTGCGGAGATTCAGACGGCAGTTATCGGTGACCGAACACGATTCGAGACGATCCTCACCGCCATCGTCGGTCAGGGACACGTCCTCCTCGAGGACGTCCCCGGGACCGGGAAAACGCTCACAGCACGGAGCCTCGCGACGACACTCGACCTCGAGTTCAAACGAATCCAGTTTACGCCCGATCTGTTGCCGGCCGACATCACTGGCACGCACGTCTACGACGAGCAGGCAGGCGAGTTCGAGTTCGATGAAGGTCCGATCTTCGCGAACGTCGTTCTTGCGGACGAAATCAACCGTGCGCCGCCAAAAACGCAGGCCGCGCTGCTCGAGGCGATGGGCGAAAAGCAGGTTTCGATCGGCGGCGAGACCCGCGAGCTGCCGGACCCGTTCTTCGTCATCGCGACGCAAAATCCAGTCGAGCAGGAGGGGACCTTTCCGTTGCCGGAAGCCCAGATCGACCGCTTCATGATCAAGACGACGATGGGCTACCCCGACCGGGACGGCGAACTCGAGCTCGTCGACCGGCGGGCGGACCGCCAGTCCCGAACGCCTGACGTCAGCAGCGTCGTTACTCGTGATGCAGTACTCGAGTTGCAGGACGTTCCCGAGTCGATCACCGTCGATCCCGCGATCCAGGAGTATCTGGTCGACGTCTGTCGAGCAACTCGAGAGGACGAGCGCGTCGAGGTCGGAATCTCGCCGCGTGGCCTCCAGCGGCTGTTCGAGGCGAGTCGGGCCCGCGCGACGATCGCAGGTCGAGACTACGTGTCCCCGGAAGACGTCCACGCTGTCGTCCATCCGGTGCTGGACCACCGAATCGTCCTGACGACGGAGGCGGACGTCCGCGACGTCGATCCGCACTCGATCGTCGACGGGGCGCTAAACAGTACCCCCGTGCCGTCGATGGACGAGTAAGAGTGCAGCGGTCGGGGCTCGGTCGCCGACGCGTCGATCATTCGTTACCCCACCACGGTCGGGTCGTCAATACTCGAGTTCCCAGCGCTCCGCTTCAGTCCGTGCGAGTTCGTCTGCGACGCCATCGGCGAGCCGATAGTCGGTCCCCTCGCGAACGACGGTCCCCTCGCGTTCCAGATGCTCGAGATGGGCGTAGGATTCGCCCGGTCCGTGGAGGATGTGAATGCCCTCGAGTTCACCGAACAGGTCGGCGCTGACCGTCCAGGTATCGCAGGGACCGAGTCGGTCCAGCGCGTCGAGGACGCGCCAGGACCGCTCCTCGTGGTGATCGATAATGTACTGGGCGCGGTCGGCGGGATCGGCGATCGGATCGCGGTGGCCCGGCCACGCACGGTCGTAGCCGGCGTCGACGATCCCCTGAAGCGCGCGGAGGTACTTCTCGAGCGGCCGATCGACGCGGACGTCCGCACCGCCGACGTTGGGCGTATAGACGGGCAGTAGCACGTCGCCGGAAAAGACCTGCCGTTCACCCTCGAGATCCGCCTCGAACATGCTGAGGCCGGCCGCGTGTCCGGACGTGTGGACGACCTCGAGTTCGACGCCGTCGAACGAGAACGTCTCGCCGTGTTCGAACGGGGTGACGGACGGCGTTTCGACGGTCGTCTCGCCGTCGGCCATCCGCTCGAGAAGCGCCGCCTGGTTCTCCTCGGGCATCCCCCACTCCTCGAAGTACTCTTTCTGGCGGTCGTACATCGCTTCCCAGGCGTCGTCGCTACCTTCGACGAGTGCCGCATCATCGGCGTGGACGTGGACCTCGGCCCCGCTTTCGGCCTGAATTTCGCCGGCTAACCCGCAGTGATCGTGGTGCCAGTGCGTAAGAAAGATCCGGTCGACGTCGGCGAATTCGAGCCCCCGTTCGTCGAACGCCGACTCGAGTTGCTCGCGGGTCGTCGCCATCCAGTCTCCGGTATCGATCAGTACCGTCTCCGGTCCATCCGAAAAGAGGTACGTATTGTTGTCACCTTCGAACGCAGAATTCGACAGCGATATTCGTTCCATGCACCCACATCTCAGAGGACCCAAGAAAACGTTATCTGAATCGGCACGTTACGAACGGAGGTTCGGATCGGTGCTCACGGCGTCAGCCGCGAAGCGCCCAAGCTACGAGAACGACCACGAACAGCCCCGACCCGACGGCAACGGCGGCGATCACCGGATCGGTGATCATGGGGATGCCTGCACGCCACCGGTAGAGAGCAACGGTTCCGCCGGCGACGACGCCGCCCGAAAGGAGCGTCCCGCCAACGTGGACGAGCTCCGCCCGCATCGTCGACGCACCGCGGCCGAGTTCCGTTCGAATTACGTCCGAGTACTCGCCGATGTCCCACAGGACGAACGCCGCCGCCGTCGTCCATATGGCCGGCTCGACTCGGCCGACGATCGCGAGTGCAACTGCCAGCACGAACACCGCGCCCGCAGCGAGCGCGGCGCCGATCGCTCGCTCAGGAAGCAGTCGAATCACTCGTAACGTGGTCACCGTCCACAGCAGCGACGACAGTGCGACCAGCGCGAAGACCAGCACGATCGCCACTAGCGTAAACGGCGGAATTGAAGTGAGAAACTCGAGTACCGACGGTGGGGCTGGTCCCTCGAGAGTTGCCCGTAGAAATCCTTCGATATCCGCCGCGAGCGCCGAATCCGCAGTCGCTTGGACGAGCACGATCGCGACGAGCGCGCCGCCGATCATCGGTGCGACCAGTCGGGCTACCACGACCGCGGGACCGCGACCGAGGATGCGACGCGACCACTCGAGAAAGAGGAGCGCGAACGCGATCCCCGCGAGCGCGACCAGCGCCAGTCGGACGCCAGCAATCACGACGAGCGACGCCAGCGCGTCACCGGCCGGAGCCGGCAGTTCCGTTCTGAGCGCGACCGGCGTCACCACGGGTCCGTCGAGTCGATCGACGGCGATCGGTGCGATGACGGCTCCGGCCCCGAGCGCGAGTGCCCCGCGAATCGAAAGCGAACATCCCCGGCGAAGGCCCGATACAGCCGTCGTAACCGCGTCGCGGCGGTCCGGAGGGACGAGCCGCTCGAACGGGAGCGTCGCGAGCGCACGGCTCGAGAGCATCGCGGCGACGGCCACGAGTCCGGCAAACGAGACGACCGCCAGCATTCCGGTGGGCGTAACGAGGACGTCCTCGATCACGCCGAGCGTGTCCGTTGCGGCCGCGACAGCGTGTGCACGGAGGTCAGCCCTGGGGAGAATCGGCAGCACCGCGACGGCGACGACGCCGAGCGCGGCGAGTATCGTCCCAGTCGAACCGTGACGGACGCCACCGCGTCCGAACCGCGGCCAGGAGAGTAGCCCGGCCGCGAAGGCAGCGACGACGAGCGCCCAGACGGTTACGCCGGCGATCAGCCCCACCCCCGACGAGGTCAACGCGAGTACGCTCGCGAGGAGGAGTGGCGACGACACCAGGACGGAAACCGGGGCCGCAACGACGCCGCCGAGACCCCGCAAGAGCGGCCGCTCGCTCGCCAGCAATACCGTGGTCAGCGCGGCTGCTAGCCCGGCCCCGGTCGCCAGCACGGCCAGCCTGCGGCCGACGAGCGTCGAACCGATCGCGATCCCAACTCCCAGGGTCCAGCAGATCATCGCGACGTCACTCGCCGTCGGTCTACGGAGTGCCGTCCGTACACCACGTATCGCTGACTCGAGGACGTATCGTCCGGTCTCCCGGGCGACCGCTCGCCGCGATACCGCCCCTCCCGCAACCGAGTCGTTTCCGTCGCGGCCGCGACGATTCGTTCGTCCGGCGGAGCCAGTGACAGCGTCGCCCCTCACGCGGGCCCACCTCCGCGACCGCCGGGGCCTGCACGGAACGCCCTGGCCAGTTCGACCGAGAGCGGATCTTTGCGCTGCCAGTCGACGACGGTCGCACCGAGTCCGCGGAGCGCATCGATCCTATTCGCCCGCTGCAGGCCGGCGATCCTGGCCCCCGTCGTAGCCGACGACGACTCGATATCGGCCGTCACGTCGGGGGAGACGACCGTCACCGCCCGCCCGCGTGTCCGCAGCGTTTCGACGATATCGACCGCCGCCCGGTCGAACAACGGCGTACACAGAACGACCTGCGCGCGCTGGGGCAACCGCCGCTCGAGGTCGACCGCGAGCGTGCCGCCATCGGACCGGTCACCGCCGTCCGCAACGGGACGACCAGCCGTAGATTCTGAAAACGTACCCGACTCCGATTTCGATCCGGTCTGTGGCTCTCTCCCCGACCCGCCGGCCGCGTCGCTGATCGCGTCCGCGACCTGACTCCGAACGGCATCGCCCGCCCCCGGCTCGATCCACGTCTCGCCCGTGAGCATCGCCAGGCCGGTTCGGTTGCCGTCCTCGATCGAGGCGACGACGCCGCGGGAGGCGGCGTATAGCGTGAGGTCGTACGAATCCGGGCCGCCGTCGCTCGTTCTGCGATGGACGTTCGCGCGGTCGTCGATCACGAAGACGATCGTCACCGCCCGTTCTTCGCGGTACTCGACGGTTGCCAGGTCGCCCGTTCGGGCGAACCGGTGCCAGTCGATCCGGTTCATCGGATCGCCGCGGCGGTACTCTCGAGTTGCGAAGAACTCGACGCCGCTTCCGCCGTCATCGGTCGGCGTCTGACCCACGAACTGGATCGTCCGATCCTGTAACGGGAACGAATCCAGCAGCGTCTCGCAGGTGAAACTGTCGTCGCCACCGAGATCGTACTCGGCAGTCGCGACCGCCGTCGCCGACAGCGAACGACAGCGGACCGTCGCCGTCCCGAACTCGTGTTCCCCGCGCGGCGGCTCGAGGTCGTACTCGTGGGAAACCGTCTCGCCCGGCCGGACAGCGGTCGCGAACGCGGGCGAACCGCCGGTCACCGGTACCTCTTCGGGCGGTTCGTCGACGACGCGGACGTCCGACGCGACAGTCGACCCTTCGTTCGTCACCGACAGCGTCACCGTCACCGACTGGCCGGGTCTAACCCGCGAGTCCTCGACCGCGCGTTCGAGTCGCAAGTCGGAGTCGACGTCGGTTTCAGGGGGAGAATCAGCGTCGGCAGTCGTATCTGCATCCAGGCGGCCGGTTTCGTTTTCGGCGCCGAGGTCGGGGACTGAACTCGCCTGTCCGACGAGTACGAACCCCAGCGCGACGACCGCGAGGAAGAACAGAGCCGGGATGCCGAGCGTGACCGCGAGCAAGGCAGTGAACAGAGCGACGACGAGCGCGCCGTGCCAGCGAGCGCGGCGGGTGAATTCGGTCACGACGTCACCTCCGCATCCGTGCCAGGCTCTGCGTTCGCGGTCACCGTCGATGTCGTCTCGGTTGCAACCGCCGGCGTCGATTGGATGCGGTCGATTTCGTCGATCGTACGCTCGAGGCTCCGGACGAACGGGTCTGCGGTGCTGACGAGGTCCACGAGCCAGAGCCACAGCGGGGTCGACGGTCCCTCGTCGCCTCCGAGGAACGCGGCGGCTCGCGGGTCGTCGGTCCACGTTCCGGCCTCGATCGCGGCCATCGCGCTGGGTTCGGTCAGTCCGGCCCGGTTCGCGTAGGCGGTCGCAGCGATCGGACGGAGCGACTCGACGAGCCGCTCACGGGCTTCTTCGCGCGTCGAACGCGGCCGGTCGTCGTAGGCCCTCGCGAGTTCGATCCGGCGATCGAACGGATCGCCGACGATCGGATAGTCGGCCGTCGCTTCGGTGTCGAGCCGAGGACGTCCAGTAGCCGACTCGTCTGCCTCGCCGATCAGCGACGTCGTCGACGACGAGCGAAGCCGGCCGGTGATACCGAGCGTCGGCGCGAGCAGAACGAGGACGAGGATGAGCGCCAGCACGACCGCGCTCGGGTCGAGCGCGATCAATAGCGCTTCGAGTACGGGAACCGCATCGAGAAGCACCGTCGGCTGGAGAGTCAGAGTTGTACCGACAGCGAGCAACGCCGCCGCGAGGAACGTGACGATCGCGAGTCCGGCCGTCGACGGCGTCCTACTCATCGGTCCCGTCCTCCGTCTCCGGCACCGTGCCCAGTTCGTCGTCCCCACCCTCGGATGTCGCGTCGAGTGCGTCACGCAGTCGGTCGTGAGCGGCTTTCGTTCGCTCGAGATAGGAGTCCGGATCCCGATCGCCGTACTCTACGTCGCGAAAGGAGTCGGTGATCGTCTCGACCGGATCGGCGGGTGCACCGGCGTTCGTGGCGCTCCGAGCGACATCTTTCGGCGTCGTAGTCGCGACGCGCCGCCGATACATCGGCGAGGCGTTGATCACGCTCTCGAAGGCCTGCCGGATTCGCTCGCGAGGGGCGGCCCGTTCCTCGAGGGCAGCAGCGGCGTCGCCATCGTCCTCGCCGTTACCGAGCAACACCAGCGCCGCCGACGAGCCGGCGTCTCGAACGCGCTCGCCGATCGAACGAATTACGTTCGTTATCGCGGTTAACACGAGCCCCGGAAGTTCAGCGATCGAAGTCACTCTGCGAAGTGCAACGAGCCCTCGTTCAATCGCCCGCGAGCAGGCGACGACACCCGCAAGCGAGAACGAAACGAGTCGAGCCAGGATCGAAAGCAGGGTACTGATCGGCTCGTCTCGAATGAAGAAGAGATAGCCGACGAGCAAGAGGGAGATCACGGCGAGGACAGCCACCACTGGGTAGCCGGAGAGCTCCGAGACCGAGTCCGTGAGCGACGAACCGCTCTCGGCTGCGTTCGTGGTAGTCTGCCCGTTGCTTCCCGCCGAGTCGGGGCCGCTCTCGCTTCGAGGCGCATCGGATTGGCCGTCGTTTCCGCCGGTTCGATCCCGCTCGAGGGACGACTTCTCGGCTTCGCCACCCCCGTCCGTTGCGTCGCTATCGGGTCCATTCCCCTCGCCATTCGACGCCGTTTCGCTGTCGCCGCCAGCCAGCTCACCGCCGAATCCACCGCCCCCGTTCGACAGCGCCATCAATTCGCCGAAGAGACTACCGAAAAGCGGACTTCCCGACACGTCGGCTTCGTCGAGGAGGCTCGAGCCGAGTAACGAACCACCTGTACCAGCGCTGCCACCACTGCCCCCACCGCTTTCACCGATACCACCAGATCCGCTTATTCCGGCGGCAGGTGATAGCTCCGTCGAGCCGCCGGAAATTCGATCTCCGGAAAGGTCTTCGAAAACGTCACTCGCTGGCGACGCTGCGGTGAGTGGCGCCATCCCACTCGCCGCCAAGATCAACCCACAGATCGCACATACTACCGCACCGATTGCGAGTGCTCGCCGTCCAGCACTCGGCCCACCATTCATAGTACCGTACAGTAGACGCAATCGGTATTTACGCTTTATTGCCACGAACGGGAAGAAACCGGTATCACTCCAAACCGAGTGCTAGCGTATCGAAAGAAATCACACTCGAAACATGGCATCACCAATACGACGACCGACTGTCCACTCGTGGGGGCGGATCAGGAGCCCCAGAAGTTCTCGCGGCTGCCAAGGCGCTCGCGTGACGGATCGTCGCCATCGGTACCAGCATCCGACTCACCATCGCTCTCTGCGGCGACGTCGTCAGTCGTTTCAGCATCCGTCGATTCGTCTCCGGGATCCATCGGGAGCATTTCCAGCTCTTCTGCGCGTGCGTGATTGCTGTGAACACGTGTGATTTCGACTCGGGCGCGAGCCTTGGGGAGGATGCCGTCGACCATGACGATGAACCCGTCCTCGGTTCGTCCGACTCCGGCACCGCTTTCGTGCATGTCGACGATGTCGATGACGACTTCCTCGCCAGGTTTGACTGGCTGCGTTTTGAGGTCATCGATGGGTTGATTGTAGTGATTGCACCACTCTTTGCCACCCCGATCACCGTAATGTTGACACCCCATACCCGAGATTCGTTCGGAAAAGCTCGGGCAGTCGTCGGCAAGTGGACAGTCTGCCATGTTCTGTACTATCAGCGGTGGCGTTAAACCGTTTCCGTCTTTCGGATAGTTACGAGGTTCAAACAATCGGGGGAATTCCTCGCCACGAGAATGGAATGGAAATAACACCGATCGAATGACGGTTATAGGGTACGGAAACGGATTGCGGGAGACGTTGCGTTTCGAAAAGGTTTACGGGTTGGACGCCCCAGTGATGGCTGATGAAAATTCTCGTAACGGTCAAAGAGGTGGCGACCGTCGAAGACGAGTTCGAAATCGACGGCACCGAGATTGCAGATCAGTACCTCGGTGCTGATCTCAACGAGTGGGACGACTACGCGATCGAAGAAGCCGTCCAGCTCCAGGAAGCCGGGATCGCCGACGAAGTCGTAACCGTCACCATCGGGCCGGAAGACTGTGAACAGACCATCCGCCAGGCGCTTGCCAAAGGCGCCGACCGCGCCGTCCGCGTCTGGGACGACTCCCTCGAGGGCGTCGACCTGCTCGACGTCAACGCGAAGACGGAGATCTTGAGCGCCGTCGTCGAGGAAGAAGAGCCCGATCTCGTCTTGAGCGGCGTCCAGGCCGGGGACGACAGTTTCGCCGCGACCGGCGTGTCCGTCGCCGAAAACGTCGGCTTCCAGTGGGGCGCCGTCGTCAATCACCTCGAGCACGACTTCAGCGGCGACACCGTATCGGTGCGCCGCGAACTCGAGGGCGGCGTCGAAGAACTGAACGAAATCGAGCTGCCGGCCGTGCTGACGATCCAGACCGGGATCAACGAGCCCCGCTACGCCAGCCTCCGCGGTATCCGCCAGGCCCAGCGCAAGGAACTCGACGTCCAGAACCTGGCCGACCTCGGCGTCGACGAGAGCGCCATCGATGCCGACCTCGAACTGACGGACATGTACGAACCCGAAAGCGAAAGCGACGTCACCGTCTGGGAGGGCGGCCCGGACGATACCGCCGCAGAACTCGGTGAACTGCTCCGCGACAAGGGGGTGGCACAATGACCGACGTGCTCGCGGTCACCGACCACCGCCGCGGCGAACTCCGCGACGTCAGCTACGAACTCATCACCGCCGGCCGCAGCCTCGCCGACGAAACCGGCGGCGACCTCCACCTCGCGGTCATCAGCGGCACCGTCGACGACTTCGCCGACAAACTCAACCGCGAGGGCGTCGACGCCATCCACACCGTCCCCTACGGCGAAGAGTTCAACCACGACGTCTACACGCAGGCGATCACGCAACTCTACGACGAACTCGCCCCCCAGTACGTCCTTACGCCCAACAGCGTCAACGGACTCGACTACGCCCCCGCCGTCGCCAACGCACTCGACCTCCCGGTCGTCACCGACACCATCGGCCTCGAAACCGACGGCGAAACCCTGATCGCAACCCGTGAAATGTACGGCAGCAAAGTCGAGACGACGAACGAACTCGAAAATAACGCCGTCGTCACGATCCGCAGCGCAGAGTGGCCGGCCGCCGAAGGGACCGGCGACGCCACGATCGACGCCTTCGACGCCGACATCGACGAAGCCGCCATCGGCTCGACCGTCAGCGGCTTCGAGGAAGTCGGCGGCGGCGACGTCGACATCAGCGAGGCCGAACTGCTGGTCTCGATCGGGCGCGGAATCGAAGAAGAGGAGAACCTCGACCTGATCCGGGATCTGGCCGACGCCCTCGGCGCGACGCTGTCATCCTCGCGTCCGATCGTCGACAACGGCTGGCTGCCCAAAAACCGCCAGGTCGGCCAGTCCGGCAAAGTCGTCACGCCCGACGTCTACATCGCGATCGGCATCTCCGGTGCCGTCCAGCACGTCGCCGGCATGAAGGGGTCGGATACGATCGTTGCGATCAACACCGATCCCAACGCACCGATCATGGACATCGCCGATTACGCGATCCACGACGACCTCTTCGACGTCGTCCCGGCGCTTATCGACGAGTTCCAGTAGCCCGATCGCGAACGAAGTGAGCGGCTTTTTGGTCGAGGTTTTTGCACGAGGGTGAGCGGTGCGAACCCGAGTGGAAAAAGGTCGGACTGACCTCTTCGACGTCGTCCCGGCGCTTATCGACGAGTTCCAGTAATCGAACCGCGACCGACGCCCGGTTCGGAGGCCGAAGGCCGAGAACCACGTTATTCTGACGGACGCAGCCGGAAGGAAGTGAGGAGTCTTTCTCGTGAACGTAGTGAACGAGGGCTCGAAAGAGTGCAGCTCTTCCGGTGTTTTTGGTCGAGATCTTTGCACGAGGGTGAGCGGAACGAACCCGAGTGGAAAAGGGTGGACTGGCCGCTTCGACGTCGTCCCAGCACGAGAACTGGGAGCCGTGAGCCGCCCGAGCAGGCGATACGTATCCGACAACGGAGTGAAAGCGTCACTGAGGGAAACACTTGGTATGGATTCGTTAGCTACTTTTCTACCCCATCCTAAGCCCGGGTGATGGAACTGCTGGAGCGCCGACGGGCGCTAATCGAGGAGCGTCTCGTCGAGGTGGTCGAAGGGGTCGAACCCGAGACGCTCACCGAAGAAGTTCGCCACGTTGCGCTCTCCGGGGGGAAGCGCGTCCGGCCGATAGTAACGTTGCTGGCCTGCGAAACCGTCGGCGGTCGGGCCGAGGAGGCGGTCGAATTCGGCGTCGGAATCGAACTCGTTCACACGGCATCGCTGGTCGTCGACGACATCATCGATCGATCTGACCTCCGCCGGGGGACGACCAGCGCCTGGGCCGAGTTCGGTCACGGTCCAGCGATCATCACCAGCGACGGACTGCTGGGCGAGGCGTTCTCGCTCTTTTCGGCCGACCCGGACGCAACTCGAGTCGTCGCCGACGCGATGGTCGAACTCGGCGTCGGCGAGGCGACCGAGCTCTCAGCCGAACCCGCGAACGAGGCGGAGTACATGACGCTGGCGCGGCGCAAAACCGGCGCGCTATTCCGGGCTGCGGCCGAACTGGGCGCGATTGCCGCCGACTCCGACTCCGTCACCGTCGACGCGCTGGGCGAGTACGCCGAACGCGTCGGCGTCGCGTTCCAGATCCGGGACGACGTCCTGGACGCAGTCGCCGACCCGACCGACCTCGGCAAACCCACCGGTCACGACGCCGCTCTCGAACGCCCATCGGTCGTTCAGGTGACCGACCTCACGCCCGAAGAGGCCAATGCGACCGCTCGGGCGGAGGCCGACCGGGCGATCGATGCCCTCGAACGGGTGGACGTCGCCGATCCCGAGGCACGGAACTACTTACTCGAGCTGGCGGAGTTCGTCGTCGAGCGCGAACGGTGATGGATGGGAGAAGGACTCAGGCTCGCTCGGCACCGCGCGTCCCGTCTTCTCGGTCGACATCTGAAAAGCGCGATTCCGCGACCGCAAAGGCGAGCGTACTCACGATACCTAACAGCGTCCCGGCTGTGAGAGCCGCCGCGAGGTAGGTGATCCCGACTTCGTCCAGGAAGAACGCGCTCACAGCGTGGAGGACGATTGCGATCGAAAGAACGTAAAACGGCGCGTTGAGGTAGCGCCATTCGAGCGCGCCAGCGATGTACTCGTCGGTGATCTGACCCAGACTGGTCGTGAGCCCGGCAGCGGCAAACCAGAGGATCGAACCGTTCACGAGCGCAGCGAGCATGACCGGGACCTCGAGGTCAGCCTCGGTCGACCCTTGCACCGCTTCGAGGGTGTCGATACCGCTGACGCCGCCGAGAACGAACAGCGCCGCGGCGACCACGTAGGCGAGCAGCGTCGTTCGGCCGGCGTACAGCGAGCGGCGACCACGCTCGACGGCCGAATCGAGCCGATCGCCCAGTCCCAACCCCCGCGAGATCAGGTAGAACCCGAGCAGCGCCGACGTCGTTCCCAGGACGATACCGGGCATGTTCAATACGGTCCCGATCAGCGCGAGTGGGTAGATCAACAGGAGGATCCCCAGCGGAATGAGAACCGTCCCCCGCGTTTCGGGGTCGTCGAGTACCTGTTTGATCGTGTAGTACATCGACTCGAGGTTCTGGGCCTGTCGGACGACGACGCGTCTGACACCGTCGATGGGGACGCGCGAGCGAATAATCGGGATGACGGATTCGTCTTGGGCACCGTCAGTGACGACGAGTGCGGTGACGTCTTCTCCGGTCGAGAGACTCGCGAGGACGGTATCGACCTCGTCGCCGACCTCGCGGTTTGCGCTGACGTCTCCGTCATCGTTACCGGTGACGACGGCGACCTCGACGCTCTCGCCGCGGTCAGCGAGGTTGTCGTAGATATGCAAGCCCTGAAAGATGACGTTGAGGTCCGAATCCTCCGGGTCCGCGGTCGCGAGAGCGACGGCCGCCTCCTCGACAGGAGCACGACCGATGACCGGCGTCGAAAAGCCGGTCTTTCGGCCGAGGTCGTCGTCGAGGTCGACACAGAGGACCAACAGCATTGCGTCGTGCTTGCACGCCGCGGTATTTCCCTCTTCTGGACAACGAAACTGTTCACGATCGACGGTCAGCGGCGGAAATGGCGTCCCCGAGCCGGTTTCCGTCGACGGGTCTGCGTGGGCGTATCTGTGAAACCACGGCGCAGGTCTGTTTCGTACAGCTTTTGGGTCTCGACCGGTTACGTTTCGTCGAATGATCTCGAAGGGCTGTGAGCAGTGCGCGAAAGGCG
The DNA here is from genome assembly GCF_013402815.2 of Natrinema halophilum. Taxonomy (NCBI): domain Archaea; kingdom Methanobacteriati; phylum Methanobacteriota; class Halobacteria; order Halobacteriales; family Natrialbaceae; genus Natrinema; species Natrinema halophilum. Next base: position 2,447,761 of record NZ_CP058601.1, read on the forward strand.
GCAAGATGGTGATGTTCGTCTACGGCTACTGCGACCAGCGCGACTGCTTTTACTGCCCCCTCGGTGAGAATCGCAAAAACGTGACCGACGTCTACGCAAACGAACGACTCGTCGAAACCGACGACGACGTCCTCACCGAAGCCCGTCGGATGGACGCGCTCGGAACGTCTATCACCGGTGGTGAGCCCCAGGAGGCGCTCGGTCGGACCTGCCACTATCTCGAGCTACTCAAAGACGAGTTCGGCGAGGACCACCACACGCACCTCTACACCGGCATCACCGGCGGTCGCGAGAACATGCGCCGCCTCTCGGAAGCCGGCCTCGACGAAATTCGCTTCCACCCGCCCTACGAACAGTGGGGCGACCTCCACGGAACCGAGTGGGAGGACATCCTCTACATCGCCCGTGACGAAGGACTGACACCCGCATTCGAAATTCCAGGAATCCGGGCCGAAACGGAATTTCTCGAATTCATCGACGAGGGGGCCGCCGAGTTCTGTAACGTCAACGAGTTCGAGATGTCCCAGGGGAACTACCGCCGCATGCAAGAGCAAGGGTTCGAACTCAAAGAAGGCCACATGAGCGCCGTCGACGGCTCCAGAGAGGACATCCTCGAAAAGATGGGCGATCACGAGCGAGTCTACTTCTGTACCTCCGTCTTCAAGGACGCCGCCCAACACCGCCGCCGCCTGAAGCGCATGGCCCGTAACGTTCGACGCGAGTTCGACGATATTACCGACGACGGGACCCTCGTCTACGGCAAAACGGACACCGAGCCAGCGCGCCTCGAGGCGCTTGGCGTCCCCGAAGAATTCTACACCGTCAAGTCGAACCACGTCGAAGTCGCCTGGTGGCTCTTAGAAGAGATGATCGAGGAAGGCGACCTCGAGGGCGGCGAGATCGTCGAGCAGTATCCAACGTACGACGGTCAGGTCGTCGAACGGACGCCGCTCGCGTAGTCCCGTTTTTGGTGCAGATTTTTCGAGGAGGGGACGCGAACGAAGTGAGCGAACCCGACGAGAAAAAGGTGCATGCGTCAGGTCGTCGAACGGACACCGCTCGCGTAGCGCCCGAAGACGACTGCCGAAACAGGGCGGTAAAGCCGGCCTCGGTAACCCGGCCGGGAAGACCGTGAGGCGGAGAACGATGCGGCTTTCGCCAGCACGAATACTCAAGCGCTGCTCTTGTGCTGTATTGGGGCAGATTAAACATGGCCAGGTAGATTAGCCATGACTAAAACGCCTTACAATAGCGGATGAGGGGACAGTGGCGACGAATTGTATCAGTAGCGGCTTGAAGCCGACGTGTTCGATTTCGAACGGTTTTTGCCACAGTATAGCGACCGTTTCACACCGGAAAACAGTTCGAAAGTGGCCGATACAAGGATGGATACCGGTATTTTCTGACGAACAAGGTGAGTCGGTTTATCGAGGTTGTAATAATGGGCTAGGTTCCGGAACGAAGGGGTACGATGGAATTTCGAAAAGTTGCTGTCATCGCAGTTGCGCTGCTTATGATCCTTTCAGGGTGCAGCGCATTTGGGGGATCGCAAACTGACGGGCCCGCGAACGACACGAACGATACAGATGAGCCAACCGAACCAGTCTCCGACGATCAGAACGAGTCCACCAACGATTCGAATTCTTCCGATAACACGGAACCGAGCGACGGGGACGACGAGAACGAAGACGACACGGCAAACGCTGAGTGGAGCCCACCACAGGAACCGAACCGGCCGCTCGAACGCAAAGACCTGAACGGTGAGGCGATCGACCGCATCGAGTCCGTCGAGTTCGTCGACAAAGTGCCCGCCGAAGACGGACAGGGTTACTCGAACTTCAATCTCGAAGTCACCGCCAACACGAGTATGCCGAACATCGATCCACCGAGCCACGGGACCGTCAGAGGCGAGCCGTACTTCTTCGTCAAGATCAATCAGGGGCCAGATGATCGAAAACTCATCGAGCGCACGTCACAGGTTCCCCAGAGAGAAAACGGACGATACCACATCGACGTTCGTCCAGCCGGGATCGAAGAGTTCGGCGAGGACGACCTCAACGTCGAGGTTTTCCTGGTGGATAGGGACAAAGACTGGGACGACGTTTTAGACGCGACCACACAGAGCATCCACTTTAACCCCGATTCCGGCGGTGAAACGGGGACGGACGAACCAGAAGTGGACGACGACAGCGATACAAACGAGACGGAGTCGACAGAGGGCAACGAATCCGAAACGAGTGAGACGTAGGCGGAAACGACGAGCCGAGCGGAACGCGCCGTACTGGTCAATCGAGTGCGGTCGGGTCGACACCCGGAAGCGTGATGAGATTTTCCCGGCCGATCCGGAGCTTCTCGATTTCACCCTCGTCGTCCATCTTCGAGAGAAGCTGTGACACCTTGGCGTTCGACCAGCCAGTTTCTGACACGATAGAGGCTTGCTTCATTCGGCCACCGTTCTTGTTGAGGAGACGAAGGACGCGTTCTTCGTCGCTCAACAGTTCCGGGTCGATTCCGTCTTCAACAGGTTCCTCGAATTCGAGTTCCGTTCCTGACATCGGTCCAGTGCCGTGAGCTGGGAGGGAATCGGCAGACTGCGGGTCGATCGATTCGGATCCGCCATCACCTTCGGCAGTCGGTTCTGGTAGCCCCTCATCACCGCTGTCGCGACGTCGTAGCACCGGGAGGCGATCGAGAGAAACGGACACATCAACGTCTTCCTGCCGCGCGAGGAGATAGCTACCAACACCGACGACGATGGCAAGACCGACGAATCCGATAGCTAGCAGGGCCGAACCGGAAAACAGACCACCCCCTGCTCCGCGAATGATGGTGATCTCGAGTGCGTTCATACCGAACTCGTGGGGACCGTTCCAGACGAGTGCCCCGTTTTCGGTGCCCGTCGGCGCGTCGACGAACCCGTAATTGTCGTCGGGCGGTTCGACGACGAGACGCTGGCCGTCGCTCAGCGTCCGCAAGAGCGGACCGTCGTCCGTTTGCAAGGCATCACCGGCGTGGATTCGGTCGTCGTCGACGGTTGCGAAGTTGGTCCAGGTAAACGAGTAGGAGATGATGCCGACCCGGACGTTCGAATCGTCGGCCGACTGACCGTCTTCAGATTGGAGCTGTTCGATTCTGGGTTCGTTCCATCCTGCATCTCGAATCGACATCTCTCGGCCGGTCGATTCGGACGCGTAGTTCACGTACTCGCGGAACGTTTCTGGTTTGTAGGGCCCACTCGGTTGTCCTGACACAACTGTCTTGGCGTATTGATCGAACGTTTCTGCGTCGGAATCGTTCGTTACGAGGAACCGACTTTCGATCGTCCACGTCGCAGTACCGTCGGCAGAGACGTGAATACGGATCACCTGCCAGGTATCCGGACGTTCGAGTGGCGGTGGTGCAGTCGATGAAGACGAAACGGAGGGGGATTGCTCGAACGCTGGGGAAAGAGAGGGCGCCGCTGACGGCGACTGATCGACAGCCGTCGGCTCGTATGCCGATGGTGTAGCGGCCACTGCCCCCAGCGTAGTTGTAGCAAGGAGGACCGTGAGGGCGAGTGTGGCGGCAGTGGTAATCCGCATGCGTACCAACGGGTGGTTTCCCGGGGGAAAAAACACTTTCCATCGAAAAATAAAACGTAACCGACGGCTGTGTGCCGTCTCAGAAACCGTGAACATGCCTAAAATGAAGGGGCTCACGGATATCATCGTCAGACGACCAGTTTTTGTATCAGGAGTACAAACGGTGGTTCGATGAACAACGCGGCCCCCGCCCTCCTCGCGTTACTTCTCGTCCTCTCTGTGCCCGCAGCGACCGTCGGTGCAGCGGCGCCAACCAGGGGAACGGACGAACAGTCAGTCGAGACTTCCCGAAACCAGATCCCGCCTCGACTGACGCAGACTGACGTCGCCAACACGACGAACCGACTCCACCTCAACGGAGACATCCGAAGCGAGTATACCGAGTATCGGCCTGATCTCGGAATGGTACTCGCAAGCGCAGACGACGAACTCCGAATCGACCACGGACAGTACGCCCTCGTCGAGGAGGAATTCACCCGCGCGACTCCGGAGGAACGAGCAGCGATGGTTCAGGCAGCGTATGAACGACTCAAACAACAAGCAGACCGGCTCGAGCGCCGCGAACGAAACGCGGTCACGGAACACGCAGACGGCGACCGGTCGACAGCACAACTGCTTCAGACGCTACTTCGGAATCACAACGAAGCTGCGGTGCTTTCGGAACGACTCGACGAACTGGATGCCAAAGCGGACCGAATCCCCGGCTATTCACTCCCCTCCCGACAAACTCGAGTCGACAAGAACATTTTTAGCTTCCACCGAACGTCCCTTCGGACGCAACTCGATTGGCTATCGAAGACGCCAAACAGCGGGCGGAATCAAAACGTGATCGTCTCGACATCACAGTCGGGATACAGTATCTCGATGATGAAGGGGAGTAATTACATCGTCGAGACGACTCGGTTCGATAATCGGAACGAAACGGCGTCCGACCAGTTCGAGGATCTCGAAGCGTTCGAGCGAACGATAGAACTCTATCCGTGGGCAGACGAACACGGGTCTCCGCATTTCCAGGACAACAGCCCCGATCACTACTGGACCGAAATCGGTCACAGTCAGGGCCGGCTCGAAATTTACCTCGACGCCGGGTCGGGTGAGGTCCACCGCGAGGTCCAGGAACTCATCGCGCCGTCGCTCCCGAGTGAGTACCTCGGACCGTGGACGGGTGACGGACTCAACATGACGATGAACCGGACACCAGCGAACGGGCCGGTCGAAGTAACCGTGACCGATCAGGAAACTGGCGAGCCCGTTAGCGCAACCATCACCTTCGACGGCGTCGAGGTCGGCAACACCGGCGAAGACGGAACGCTGTGGGTCGCTCCGCTGATCGGGAAACACAAACTCGAGGCGAAAACGGCAAACGGTGTGGTTAACGCAACGGTGTCGCGCTAGTCGCAGTCCGGTAGGGGTTCAGGCGGGACACTGTCGACACGTGCCGACGAGCGACCGCTCGCTGTGGGGAAGGTAACAAACGTTTATACGGGAGAGCGCAGCCAGACCGGGTCGTGAAACCGGGACGAATACGCGACAGGTGTCGATCACGAGCGAACGAAACCCGTGGGGTCAGTCACGTCGTCGGCGTACTCGTGCTGGTCGCGCTCACAGTCTGTCTGGCAGTCGTCATCGCCGTTGGACTCGACGCGTGGTCGCTTGCGTCGTCGGATCCAACCGCAGCTTTTCAGCTCTCGGTCGATGCGAATCGGTCGGCAATTGTGATCGAACACGTTGCTGGCGATCCCATCGATGTCGAGAGATTGTCGATGACGATATCAGTCAACAACACGGCACTGACGCGACAACCGCCGGTTCCGTTCGTCGGCGCGACCGGATTCGATGGGGCGCCGGACGGCCCGTTCAACGCAAAAGCAGATTCCGAGTGGACGGCGGGTGAGCACGCTGGCGTTTCCATCGCAAAGACGAACAGTCCGGAACTTACGGCCGGCGATTCGGTCACTGTCTCGCTTGTCGTCGATGATCGACAACTAGCAAAGCTCGAGACGACGGCGACCTGATACCACGAACGCGACGATCATTTCGCTGATACGCCAGCGCTTAGCCTATGCAGGCGCGCGGCCGATCGTCGTGATGGCGACGTCGGGGTCGTACGAGGGGCCCATAAACGCGTGTTTCACGTCCTCGAACCCAGCTGTTTTGAACATTCGATCGGCCTCGTACTCGTCGTAAAAGAGCATGATCGCATCGGCGAGGCGCTGGGAAATCGGGTTATCTGGATAGTTCGGCCCGACGACGAGTACCTGACCACCCGGTTTGAGGACGCGGCGGATTTCTCGGAGTGCCAGAATCGGGGTTGGCCAGTACTCGATCGAGCCCGACGACCAGACGACGTCGAAAGTATCGGTCGCGAACGGGAGCCGTTCGGCGTCGCCGCGATGGAAGTGGACCGGCGGGGCGCGTTTGCCGAACTTCTCGTACGCCTGTGCGAGTTGGTGTTTACTTTGATCGAGCGCGTAGACCTCGTCGACGTGATCGAGCAATCCTTCGGTCGCAAAGCCAGTGCCACAGCCGAGGTCAAGGATGGTCATCTCGTCTTCGAACTCGAGCAAAGAGAGCGCCTCAGTGCGCATCTCTTCAGTCCAGACGAAGGGGTTTACCCGGTCGTAGACTCGCGAGAGGTACTTGTAGAACAGTCGGGCCCGCGCCTTGTTCTCGAGAAGTCCCATTGACAAGGAGTTTCGGTCGGATCAGCATATGTCTGCTGTTCTCGGTGCTGTACGGGAGGAGTAAGTCGGTATTACTGCAGGCGTGGCACCGGTTCGTGCCGAGTCACTTTCGCAACTACCATATACGCGCTCTGGCAAACATCCGACTGCTTAGAGTATGCCGAGGCCAGAGGTTCTCGAACGAATTAAGTCGGCGGAGGACGAGGCCGACGAGATCGTCGCACAGGCAGAAAACGACCGCGACGAGCGGATAGCCGAGGCCCGGGAACGTGCCGAGGAGATTCGCACGGAAGCGGAACAGGAGGCCAGAGAGTTGAAGGAGCGCCGCCTGGAGGAGGCTCGCGAGGAGATCGACCGGGAATGTGAGCAGGTCCTCGAAGATGGCGAACGGGAGCGCGAAGCACTCGCCGAGCGCGCCCGGAGTCGGGTCGACGAGGTGACCGACCACGTCGTCGAACTGTTCCAGGAGGACGTTCATGCTCAGACCTGAGCGAATGAGCAAGGTCTCGGTGACCGGCTCCAAGGGCGTGATGCCCACGGTCATCGAGACGATTCACGAACTGGGTCTGGTCCACCTCTCGGACTACGACGGGTCCTGGGACGCGTTCGACAACGGGAACCCGATCGGAAGAGCTGACGAATCCTCCGAGAAGCTGGTGACCGTCCGCGCCCTCGAAAGCACCCTCGATCTATCGGCTGATGAAGCCGAACCGAAGGCGCTCGAAGAAGGGTGGGAACAGCGACTCGAGGAGATCCGCACGCGAATAAACGAGCTCGACGACAGACGGACGGAGATCAACGACGAGCTGCGTCAGATCAACGAGAAGATCGATGGCATCGCTCCCTTCGCGGAACTGGGCATCGATCTGGATCTGCTGTCGGGATACGAGACGGTCGACGTTCTCGTCGGTGAGGGCTCGCTCGATGAGGTAGAGACAGCCCTGGACACGTCCGACGACGTTCGGGCGTACGAGACGTTCACCGGCGGCGATGTCGTGGCTATCGTGGCCGCACCCGCCGAAGACGGCGACGAAAACTCGATCGACGAGGCGCTGGTCGGCGTCGAATTTACGCGCCATGAGATACCCGAGACGGACCAGAGCCCGACCGACTACGTATCGGACCTCGAGAGTCGAAAGCGTGACCTCGAGTCCCAGCTCGACGACATCGACGCGGAACTCGAAGAGATCAGGCGAGCGGAGGGCCCGTTCCTCCTGGGAGCCGAACAAGAGCTGACGGTCGAGGTCCAGCAGGCGGAAGCCCCGCTGCAGTTCGCGACGACCGATCACGCGTTCGTCGCGGAGGGATGGCTCCCAACCGAAGAGTACGACCGCCTCGTCGCGGCCCTGAACGACGCCGTCGGCGACAGCCTCGAGATCGAGGAACTCGTCCGGGCGGATTACAACGACGAGGGATATCCGACGCGCACGGAAGAGGTCGACCACGGCGGTCCCGGCGGGCCGGACGAGGCGACCGACGAGGAAGAGCGGGAAGTCGCCACGCAGGAAGTTGCCGCCGACGGCGGCACGACCGCCGGCAGCACCGGCGTCGTGACGATGGTGGACGAACCGCCGGTCATTCAGGACAACGTCGGCCCCGCCAAGCCGTTCGAGTTTCTGCTGCGGTTGATCGACCGACCCAGATATAGCGAACTCGACCCAACAGTCGTCCTGCTGTTGACGTTTCCGGCGTTCTACGGGTTCATGCTGGGTGACCTCGGCTACGGAATATTGTACACGATCGCCGGATACACGCTGTACAGCCGCTTCGACGAGGACATCGTTCGGAGCCTGGGTGCGATCGGCATCTGGGCCGGCGGATTCACGATGCTGTTTGGCATCCTGTACGGCGAAATCTTCGGATTGCACGTGCTGGGAGAGATTCTCTTCGACGGCAGTCCGCCGCTGCACAAGGGACTCCAGCCCGTGTACGCAAAGTACGGTCAGACGTGGCTACTGGTGAGTGTCCTCCTTGGACTGGCTCATCTTACCGTCGGGTACATCTTCGGATTCATCAACGATCTCGATCACGGCGTCACCGATGCGTACCTCGAGAACGGTTCGTGGGCGCTGCTCATGATCGGCGTCTGGGTCTGGATCCTCAGCCGCCACGCTGAGGGCGTCAAGCCTGACTTCCTGTTTACCTCATTCGGCACCGGTTCGGAAGCCGCGTACGAATTCGGCTTTACCGGCTTCGCCACGGAGGTCGGCATCATGGTCGGACTCCCGCTTGCGGGCATCGGGCTCGTGACGATGATCTACGGAGAAGTCAAACACTACGGTGTGCTCGGGATAATCATCGGGGGCCTCGAGAGCTTCAACGTCCTCGGTGACGTCCTCTCGTACCTCCGGATCGCAGCGGTGATCCTCGCGAAGGCGGGCATGGCGTTCGTCGTCAACATGCTGTTCTTCGGGGTGTACGTCGTCGGCGAAGGCGAACACGCGGAGTGGCACTTCGGAACCAGCCACGCCCCGCAGGAAATGCTCGAGAAGGGCACCTACCACGGTCACGAAGTGACCGAGGTCATGTTCGGCGGCTTGCTCCACGGCGGCATCGGGATGGCCATCCTGGGCGTATTCATCCTCGTTCTCGGCCACATCGTCGTCCTCCTGCTGGGGATTACAAGCGCCGGTCTACAGGGAATCCGTCTCGAGTACGTCGAGTTCTTCAACAAGTTCTACGAAGGCGGCGGACGGGTATTCGAACCCTTCGGCGGAATTCGGTCCGACGACGAGAACTGACCTCGTCCGCCGATCCTGTTACTGCCACGATTGTTATCCTCCTGCATATTTTCTCGTTCGAATCGAAAGGATAATACCTTCGGACGCCACGTATCAACGGTTAGGCCGGCAAAATCGGCAATTTGGTTTGGGAAGTTTTAAGAAGACGCTGGGGAGTAGTACCACCTGTCCGGTTGCAAAACCACAAAGGAAAACTCAATCATGACAATCGAAACTCTACCCCAGATCGGACTCGCGCTGAACAGTCTCGCTGAAACCGCCGCACCGCTCGTGATCCTCGAACAGGGGCCGGCTGCAGCGATCGGCATCGGTCTCGCGGCAATCGGCGCGGGTTATGCGGAGCGAGGGATCGGGGCCTCCGTCGTCGGCGCACTCGCCGAGGACTCCATCTCCCCGGGTATCGGGATTCTGCTGACGGTCCTGCCCGAGACGCTCGTGATCTTCGCACTGGTCGCGCTCTTCGTCTAAAGCGTCCTATCGAACTTTCCTACAATGAGTCTGGATACAGTCGTTGAGGACATTCGAGAAGAGGCTCACGCGCGTGCGGAGAATATCCGTGCCGAGGGCGAAACGCGCGCCGAAGAGATCGAATCGGCCGCCCAGGAGGATGCAGAAGATATCGTCGCAGACGCCGAAGCGGCGGTCGATCGCGAAATCGAGCAACTGCGCGAACAGCGACTCTCCAGTGCGAAGCTGGAGGCGAAACAAAAGCGCCTGGAGGCACGCCGAGACGTACTCGGGGAAGTCCACGAGGCGGTCGAAGACGAACTCGCAGCACTCGAGGGGGACACCCGCGAAGCGCTCACCCGCGACCTGCTTGAGGCGGCGACGGAGGAGTTCGATGAGGGCGACGACGTCAACGTCTACGGCCGCGGCGACGACGAGGAATTGATCGACTCGATCCTCGCCGACTACGACGGTTACGAGTACGCTGGTGAGTACGACTGTCTCGGCGGCATCGTCGCCGAAAGCGAACAGTCCCGCGTCCGTATCAACAACACGTTCGACACCGTACTCGAGGACGTGTGGGAAGACAACCTCCGGGATATCAGCAATCGACTCTTCGAGCAATGAGTTCAGGTGCCTCGAATCCGGAATACGTGAACGCTCGCGTTCGCTCGCGTCAGGCGGCGATGTTGGCGGACGAGGACTACCGCAAGCTGATCCGGATGGGGCCGAGCGAGATCGCGCGGTTCATGGAGGAAACGGAGTACGAACGCGAGATCAACGAACTCGGAACGCGGTTTTCGGGCGTCGACCTGATCGAGTACGCGCTGAACCGCAACCTCGCGAAGCACTTCGACGACCTGCTGGACTGGGCGGAGGGCCGTCTCTACGACCTCATCGCGCGCTACCTCCGCAAGTTCGACGTTTGGAACGTAAAGACGATCATCCGCGGGATCTACACGGATTCGGATTCCGAAGCGATCCGGACGGACCTCATCCGAGCCGGCGAACTCGACGATCGGACGATCGACCGGCTGGTCGAAGTCGACTCGATCGAGGACGTGATCGAAATCCTCGGCGGCACGATCTTCGAAGCGCCGCTCGCGGACGCCTACGAGGAGTTCGAAGCTGTCGGGACGCTCGTCCCACTCGAAAATGCGTTGGACCGAGCGTTCTACGAGAACTTGCTCGAGGACCTCGGCCGACCACAGGAGGGGCCGGAAGCCACGTACGTCGAGTTCCTGCAAACCGAGATCGACTTTCGAAACGCGCGAAATGCCTTGCGACTCGCAAGAAGTGGTTCCGATCTCGACCCCGCAGCCTACTACATCGACGGTGGCGTCCTGTTCGACGAGTCCGAGTTGAATCGACTTGTCGGTCACTACGACGAACTCGTCGACCACATCGCAGAAAACAAACGTTACGGCGACCGACTGTCGGAGGCACTGGAGCGCCTTCGTGATGCTGACAGCCTTATACAGTTCGAACACGCACTAGACGCTGCGTTGCTCGAGTACGCGGACACGCTCTCGAGCATCTATCCGACTACCATTACCCCCGTTCTCTCGTACATCCTCGCGAAAGAGCGCGAGGTAGAGAACATCCGTGCAATCGCGCGGGGACGCGAGGTCGGACTCAGCGAAAGCGAGATCGAAGAGGAGCTGGTGATCCTATGAGCCAGGAAATCGCAGTCGTCGGCAGCCCGGAGTTTACGACCGGCTTCCGCCTCGCGGGAGTGAGACGGTTCGAAAACGTCCCGGACGACGAGAAAGAAGAACAACTAGACGACGCAGCGACAGCGGCCCTCGAAGACGAGGACGTCGGGATCGTCGTCATGCACGACGACGACCTCGAGTACCTGTCGCGCAACGTTCGCCAGGAGGTCGAAACGAGCGTCGAACCGGTCGTCGTCACCATCGGCAGCGGAACGGGTGGCGGCGGACTGCGCGACCAGATCAAACGTGCGATCGGTATCGACCTGATGGACGAAGACGAAAGCGAGTAATACTATGAGCCAGGCAGAAGACATCGAATCCGTCGACGAAGACGGTGTAATCGAAAGCGTGAGCGGTCCCGTCGTGACCGCCACGGACCTCGACGCCCGGATGAACGACGTCGTCTACGTCGGCGACGAAGGACTGATGGGCGAGGTCATCGAGATCGAAGGGAACCTGACCACGATTCAGGTCTACGAAGAAACGTCCGGCGTCGGCCCGGGCGAACCCGTCCAGAACACGGGCGAGCCCCTGAGCGTCGACCTCGGACCGGGCATGCTGGACTCCATCTACGACGGCGTCCAGCGGCCGCTCGACGTCTTAGAAGAGAAGATGGGGACGGCGTTTCTCGACCGCGGGGTCGACGCCCCCGGGATCGACCTCGAGAAGCTGTGGGAGTTTACCCCCGAGGTCGAGGAAGGCGACACCGTCGAACCCGGCGATGTCGTCGGGACGGTCGAGGAAACCATCACCATCGACCACAAGGTCATGGTGCCGCCGGACTACGAGGGCGGCGAGGTGACCAGCGTCGAGAGCGGCGAGTTCACGGTCGAGGAGACCGTCGTCGAACTCTCGAACGGCGAAGAAATCCAGATGCACCAGGAGTGGCCGGTCCGCGAGGCCCGACCCGCTGGCGATAAGGAGACGCCGACCGAGCCGCTGGTGACGGGTCAGCGAATTCAGGACGGTCTGTTCCCGCTTGCGAAAGGCGGGACGGCGGCGATTCCCGGCCCGTTCGGCTCGGGGAAGACCGTCACCCAGCAGCAACTCGCCAAGTGGTCCGACGCGGACATCGTCGTCTACATCGGCTGTGGCGAGCGCGGTAACGAGATGACCGAGGTCATCGAGGACTTCCCGGAACTGCCCGACCCGCAGACCGGGAACCCGCTGATGGCCCGGACGTGCCTCATCGCAAACACGTCGAACATGCCCGTTGCCGCCCGCGAATCCTGTATTTACACGGGAATCACGATCGCGGAGTACTACCGTGACATGGGCTACGACGTCGCACTGATGGCCGACTCAACCTCGCGATGGGCGGAGGCCATGCGGGAGATTTCGAGCCGACTCGAGGAGATGCCCGGCGAAGAAGGATACCCCGCATATCTGGCAGCCGCGCTTTCGGAGTTCTACGAGCGCGCCGGCAAGTTCCAGCTGATCAACGGCGGCGAAGGATCGATTTCGGTCGTCGGCGCTGTGTCGCCGCCGGGCGGTGACTTCTCCGAACCCGTCACCCAGAACACGCTGCGCATCGTCAAGACCTTCTGGGCGCTGGACGCCGACCTTGCGGAGCGTCGGCACTTCCCGGCGATCAACTGGAACGAGTCCTACTCGCTGTACAAGGACCAGCTCGATCCGTGGTGGGAGGAAAACGTCGAGAGTGACTGGCCAGAGGTTCGCCAGTGGGCCGTCGACGTCTTGGACGAGGAAGACGAACTACAGGAGATCGTCCAACTCGTCGGCAAGGACGCGCTGCCGGAAGACCAGCAGCTCACGCTCGAGGTCGCACGCTACCTGCGTGAAGCCTGGCTCCAGCAAAACGCACTCCACGACGTCGACACCTACTGCGAACCCGAAAAGACCTACCGGATGCTCCAGGCGATCCAGACGTTCAACGACGAGGCGTTCGAAGCGCTCGACGCCGGCGTCCCGGTCGAAGAGATTCAGGACGTCGACGCGGCGCCGCGGCTCAACCGGATGGGCACCGCCGAGGAGTGGAACGAGTTCATCGACGAGATCGAAAGCGACCTCGAAACGCAACTGCGCGCACTGTACTAACAATGAAAGAGTACCAGACTATCACGGAAATCAGCGGTCCGCTGGTGTTCGCCGAGGTCGACGAACCTGTCGGATACGACGAGATCGTCGAGATCGAGACACCACAGGGCGACACCCTGCGCGGACAGGTACTGGAATCGAGCGAGGGAATCGTCTCGATCCAGGTGTTCGAAGGCACTGGCGGGATCGACCGCAACGCCTCCGTTCGCTTCCTGGGCGAGACGATGAAGATGCCCGTCACCGAGGACCTGCTCGGACGGGTGCTTGACGGGTCCGGGAATCCAATCGACGGCGGCCCGGAAATCGTTCCCGACGAACGCCGCGACATCGTCGGCGAAGCGATCAACCCCTTCTCGCGTGAATACCCCGAGGAGTTCATCCAGACCGGCGTCTCCGCCATCGACGGCATGAACACGCTGGTCCGGGGCCAGAAGCTGCCGATCTTCTCCGGATCGGGGCTTCCCCACAACGAACTCGCACTACAGATCGCCCGACAGGCGACCGTTCCCGAAGAGGAAGAGGGCGAAGGCGAAGGCTCCGAGTTCGCAGTTATCTTCGGCGCGATGGGCATCACCGCAGAGGAGGCAAACGAGTTCATGGACGACTTCGAGCGCACCGGCGCACTCGAGCGCTCGGTCGTCTTCATGAACCTCGCGGACGACCCCGCAGTCGAGCGACAGGTCACCCCGCGACTCGCCCTGACCACGGCCGAGTATCTGGCCTTCGAGGAGGACTACCACGTGCTGGTCATCCTGACGGACATGACCAACTACTGTGAGGCGCTGCGAGAGATCGGTGCCGCACGCGAGGAGGTCCCGGGCCGCCGTGGCTACCCCGGATACATGTACACCGACCTGGCGCAGCTCTACGAGCGCGCGGGTCGAATCGAGGGCAAGGAGGGATCGGTCACGCAGATTCCGATCCTGACGATGCCCGGCGACGACGACACCCACCCGATTCCGGACCTGACCGGGTACATCACCGAAGGCCAGATCATGATGGACCGGGACCTGAACAGTCAGGGGATCGAACCCCCGATCAACGTCCTGCCCAGCCTCTCCCGGCTGATGGACGACGGGATCGGCGAGGGCCTGACTCGCGAAGACCACGGCGACGTCTCCGACCAGATGTACGCCGCCTACGCCGAGGGTGAGGACCTGCGCGACCTCGTGAACATCGTCGGCCGCGAGGCGCTGTCCGAACGCGACAACAAGTTCCTCGACTTCGCCGACCGCTTCGAGACCGAGTTCGTCCAGCAGGGCTACGACACCAACCGCTCGATCGACGAAACGCTCGAGGTCGGCTGGGATCTGCTGTCGGCGCTGCCGAAGACGGAGCTCAACCGGATCGACGAGGACCTCATCGAAGAGCACTACCGCGAAGAAGAAGGCGAGGCGGTCGAAGCGACTGCCGACGACTGAAGAAGGCGATCTTTTCTTGCCCGTATTTCGTTAGATGACCCGATCAGATGGGGAGTAACAGATGCGCTACCTACCATCTTCGTCGAAGGACGAAATACGATTCCGATACCGACGCTTCTGCGAGAAGAAGACACTCAGCCACGAGACTGGAACTCATATTCTCGCCTCCGAACTCAGGTGCGATGAAGTCCATACTATCTGAATTCGTTCCAAATTATCAGTTTCGGAGACATTCTCTGCGTGGGACTGATGAAAACCATCGTATGTCCCGCCCGCCAAGTGTGGTACGCATGCACAAACCACTGCTCGTGCCGGAGTTCTTGGACCGGGCGCGGACCCACTACGGCGACGACGAGGCGGTCGTGGCAACGACAGGCGAACGGTTCACCTACGAGGAACTCGGCGAACGCGCCGATCGGTTCTCGGCGGCGCTTCAGCAACGCGGCATCGAGAAAGGCGACCGCGTCGCCGTCCTCGACCCGAACACCCACTACCACCTCGAGGCGGCGTACGGAATCATGCAACTCGGTGCGATTCACACGCCGCTGAACTACCGATTGACTCCCGACGACTTCGAGTACATCCTGTCTGACGCGGGCGTGGATGCGATCTACGCGGACTACGAGTACGCCGAGAAGATCGAGGCGATCCGTGACGAGGTGCCGACGGAGACATTCGTCACGAATGATACTACCGAAGTAGACGGAGAATGGGAGAGTTTCGACGCCGTCCTCGAGGATGCGGGGACCGAGTACGACCGGCCGGTGATGAGCGAAGATGAGATCATCACGATCAACTACACCTCGGGGACGACGGGCGATCCGAAGGGGGTCTGTCGCACCCACCGGTGTGAAACGATCCACGCGTACCTGCTGGTCGGCCATCAGGAGATCACCGACGACGACGTCTACCTGTGGACGCTTCCGATGTTCCACGCGAACGGCTGGGGACACATCTTCGCGGTGACCGGAATCGGCGCGAAACACGTCTGCACGCGCGGGATCGATGCCGGAGAAATATTCGACGCAGTGCGATCGGAGGACGTCTCGTACATGTGCGGCGCACCGACGGTGTTGAACATGCTGGTCAATTACTACGAGGAGAACGAACCGGAGACGACCGGCGATAGGAGCGTTCGGCTCGCGACTGCCGGCAGCGCACCGCCGGAAGCGACCATCCGCACCGTCGAAGACGAATTCGGCTGGTACCTGAAACACGTCTACGGCGCGACCGAAACGGGGCCGCTGATCACCACCTCCGACGCTCGCCGACATTTCAACGACGACAGCGACGACCGATTCCGAATCAAAAAACGGCAGGGGCTTTCCTATCTTGGAACCGAAATCCGTGTCGTCGACGAAGATGGCACCGACGTTCCCCGCGACGACGAGACGCTCGGCGAGGTCGTCGTCCGCGGCAACCAGATCATGGAAAAGTACTGGGAGAAGCCCGAGGAGACCGAGGAAGCGTTTTCCGACCGCATCGAGGGCTACTACCACACGGGCGACCTCGCGACGATCGACGAACGCGGCATGATCGCCATCCAGGACCGAAAGAAAGACATCATCATCTCGGGCGGCGAAAACATCTCGAGCATCGAACTCGAGGACGCGCTGTTCGATCACCCGGAGGTGTCAGACGTGGCGGTGATCCCGGCCCCGAGCGACGAGTGGGGGGAAACGCCGAAGGCGTTCGTCGTCCCGGCAAGCGGCAATCCCGACGACCCGGGCGTGGCCGAAGGTGACCTCGAGGCGTTTACGCGAGAGAAGTTGGCGGGCTACAAGGTCGTCCACCGGGTCGAGTTCGTCGAGGAACTGCCGACGACCGCGACGGGAAAAGTCCAGAAGTACGAACTCCGTCAGGACGAGTGGGAAGACGAAGAGCGAATGGTCGGACAGGGGTAAGGACACCCCGAGCACGACGGGGCGAACTCGGTAGGGGGTCGTCGATTCAGAATCCCCCACCGGCCTTCCCCGCCACGGATCTCGGTAGTTTGAGACTGCGGGCTATCCCCGTCGAATCCGCGTCACCCACCGCAGACACGCGAGCGATCACCATTGAAATCGAGCGGGTGCGGCTTTATCCACCGCCCTCTTCGGCGAATTATTCGGCTACCGCACAATCGGGTTCCGTCGTATTCGACGTGTCCCGGCCGATCGCCAGCCAGAGGTCGTACGGGACAGGAGCGATACGAGCGCCACGACGACGAGCACGCTGGCCATCGCTTGTCGATCACCCGAGAGACGACGCATACGTATCTTGCTTTCCGTCGATGACGATATGATATGAGCAGAAGTGATCCCGGCTGACCGAAGTGCGACCACACGGAAACGGAAATCGACGAAATTTCGACGAGAGGAACGGTCTGTCGAAGGAGTTCGACGTTCAGAACCGGAATTTCATGGTCGTGAGATGTGCGAATTGCGGCTACTCGGAACTCTATAAAGGCCAGTTGTCGGGCAACATGGTCGATCTGTACTTGGGCCAGGGACGACCGCTCGAGCGAGCGTCGAACGCCAGCGATGGCCGAGTACGTCCACGGCAGCATCACTGACGTTGACAGGTAATCTGGGGATCGACGCAAACTGCAAATTCGATACCGAAGTCTCGGACGATCGACTGACGTTCGTATATAGACGACTGTATCTATCCAGTATATATGGTAGTTGAATTTTGTACAAATATAATAAATCTTTGCTGTGTCTTCCGAGTGCTGTCGTATGTCCGACCAGGGCACGACACGACGCGGAACGAACAGACGCGATGTCCTCGAGAAACTCAGCATCGGTTCCGTTACGGGCGGACTCGCCGCGGTACTCGGTCAACGCGACATCGTTCACCCGGTCGAAGCGCGGAGCGTCTCGGACCGGAGCGTCTTCGAATTCGACGAGACGGTCGATCCGAACGAGACGTTTCCACAGTCAGTAGCGAGCGGCGGACCGACGGAGAGCGGCGTTATTCTCTGGACTCGTCTCTCCACCGAAGCGGCAGATAGCGACCGTCCGATGGGCGTTCAGGTCGCGGCGGACGACGAATTCGAAGCCATCGTCTACGAGGGAACCGTTCCGGCCGAGCGGATCTCGAGCGCTCACGACAACACGGTCTCGGTCGACCTCGACGGACGGCTCGAGTCGAATCGATTCTACTTTTATCGGTTCATCTACGACGGAGTCGCGACGCGAACCGGCCGCTGCCGAACGCTCCCAGCTCCGGACGAAAGCCCAGACTCCCTGTCCGTTGCGGTACTGACCTGTCAGGACTATCAGAACGGGTACTACGGAGCGTACCACCACGTCGCGGCGGAAGACGTCGATTTCGTCGTGCACCTCGGCGATTTCGTGTACGAATCCGCCGACGGATCCTACACCGCGCCGAACGCGGGTATCGCGGATGGGCGTGACTTCGATCTCCCCAGCGGTGAACCGCTGGCGGAGTCGCTGGCCGATTTCCGGACGCTCTATCGAACCTATAAGCGGGACGAACTGCTGCAAGACGGGCTGGAACGACATACGTTCGTATACGGCTGGGACGATCACGAGGTCGGCAACAACCGATACTGGAACTACGAGACGGGTGCCCCCGTCCTCCCGGACAAAAACGGTGGTGGGCAGCCGAGCGTCGCGACGGAGTTTACCGCGAACGGCATTCAGGCCTGGATCGAATACACGCCGGTCCGCGTCGAATTCGACGGAAGTGAATCGACACTCCACGATCAACTCGAGTTATGGCGAACTGTCCGATTCGGAGACCTCCTGGATCTGGCGGTTACCGACGAACGTCTCTATCGCGACGGCCCACCCTGCGAAGACGGACGGCGGATCTTCTGCACGGACGAGGAGGCGCAGGGACGGACGATGCTCGGGAGCGAGCAGAAACGAGACTTCAAACGCTGGGTCAGCGAGTCGGACGCGATCTGGACGGTCTGGGCAAACGAGGTGCTGACGATGCCGCTGACGATCGGCGACGGATCGAATCAGGTCGAATTGTTCCTCGACTCCTGGGACGGGTTCCAACATGAGCGGAAGGAGCTCATGCAACACGTCGCCGATGCGGATCCGCAGAACTTCGTCGCGCTGACCGGCGACCTCCACGCCTCGCTGGCCGGATACGTGAAAAGCGGGTACGGCGAAATCGACCGGAACCAGACCGACGAACGCGTCGGTATCGAACTCATGACCCCCTCGGTGACGAGCGTCAACGCTGCCGACGTCGTCGACTTCCCCGGCGACTGGGACGAGGAAGCGCTCGCACACCTCGCTGAAAAAGAAAACGAGCAGCTGGAGTTCAGTAACTTCCACCGACACGGCTACGCCGTCGTCGAGTTTTCCCGAGACGAGTGCACCTTCACCGTGTACGAAGTCGACAAAGAGACGAACTCTCGAGATGCAGAACGGACGAAGCTCGTTCAGTATAGCAGCCCAGACGGCAGTACCGCACTCTACGAACGCGACACGCGATCGGACCGATAGGGACGGCTAAATTCGGTTCCGACCTCCGTGTTCGGTACCGGACCGTCTCCGAGAGTCTGACGGAACACGGATCGAACGCCTGCGAGCGAGGATGAAACGTGGAGCGGCCAACGAAAACTGTAAACAGTTATCCGACTGCGGCCGCTATCCCCCCACAAGATGGCCAACGACGTCAAGCCCACCCGCAAGAACTTGATGGCGATCGAAGATCGCATCGAGCTCTCCGAGCGGGGACACGGCACGCTCGAGAAGAAACGTGACGGGCTGATCATGGAGTTCATGGACATTCTGGACAAAGCCCAGGACGTCCGTGGCAACCTCGCTGACGACTACGAAGCGGCCCAGCAGAAGATCAACATGGCCCGGGCGATGGAGGGCGACGTCGCGGTCCGCGGTGCCGCGGCCGCACTCGAAGAACACCCCGAAATCACGACCGAATCGAAGAACATCATGGGCGTCGTCGTCCCGCAGATCGAATCCTCGCGGGTCACCAAGAGCCTCGACCAGCGCGGGTACGGGATTATGGGCACCTCTGCCCGAATCGACGAGGCCGCGGAGGCCTACGAAGATCTGCTGCAGAGCATCATCCTCGCCGCCGAGGTCGAAACGGCGATGAAGAAGATGCTCCGAGAGATCGAGACGACCAAACGTCGGGTCAACGCCCTCGAATTCAAGCTCCTGCCGGAACTCTACGAGAACCAGGAGTACATCGAGCAGAAACTCGAGGAACAGGAGCGCGAGGAGACGTTCCGACTGAAGAAGATCAAGGAGAAAAAGGAAGCTGAGGAGAAGGAAGCGCGAGAAACCGCGGACGAAACGGAGCCCGAGTCCGAAGACGAAACGGAACTGGAGCAAGCGACTGCGGACGACGACTGAGCCGACCGTCCGTCGAGGACTATCGCGGCCACAGCCGAGAACTGTCGCGGCCACAGCCGAGAACTGTCGCGGCCACAGCCGAGAATTGTCGCATCCACAGCTGAGGACACGTATGAACTGTTCCGAATGCGGTACGTCGACGATTTTGTTCTCCCTTCCCGACGAGTACCGCAAGTACTCGCCATCGGAGGCAGCGTTCGCTACGGTCTGCCCGCATTGTCTGTCCCTCGAACCTGCCCCGAATCCGGACTCGGTCTCGGAGAAAGGCATCGCTGCGAGTGAGGACGCGACCACGGGAAATTCGCCCGACTTCACACGGATCAGCGATGCGTTTCCGGCACACCCAGAGCGTGCGATACCGATGATACTCGCAATCGGACTGTGTTCGTCACTTGCGACGAACCGTACCGCAATCGAGTTGTTGCTCAAGGAGGTCGAACGCACCGGAACGGACCCGTTGCTCGTCTTTGATCGCCTCAGCGACGATCCGTCGGTCGATCCGGTGATCGATCTCGATCGACGGCAACATCAGCTCGAGCAACTGTTGTACTGACCCCTCGCACTATCGTCGGACTATGGGCCAGTCTCAACTGCAATCATGACGAAGACGAGTCGGTATCGAGGTACTGAGAGTTGATCGCTCGAAGGGGACGACGGATCAAGTGGAGAAAACGACGGTAGCTATTTTCCGGTCGGCCGAACGTTATCACTGACGGCCTGTTTGACTTGCAAAGCGGCGCTTGCGGCCAGGCCTCGGGCGACCTCATCGCGTTCGTCCGCGGTGATGACCTCTTCCGCCGCCGCTTCGTCCAGGTCTGGTGTGAAGCCGGCACTGACCGGGTGGCCGACCGGCGGGCGAACTGCAACGGTGACTTGCGGGCCGGTCAAACTGGTCGAGACGTCGGCGTCGACGATATATTCGTTCGGGAGGTACTCTCTCGTACGGGCGGCGATCCGCGAGACGTCGCGGTGAAGCAGTCGCCTCTGCGCACTCGAGAGGTCCGGAACGTCCGCCGCGGCACGCTGTCCTGCCCCAGTTTCGCCCGGTAGACCTGCGTACGGCGTATTTCCGTTCATGAGAAGTGTGTGCCCGTATCAATGGGCCGCCGGGTGAAAAGGGTTCGCCTTCGGACAATCTACAGGATCGGGTCGCTGTCGCCGTACACTGCCAGGACGACGGCCGTCGTGTACCGACCCGAATCGGCCTGTCGACTCTCGACGGCGACTCGCGGGTCCCCAAAGGTCCAGTCGCGAAGTTCCTGTCCGGCGGCCAGTCCCTCGCGAACTCGCCGTTCGACGTCGGCGCGATCCATCTCGCCGGCGGTCTCGTAGAACAACCCCGGCCCCCCGTCGGCGGACTGGGACCAGGCAAGCGCAGCGCTCACTCGGCCTGGACCGGCAGTGGTCGCTCGCGCCTCGACGACCGTCAATCGCTCACCGGCGGGACCGAGGTCCGGTGCGGTGCCGACGGCCTCGACAGCGGCCGCCGCCGGGATCACCGAGGAGACCGGGACGAGGTTATAGTTCTCGACACCGGCTTCGGCGAGGGCGGCGTCGTAGGAAGCCATCGCCGTGGGACCCGACGACGACCCCCAGACGACTCGAATCGTGCTCATACTCGTACTGGGGGATGGGCAGCGTAAGGCGTTGCGATCCGAAGCGAACCTAAAAGAGGGAGACCAAGAGACATCTCCGGTGGCTCAAACGACGGAGGAACGTAGTTATTGATAGAAGTAACCCGCAGACGAGATTACGTCGCTCGAGTCGTCGTTTTCGATCTTCTCTAACGCTTCGGCGAAGTCGCTATGTGTGACCGTATCGCGGTCGTTGCGGATGGCAAACATGCCGGCTTCGGTAGCGAGGCTCTCGATATCTGCGCCGGAGTAACCGTCGGTATCGGCGGCCAGCTCGGCGAAGTCGACATCGTCGGAAACGCTCATTCCGCGGGTGTGGATCTCGAGGATCTGTTCGCGGCCGTCGCAGTCGGGTTCGGGGACGTCGATGAGACGGTCGAACCGGCCGGGACGGAGGATCGCACGGTCGAGCATGTCGAATCGGTTGGTCGCGGCGATGATACGAATCTCGCCGCGGGCTTCGAAGCCGTCCATCTCGGAGAGTAGTTGCATCATCGTCCGCTGAACCTCGGCATCGCCGGAGGTCTTCGACTCGGTCCGGCGTGTGGCGATGGCGTCGATCTCGTCGATGAAGATGATAGCGGGTTCGCGTTCACGGGCCATCTCGAAGAG
This sequence comes from Natrinema halophilum, assembly GCF_013402815.2. Classification (NCBI taxonomy): domain Archaea; kingdom Methanobacteriati; phylum Methanobacteriota; class Halobacteria; order Halobacteriales; family Natrialbaceae; genus Natrinema; species Natrinema halophilum. The sequence continues at coordinate 2,469,999 of NZ_CP058601.1, forward strand.
ATCGCGAACGAGGCGAGATCCCTCGCCGATGAATTTGCGGACGAGTTCGGACCCGGCCATTTTGATGAACGTCGCATCGGTCTCGTTGGCGACGGCTTTCGCGAGCATCGTCTTGCCCGTCCCCGGCGGCCCGTAGAGGAGGACACCGCTGGGCGGGTCGATTCCAACTTCGTCGAACAGTTCGGGTTCGGCGAGCGGTTGCTCGACGGCCTCGCGAACTTCGCGAACTTGCTCGTCGATACCGCCGATGTCCGCGTAGGTAACTCCCGGCTTCTCGGTGATTTCCATTGACTGCGCGCGCGCGTCGGTCTCAGCGTTCAGCACCGTCTGAATCGCAAAGGAATCGTTGACGGCGACGCGGTCACCAGGTTCGACGCGGTCGACCATCCGGGAGGAGACTTCGGTCAGCACCTCCTGGTTGTTACCGTGTTGCTTGACGATGACCTCGTCGTCGTCGAGGACGTCCTCGACGGTGGCGATGTAAAGCGAGGAACTCTTCAGCGATTCGTTTTCTCGTTCGACGCGATCGACTTTCTCCCGAAGGCGCTGGCGGCGTTTCTCTGCGTCATCGAGCTGGGCAGTCAACTGCTCGTTGACCTCGACGAGGTCTTCGTAGTGCCCGCGAAGCGCCTCGAGCCGCTCGTCGTCGGGGAGATCTGAGTCTATATCGCGGTGAGGTCGGTCGGGAATAGACGGGCTTCGAGACATCCTGATATACGCCGTTAAGATATCGATAGTAAATGTGCCTTTGGGTCCCGGATGGTTTTTGATTGTCACGTTCGTACTCTGGCGTCTTGGACGAGTCGATATCGACTGCGCGCTCAGTCGACAGTGTGACGGTCGAATCGGGCGATAGCGTGACGGTACGATACTGTCGGGATGAGCGCACCACCAAGCAACAACGCACTACAGCCGAGGAGTTGGAGGTGGATGAGATCGACCGCCGCCAATCGTTCCGCGAGAGCCATTGACCACTCGGCGAGCGTCGCGAACGCGCCGCCGGTCACCGTTGCGAGTGATCGGAGCAACAGTGCCGGGAGGAGCACGAACGACCCGACGAGCACCGCGTGAGTCGATTCCGGGGCAACGACGAGCCCGGCGAGAGCCGCTCCGGGACCGATCGTGAGGACCCCCTGGAGTAAGACGGCACTCATCCGCGGTGGAATCACGTCCCGGCGCTGTTCGACCGAGTTACCACTAAATCGCGGAAACGCCATTCCGATCGCCGGCGTGATCGTCACGGCGACACAGGTGAGATAGCCAGCAACGACGATCAGGCCGAGCCGTTCGAAGAGCGTGGACGGAGAGATCAGCGTCGCGAGTCCGGTCACGAGTGTCACGATCGGGAGCCCAGTCGTCTCGATTGCGCTCATAGACCGCGATGGAGTCTGTCGGCTTCGATCGCCGAACTCTCGAGTGGGATGTGAATTTGTACGCCCCCAATATACACATAGTTGTTATAGGATATATTAACCGCGTTCGTCTGCGGTCAGATGGTGAGTTACGTCAACAACGACTCGAACTCGTCGAGGCGCTCACCGTAGGTCTCGAGCGCGCGGTCGATCGGGTCCGAGGTGCTCATGTCGACACCGGCGATTTGGAGGAGTTCCAGCGGGTACTCCCGGGACCCCCGCTGGAGGAAATCGAGGTAGTCATCGGCGGCCGGTTGACCGCGCTCGAGGACGTCGTCGACGATAGCAAGCGCCGCGGAGATACCGGTCGCGTACTGGTAGACGTAAAAGGCCCGGTAGAAGTGGGGGATGCGCATCCACTCGCGGGCGATCCGATCGTCGATCACGGCGGGTTCGTAATAGTCCTCCTTGAGGCCGCGATAGATGTCGTCCAGTCGGTCGGCCGTCAGCGGTTCGCCGTCTTCTTCGAGCCGGTGGGTTTCGTGTTCGAACTCGGCGAACAGCGTCTGTCGGTACAGCGTCGAGCGTACGCGCTCTAGGAATTCGTTGAGGACGTGTTTCCGGAACTCGGGGTCGTCGACGGTTTCGAGCAGTTGGTTGGTAAGCAACGCCTCGTTGACCGTGCTTGCAACCTCTGCGACGAAGATTTCGTAGCTCGAGTAGATGAACGGCTGTTCGTCTTTGGTGAGTTCGGAGTGCATCGAGTGGCCGAGTTCGTGGGACAGGGTATACATCGAGGAGATGTCGTGTTGGTAGTTCAGCAGAATGAACGGCTGGGTGTCGTAGGTGCCGCCTGAGTACGCACCCGACTGCTTTCCCGCGTTCTCGTAGACGTCGACCCACTGTGAATCGAGTCCGTCGGCGACTCGAGACTGGTACTCGTCACCCAGCGGTGCGAGCGCGTCGACGACGTATTCGGTCGCCTGATCGTACTCGAGATCTGGGCCTTCGTCGCCGGTCAGCGGCATGTAGAGGTCCCACATTCGGAGTTCGTCGACGTCTAACGCCTGGCGTTTGAGTTCGGCGTGATGATGAAGTTTTCCGAGATTGTCGTGGACGGTGTCGACGAGGGTGTCGTAAACTTCAGTGGGGACGTTCGGGCCATCGAGAGCGGCTTCGCGTGCAGTCTCGTAGTTTCGCGCTCGGGCAGTTTTGACGTCGGCTTTGACGCTGTTCTTGTAGGCCGATGCGACGGCGTTTCGGACGGATTCCCACTCGTCGAAGTAGGCCGCGTAGACGCGCTCGCGGAACTCGCGGTCGGGCCGTTTGAGCAAGTTGGTGAAGTTGCTCTGTGAGATTTCGACGGCTTCGCCCGATGAATCCTCGACGGTCGGGAACGCCATATCAGCGTTCGAGAGCATATTGTACACTTCTCCCGTCGCGCCCGTCACCTCGCTCAAGTCAGCAAGCAGCGCCTCGACCTCGGCCGACCGGGTGTGGGGTTTCATCCGGAGAACATCGTCGACGTAATGATCGTACGTCTCGAGCTGTGGCTCGGCGTCGATCATGGAGTCGAAGTCCTCACGGGACAGCTCCTGAATCTCCGGGTCGATGAAGGAGGCCGCAGACTGAGCGTCGGCTGCAAGCGACTGGGCGCGGGCAGTCAGCGCCTGATACTGCTGGTTCGTCGTATCCTCGTCGCGGCGCATGCGAGCGTACGCCGCGACCGTCGAGACTTCGCGCATGATTTCGTCGCGCAGTTCGAGCACGGTACGAAACGTCTCGGCATCGTCGGTGACCTGGCCCTCGTAGGCCTCGAGTTCGTCGACGCGCTCGGCGATGGCCTCGTAAGCGGACTCCCAGTCGTCGTCCGTCGCGTAGATGCTCTCGAGGTTCCAAGTATATTCCTCATCGACCTCGGAGCGGTCAGGAACGGAACTCATAGCGGCTGTTTAGAATTACACGAGGTAAAGCTTGCCGGACCAGACCAGCATACGACAGCGAGCGAAACCCCCGATCGAGCGAGATGGTGGTTCTAGCGTACTGGCTTTCCTGCCGAATCGCATCAGTTCCGACCACTGGTCGCTCCCTTGTGCGTACTGTCGGCCGGATATCCACTCGGATCGGCGGTTCAGATCGAAAACGGCGTGAGATCGGTCTCGAGAGCGGCACCTGCGCTACTTATTTTTAAATCTGCAACATAGTAAATTATTTCTAATCGGATGGTGATATATAACACGTGCCATAGTGTCCACGTTCCAGAGGGGACTGACTGACCGCGGTGGAGACGGATACCGCGAAAGGCTGTCGTCATGGAATCAGGCACGGTGTACGTAACGACTCATGTCAGAGGATTTCGCTAACCGATTTTCACGACGGAAGTACTGTCAGTCTCTCGGCATCGCAGGGGCGGCCGGGTTGATCGACCTAGCTGGGGTAGCAAGCGCAAGCAGTCACGAACAACGTGGGAACGGCGGCTATCGGACGTCACTCCCACCTGACGCGAGCGAACCGCAGGAAACAATCTGGACGACGAGCAACTTTGGGGACGACCCCGTCCCCACCAACGACTGGTGGTCGAGCCTCGTCTGGAACGCGTTCTCGGAGCGCGTATTCGCACAACCGCTGCTGGTTCGGGCACAGGAGACCGGTCTCGGAGTCGGCTATCCCACCGAGTGGGTCGACGGTTCGACGACGGTGATGGCCGCCGAGGAAGACCTGACGATCAGCCACGCTGAGACCAGCGGCTTCCAGGACGCCAGACTCGACGATCACGGCGACTGGTCGGTTGCGGCCCTGTTCGGCGACGGGACAGCGACGTCGCTCCGAACGCGGTTCGCACAGGGATCGCCGTTCGTCTTCTGTGAGTACGCCGGCGGGGGCACCGAAATCGCCTTCGAGTCAGTTCCAGAGATCTTCGCCGACGACGGAAACGTCCTCGGCGTAACCGTCAACGGGAACCACTACGGTCTCTTCGCGCCCGAGGGAACGACGTGGGTGGACGTCGAGTCGGCGACGATTTCCAACGACCTCGGAAACGGCGGCTACTGTACGGTCGCCCTGTTGCCACGCCCCGAATCCCTCGAGAGATACGAGAGGTACGCCTACAACGTCGTGACGGAAACGCGCGTCGAGTGGGAGTACGACCGCACGAACGCAACCGTCTCCACGACGTACCGCTTCGAAACTGACGAATTCCCGGAGAGCAACGCGACGGGAACGATCGCGGCGTTGCACCCGCACCAGTGGAAGTACAGCGAGGACCCTACGTTGAACGAGACCTACACCTCCCAGCGCGGCGAAATGCGACTCGTAACGGGGACGTCGTTCTCGACGACGTACGATTACGGGGGCATGCTGCCGTTCCTCCCCGACGAGGGGGAGTATACCCCCGACGAACTTCGAGGATACGTCGACGAGATCGAGGCGACGTTCCCGGCCGGGAACGATACCTACAACGCGGGCAAGGAGTTCGGTCGCCTAGTCGAGAGTCGTGCGCTCGCCGAGCAGGTCGGTATGGACGCGGCCGCTGACGAGTTGATTGGGGCGATACGAGATGGACTCGAGCGGTGGCTCCAGCCGGATTCGGACGAAGAGGTCTTTTACTACAACGACAACTGGAAGACCCTGCTCGGCTACCCCGAGAGTCACGGTTCGGCGAGTTCGCTCTCGGACCATCACTTCCACTACGGGTACTTCGTTCGCGCGGCCGCCGAGATCGCTCGGACGAACCCTGACTGGGCCGTCCCAGACGAGTGGGGAGAGATGATCGAGCACCTGATTCGCGACTACGCTAATCCGAGTCGGGAGGACTCGATGTACCCGTTCGCCAGGAACTTCAGCCCCTACTGCGGCCACTCGTGGGCCGAAGGTGGGGGCGCGGAATTCGCCGACGGAAACAATCAGGAGTCCTCCTCAGAGGCGTTAAACGCCTACTCGGCGATGATCCAGTGGGGCGAGTACACCGGCAACGATGAACTCCGCGATTTCGGGATTTACCTCTACACCACCGAGTTACACGCCGTCCACGAGTACTGGTTCGACGTCGACGACGAGAACCACCCGGACTCGTGGGATCACGACACCGCGGGGATGGTCTGGGGGAACGGATACGCCTACGCCACCTGGTGGACCGACGACGAAGAGGCGATCCACGGCATCAACTGGTTGCCGTTGAGCGGCTATTCGCTTCATCTCGGCTGGGACGCCGCCGGTCCAGCGACGAACTACGACGAACTCGTCGAGACCAGGGGGACCGATCAGTTCGACTACTGGCCGGATCTGATGTGGATGTATCGAGCGTTCTCCGATGCCGAGGACGCAGCCGAAAAGTTCGAGGCCAGAAAGAACTCCTACCAGGTGGAAGCGGGCGAAACGCGCGCACACACCTATCACTGGATTCACAACCTCCGCGCAATGGGGTCTCCGGACGGCACTGTGACGGCCGATACGCCGTTCTATCAGGTGTTCAGCGATGGAAGCGAACGAACCTACGTCGCGTACAACGCGAGCGATTCGTCGACGACGGTGACTTTCTCCGACGAAACAACCCTCACGGTTCCAGCGAACTCGATGGCAACCTCGTCGGGGGTCGATAACGGAGATGGCGATAGCAATAGCGGAGATGGTGCCGATACCGGAAACAGCGGCGACGGCGACCGCAACAACAGCGGTGACGGCAGGAACGATAGAGGCACCAACGGCAGGAATGGCAGCAACCACGACGACGGCACCGGCAGTGGAGGCAGTGACAACAGTGGAAATAGCAGTGAGAAAATCACAGTCGGAGAGCACGTCGCACAGGACTCCACCGGTGACGGCCGCTACAACGACATCACCGGCGACGGTGAAACCACTCACGAGGACGTCAACGCCTTCTTCGAGCACCTCGAATCGGACGACGTTCAGAGCAACCCCGAAAAGTTCGACTTCGACGGAGACGGTCAGGTCGGCTCCATGGACGTTCTCGAGTTGCTTCGACAGATCTGATCGGATGGGAACGATACCGAAAAACACCGCACACGAACCGAACGTTTTCGAAGAAGTGTGAGCCACGGCGGGGTGAAAATCGTTCGTCTGCGACTCGAGACCAGGGGCAACTGGTGTTGGAACTCGATCGTTCTAGGGCGGACTCGTTGCCGTACTCGCTGCTAGACGACGTGCGGTGCTCGCACGATGGTCACGACGGGGGTACTCCGTGAACTGGACACTGGTTCGGCGCTGATCCCGACGATGGGAGCGGCGATTCCGATAGTATATTCCGGAGCCACACCCGAACGCATCGACTCGATGTCGATCCCGCCTGTATCGAGTTGGGTTGCTCGGACGTTCGCCGGGGACGTGGTCGTCGGCGGTTGTAGCAGGCCTTCGGGTTCGCCGCGGCCTCGGTCACGAAGTTTACGATCGGTATGAGACACGCTGATCGCTACGTAGAACGGTTGGATCTGCCGATTTCGCTGGTAGCATCCACAGCGATCTCGATACTCGAGTCGGTGACCCCGGTCACTTCGCCGTCGATCGATGCGTGATGCGGGATGCCGATTCCGGTCGATGAGGCAGTCGCGACGACGTCACCGGCTTCGACGCGTTCGCCGGGAGCGACGGTGGGAGTCCCTGGCGCAACCGTCCCTTCGAGGTCCGAGTTCGTGATGAGGGGGATGCGAACGCGATCGGGTTCGACCGTCTCCGTCGGCTCGGTTTCCATCGGTCGAGCCGTCCAGTCAGTCGACTCGATGACGTCGATGCGGCCATCTCCGAGCGTGTTTTCCTCGACGGTCGCTTCGTCCAGCACCAGGAGACCGTTCGTGGCCTTGCGAACCCCGAATTCTTCCGCTGATCGCTCGATCTCGAAACACCAACCGGGGCCGCCGGTCGCGAGCATGGCATCCGACGGAAGTGTCTCTGGCGGGCGGCCAGCGGCCGACAAAAGCGCGCTCGCGGGCGTCCCGATCGGGACCTCGAGAAAGCGGTGTCGCGGGACGCCACCGTCGACGTGGACGTACGTATGCGTGACCGGCGTTTCCTCCGTCAGCGCTCGATAGATGTGTGTCATCGTTTCGGTATTCTGGACGAGCCAGCCGTGGTCCGTCGGAATGTCGCTGCCAATCACGGTGTCGGCGACGACGTTCAGGAGGACGGATTCCATCCCGTACTGATATCTGGGCTCGGTGTAGGCGAACACGACGCCGGATTCGGTCTCGATATCGACGGGAAGTTCGTCCGGCCGTACCACCGTCCCGCCGGTCGCGGCCTCGAGTTCGATCATGTACTCGTCTCGGTCGGTCCATTTGGCGCTTATGACTACGGCCTCGAAGACGTCCTCGAGCAGGGCGTCGAAGAGGGATGCGAGCTCGGCCGCACGCGTTTTGCCGAGCCACTTGTCGATGAAGTAGTTCGGCTCGCTCTCCTGGTGGTTTACCAGCAAATAATCCGTCGACCGCATCCGCTCCCACTTCGCGTAGGCCGGAAATCCGGCGCCGCCTGCACCTGCAACACCCGCGTTTCGAATTCGTTCGACGGCGTTTTCCCCGATCAATTGCCGATTTGACGGCCGCTCGGACAGAAGTGTCCCTCGTGCCATGACGGTTACAGCTACGAATCGGCGGCGATTACGAATTCTGCCGCACGCATGAGGCCATTTTTATACCATTGGGTGGAGATATGTGATAATATACCGAAAGAAGTCGACGTATTTCCCATTCCTTGCGAATTTTCGTACGAAACTGGTACCGAGTCGTCAGAGTGAGATCGAACGGAGCAAGGCGACTCAGCGTACACTGCACGATTCGAGCAGATCGGCGTCACGCGTGCTCCCAGCCGCCTCACCGCATGCCGTCTGATACCTGTCCGGCCACCCGGGCACCGGTTCGACGATCGATTCGACGACGTTCGAAGACGGCACGGGCGCCCGCGGCCGCCGCTTCGTCGACGGCGAACGTGAGATTCGGATAGTACACGTCGGTCAGCACGAGCGGTTCCGGCGGGGCGGGTTCGACCCCTTCGTGGCCCGGTACCGGATCGACTGCGAGGACGCGGTCGATTTTCTCGAGCGGTTCCTCGCCGATGGCGACGTCACGGGCCAGAGAAACGAGGCGACGGACGAGTTCTCGAGCGAACCCGCCCGCGCTGACGGTCACGGCGAGGTAGTCGTCGTCACGGGTCGCCTCGATCGAAGGCGAGCGTTCTGTATTGTGATCATCCGGCGTCAGGTTGTGGAAATCGTGGGACCCCGAAAGTGCATCGCAGGCCGTCCGAAACCGTTCGTCGTCGAACGGAGAATCGGCCGGTTCGGAAGCGGTCGGCACCCCCGTCGGGGCGTAGAGGTGATAGGTGTACTCCCGCCGGTCGGCGTGGTGAGTCGCGTGGAACCCCTGGGGCGCGTCGGCAGCCGCCCACGCCCGAACGTCGGCGGGGAGTTCAGCGTTGAGCGCCCGCGGTGTGAGCCAGGCGGGAGCCTCGAGGGCAATCGTCTGTGCGAGCGCGGAGACGCCCGCGTCGGTTCGGCCGGCGGCCGCGTAGCCGTCGGGTTTGTCGGCGTCGAGAGCACAGACCTCGAGCGCGCGAAGGGCGTCGAATATCGCGTCCTCGACGGTCGGGACATCGGGCTGGCGCTGGTACCCGTAGTAGTCAGTTCCGTCGTAGGCGACCCGGAACGCGCGAAGAGACATCGAATATCGGTTCTCAAATCGTTCCAGCGGGGCCAGCGGGTTATACTGTTCGCTGTGCTGGTGAGGATGGACCGGCGTTTCTTCGTCGTCCGACAGTTCTGGTCGACGATTATACAGGTGCGCTCGTGCGGTTATACTGCGAAAACGGGGCAGAGAACGGACTGTCGTGTGGAATCACCCAGCATCGGTCACGCAAAACCACCCATAGGTTCGCGCTTCGCGGTACCGATTCGGGCTTTGGCAGACAGCGAACGAAACGCGCGGGCCGGCAACCAATACTAGCTGTTGAAACGAGTTACGTACCGCTCGCACTGCTGCGACCGCCGAAGATTCGCTGGCCGCGAATCCGGGAGCGAGGCGTGCATTGACGTTCAATGACTACTCCATCAGGAATCGATCGAACTACCGGCAGGTGGGCTACAGGTCGTACTGAGCATGACAGCCGCCGACTCCCCTCGAAGGCCTCCTCGCAAACGGGATTCGGGGACTCGAAACGGATGAGAAACGGATGGCTGTCGACTGTACACGAAAGTGTATGCGGGTGACCGAGAGCGATAGCGAACTATTTCGAGACGCAACGGCACGCTCCCATCATATATCAACAGACCGTAAGGTATTACACACCTTACAAGGAACGTAGAGGTCGACGCATGCCCTCTATTCGGACGAATGGATTGACGAAACAATTCGGTGATGACACTATCGCGGTTGATAGTCTCGACCTGACGGTGGAATCCGGTGAAATATTTGGGTTCCTCGGTCCAAACGGAGCCGGGAAATCGACGACGATCAACATGTTGCTCGATTTCATCAGGCCGACGGACGGGTCCGCCCAGGTCCTCGGAATGGACGTCCAGAAGGACACCGCCGCGATCCGCGATCGCATCGGCGTCCTCCCGGAAGGGTACGAGTTCGACGAGTACCTGACCGGGCGCGAATACGTCGAATGGACTATCGAGACCAAAGCCGCTGAGGACGACCCCGACGAGATACTCGAGACTGTCGGCATCCGAGACGACGCAGCTCGGAAAGCTGCCAGCTATTCCACGGGGATGCAACAGCGTCTCGCCTTCGGGATGGCGCTGGTCGACGACCCCGACGTCCTCATCCTCGACGAACCCTCGGCGGGACTTGACCCGAACGGTATCCAACGGATGCGGTCGATAATTCGTGACCGAGCCGATGACGGAACGACCGTTTTCTTCTCGAGTCACCTCCTCTCGGAGGTAGAAGCGGTCTGTGATCGCGTCGGCGTCATGAACGACGGACAACTCGTCGCGATGGATACGATAGACGGTCTTCGAAAGAAGGCGGGTGGCCGTGCGAGCATCGAACTCAAGTGTGAGATGCAACCGGCAGCAGAAGAAATCGAGGCGTTAGACGCTGTCACAGAGGTGATCGTTGAAGAGACGACGCTGACAGCGTACTGTACGGACCCTTCGGTGAAGGCCGATGTGGTGAGGCGCGTCGATGAGCAGGCCAACGTCGTCGATATTCTCGTCGACGAGACATCACTCGAGGAACTTTTCAACCGGTATACAGGCGGTGGACGCGATGGAACGAGCACGGAGGGGTCGGACAGCACGTCCCGAGAGGCCTCCGTATGAGTGTGCTCGCCGTCACGAAGAAAGACTTCAAGGGAGCGCGACGGTCCCAGACGCTCTGGGCTGCGACCATCCTCCTCGGATTGATCGCCGTCTTACTCGGACACACGAGCAGCGGTCACAGACTAAGCGGGACGGAAATCGTTCAGAGCCAGTTCCAGACCATGACGCAGATTCTGGCTGTATTGCTGCCTATCGTCGCGCTGGCTGCGACGTACATGGCTATCGCTGGGGAACGCGAGGGTGGCGGGATCAAGTTCCTGCTATCCATGCCGAATACCCGACGGGACGTCTTCGCCGGAAAGCTCCTGAGTCGGTTCGCCATCGTCACATCGGGTGTGGTATTCATGTATATCGCTGCCGTGAGTGTTTCGCTGACAAAACACGGTGCGTTTCCCGTCGGTCTGATTCTCGGAACCCTGCTGATGACGATTATCTACGGGTCGGTGTTCGTTAGCATCGCCATCGCTATATCGGCGGCAGCAGCAACGCGTAGCCGCGCGATCGCCAATTCGCTTGTATCGTACTTCGTCCTCGTTATCCTCTACGTATTCCCCCTGATTCAGGTCAAAAATCTGGTTCGGGTGGTTCATACGGGCATACTCGGAATGGAGAGCAATCCCGACCTCTACAACGCCGTCCAGTACACGAGCCCGTACCTCGCGTATCGGAAATCGATAAACCTCGTGGTGCCCGACGGATTGGAACAACAACTGTTCCGGGATAGCGCCGCGAACGTCGATCAAAGCGCGACTGTACAGGCAGCTACCGCCGATCTCGATCTGCCGATATACCTGACCGACGAGTTCTCCATAGTCGTTCTGGCGTTCTGGCTCGTCGTCCCGCTGTTCGTCGGCTACTGGGCGTTTAATCGAGCTGATCTGGAGTGATACCAACGGATCGACGCACCCGGTTCGGGACGGTGCTCGTCGCCATCGCTATCCTCTTCTTTACAGTACCTGCTCTGTTCCCGGTCCAGGCGGTACTCACGCACGATACGACGGCCATCACCTTCGACGGCCGAGAAAAACTCGAGGAACAGGGCGTCACGATCGTCGAATACGAAAACCTCTCAGATCGAGGGCAGGAGCTGTACATACAGACCCTCGAGAACGGTGGGATGTACCGCGTCCCGACGGGAGAGGGTGCACCCGCCTTCGACTACATGACCGGTTCGGAACGGGCCGAGTTTCGGAAGGGGAATCCGGATACGCGGCCCGGCTACGTCGCTATCGAACGGCCCGAGAACGCCACCATTCCGACGGCAGATGAACCGTTCGATCGGGAGCCTCCCGCGCGAGACGAAGAGGCTGACAGGCACCGCGAGAAGGTGATGCGGTACGATATGATGGAGATCTCGAAGGGGCCACCACCGCTCGGCTCGACGCCGCAACTACTCCGTCTCGGGGTCTCGCTGCTCGCAGTCTTCTCGTTCGGTATCGGCGGATATCTGGTGTCCTCGAGGTGACAGATTGCGCGTCGAGCATACGGAGGCGAGCATTCGGAGAAGAGGCGGGTTAGTTCGTACTGATGCGGATGGCCGGTTCAGGTCGCTGTAGTCAGTTCTGTTTCCCGACCGATTCGACGACACCGTGGCCGGGTTACGCTTCGTCGTCGGGGTCGAAGCTATTGTGGTGGGGCTCGTCGACGTCGAACTCGTCAGTGCCGGACTCGTCGACGTCGAACTCGTCGGTCTCGAGCGCCGATCCGTCTGCGCTGACGGTCCCGTCCTGAACTTCGATGGTGATTCCGTCGTCGTCTGACGACATGCCGAGGAGTTCGCCGGTCGCCGACTCGACTTCCTCGTTGACCGACCAGACGAATCGCATGACCGATTCGAGTTCGGTGCCGGCCTCGCGGACGCCGCGGGTGGGGGAGAGTTCGCCCAAACTCCGAGCCCCTTCAGGGTGGAGGTACTGGATCGGGTGCTCGTTCGGCACCTCCCGGAGGTCGACGTCGAACGACCACAGGTACGGGAGGAACTGAATCGCGTACCCGTGTGGTTTCGGTGCTCGCCGACCGGCGGCGGTTAGCGCGACGGTCTTTGCCGTCGACTCGCCGTCGGTATCGAAGTACACGCCCGGCATGCGTGGAATGGATACTCGCATACTCGTTGGAGGGGGCCTGGGACGGGTGAGTCCGTACCCGGCAGTGTCACCCTCCTTTTGTACCGCATCGACGGCCGTCCGAACGGGATCGACGGCTGCCGCTCCGTGACGATCAGAAGCCGTCGGCCAGTTTGTCCCGGCGGTACAGATCGAGTTCGCTCACGCTCGAGCCTTCGCGAGTCGCCGCAAAGCGGATGGCTTCGGCGACTTCCTTGGGTTCGCTGACCTCATCCTCGCCGAACCGGTCTGCAAAGGTCGTCCCGTCGGCCTCGAACTGCGAACGAACTTCGGAGGGGTTGATAACGGTGACGCCGACGCCGTCCGCGCCGATATCGGCTGCGATGCTCTTTGCGAAGCCGCGTACCCACCACTTCGATGCTGCGTAGACCGGATTGAACGAGCGCGGGTACTGGCCCGCAAAGCTCGCGACGAAGATCAGGTGGCCACTGCGGTCGCGAACGTGGGGCAACGCCGCTCTGGTCGCGTAGAAGACGCCGTCGACGTTCGTCCGTTGCATCGTCTCGAACTCGTCGGTCGTCATCGACTCGACGTCGCTGCCACGCAGTAGTCCCGCATTGTTCACCAACACGTCGATTCCACCGAACCGGTCGACGGTCGCCTCGACGAGCGCGTCGACGTCCTCTTCATCGCGGACGTCCGTCGGAACGACCAACGTCTCGACGCTCTTACTCGTCTCGATGTCATCCGCGTGGTCTCGCAACCGGTCCTCGCTGCGGGCCGCGAGGACGACGTTCGCACCCGCATCTGCCAATTCGTGGCACGTCGCCGCGCCGATACCCGAACTTGCACCCGTCACGATTGCCGTATCTTGCATGAGTGTGTTCGTCATCGTAACCCGATAGACGGGCGACGTCACAAAAAATGAGGGGCACAAACCGGAGTACTGTCGACCGGCTCGGGCCGTCACCCGATTGCATTCGGGGGGCAGTGTAGGAGTCGTCGCAGGTCGGTGCACGCCCCGCTCGCGAATTTACGGCCAGCGAACCCTCGCTGTCCGCAGCAGTCCGAACGGTGGGTGCATCGTTTCAACGACGACCGTATCCCTCGAGGTCGTACAGATCACCGTACTTCCCGGAGACGTACTCGACGAAGTGGTCGGCGGTCAGGTCCTCGCCGGTCGCTCGTTCGATCAGGTCTGGCGTGACGTAGCGTTTGCCGTGTTGGTGGACGTTCTCGCGGAGCCAGGCGTTTAGTTCGTCGAACTCGCCCTCGCGGATGGCGTCGTCGAACGGGCCACGGTCGGCCTCCGCGGCGGCGTACAGTTGCGCGGCGAGCACGGAGCCAAGCGAGTACGTCGAAAAGTAACCGAAGTCGCCGTGTGACCAGTGGATGTCCTGCAGACACCCTTCCGCGTCCGTCTCCGGACGGACGCCGAGATACTCCTCGTACTTGTCGTTCCAGACGTCGGGGACCTCCGAAACCTCGAGGTTGCCGTTTACGAGGTCGCGTTCGATCTCGAAGCGGATCACGATGTGGAGGTGGTAGGTGAGTTCGTCCGCCTCGACCCGGATGAGATTGTCATCGTAGACCTGGTTTGCGGCCTCGTAGGCCTCGGTCGGCGTAACGTCCTCGAGTTCCGGGAACCGTTCGCGGGCAATCGGCAGGAAGTGCTCCCAGAAGGGTCGCGACCGACCGACGTGGTTCTCCCAGAGCCGAGACTGAGACTCGTGAACCGAGAGGTCACGAGCCTCGCCGAGAGGGGTGGCGTACCCGTCGTCGGGGAGGCCGAGCGTGTAATTCGCGTGGCCGAACTCGTGGATCGTCGAGGTGATCGATCCCAGTAGATCCGACTCGTCGAACCGCGTCGTCACGCGCGCGTCGAACTGGGTTCCCGACGAGAACGGATGCGGTGCGGTATCAAGGCGGCCGCGTTCCCAGTCGTACCCCAGCGAATCGAGGACGTCCCGCGCGAGGGCTTCCTGATCGTCGTCGTCGAACTGGCCTGCGAACGCGTCGGTCGCCAGCTCCGCATCGCTGTCCTGGACTGCATCGATCAGCGGGACGAGTTCCTCGCGCAGACGCTCGAGGACGCGTTCGGCGGTCTCGAGATCGATGTACGGCTCGTAGTCCGCAAAGAGGACGGCGTAGGGATCGTCGTCGGGATCGATGTGGTTCGCATACTCTCGCTTGAGATCGACCAGTTTCTCGAGGGTGGGCGCGAAGTGACCGAAGTCGTCGTTCTCCCGAGCCTGTTTCCACTTTGGATGAGCGTTCGACGCCGTCGCGGAGATTTCCTCGACGAGACTCTGTGGCACGCTCGTCTCGCGATCGTACGTTCGGCGGACTTCGCGAACGACTGCCTCCTCCTCGTCAGCGAGGTCATCCCCTTCGAGTGCCGCGAGCAGTTCCCCGGTTTCGTCGGCGGTCAGAAGTTCGTGGCTAATCGAGGACAACGTAGAGAGTTGCTGTGCTCTGGCCGGCGTCCCCTCGTCGGGCATTACGACTTCCTGATCCCATCGCAGAATTCCGGCGGCATTACCGACGTTCGAGATGCGCGTCACTCGGTCTTCGAATCGGTCGTACGTGTCGCCATCGCTCGCGTCATCCTGTGCCTGATCGGTCGCCATGGATACTCCCTTCGCCCGGACGGGGTATCAACGTGTGGTTACGGTGTTTCAGCTCTTCAAGCGGCGAGCGAATCGAGAGCGTGACACGAGTGCGAACACCGCGAGGACGTATCGAATCTCGAGATGTCAAGTCTCGAGACGGCCTGAATCCGGAGCCGGGATCGAGAGCGACGCGTTCGGAAACCAACCGTGCGCGAGGAATGTGTTGGATATGCAAGGGATGCCTTATTCGAGTACCCCGATGCATAACGAATCGCTATGGCCGTTGCTTCGCCGCTTGCGTCTATCGTCGTTTTCGTCGTGAGCCTGCTAATCGGTGCGCTCGGTATCTACGCCGGCGCACGCATCATCGTCGGGAGGGCGGACTACGACCACGCGATCGTCACCGCGTTGATCGGGGCGATCGTCTGGGCGATCGTCGGGTTTTTCGTCGGCTGGATTCCGCTCGTCGGGCCGCTGGTCGCCCTGCTCGCCTACATCGCGGTGATCAACTGGCGATACCCCGGCGAGTGGACGGCAGCGGCGATGATCGCTCTCGTCGCCTGGGTTACCGTTCTGATCGTCCTCTACGTCCTCGCTGCGCTCGGCGTCACCGGCTTCGCCGCGGTCGGCGTTCCGGGTGTCTGAGGGACACCGCTCAGCCCCGCCACCGAACCCACTCCTGCCTCACCGCGCAGTCAGCCACACCTGCCTCACCGCGCAGTCGGCCACGCCTGCCTCACCGCGCAGTCGGCCACTCCTCTGCGATCCGTCGGTATGTTTCGCGACACCGTTCGAGCACGGTGATCGAGACGCTCTCGTCGTCGGTGTGGGCCTCGCCAGGTTCTGACGGGCCGTAGATCACGCACTCGGTGCCAGCCTGTGAAAGCCAACCAGCGTCGGTTGCATGGGGTTTCGTCACCAGTTCGGGGCGACCATCCTGGGCGTCGTCAGCGGCCTCGAGAACGCTCTCGGCGAACGCCTCGTCTTCACAGTGCATCGGTGGCAGGTCCTGATCGACCGTCCACGTGATCCCCTCGAGCGCTTCGACTCGTTCGAGGTCGGCGCGTTCGCCCGGAACCGTCCGCTCGTCGACGGTGACCGCACAGCGGGCGGGAACGACGTTCATCGCCGATCCGCCTTCGATCTCCGTCACCGTGAGCCGCCCCTCGAGCGTATCACCGGCCACGTCGACCGACGGAACCTCGAGGTCTCGGACGCGGTCGACGGCCGCAGTGGCGCGGTAGATCGCGTTCTCGCCGGCGTCGGCCTCGCTTGCATGGGCTGGGGTCCCGCTGGCGACGATCGAACTCCCGCGACGGCCCTTGTGGGCGACGGCGACGTCGGTGACGTCCGAGCCGGAGTAGTTGGTCGATCCCTCACCGACGACGGCGTACTCCGGGTCGAACCCTCGGTCGACCGCGTGTCGAGCGCCGATCCCGCCGACTTCCTCGCCGACGAAACTCGCGAAGACTAGTTCCCCGTCCGGATCCGCGTCCCGAAAGGCGAGCATAGCGGCTGCGAGCGCTCCCTTCATATCCGCCGTCCCGCGGCCGTAGAGCCGTCCGTCACGTCGCTCGACGATGTACTCGTTTCCGCCGGCTTCGATCTGTGACTCCGCCGGTTCGACGACGTCGTGGTGGCCGACGAGCGCGAGCGTCTCGGTGTCGGTCCCCTTCCTCGCGATCACGTTTCCGGCGTCGTCCCGCCGGACGCTGGCGTCGGTTTCGCGTCGCAACCATTCCTCGATGAAGTCGCCGGCGGCGGTCTCGTCTTCGTGGCTGGGAATCGAAACGAGATCGCCCGTCAGGTCGGCGAGAGACATAGCTGGCGTCTCGACGGCTGACGTGTTCAGTCCACCGAAAGGTCCCCGCGTCGGCCGGGAGCCAGTCGCGGTTTTCGAGCGAGCCACGACGCCGGTCGATCCGGTGAGCAACGCGACGAACCGGGACGACCATCGGATCGCCCACGGCTCTACCGATGCCAAAATATGAGGTCACACACTGTAGCGGCCGAATATGGGCACGTCGGCACGACGACATTGCTGTCGCAGGCGCGTGCCTTTTTCCCACGGCTGGTGAACGGTCGGCTGGTTACACCATGAGTATGGATACTATTCATGACCTGTTCGAACACGGCCTCGAAGACATCTACCACGCAGAACACCAGCTACTCGATGCGCTCGAGGAACTCGAGAACAATACCGAGCACGACGATATCGCGCAGGCGTTTGCTGATCATCGCGAAGAGACGCAGGATCAGATCGATCGCCTCGAGGAAGTCTTCGACGAGTTCGGCGAGCCACCCGAGAAAGAGGAGTGTGAGGGCGTCGAGGGGCTACTCGAGGAGTACGAGGAATTCACCTCGATGGAGCCGACCCAGGACGTGATGGACTATCACAATATGGCGGCCGCGGAGAAGACAGAACACTACGAGATCGCCGCATACGGGAACCTCATTCCGCTCGCGGACCACCTCGGGATGGACGACGCGGCCGATCTCCTCGAGGAAAACCTCCGAGAGGAGCAACACGCCCTCGACGAGCTGAAGGAACTGACCGAGACGTTCGAAATCGATGCGATTCAGGCGGAGTGATTCGCATGGCTGACGACCGCGATCAGGACGGCGAGGAGCAGACCCAGTACGGCGGCACCCAGAACGAAGAGCCGACGACCGGCCTCGACGACGATGCGGACGGGAACGAGGAGAGTGACGCTGGGGAGTAGACACCGCTGCGAGGGGTTCGGTTCGCCGGCTCCGTCCCCCGCGAGGGTGACAGCCGGGACGCGTACGTCTTTTACTGTTCGGTGTGTTACCCTCTCGTGTGACGACGCCCGTTCCGGAGGAAACCGACGAAGTATCCATCAGACCCGCGGAGCGTGCGGATCTCCTCGCGGTCGTTCGCATCGAGAACGAGGCGTTTTCCCAGCCCTGGCCGTACGACGCCTTCGAGCGGTTCCTCGGCGAACCGGGCTTTCTCGTCGCAGCAACCGACGGCGAAGTAGCCGGCTACGTCGTCGCCGACACGATCCAGCAGGTCGGTCGATCCCTCGGCCACGTAAAGGACATCGCCGTCCACCCTGACCGGCGCGGGATGGGCGTCGGGTCGGCACTCCTCACCCGGTCGCTCGGGGTCCTCGCCGCACGGGGTGCCGAGACGGTGAAACTCGAGGTTCGACGGTCGAACGACGAGGCAAAACGGCTCTACCGAGAGTTCGGTTTCGATCCGCTCCGACGAGTACCCGGATACTACGGCGACGGCGAGGATGCGATCGTGATGATTCGAAAGCTCGGTTGATCCGCGATCCCGATACCGATCCCGATCCCGATTCCGGGTGCGGGAGGTTTTACCGTTCGCGTTCGTAGGAATTTCTATGGGATACGCCTGTCCGGTCTGTGATGCCGAAGAGGCTGACGCGCGTCACCTCGCAAACCACCTCGCGATTACCGCCTCGCTCGGGCGCGAAAACCACCGCGCGTGGCTCGAGGAGCACGCACCCGACTGGAGCGATTGCAACCCCGAGGAGCTTGGCGAAATCGTCACCCAGCACGCCGCAGAAATCGACACGCCCGAGTTCGAGGAGGGTGGGCATGCACACGGACACGGGGCCGGCCACAGTCACGACCCCGGACGACCCGGGTCTCTGGAGGACGGACTCGCTCGCCAGAGCCGACAGCCCGGCCGTGGTTCGATGACCGGCGAAACCGAGTCCGTCTTGCGCGAGGCTGCAGAGATGACTCGCAAGATGCAGTCCTCGAGTGAAAGCGACGCGGACGACGCAATGCCGGACGCCGACGCCGACGCCAACGAGAGTGACACGGAAGAACGCGACGCGGATACAGATGAGAGCGACGCCAGCAAAAACGAAAACGCGTAACTGCTGGTCTGGCGATTATCCGAGTATGCATACGGTCGGAACGTTCTCACCGGCGACAACTGAGAGGGCTCGCGAACGCTACGAGGCGGTCGGTCCCGCGGCCCAGACGGTCGTCCGCGAGGTCGCGAAGGCGATGGAATTCGATCGCCAGGAGTACGACGAACGTGTGACGAGTGACGTCGTCGAGACCGCTCGAGACGCACTCTTCGCAAGCATGCTCGAGGTCCACGTCGGAAGCCGCCAGGAGTTCGACGAGTGGGTCGCATCCTACGACGGCGAAGTGACGACGGTCGGCCACGAGAGCGTCGACCGCGTCGCCTGGCATGCAGGGCCCGACAGCGAAGCAGTTGCAGCGACGTACCAGAACGAGGAAGACGCGGCGGTGGCAACGCTTCGTCGGCAGGCTTTCGGACGATTATACCGAGATCTGGTCTAGACGGTAACAACGATTACCGAACCGATGGAACCGATGACGGACTGGCGTCTCGAGAAACGCAATACGTCAGCGGTCTCGAAACGATAGCAGTCCCGAAACGATAGCAGTCCCGAAACATAGCAATTGGGGGCGCGATTGCGCGGGTCTTTTTCGGGACTCGAAATCAGAGGTGGCATCATCGAGTCGACAGCCTCGAAACACGACTGACTAATCGATCTTCCAGAACTGCTCCGGTAACCCGGCCGCATCACCGGCTGAAGTGGCGACCACCAGCTATTATCCCATCGAGCACCCACCCTCTCACGATGACAGCACCCGACGAGTGGGAACTCCTCGAGGAGCGAACCGAGTACGAGACGGGCTGGTACAACGGCGGCTTCGACCGCCTCGAGCAGCCAGACGGGAGCGAGAAACGGTACTACTGGGCGGATCTGCCGCCGGCGGTCGTCGTCGTCGCACGGATCGACGCCAGCGTCCACGTGGCGACAGAAGACACCGCCGATCCCGCGGGCGACGATGCTGAACCTATCGACGACGATCGCCTCCTGTTCGTCGAACAGTACCGTCCGACGATCCGCGAAACCCACCTCGAGTTGCCTGCGGGAATCGTCGAGGACGGCGAGTCTTACACGGAGGCAGCGGCCCGCGAGCTGGAGGAGGAAACCGGCTTTCGTCCGACGAGTACCGCACTCCTTCAGGAGTACGCGGTTGCGACGGGTGTCTTACGACACGACCGCGGCGTCGTCTACGCAGAGGGCCTCGAGCCGGGTCAACGCGAGCACGACAACAACGAGTTCCTCGAAGTAACGACGGTGCCGGTCGACGAAGCGGTCGGGCGCGCTCGCGAGGCGCCGGCCAACGATTCGACGCTCTCGGCGCTGCTGTTGGCGAAAGAAGACGGGCTCCTGTGATCGTCCGTAGTCATCGATCGGTCCGCTTTTACAGTCGATATTTCGCCGACGGCGGCCGAAATGGGTCGGGTTCGATGAACGGCTTCTGCCGGGCCAGTTCCAGCAGCGGGCCACGACCGGGCCGCACTGGGACCCGCATCCTTATTCGGTCCGCCGCCTAACGCGCCGGTAATGGACGGCGAAATCTCCACCGACGAGGTCAAGGAACTTCTCGAGGACGACGCCGACGTTCGCATCGTCGACATCCGCGACGAGCGAACCTTCGAACACAGCCACATTCCCGGCAGCGATAACATTCCATTCCACGAACTGACGAGCCGAGTCGACGAACTCGAGGACGCAGACCACATCGTCACCGTCTGTCCACACGGCAAGGCCAGCGTCCAGGCCGCACAGCTCATCTCCACCTACGAGGGAACGGCGGACGCCCGCGTCGAAAGCATGGACGGCGGCCTCGAAAAGTACGGGATGAAGTTCGGCCTCGTCCGCGAGGACGGAGACGAGTCGGGCGACAGCGAATCAGCCCAGCGCGAATCCCCCTTCTAATCGCGCCTCGACCGCCGGTCGCATCCGCTCATGACTCGCGGCGGCGGACGGACCGATGACGGTACTGACAGGTAGTAGCGTCGAAACGGTAGTGAACGCGCGGTTCGGTCGTGGTTCGGAAGTCGTCTCAGAGCATCGCGGGCATTATGCGACGTTGAAGCCGCGGTTCCGAAGGAACTCCTCGATGCGGCCGGTATGATTGCCCTGGAGTTCGATTTGGTCGTCCTCGACGGTCCCTCCACAGG